>NZ_CP033068.1:0-616902 GCF_003668995.1 Flavobacterium sp. 140616W15
CACATTTTCATACTATTCAAGAAAGTTTAGAAGCTGTAGTTACTGCTATGAAGCATCATTTGTACACCTGTGAAATGATGGATGATACGATATTAGATTGTACCAAAACAAATAGAGAACAAGCAAAAAACAGGTTTTTTATTGTAGGAGAACCTAAGGCAGTTATCATGCTCGAAGTAGGATCGCATCATAGTATGGAAGATGCCGAATTACAGGCAGATGCCTTGATAAAAGACCTTGAGGAAAATAATTTTGGGTACGCTTTGCCTAAAATTTATGGAGCCGATATTGATAAAATAAACGAATTACGAAAAGCAGGACTTGGACTTTTAGGAAGTATTGTAGGTGATGATAAAGCAGCTGACTCTATTGAAGATACAGCTGTAGAACTAAGTGATTTGCCTAATTATATCGCTGATTTCTCTGCCATGATGGAAAGTCATGGACAAAGTGCTATTTATTATGCACATGCAGGTGCAGGAGAAATTCACTTGCGTCCAGTTTTTAAATTTAAAAACAAAAGAAGGATTACACCAATTTAGAAACATTGCTACCGAAGTGGCTATTTTTGGTGAAAAATATAGAGGTTCATTGAGTGGAGAGCATGGAGACGGAATAGTTCGTGGAGAGTTTTTACCTTTTATGATAAATTATGAATTATTAAAACGAATCAAAAGCGCTTTTGATCCAGATACAATTTTGAATGTTGGAAAAATTGTGAAGATGGATGAAAACCTTCGTGTAGAAGCGGGTAGAGTAGAGCCAGATATAAAAACAATTCAGGATTTCTCGGATAGCATGGGGATTTTGCGTGCTGCCGAAAAATGCAATGGTTCAGGTGATTGTAGAAAATTACCTTCAGCGGGAGGAACTTTATGTCCGAGTTATCGAGCTACTAGAAATGAAAAAGATACTACTCGTGCCAGAGCCAATGCGTTGAGAGAATATCTAACTCATTCAGAGAAAGATAATAAATTTGATCACGAAATTATATAAGGTATTTGAGTTGTGTGTGAGCTGTAAAGCCTGTGCAAGCGAGTGTCCAAGTAACGTAGATGTAGCGACTTTAAAATCGAGTTTTTATACCAATATCAAAAAGCAAATGGATTTTCTGTCCGCAATTCAAAACTTAATAAACTCGGGAGTATAGCACCGTCTATGACTAATTTTGTAGCCAATCTAGCTTTGGTTAAAAAAAGTATGGGAATTGCATCCCAAAGACAGGTTCCATTATTAGCGCCAACGACTTTTAGAAAATGGTACGAAAAAAATAAAAAAATAGCAGGAAGCAATTCTTTTACAAACGGAAAAGTCTATCTTTTTTGCGATGAGTTTACCAATTATTATGATGTTTCAGTTGGGATAGATGCCTATGAATTACTGACAGGATTAGGTTATGAAGTGATTGTAATAGATCACGAGGAAAGCGGAAGAGCTTTTATATCAAAAGGATTCTTGGAAGAAGCACAAGATATAGCCAATAAAAACGTGGGTATCTTCAAGGATTTAATTTCAGAAAACACAGGAATTGAACCCTCAGCAATATTAACTTTTAGAGACGAATACATTCGATTGGCAAAGAAAGCGCTGAAAAATTATCGAAAAATACATTTACTATCGAAGAGTTCTTAAGAAAGAAATTGCAACAGGAAAAATCCATTCTGGACAATTTTCGGATGTAGAAAACAATTAAAATTCACGGACATTGTCATCAAAAATCATTGAGTACTGTTGAAGCTTCATTTGCAATGCTAAACGTACCTAAAATTTATAATTCAGGTTGTTGTGTATGGCAGGTTCCTTTGGATATGAAAAAGAGCATTACGAAATCAGTATGCAAATGGGTGAAGATACTTTGTTCCCAAAGATACGTTCAACCAAACAACTGCAATTGCAGCTGCAGGAACGAGTTGCCGCCATCAGATTTTTGACGGAACCAATAGAAAAGCAATGCATCCAGTGACGATTTTGAGGGATTGTTTGAAATAAATTTCTCGAATATAAATTTTATATTTTGTCAAAAGGTATCAGAAATAAAAAATCTCATACATTTTGAAGAAAAGCTATTGCCTTTTTTAACCAAAAGAAACTATAATTCTATGAAAAAAACAATCTATATAGCTCTCTTAGTTTTCGCATTTTTTTCTGCCAAAGCAGCCAAGATTGATACTATACAAGTGTTTAGTACTTCGATGAATAAAAATATAAACGTGTGTAGTTCCTGATAATTATAAAAAAAGCAAGAAGAAATTACCAGTAGTTTATCTGCTTCATGGGTATAGCGGAAATTATGCAACTTGGGTAAAAAGTTTTAAAGAGGTTGGGCAACTGGTTGATAAATATGGATTTATAGTAATAGGCGTTGATGGAAATTTTTGATAGTCCGATTGACACAACTTTTAAATATGAAACTTATGTCATTGATGAGCTAGTTCCTTTCATAGACAAAAATTACAAAACGATTACAAGTCGTGAAGGCCGTGCTATATCAGGTCTTAGCATGGGCGGACATGGCGCATTGTATCTTTCGTTTAAGCATCAAGAAGTGTTTGGAGCTGCAGGGAGTATGAGCGGAGGAGTAGATTTTCGTCCATTTCCTGAAAAATGGGATATAAAAAACGATTGGGTTCTATAACAGTTAAACACAAATTAGTAGAAAGTAATAAGCTAAATCTTATATTGATTGTGGTGTTGATGATTTTTTTATTGACGTAAACAGAGAACTTCATACAAAGATGCTCAGTCTAAAAATAAATCATGACTATATAGAACGTCCAGGGAAACATAATATTGAATATTGGGAAACTCCTTAAATTTCAATTACTGTTTTTTAATAATTTTTTTAATAGTTTGTGAAATAAGTTCAAAGGGACAGAGAAAAAAAGGTTCAAAGGTTCCCTATTGATATGCATATAAACGCATCGCAGTGCGTCTAACATAAAGGATTAAAAGATTTTTTTTACCACGAATTCAATCTGCTAAATCTGCTAAATCTGCGTGAGAAAAAGGTTCAAGGGTTTATAGATACGCATATTAGGTGTACAGTGTAGATACCCACCGCAGTGCGTCTAACACAATAATAACAACCAATAGATTAATAATTGCTTATGAAACATTCACTTTCCATAATATTATTGCTTTTTATAATTGCATCAGGGTTTTCTCAAAAGACAGAAAAATCAGAAAATATTAAGTTTGTACAACTTACAGATTTGCATGTTTCAGTGGGGAACGAAAATGATTTTTTACTGCAAATATTAAAAGAAATTAATAATTCGGATAATGAATTTGTTGTACGGGGGATTTAACAAATCGTGGTGCAGATGATGAACTAAAACAAGTACATTCTATTTTGGGCAATTTAAAAATTCCGTATTATGTAATTTCTGGAAATCATGAAACAAATTGGAGCGAAAGTGCTGGTTTGACTTATAAAAAAATATGGGGCGACGATCGATTTGTTTTCTCAAAAGGAGATTACCTTTTTATCGGATTTCCGTGTGGACCATATATGAAAAAGATGGGAAGATGAAGATGTTGGTTAATAAAACACTAAAAGACAGTCTTAAAAATAGCAATAAAAAGTTCTGAAATTATCCACTAGATAATAGTGTTTATAAGTTCTTTCAGTTTTAGAAAATACCCAACAGTTGCAAGTGTGGTCATGGTTAAAAAATATGATTTTTCAGGATTGAGTGGTATCATGGGAGCATCTATTACTTCTCGCGATGGTAAAACAAGAAGTTATAACGAGGTAATCATCAATAACGATAGTATTAGTATTTATCAGAAAGAGATAGCAAAAACAAGGTGTTTTTAAATTTTCAGTTCCTACTAAACCTTCAAAAATTGAAATTCCAAAAGATAATTTAGAAACTAATTTCTCTCATTCATAAAAGATATTGCATCAGTTTATAGTTCCATGTTTTGATAAAAAAAGTCTTTATTTTACTAATTCTATTGGTGAGATACAATCGATTAATTTGAAAATAAAGTGCTGAATTGGAAAACAGAAACAGGAAACGCGATCTATTTCTCACCAATTATTGTAAAAAATATTCTTGTTATTGGTACGATAGAAGGAAACTTGTTAGGATTTGATGCAGCGTCTGGTAAACAAAAATGGAACATACCAGTTGGCGGAGTATTGGTAGGTTCACCAATTGCAGAAAACAATAAAATTTATACAGCAAGTTCAACAGCTTTTATTTGCATAGATGCTGTTAGTGGTAAGGTAATTTGGAAGAATAACTTGCCACAATCGTATTCGCAAGGAACTCCTTTAATACAAGATGATAAAATTATTTTTGGAGCATGGGATAAAACTTATTGGAAATAATAATGGAAATGAAAAGCAAGTTTTGTATTCAGCAGGAAATATAAATGTAGTCTCATCAAAAAATAGACTTTATTTTGTGACACCCGAACGATTCTTAAAACACTTTTAAGAACCTCCAAATGGAAAGTTAGAGAATCGAAAGTCAAGATGGAAAGTGGTTTTATGCAAAAACAATGAATGGGGAACTTTTGAGATTGCCCCTTAATGATAATTTAGAATTAACGGAGAAAATTTGATTAATCAAAGTAAAGTTTTGGACTTAAAGCTTGGATATGAACACAATCCTGCACCATATTTTGAAAACAACAATAAATATACATAGGAAGCCGAAAGGGAAGTTTGTTATTGTAGATGCAGGGAAATTTGAGATTCTAAAACAAATTAATTTAGGAAGCTCCAGCATAAATGGATTTTCAATTGATGATCAAGGAAGAGTATGGACATCGCTTATAGAAGGAGGAATATATTTTAGAGTAAGTTGTTTCGTCGAAATGACAATATTGGGGAAAAACTTTCGAAAGTTGCGGTTGTTTTTTTATCATGACCCGAGTGAAAGCAAACAGGATAAGCAATTACATGAATTAAATCTGCTTAATCTGCCAAATCTGCGAGAGAGAAAATAAAAGATTATATAGATTAAATGAAACCTTTGCGAGCTCTGCGGTTAATTTTTTGCCACAGATTAAAGGATTAAATAGAAAGCTTTGCGGTTAAATCCTCCGCTAAAGAAATATATATATTAACAAACCAAAAATAGAATTTATGAAACCTTAAAAATTTTAATTCTAGTATTGCTGATTCAAGCCAATCTTTTTGGACAACAACCAGCAAAAAGAGAAATGCGGGCCGCTTGATACCGTCGATAATATAGATTGGCCATCAAAACCAGGGCTTTCAGAAGAAATGAAAGCTGAAATGATAACAATTTTAGATAATTTACGATCATATAATCTAAATACAGTAGTTTTTCAAATTCGTCCTACGGCCGATGCTTATTATAAATCTACAAAAGAGCAGCGTCACATTGGATAACTGGAACGCAAGGAGTGGCACCCGTTAATGATAGATGAAGCAGGAAAAAGAGGGATGAGTGTTCACGTTTGGCTAAATCCATATCGTGTACAGAAAGACACAACCAAGGATGTACTTTCCAAAAACATTTGTATTTTAAGAAACCAGAGTTATTCCTTACTTACGGAAAAACTAGATATTTTAATCCGGTTACAAAAAACCAGAGATTTGTAGCTTCAGTAGTGGGCGAAATAGTTCGAAATTATGATATTCAGGCGATACATATGGATGATATTTTTATCCATATAAAAATGAAAAGAATTCCCAGACCAAGTTGCATTTGCCAAAGAACCTCGACAATTTAAAGACAAAGACGATTGGAGAAGAGACAATGTCGATTTAATAATCAAGCAAATAAGAGATACAATAATTGCAAATAAACCAGAGGTCGAATTTGGAATTTCACCTTTTGGGGTATGGCGAAATATAGCAAGAGATTCACAAGGATCAAATACTATGGCAGGAGCAACAAATTATGATGATTTGTATGCTAATATCTTAAAATGGCAGAAAGAAAATAGACTATGTAACACCTCAACTGTATTGGCACATTGGTTTTGATAGAGCAAATTTTGAAGTTTTAGCAAAATGGTGGGCAGAACACAAATATGGAGCAAATGTATATCGGTCATGGAGAGTATAAGATTTCCAAAACATCAAAAGAAGTAGAATGGAGAAGTCCTGATCAAATTGTAAAACAAATAGAAATGATTAGAGCCTTACCATTGATAGATGGTTCTATGCATTTTACGGCAAATGTATTTAAAAGGATGGGAGATACACTTAGAAAACCTATTATCGAAAAACAATATAAATATATCGCATTAACACCCGAAGCAAATAGAATCACAAGAATAAAACCGCCAAATAAGTGCTTCGATTACTCAAAGAGGAAAAAGGACAGCTTACTTGGAAGGCAGGATTAAACAATAAAAAATTTGTGATTTATAGATTTCCGAAAAATAACCGATTTCTCTAATCCAGAGAATTTACTACGTAACCACAGCTACAAAATTAGAAATACCAAATGCTAATTTTGAAAACTATATCTATGCTATTACCGCTTTGAGTACCACACAAACGGAAAGCATTCCAATACAATTTTAACAAAAAAAAAACCAGAAAAGATGAAAAAAAACATGCTACTAATTGCCGTTTTCTTGAGTTCCTTGAATGTATTACAAGCTCAGAAACTGGCGCAGCCAGTAAAAATAGAACAGAAAGGAACATTTGTAATTCCATCATCGGTACAAATTGTTGTAGATAAAAAAATACAAAAGAGTGCAGATTATATAGGAAGTAATTTTCTTAAAAATACAGGAATTAAACCGATTGTTTCTATTGGGAAAGGTAATAAAAGAGACGGAATATCATTTTTAGTAGATGAAAAAATAAATCTTCCTAATGGTTATGAATTGAGCGTAACTAAAAAAGGAGTTCTCATAAAAGGAAAATCCACAAATGGAGTCATAAATGGACTTCAAACTTTATTGCAGATTTGTTCAGCCAAAGAGGTGAAAAAAGGAACAATACCATTTGTGAAAATAGAAGATTATCCTCGTTTTGAATGGCGATGATGCTTGATGTATCAAGACAGTTTTTTGATAAGGAAACAGTTAAGAACTACATTGACTGGTTGGCAGCACATAAGATGAATGTTTTTCATTGGCATCTTACTGATGATAATGGTTGGAGAGCCGAAATTAAATCAATGCCAGATTTAACTTTAAAAGGAGCTTGGAGAGGACCAGGCGAAGTATTGTTGCCATCGTACGGTTCAGGAAACAAACGTTATGGCAAGCCGATATGAAAGAAGTGGCGTATGCAGCAGCTCGTGGAATCTCAATTATGCCAAATTGAAATCCCTGGACATTCTCGTGCAGTAACAGCAGCGTATCCAGAAATAGGATGTGTTACAACTCAGGAAACAAAAAGTGTTCAGGGAGAAGTAAAAAATGTATGGTGTAGGACGCGAAGAAAACTATCAAATTTTAGATTCTATTATTAGGGAGGTCTCAGAAATATTTCCTTTTGATTATATTCATGTTGAGATGAGGTAAACAGAGCCAATTGGGAACATTGCCCAAAATGCCAGGCTTTGATGACGAAAGAAGGATTTACAGATAGTTTTCAGCTTCAGAATTATTTCTTTAGAAGAGTTCAAACCATTGTCGATAAATATCATAAAAAAACAAATGGCTGGAATGAAATTTTAAAAGGTGGAGAGATAAATCCAAATACTTTAATTAGTGCTTGGCAAGGAATAAACTACGGAATCGAATCGGCTAAAGAGGTTATGAAACCATTATGATGCCCGGACAATATTTATATTTTGATATGGCACAATCGGAAAACGAGCGAGGTCATCGCTGGCTGCAATCACTTATTCATTCGAGCCAATTCCAGATAGTGACTTAACTCCTGAGCAGCAAAAATTGATAAAAGGAGTACAAGGAGCTTTGTGGAGCGAATATCTTCGTCCGACACGATTTATGGAATATCAAAGTTACCCAAGAATTAGTGCTTTGTCAGAAATAGGATGGTCTAAAAAGGAATACAAAAACTGGGATGATTTTTATAGCAGGTTAACCAATAGTCATTTACAACGTTTGGCCAATATGGGAATTGCTTTTAGAGATTTTCCACTACAGCAATTATAAAGTGGAATATACAGAACACACCTTATGAAGGAGCGGTTGTACGTTATGATGCGCAAGGAAACGAGCCTACAAGACAATCACCATTGTATACAACCAATTCAAACAAGATATGAGCAATACCAATTCGTACTTTTTTAATGACGATACAGCAAGTCCAGCAGTAAAGTAGAGAAACTACCAGTAGCAACTTGACTACTTCAAAAGTGGAAACCTTAACTATTCAGAGGATATTTCGGAGAATATTGACAAAAAAGGAATTTGTATTTAACTTTTAACCCAATAGCTGATGGAACAAATAATGGGTAATAAGAGCAGTTTCGCTTTTGAAAACGATAAATTAATACAAAGTATTCTGAAGATAGGATTAATCAAAACCTCGTTGCGATTGTGATTGATAATTATAATGATAAAACACATATCGTTTAGAGTTACCGTTGAAAATAAGAAGCAAAAGAATCTGCTGCAAAAGTAAATTTCAATTGCTCACCTTATATAGAACCTGAGGTAAAAGTAACCTCATCTATGGTTGAAAACCCGAAATTTCCATTCACAAGATTAGAAGATTATAATATAGAAAGCTATTTGCGTACAGATGCTCCGTGTGCAAATGGAGACTGGATTTTATACACTTTTACTAATCCAGTTACTTCTTCTAAAATTGATGTATTGACAGGATTCCGCATCATCCTAGATTTATTATCAACGATGGGCATGTAGAATATTCGTATAACGGTATTGATTTTGAAAAAGGGATAGTTTTGATTATGGAAATGCTTCCATATATCCAAAGCAACCTGTAAAAGCTGTGAAGATTGATTACAGGAACAAATAATGAGCCTATTATGCAGGTCAGGATTTAAGAATTTATCCTTAAGAGGAATGAAGAAAATAGGAGTTAGAATCGTACCTGTTTTTTGATCCTTTTAGGATTAGTTGCCATTCCCTAAAAAACACAAAAGAGCCTTTGATACAAACCGAAATGAAGCTTACATTGATTCAATGGTGAATAATGCACTTCAAAAAGGATTTTTCCCAGGAGCACAAATTATTGTAGAAGCAAAGACTCAGTCTTTGTATTGAAAAATTATGATATCATGATTATTCAAAAACTGAATTAGTAAAAACAATGATGTGTACGATCTAGCTTCTATGTCTAAAGTTTTGGGTGCAACTTTATAGCAATGCATTTAGTTGGAGAAATAAAATAAGCTTAGAAGACAAACTGGGAGATGTAGTTGGCGTGTATAAAAATACTGCTATTGAAATTTAACTCTTTTTGAATTGTTGACGCATACTACGGGGTTAAAATCAGGATTGTTTTTTATCAAGCTTGCTTTCTACCTCAAACGGATTGCCGTTGTTGAGTAGTCAGCAATCAGAGGATTATACAGACTCATTTGATAATATGCATGTAAATAATAATATTATTTACGATGCTAAGTATTGACATTTGAACCCAAGGATAATTATATTCAGATTTATAAAATATGTGGTTGAATCCCGAATTCTATAAACAGTTTATGATAAAATAGCTTTGGCGAGTACGAATCCTAGAGTAATTATTTATACAGCGATTTAAATTTGATTCTTGCACAACAGATGATGGAAGCAAAACAGGTTGAAGCTTGACGAATTGGCAAAGAGATTTACAGCGAATTAGGTATTTTAAAATTGGATATAATCCTCTAAAATGGACTCAGAACAAGATATTATTCCAAGAAGTTGATAATTTTTTCAGAAAGGATACGATTAAAGGATATGTGCATGATGAGGCAGCAGCCATTTTAGGAGGAGTTTCGGAAATGCAGGGTTGTTTGCAAATGCAACATCAATCTCGGTAATATGCCAAATGTTGCTTAATAAAGGAAAGTATCAGGGAAGCAAATTTTAAAAGCAAAGGTAGTTGCACGTTTACAAATCACCTCTTGCTAAAAGGGAATTTATCGAGGACTTGGTTTTGATAAACGAAAACCAGATGAGTTTTATGAGAAAACAATTTTGGCATACAGGATTTACAGGAACGTTTTTCTTTTAAATCCCAATAATGATAGGTTTTTGATTATCCTTACCAATCGCGTAAATCCTACCAGAACCAATAAATTAATGTATAAAGATGATTTTAGCCCGAAGATCTGGAAACAAATAAATAATTAAGAAAGATTAGCCACAGATTATAAAATTTAAATTAAATCTGCCAGAATCTGTAAAATTTGCATGATACAATTTATTATAATGTAAATCTCCAAAATCTGCGAGAGGCAAAAATTAGTGATAAAAATAATCCTTTACTCTCGATAGCTATCGGGAGTAGCAAAAAATAAATAAACTCTATGAAAAACTAACCATAATATGCGTACTAATTACAACTGTTTCTTTTGCGCAAAAATAAAGACAGGAGCAGAAAATTATACTGAATATTTGCCTTTACTAAAAGGAAGACTATCGGTATAGTAACCAATCAAACAGGAATTATTGACAAGAAAACCCATCTTGTTGATTTTTTGGTTGAGAAAAAAGTAAAGATAAAACCATTTTTGCACCAGAGCACGGCTTTCGAGGACAGCCGATGCAGGCGAACACGTATCTGATGAAATCGATTCAAAAACAGGTTTGTCGATTGTTTCCCTTTACGGAAAAAACAACAAACCAAGTGGAGAACAATTAAAAGGAATTGATGTCATGATTTTGATTTACAGGATGTGGGACAAGGTTATACACATACGTTTCTACAATGCACAGAATAATGGAAGCATGTGCAGAGAATAATGTCCCGTTGATAGTAATGGATCGGCCAAATCCAAATATTGTATTGTAGATGGACCAGTTTTGGATATTGTTTTTAAAAGTGGGATTGGGATGCATCCAACACCTTTGCTTCACGGATGACTCTGGGTGAAGAAGCCAAAATGATTAATGGAGAAAAATGGTTAAAAGATGGATTCAATGTGAACTTACGGTTATTCCGTGCTTAAATTATGACAGAAGTATGAGTTATAGTTTGCCTGTACGACCTTCTCCAAACTTGCCTAACGACCAATCGATTAATTTATATGTTAGTTTGTGTCTTTTTGAAGGAACTAATGTGAGTATGGGACGCGGAACCGAAAAGCAATTTCAGATTTATGGATCTCCATACTTGCCCAAAAGTGACTTTGCATTTACTCCCAAGCCTAATTTTGGGGATAAAGACCCTCTATATAATGGAGTAGAGTGTAATGGAGAGGATTTATCGGCAATACCTAAAATAGATAAACTAGAAATCAAATGGTTGATTAAAGCATACCAAATAACATCGGATAAATCTAAATTTTTTGATAAAAGAAAGTTCTCAATACGAGCAGGAAATGAAAAATTACAACAGCAGATAGAAGCAGGAACCTCCGAAGAAGAGATAAGAAATAGTTGGAAAGAAGGTTTACAAGCCTTTAAAAAATGAGAAAGCAGTACTTAATTTATAAATAAAAATAATAAAGCCTATAAAAATGTTTTTTAGTTTTTAATTTTTGTTGGTAAATAAATACCGCCTCTAACCATGAGGCGGTATTTTGCTTTTAATCAATCTTTATTTATCTATTCGGATAAAATTTCCTTCAAGATCAAATACAAGTTCCAGATTATTAGAAAGTTCTATTTCGATATGAGTTTTTTCGTTGTCTATAGCTGTTACAGATTGATTAGGATAATTTTCCTTTACATAAGTATTGATTTTTTCAGGAATTAATTCAACAGGAATTGCTTGGTTATTTCCATCGATATCAACCCATTTTCCGTTTATATCAAAATCAATTTCAAAATTATTACTCAATAAAACATCATATACAGAACCATCAGAATCAGGAATGTTTTGCTTTTTTATTAGTTTATAAGTAGCAGTAGGGAAATATGAGGTAACAAATGTTGTTGCTGGTTGAGGTAAGTCTTTAGCGCTAATTACAGATTCGTAGTCATTATCATTATCATCATCACTACTACAAGATGTTGCTGAGAATAAAGCGTTAAAGCAATAAAGCCTGATAAGATTATTTTTTCATGATTAAAGTATTAAATTATTGATTCTTAATTATCGATTCTTATAAAATTACCTTTAGAGTTAAATTCTAGCTCTAAACCGTTACTTAAGTTTACTTCGTAACCCCAAGTACCTTTGTCAATTTTGGTTATTGTTGTATTGGCAAAATTGGTATTTATGTAAGATACAATTTTTTTGGAATTACAGATATAGGAATAGCCTGATGATTTCCATCTACTTCTTCCCAATTTCCTTTTCCATCAAATTCAACTTCTAAATTATTAGCAAACTGAACTTTGTAGTCTTTAGAGAACATTTCTTTGTCCTCAATTATATAAGTAGGCTCTTGTCCTGCAAAATGGGTTTTTAAAAAAGATTGAGCATTTGCAGGTAGTGCAGTTTTAGTGATTACTGTTTTTTGTGCATTTGCAGAAAGTCCAAATGCTAATCCTGCTATTAGGCACATAGCCAAGTTTAATTTAGTTTTCATAATTATTTATTTTTAATTCTAATGCAAGTGTACAACTAGAATTTGGAAACAATTAGGAAAAACATAGAAAAAAGACTACTTTTAGGAAAGTTGATTTTGAATTGATGATTTCCCGTAAATGAATATTCTATAGTAATCGAATAGTTATTTATGATTGATTTTACAATAGATAAACCTAAACCAGTAGATTCATTTGTTGTGGTATGGCGATAGAATCTTCCGAAAATTAATTCAGAATTTAAAGGAGGATTATTTCCAGTGTTCGAAATTATGATGTCATTCTTATTTATTATGAAATTCACAAAACCATCTGGATGATTATGTATTATGGCATTTTTTAATAAATTACTAATCAATGCAATTGCCAATCCTTTGTTCATCATAAAATATAACGAATCATTTTCTACGACTGTTATTTTTACTTTTTTGAAATCAGCCAAATCTGTGTAGTCGTCAATTAGTAATAAAATGAGTTCATTAAAGTTAACATTTTCTTCTTCCGAATACTGTTGATTCTCTATTTTGGATAACATTAATAACGATTTATTCAACCTTGTTAAGCGAGTTAAGGTATCGGTTATTTTTCCTATTTCCATCATTTGTTCATCAGGAAGAACGGTATTTTCGGCAAATAACTCGAGTTTGTTAATGCTAATTGCTAGTGGTGTTTGTAGTTCATGAGAAGCATTCTCTATAAATTGTTTTTGACTAGAATAAATTGTTTCATTGCGATTTAGCATTTTTTCTACTTCTTTTGCTAAGATATTGAATTCATCGATAGGAGAATTTAT
The DNA here is from genome assembly GCF_003668995.1 of Flavobacterium sp. 140616W15. Classification (NCBI taxonomy): domain Bacteria; kingdom Pseudomonadati; phylum Bacteroidota; class Flavobacteriia; order Flavobacteriales; family Flavobacteriaceae; genus Flavobacterium; species Flavobacterium sp. 140616W15. The sequence goes on from NZ_CP033068.1 coordinate 13,361, forward strand.
AGGTTTTAATCGGCTGCCAGTTCCTAATTTAATTTCTTTAAGATTATCTAAAATGATATGAAACGATTTCCATATTTTTTTTAACAACAAGTGGTTTACTGCCAATATACTAATTACGAGCATAACATATAAACCAATTAAAGCAAGCAGTAAATCTTCTAGTAATTCATCTTCTTCAACGATTGATGCTTTTATAATTAGTTCATGAGGATTGCCTTTATCATCATTAAATATAGTTTTTAATGTCCTGATAGGTTCGTTATCATTATCATATTCCATGAATTCCTTAGAAGTAGAAAACTCATCTTTTCGAGAATAATTACCTTTTGGTAATGGTTTTATAGTAAACTTGTTGATACCAAATTCTGGAGAATTTAATAATTTTTTGTCGGCAAAAGTGTGACGGATAATAATAATCTTAGAGTTTTTTAAATCATCATCGATATTATCATGTACTTCATCTAAAATCAGCATATAAAAAATCCCTGCCCAGATTGGGATTACAATAAGAAGCGTAAGTGCCAGATAACGAAGGGTATAATTTTGTAATTTCATTAATTCATTTTGTATCCAATTCCGTAAACTGCTTGAATATCAATTTCGGCATTACTGTCTTTTAGTTTTTTTCGCAAATTTTTAATTTGTGAATATACAAAATCTAAATTGTCTGCCTGATCGGTGTGGTCGCCCCAAACATATTCGGCTATCGCAGTTTTATTAATTAATCGGTTTGGATTTATTATAAAATAGTAGAGTAAGTCAAATTCTTTTCTGTTTAAGATTAGTTCATTATTATCTATGGTAACGGTTCGTTGTTCAGGGCAAAGAGTTACGTTCTTCCAAGTAATAAAATTATCTCCATTATAATTATTTCTGCGAATAGCTGATTTTATTCGTGCATGTAATTCTGACAAATGAAAAGGCTTACTTAAATAATCATCAGCTCCTAAGTTTAAACCTTTTACTTTATCATCAACAGCATCTTTTGCTGAAATAATAATAACTGCACTTTGTTTTTTTTGTCTTTTTACTTCCAGAAGTAAGTCAAGGCCATTCCCGTTTGGTAGCATGATATCAATTAGAATACAATCGTAATCATATGCGCCTAGTTTGTCTAATCCAGAAATATAATCATATGCCGTTTCGACAATATATTTTTCTTTTTCAAGTGATTGTTGTACCACTTCACGTAAACCAGCCTCATCTTCTATTATTAAAATTTTCATGTTCTCTCTGTTTTATGTAATTCAAAAGTATGAATACCAATCAAAATAAAACTGGATTTCTGGAAACATTTAGGAATAAATAGTTTTGTTAACTTCCTTTTTTAAAATAATGCAAGACATAATAATACTGATTTATACTTTTATAGAAGTGTGTAATTTATTAATTAATATCTATGTCGACTCGATGTTTGTGTAAAAAACCATGTTTGTTGTCTTTTAAGAGTTTTTTTACAGACTCTGGAGTTTTATAAATAGTTTTGATGTTTTTAGTATCAAACTCAATAGTATTTACTGAATTTGAAAAATCATCAATTATAGGATCAGACCAAACTCCAGCTCCAAAAGATATTTTTACAGTATTTTTTTGTTTTAGATTGAAGACAATAGAATCTCCATTTGATTTGTCTTTTATAACACTCGAAGTGTAACTTTTAGCTTCTGGATTTAGATTGATTTTAATTTTAACATCTGAATCGGTTTTGTTTATGAAATTAAGATTTCTTATTGGATCACAACTGGTTAATAGAAGACAAAAAAATAATAGAATTATTGATTTAATCATAATGTAAGTATTTAAGATGCTAATTTAATTGTAATATGAAAATAAAACGAGTTCAATAAATTATAAAAGTATAATGATAAGCTGTTTTTTGAGTAAAGTTGAATTCATTTATTAAATTATTGCAGTGTTTAATTCGCAGAAATCACATATTTAAAGTATGTATAAAAGATATATGATTTAATTAAGAGGTGTAGTTTTTATATTTTCTAAAGAATACTTTTGCGTAATAATAAGGGGCAATAAATTCCGTTTTATAGCATAATGAAAACATATTTTTATTTTTTACTTTTATTTATTCTTCCTTATTTTAGTCAAGCTCAGGTTAAGGTTGATACTTCTTATATTAAACCATTTGAAAATCATCTTTCTATTCGAATATATCAGTCGATGAAGTTTATTTCTATGGAACAAAACATAGGAGGCGAGACAAAGAAATTTATGCCAAATACACCAATGAATTTAGGTTTTGGAGTGTCTGTAAATAACACTATAATTAATTTAAGTTATGGATACGGCTTAAATTTTATGAAGGATAAAGATAAAGGGAAAACGAAAGCATTAGATTTTCAAATTCATAATTATGGGCGAAAGTTTATAATTGACCTTTTTGTTCAAAAGTATCGTGGATTTTATACTGCTGATGATAATGATAAAAACATACAGCTATACCCAGATTTAAAAATTCAGCAATATGGAGCATTTGGGCAGTATGTTTTTAATAACAAGAAATTCTCTTATAAAGCAGCTTTTAATCAAAATGAAAGGCAATTAAAAACCGCAGGAAGTTTTCTCCTTGGAGGTGGAATTTATTTTACAAAAATAGATTCAGATAGTTCTTTTGTACACAAGGATAAGAACTCATTACGGAATTTTCAGTTTGGTGTAAGTGGAGGTTATGCTTATACTTGGGCGATTAATGAAAAGTGGTTTGCTAGTGGTTCAGCAACAATGGGAGTTAATTTTGGGACTGAAAAAATAAATGATTTTGGTAAAAAAAAGATAGAAGTCTATCCTACATTCTTTCCAAGAGTTGCAATAGGATATAATAAAGAAAAATGGTCGCTAGGCTTATCCTATGTTAATAATCTTATCTTTTCTTCATTTTCTGATAATAATACTAGTAACATAGGATTGTCCTCTGGAAATTTTCAGATTGCCTACATATGGAGGCTTGATTCTAATCCTTTTTGGGGTAACAAAAAGGCAGATTAAGTTATCTGTCACTATTCCTAGGATTGAAAAGTTTATAACTCATTAATGCTAAAATCCATACACCAAAACCTCCATATAATAAGACTAGGTCAAAGCCATGAGCAAGAGCGTCATGTACAATTTTCCCTGAAGAATCTAAGGTTGCAAGCTCAGGAAAATCTTGATTGAGAGAAGAAAAATTTCCTACAGCTATTTTTTCTGCTATCGAGCGTAAAATTTCTGGTTCTAATGCTTTTGAAAAAGAAGTTGTTAAATGAGATAAGATTCCTTCAACTAATATAACTCCCATTAAAGCAATATTAAGAGATAACGTAATCATTCGGGCGCTCATGTCTATACCAGAGGCCATACCAGCTCGATTACTTGAAACTGAACCTGTGGTTGTATTAGTTACAGGAGTATTGGTTAAACCTAGTCCGATACCAGCCAATAGGGAACCGGGTAGCATTGTGATCCAGCTAGCATTTTCTGCAATGCTACCATATCGCATCATGATAAAACCTAATCCAAGAATAAATAGTCCTAAAGGAATTACAATGCCAGAGCGATATTTAACCGAAAGATATTCAGCAAATGGAGGAATAAATAAAGTTGGTAAAGTATAAGCAAGCAAAGAAAGTCCTACTGTAACAACATCATAACCCAAATAGCTTTGAAAATAAATTGGCAAATAAATTATAAAGGGCCAAAAACTAAAATTCATGCCTATAGAACCAAATATAGCTCCTGAAAAAGTATTGATTTTAAATACTGAAAAATCAAACATGGGATAGGGAGTTGTTTTTTCGACCCATATAAAAAGGATCAAACTTATTAAGGCAATAAGTATACTAGCTAGGGCAATTGGACTTAAGAACCCTAAATTTGGGCCTTGGGTAATGAAATAAGTGAGTCCGAAAATAGAGATAGATAATGTAATCATTCCCCATATATCTAATTTTTTGGTTTCAGAATCTTTTGATTCATTTACAGTGCTATAAACAAGAAAAGCAGCGATAATAGCTATTGGAACATGAATTAAAAACACCCACTGCCATGATAACAAAGCTAGTATTAAACCACCAATAATAGGGCCAAAACCTAATCCGATACCAAGGATAATTCCCCAAGCACCAAATGCTTTACTACGCTCTTTACCTTCCTGAAATTGATATGATAAAGTGGCTACTTGACAAATAAGCATAGCCCCACCGCTTATCCCTTGAAAGAATCGACTAATAATTAATACCGCTGTATTTTGTGCTAAACCACAGATTAGGGAGAAAACACCAAATAAAAGTAATGTGATAATTAAAATGTGTTTTCGACCATATCGATCCGCTAAGGTTCCAGCAACCATTAAAATAGCAGTACAGCCAATGGTGTATATATTCATTATCCATTGCATGTCTCTGAGATTGGCATTTAGCACTTTTTCGAGAGTTGGTAAGATTACAGGAACACTTGAAATTTCTAAAGAGAACATTAGATTAGCTAGACAAATCGCGATTAAGGCAATTGTATTTTTGTTTAAGTTGAATTTTTGCTTCATTATTTTGTATTATTTATATAAAGCAAAATTAAACTGAGTAATGCTATTTTTTCAGTATAATTTTATGATAATAAAGTATCTTTACAAGATGAGAAAAGAAAATATGCATCAATCTGTTGAGGTGATTTATAAGAAGATCAACGAATGTCCGATTGTAGATTCTAAATTCAGTTTCTTTCAGATGGTTTATGTAGTTTCCGGAAATGGGTTTCTTCACATTAATGGCAATCGTATCTCTTATCAAACAGGAAATTTAATGTTACTTACGCCAAATGATTTCCATAAGTTTGATACTGTAACGACTACTGAGTTTTTATTAGTTAAGGTTAATAGTGAGTATGTAAAAGAATATAAGTCGAAAAGTATTGACCATATCGAATGTTTATTGCATTATGCGACACATTTGTCAGGTTGTATTTTAAAAAATAAAGCCGATGAGTTCCTTGTTAGGTCTATAGCCGAATCTTTAATACATAGTATAGAAAATAAAGATATTTATGATGAAGATTTAGCTTCTCATTATGTAAATGCATTGATTGTAATTGCTGCGAGAAATCTAGCAAAGATAAAACCTGTTGGTATAAAAGAAAATGCAGATAAAAGAATCCTTGAAATCATTAATTATATTCAGGCTAATATTTTTTGTCCTCAAAAATTAAAGGCTTCAGCTATAGCAGAGAAATTTGATATATCTAATACGTATTTAGGGAGTTATTTTAAGAATCATTGTGGGGAAACGATTCAGTCTTTTATCTCAAATTATAAAATTAGATTGATAGAACATCGATTAAGTTTTAGTGATATGAGGATCAATGAAATTGTAGATGAATTTGGTTTTTCTGACGAAAGTCATCTCAATAAATTTTTTAAGAAACACAGAAACATTAGTTTAACTGGTTATCGAAAGGCAAAAACTTTGATGAACTAATATGATTAAATTGTTTTTTTACACAATTTTGGCTACGCTAGTTGATGAAGTAATTACACGAATTTTAACGAATGATAGTATGCGAATTCTTTCCGTGGCCACTAGGTCTTTTTTAAAACTTAAATAATTCTATATAATCTACTTGTAGGGCATTGCATACTTTCTCTAAAGTTGAGAGCGTTGCATTAGCATTTCCTTTTTCTAATCTTGACATATTACTTTTTTCAAAATTGCATTTTGCTGCTAAATCCTGTTGAGAAATATTTTTCTCAATTCTAATTGTTTGAATTCGTTTTCCGACTTTTTGTTGTAAGCTCTGTTCCAAAATAGATTATCTTTTATGATAATTCAAATTTTGTCATATATTTGCCTAAACAGGTTATCTTTTATGATAACTATAAAAATAAAATTATGGAAGCACATGAAATTATGAAATCGGAGGATTTTAGACAATTAATCGACAGATATTTCACGACAATAAAACCTGCAAATGATAAAAAGGGTGTTTGTGCCGTAGAAATCAAAGTATTAGGTTATTGCGAACTTTTATATATTATTTCTAATATGATTAAATTATGCACCTTGGCGTTAGACCATGAAGAACTTGAAATTTCAAATGGGGTTAAAGATTCATCCATCGATATTGCGTTACTACTAAAAGTAGTTACTCAGTTGCTTCCTCTAGATGAAATCGAATTGTTGGATGAGATCAATAAAATGTTTATAGCTAATTCACAGTTCTGAGTAAAATTGACAAAAAAAGCCGAAGAGATTTTATCTTCGGCTTTTGTATTTTTATTTGCTTTTGAAAATTTAAAAAGTAGTCAGTGCTTTTAAATCGGCAATTGTTGCAGTTGGATTTTCTGCTTTAAAAACAAAACTTCCAGCTACTAGAACATCAGCTCCGGCTTCTACCAATTTTTTTGCATTTTTATTGGTTACACCACCATCGATTTCTATAATAGTTGATGCGTTTTTTCTAGTGATTAAATCTTTTAGCTTTTTTACTTTAGCGTACGTATTTTCGATAAATGATTGTCCACCAAAACCAGGATTTACGCTCATGATGCAAACCAAATCAATGTCGTTGATAACATCTTCTAATAAGTCAATGTTTGTATGCGGATTTATCGCTACTCCAGCTTTCATACCTTCAGCTTTTATGGCTTGTAAGGTTCTGTGAAGATGTGTACAAGCTTCATAATGCACGCTTAATATATTTGCTCCTAAGTCTGCAAAAGTTTTAATGTATCGATCAGGGTCGATAATCATTAAGTGAACATCGATAGTTTTATTAGCATGTTTGTTTATTGCTTCTAAAACTGGCATTCCAAAAGAAATGTTTGGAACAAAAACGCCATCCATAATGTCAATATGAAACCAGTCGGCTTGACTGTTGTTAATCATTTCGATATCACGTTGTAAGTTTGCAAAATCGGCTGCAAGAACTGACGGTGCTATTAGTGTATTTTTCATTGTGTAGTTGTGTTGTTTTTGCAAAAGTAGAATTTTAACCGCAAAGATTCACAAGCTTTTATACTAAGTTAGTGAAGAAAATTATTTTTTGAAGATAGAGGGTGTTTTGCGTGAAGGATTGAGTATTTGTTTGAGCTCTTTTTTTAATGATGTAACGGAGTGTAATTATTTAAAAAAAGCGAGTACGAAAGCCTGACCTGTAGTTTTTACGGAAGGGCACGCCCAATTATAAAATGCAGTAGGGCTAGTACAAAAAAATAAAACTCCGGTAATCAGCCGGAGTTTCAATCATCAATCAAAAAACGAACAGTCAATCAAACTGTTGTTTGCGTTAAAAACATTTCAAGTTTAAGATTTCAGGTTACTCAAAGCAACTTGAAATCTTAAATCTGAAAATATATATTATTATCCTAAGTAAGTTTTAAGAATTTTACTTCTTGAAGTATGTTTTAATCTACGGATTGCTTTTTCTTTAATCTGACGTACACGCTCACGAGTTAAGTCGAAAGTTTCTCCAATTTCTTCTAGAGTCATTGGGTGTTGGTCTCCAAGACCAAAGTATAAACGAACTACATCTGCCTCTCTTGGAGTTAATGTTTCTAATGAACGTTCGATTTCTGTACGTAATGATTCGTGAATTAACTCTCTGTCTGGGTTTGGTGACTCACCTGAACGTAATACATCGTAAAGGTTTGAATCTTCTCCTTCTACAAGAGGTGCATCCATTGATAAGTGACGACCAGAGTTTTTCATAGACTCTTTTACGTCATTAACAGTCATGTCTAGTTCTTTTGCAATTTCTTCAGCAGACGGTGGGCGCTCATTAGATTGCTCTAATAATGCATACATCTTGTTGATTTTATTGATAGAACCAATTTTATTTAACGGTAAACGAACGATACGTGATTGTTCTGCAAGTGCTTGAAGAATCGATTGACGAATCCACCAAACTGCGTATGATATAAATTTGAAACCACGTGTTTCATCAAAACGTTGTGCAGCTTTGATCAAACCTAAATTTCCTTCGTTTATTAAATCAGGAAGTGTTAACCCTTGATTTTGATATTGTTTTGCCACTGATACTACGAAACGTAAATTGGCTTTTGTTAATTTCTCTAATGCTCTTTGATCACCGGCTTTAATCTTCTGTGCTAACTCTACTTCTTCGTCAGCGGTAATTAGGTCAACTTTTCCAATTTCTTGTAAATATTTGTCTAATGAAGCAGTCTCACGATTGGTTACCTGCTTGGTGATTTTAAGTTGTCTCATGTTTTTGTCTCCTCAATTTTTAAGTGTACAGTTGTTATACGTATAGAGTTGCAAAAAAGTTACAATTAAATTAAAAATATTTTAGAATAATAAATCTACGGGTTAAATTAGTTCTAAAAAAAAAGAATAAAACTCCAGTAATCAGCCGGAGTTTCAATCATCAATCAAAAAACGAATAGTCAGTCAAACTGTTGTTTGAGTTAAAAAAAGTTTCAGGTTTAAATTTTCAGGTTACTCCAAACAACATGAAACTTTAAACTAAATTGTATTACCCCAAATAAGTTTTAAGAATTTTACATCTTGAAGAATGTTTTAATCTACGGATTGCTTTTTCTCTAATTTGGCGTACACGCTCACGGGTTAAATCAAAGGTTCCTCCAATTTCTTCTAATGTCATTGGGTTTTGATTTCCAAGACCAAAGTACAAACGAACAACATCTGCCTCTCTTGGAGTTAGAGTGTCTAATGAGCGTTCTATTTCGGTGCTCAATGATTCGTGGATTAATTTTTTATCTGGATTTGGAGATTCATCAGAACGTAATACGTCGTAAAGATTGGAATCTTCTCCATCAACAAGAGGAGCGTCCATTGACAAGTGACGGCCCGAGTTTTTCATAGAGTCCTTTACGTCATGTATTGTCATATCTAGTTCTTTTGCTATTTCTTCGACAGACGGCGCACGCTCATTAGTTTGTTCTAATATTGCATACATTTTGTTGATTTTATTGATAGAACCAATTTTATTAAGTGGCAAGCGAACAATACGAGATTGTTCCGCTAATGCTTGAAGAATTGCTTGTCGAATCCACCAAACTGCGTAGGATATAAATTTGAAACCGCGTGTTTCATCAAAACGCTGTCCTGCTTTGATTAAACCTAAATTTCCTTCGTTTATTAAATCAGGAAGTGTTAAGCCTTGATTTTGATATTGTTTTGCTACCGAAACGACAAAACGCAAGTTGGCTTTTGTTAATTTTTCTAATGCATGATGATCACCGGTTTTAATCCTCTGTGCTAATTCTACTTCTTCTTCAGCGGTAATTAGGTTAACTTTTCCAATTTCCTGTAAATATTTGTCTAATGAAGCAGTCTCTCGATTGGTTACTTGCTTGGTAATTTTAAGTTGTCTCATATTTTCTCTTCTCAATTTTTAAAAGTGTACATAATGCTATGCATATGGAGTTGTAAAAAAATTACAATAATTTAGATTGCAAAAAAGTTGTTACCGCAATGAAAACCGCTGTAATTGAATATAATTGTAATCGTTAAATAATGGGATAAAAGACTTGTGTCTGTAGTTTTTTGTTTTAATAAGTAAGGGGGATTACTCTAAATTAACAAAAAACAATTTATGCAGAATTAGAATTTATTCTGAGAAAATGAGACCAAAGTTTTTTAAAAACAGCTGTTATAGAATTATATTCTATTGATGGCTATAACCCAAATATACTAATAAAAGGAGGGTGTTCCTAATGGATCGTGTAATCTGAGGTTTTAAATGGTTAAAAATCAAGTGAGTGAAAAATGATTGTGACAATGAAGTAACAAGGTTTTTTAGGAAACCATAAGATAGCAGCTTAAATCATTCGGAAAGCTTAGTAATTACATATATAATTATGTTTTTGATAAAAGAGCCAATTATGTAAAAGGGTATGAGGATATTATGCTTATTATTAGTTTTGTACCAGCAGTTTTAGTTTTATTTATCTAAAAACGAGTCCCTTATTTAAGTATAATTTGCTTTTTTTACACGAAAAACCCCAATTCAAATAAATGAATTGGGGTTTACTAGACACTTAAATCTGATAAGAATCTCTTTTTCTATCGTATTTAAATTAGAATACTAAATACGGTTATAAAGAATTTTTTACTTCAATGATTTCTTTTAATGAAATTGGAGTTCCAGTTTTGGTAAAACCTTCAAGTCTTACTTCAAACGTTCCAGAAATGTCAGATGTATAAAATGAATTATTACTATCAGTATTTAGTTTCACATCAGGATTCCAAAACAATTGATTTCTGAAGTCTGGGATACGTTCGTTATCTGCTGAATCAGCATAAGTTATGTTGTTGTATGTTTTTTTGGGCTGTGGTCTCAAAACTGAGGCTTTTACAATATAACTTCCTGTTTGGTTGCTTTTGAAATCTTTATCGAATGTTGTAAAATTAATTAATCCATTAAAAGATTTTGGGCCCATATAATATCTTCCAATAACGACATCAATTTTATAAATATTTTTCATGTTGTATGTCATCAGTTCATTTTGATTCTCTAAGTATAAACCATCAACTAGAACTAAAGCAGATTCAGGTAACTGTGGGAAATAAAGTGGATCAGAAACATATAGATAGGTTTTGTCTCCTTTTTGTTTATGATATATTTCTGTAGCAATTTCAGTCATTGTTTCTTTTAGTGTTCTGAATCTAGTAAAATCATCTAATACATATTCTTTTGCAAGAGGGAAATAAAAAGGTTCTAATGTTGGCGTTTTTATTATGTTGTCTAACTTTTTATGATAATATGCATTTTCAATCTGGGCAGAAATAGATCTGTCCAAAAGACTTTCTTTTATGGAATATGATAAAGTAGCATTTGGATTAAAAGATAAATTTGAATAATCTATTTCTGGAGCATTGTTTATTTTTAGATCGTAATTACTAGCTTTATCATCAATGATCTGAATAATAACGTCTGGTGTATAATACGTTTTGTTTACATAGAAAATAAAATTACCATTAGAATCTGTTTTTACAATTTTAAATGCAAAAGATTTTCCAGGTATTGATAATCCAACTGCTATGTTATTGGTGTTGTCAGTGCTGTTTTTTGCTAAAATTTTTCCAGAAATGATTTCTCCTCTAATTTCAGGTAGGATTATTTTTTTATCTTGATTTTGTAAATCAAAAACTAGTGGGTATGATTGTTTAGAAGAAAAATCTACAGCAGAAATTTGATCGTTTGCTGGTATATTGTCAAGTTTTCGAACTGATAAAGAGTACTCACCATCTTTGAGAATGGTATTTTCAGATTCGATTTTCAAATCTACTAATTCACGATTTGTAAACGTTTTTTTATTGAATTTAAAGGCAATGTTTTCATTTGTAATACTAGTCGATGAATCTTCAGTATTATTTTTTGATGAAGCTATTAGGCTATTCTCAGTTGTTTTCTTATCTACAACTTTGTACGGATTAACAATGTTAATGTCTAATTGGAATAGCTCTGAAATAGGTTTGTTTAACATCCAATTTGTGTAGCCAATTAGTTTGTAATTTCCAGTTTTTAAAGTGGTAGGGATAAAATAATCCCCTTGTCCAGTTGCATTTTCTAATGCAATTTTTGTTTTAAAAACGGATTTCTTATCATTATCTACTAACTCAACATAAGCAATTTTGCTTATGTTGCTAGGAATCTTGTCAGTCGATTTTAGGCAGTAAATTTTATACTGTAAGGTTTCTCCAGACACAAACGATGAACCATTTGTGTGAATAAAAATGGTTTCATCTAAATTGATGATTTGTGGCGCTTGTGCTGTTATTATTTGTATTTTAATAAATACTAATAATAAAATGATTTTTTTTAATTTGTCCAAAACGAAGGTATTACGTTAGATGAAAATGATGTGCAGTCTCCACATTCTATGTTTGTGGCATAATAAAGAATCCTGTCTGTGTTGTATAAATAAGATATTTTGTTTGCACTAATACGATCTATTAAAACATCGCCTCGACAAGGGATAGGGGCGCTTATACCAAAACAAAATTTATATTCCTCGATATCGCAATCTGTGATATAAGGGGGTAATAGTTCACCAGGGAATAAATCAGAATAATTAAAAAATATCCTTTTTGAAGAAACAGATGACACTTCAAAAAAGCCGATTGCTTTTTCATCGATATTAGATGTACATTTGATATTTCCATTAATAAAACCAGGTTGTTTTGGGGACAAAATACTAGAAGAACTTGATATGTCTTTCATTGTTTTTCGAAATGTATAAGATTGTAAGTTTTGAACATACTGTCTTACAAGTATACTGTAACGATGGCTAATAATATAGTTTTGATCACTAATAAAGCGAATTTGATAATTCACACGGTCTTCTTGTAAATTTGCAGTCGATGTTAAAATAATGTCATTAGATGTTTTTGTACTATAACATATTCTAGTGTCTGTTGAATTTTTGACGACATCTATAGATTCAGGACCTGTAAGTATAAGCTTACTGCCCGTCCAACGTGGAGCAATAATCTTGTATGTTTCTTCGTATTCGTATCTGTAATATTTTGAGGTATTAGCAGGGTCGTAGCTGTGTACTTTTATTTGAACTCCTCTACCTTCTTTGCTGTCGGTTACAACAGTAGGTATTATGTTTTCAATTTCATTCTCGGTAGTTAAAACTTCATTTGAAGATTTATATTTCTTCCCGTTAGAGGTGGTAATCTCAAGTGTGTATTCTGTTTTTGGATCAGCTTTAAATTCAGTTTCAGAAATGTATTTTCCTGATTCTTCCTTGAATTGAAATGTATTTCCTTTATTGTCAAATACAGTGACATTTGCACCAGTTTCAATCTTTAATCCATCTTCTTCTAATCGTGAAGTCTTTGTGAGTTTTATTTCTTGTTTTTTTAATTCATTTGTAATAGTTGCTTCAACTACTAAAGCTTCTTCGTAAGTATCGCTTTGAAGGTTAAACGACTCTGTGCAACTACTTATAATTAAGCTTAGTAGTAGAATAAAGCATATTTTATTTTGATAGATGGTTTTCATGACTTTTGAATCCATTTAGATTGATATTTAAAATTTAAAATTATAAGTGATGCTAGGAACAGGTATTGAAAAAATCGATGATTTATACCCTTTTACTGATCCATTTTTATCAGTAACAAAATAAATAGAATAAGGATTGTTTCTGCCTAAAACGTTATAAATAGAAATATTCCAGAAGCTATGAGCTAGTTTTTTTATTTTATGGTTTCCTTCAATGTTGATTCCGATATCTAAACGGATATAATCTGGTATTCTATATGCATTTCTGTCGCTATAAAGTGTGTATTCAGCATTTCCATAGTTAAAAGTTCCAATTGGATAAGTAATTGGTCTTCCAGTTTGGTATAAGAAATTGGTTGATAAGCTATAACGTTTTGTGAATTTGTAATTTAAGATTGCGCTTAAATCATGTGGTTTGTCAAAATTTGAAGGGAAAAAGTTTCCGTTGTTTACCGTTTCAGAACTAAATTTGCTATCAAGTTTAATAAGCGATTTAGAATAAGTATAGCCAACCCATCCGTTTAATCTTCCTGTCGTTTTCTTTAGTAATAACTCTATTCCATAGGCTTTTCCTTCTCCTTGCAATAATTCAGTTTCAACTTTTTGATTTAATAAAAGCTGTGCTCCAACCTTATAATCAAGAATGTTTTTAGATGTTTTATAATACCCTTCAAGGCTTATTTCATATTCTTCATCTTTTAAAGTTTTGAAAAGACCTAAAGAAACTTGCTGTGCGCTTTGAGGTGCTACATTTGAGTCGGATAATTTCCAAGTATCAGTTGGTGATTGTGTTACATTACTAGATAAAAGATGAATATATTGCCTAGTAAAATCGTATCCAGCCTTTACTGATAAATCTTCAGTAATAAAATAACGTGCTGCTAAACGAGGTTCTAGGCCTCCGTAAGTTTTTATAACTTCGTTATTCGAATATTTTTCTGTCCCAATAAGTGTTTCATCGCTTAAAGGTAATCCAGGCTGATATTTGTTTACATCTGAGGGGCCTAGTGAAGCATAAAACGAGTATCGCAATCCTAAATCAATCAATAGTTTGTCGCTTAATTTATAGCTGTCTGCTAAATAAATTGCTGACTCTAGCGCTCTTTCTTTTGCAATTTCTATAGGTACTAGAGTTGCTTCTGGATTTGTAGGATGTTGATATCCGGGTGAAATATTGTACAGTTTACTAGCAACACCATATGATAAATTGTGCTTTTTATTAAGTTGATAGTTCATTTTTAACTGTAACTGAGATTCATTTACTTTGTAGCCAAAATCAAATGAATTGATGTTTTCTGTGTTATAGTCAATATTAAATTTGTATTCGCTATTGGTAAATATTAATGCTCCTTTACTTTTTTCGTTGAAAGTATGATCCCATTTTACCGAAGCGAGTCTGTTACTGTATTTGTAAATAGAGTCAGAGCTTAAGCTAAAACGGTCATGACTATAGTACAAAGTAGCTTCAATCGAGTTGTTTTTGTTTATGTTGTTATTGTATTTTAGAATACCATCGTAAAAACCTGCTTGGCTGTTTTTTAGATTTTCATCATCTAAAGACTTCAAAATCCAATCAGAATATGTTGCACGAACTCCAAAAATGATACTGGATTTATTTTTTTTAATTGGAGTGCTAATGGTAAGATTTGATGTGATAGGGCCTACAGCTCCTTCTCCAGAAAATTTCTCTAGATTACCATTCTTTGTTGTAATGTCAAATACAGATGACAAACGGCCTCCAAAATCAGCAGGAATACTTCCTTTGTAAATATCTGCTTTTTTTGCTGTGTAAGGATTTATCGCTGAGAAAAAGCCTAAAAAGTGTTGTGGATTATATAAGACAGCATTGTCTAAAAGAATTAAATTTTGGTCATCTTTTCCTCCTCTAACGTTAAACCCTGCAGATCCTTCTCCTGTAGTTTTAACGCCCGGAAATGTAGTTGCAACTTTTAAGATGTCTCGTTCTCCAAGAATTAAAGGAACATTTTTTATTCCTTCAATGTCAATAGAAACTAAACCAGAAACAGTTGTTTCAATTGTCTTTTTACCTTTCTTCTTAATTACGATTTCATCTAGTTGGTTTGATTTTTCATTGATATTAACATCAAATACACCATCCTCATAAACCATTAAAGTTTTTACAATTTCTTTGTGGCTTAATGATTTTATTTCAATAATATTTATCCCTCTTGGAAGTTGTAAGCTATAGTATCCGTCTGGATTGCTTGAGGTACTAATGTTTTTATTTTTTACTTTGATAAAAATATTTGCTTCAGGTTTACCAGTCTCTTCATTCTTTATAGTACCTGATACAACAAAGTTTTTTTTCGTTACCTCTTTGTTTTCCTTTCCTATAAAAACGATTGATGCTTTTTTTGTAACACTATAATTATTTAAGGTGTCATATTGTTGATAAAATACGGGATTATTGGAGTTGTTTTCACCATTGTTCCTGTCGTTAGTTACTGGAGTATCTGCAAAATAATTAGCTGGTAAATCATCGTGAATAGTATTGTTAAGTGTTAGTATCACTTTGTTTTTTATAACAATAAAATTTAACTCAGTTTTATTTAATAGTTTCTCTAATAAATCATCGATTTTTATATCGGTATACGTTCCGGTTATAAGCTTATTATTAGATCTAATCCAAGTTGGATCAAAATAAAATTTGTAAGGGGTAGATGATTCTATAGATTTTAAAGCATTTTCTAAAGTTTCGTCATTGAAATTAATAGATAGTTTTTCATTAGAATTTTGTGCTATAGATAATTGAAATGAAAATAAAATAAATAAGGCGAGTATAATTCTTTTCATTTGTCTTATATAGTTTGAATTGTAAGAGAGTTGCTAATGTATTTCATCAAGTTTCTCATGAATAGATTTGAGTTTGTTTTTTTAAGTTCTCTGTTCATTAAATAAAATTCGCTAATCTGTTTCTTTTGTTCAGGAAATAGTTTGATTAAGTCATTTTTGGATTTTATATGGTATACTGTGTTCTTGAGGTCGATGAAATAAGAAGGACTTTCTTTGTATAAATAAAATATCCCTTCGTCATTGGTAATCTTTTGTTGGTCTTTATAATGCTTAATGTAAAATGTAAAATAAGGATAATGTTTATTCTCCTCATAATACCCGTTTGATAATTTTAAATCTTTATTGTTTTGATTGTTGATATTAACAAAGTTTATATCTTTTATTGAGAATGATTTGACTTTGTTTTTGATAATGTTAATTCCTATATTTTGAGCTTGGTCGGAAGGACTTAGTATTAGAATGTCTCTAAATATGTCGTATTTTAAATTTACATTGTAATAAATTTGTCCGTCATAAGTAAGGTTACCTAATTCGTACGCGTTTATGTAATATAAATTGATGGACTCTTTAGCTGTTTTGTAAGGATTTGTGTGAGGGACACCATTGATTATGTCTAAATTTTCTTTGCCAATTGTATTGTCAAACCAGTTGTATGTATTGACGTCGTTGACTTGGCTTCTAATTATATGAATGTTTAGTATTAATCCAAATAAAATAAAGAATGATTTTTTTTATGATAATTTTTCAAAGGATTGTTTGTTTTAGCGTTTTTTTGTTGATGTTTTAGCAAATATTAAAAAAAAATATGTTAAAAAAAATATTTATTGTGAAATATATTATAGTAGCATAAAAACGAAAAAGCCCCAATTCATTTATTTGAATTGGGGCTTTTTCTATAAATAAACCTTTAGTAAGCTAAAATCTGATTACTCTTTTAAAATAGTAAATCGACTTGAGAGTTGATTTTTTCGATATAATAATCTATTTTTCGAATGGCTCGATTATAAAATAAATTTTGCTCTTTGATTCCGGAGGCACCCAAAGCCTTTGAGTTGATTATTTGTTGCTTGAAGAATTGATGTACATTTTTACAACTGTCTGTATTGTCAGTAATAAAATAACCGAGTAACGTATAAGGAACAAACATCGTTAGTTTTTCTTCTGTTTCTATGAGCATATTATTGTTTAACAATATTAACTCATTGTAGTATATGGTGAAATTAGAATTTGGTCTATTGCCTTTTTCTTGGATGGAATTGATGATCCTTTTTAAGTCTTTACAAAGTGCATTTGCATTTTTTAGGTTAAGTAAACCAGCCTCGTAAAAATATAAAATCTGTTGTAAGCTACTGTTTATTGTAGTGTCATTCCATACCTCATTTACAATAGCATTATCATAAACATTTTTCAATTTTTGCATGTATTCTGTAAAGGATTCTTCGATTACAAAATTTTCAAAAGCAACTTTTTTTTGGTCCGTATTTAAAAGATTAAGCCATACAAAAGCTTTGAATTTTGATAAAATAGTTCCATCCATAAAATAGAATAACGGAATATCTTTGGCAGAATAAAAAAGGGTCGTTTTTGGATTTTTAGTTAAAAGCTCAATTTGTTCTGAAGAAGTTTTAAAATATTGAAGCATATCTTTTAATGTCTCTATTTCAATTGTTTTCTCGACAATAACTTTTTCTTTTTTGAGAATAAATTATCTAATGAAATATTAAAATGATCTGCGAGTTTGATAGTTTCATCTATAGAAAATTTACTTTTTTCAGATATTCTCCGATGTGATGCATCGTAGCTAATTTCTAATACAGAAGCTACTTCATCTATTAAAGAAATTGATTTTGAAACTTTACTTCGAATGGCTTTTAAAAATGATTCTTGATATTTCATAATTTGCGATAATCGCAAATATAAGAAATAGTTTTATTCATTTAAGCAAATATATGTGTGATAATTGCAATAGGTTTGTCTTGTAATTTTAAAATAATGATTTATGAAAACGTCAATTTTAGTATTCCTGTTTTTAACATTTGGATTTATTCATGCTCAGGACGTAATCCAGATTCATACAGTTGATTCTGTAAAAACACATTCGCAGATTTTTAGTCTCTCGCCAATTTCTAAAAAAGTTGACCAAGTAAATGGGCTTGTGTTTGGTCTTGGACATATCAATAATAAAAATATAGAGCGTCAAACAATTAATGGTATAAATATAGAAGTAAATCCAGCACCTGTCGCTGGAGCATTATATGCTTTTATGTTGTTAATGCATATTGATGATGTAATAAAGAACAATAAAATAAAAGTTATAAAAAATTCTGATGAAGATTATAAAATTAGGAATGTAAATTATACTCCTGATTTAAAATTGAATGGTTTAAATCTTAGTTCTGGGTGCTTTTTTACCACAACAAGTATGAATGGCTTAAATATTTCGGCTGGAAACAAGTTCAACGATTTTAATGGCCTTTCAGTAACTGTTTTGGGAACAATTGCAGGTCATCAAAATGGATTTTCAATAGGTGTTTACAATGCTAATAATGATTTAATTGGTTCTACAATTGGAGTTTATAATCAATCTTATGAGTTGAAGGGATTGCATTTGGGAGTTTTTAATCAAGCACAAATTAATAAAGGATTGCAGATTGGTATTTTTAATAAATCAAATTCTACAGGTTTTCAGTTAGGACTTTGGAATGTAAATAATAAAAGGTCAATGCCTTTTTTAAATTGGTGATTATGAGAAGTTTTTTATATCTATTAATTCTTTTGTTTTCGGAATTTGCATTCTCTCAAAATGAATCTCAAGATACGTCTGATGATTATGAAAGAATTTATATTGAAGCTGGTTTTGTTCAGCCAATCGAGAAACTTTCGAGTAAGTTTGATTTATCGCCATCATTTGGTTTTTGGTTTAGAAGTAAATTGAATCGGGAAGATTTTATAGATTTTGGTTTTAATTTTTTTATACCTAAAAAAACCGTAGAGCCTAATTTTGAATATAGAGATACTATAGTTCAATATAAATCAAGTCATTTTGCAATAAATATCGGAACTCGTTTTGCAAAAGTTGTTCCTTTATCTTTGCGAAAAAAAGATTTTAATTTAGAATGGAATTCTGGAATAGGTTTGGCTTTAAATTTTTATAAAGCTCCATACGAATTAGATTTTGAAGGCGGAGAGCATACAAAAGAAGTTTTGACTACATTTTATCTATCACAAGGAATTAAGCTCAATTATAAAAATGTTGGCTTACAATGTCATTATCAATGGTCTCCTTATGGATTATTTAATGATAAGATTGAGAAGGATTTTGGATCGCAGAGTTTGATGTTCGGAATTGTTTATCGACAATAGCTAAAAACGAAAAACCCCAATTCAAATAAATGAATTGGGGTTTTTTCTATAAATAAACCTTTAGTAAACTAAGATCTGATTACTCTTTTTCTCCTCACGTGGAGGTCTTGGAAGAAGTGCTTTTCTTGACACTTTTTCTTTTCTAGTTTTAGGATCAAGTCCAAGATATTTAACTTGAAAAATATCTCCCATGTTTACTACGTCAGTAACGTTTTCAGTACGTTCCCAAGCTAGCTCAGATACGTGAAGTAAAACTTCATTTCCTGGTGCAGCAGTATATTCTACTACAGCTCCAAAATCAAGCAATTTAATTACTTTAACTTCATAAGCTTCGCCCATTTGAGGTTTGAAAGTAATAGATTGAATTTTAGCTAAAACAGCTTCAATTCCTGCAGGATCTGTACCTAATATTTCGATAACACCTTGTTCATCAACTTCATTGATTACAATAGTTGTTCCAGTAGCTTTTTGTAATTCTTGAATTACTTTTCCTCCAGGTCCAATTAATGCTCCAATAAAGTTTCCAGGGATAGTTCTAGTGATGATTTTTGGAGAGTGTGCTTTAACGTCTGCTCTAGGAGCAGCAATAGTCTCAGTTAATTTTCCTAAAATGTGTAAACGTCCTTCACGTGCTTGCCCTAAAGCTTGCTCCATGATGTCGTAACGTAAACCATCAATTTTGATATCCATTTGGCAAGCTGTGATACCGTCAGCAGTTCCAGTTACTTTAAAGTCCATATCTCCTAAGTGATCTTCATCACCTAAAATATCAGATAATACAGCAAACTTTTCACCGTCAGTAATTAATCCCATAGCAATTCCAGAAACTGGTTTTACCATTTGAACTCCAGCATCCATCAAAGCCATTGTACCAGCACAAACTGTAGCCATAGAAGAAGAACCGTTAGATTCTAAAACCTCAGATACAATACGGATAGTGTAAGGACAATCAGCAGGAATCATGTTTTTTAACGCTCTTTGAGCTAAGTTACCGTGACCAACTTCTCTTCTTGAAGTTCCTCTTAGAGGTTTTGCTTCACCAGTAGAGAAAGGAGGGAAGTTATAGTGTAAGTAGAATTTCTCTTCACCTTGTTCAGATGGAGAATCAATTTGGTTAGCTTCTCTAGATGTTCCTAAAGTTACTGTAGCCAATGCTTGAGTTTCTCCACGTGTAAATAAAGAAGAACCGTGAACTCTTGGTAAATAATCAGTTTCGCACCAGATTGGTCTGATGTCTGTTGTTTTTCTACCATCTAAACGAACACCTAATTCTAATACTACATTACGAACAGCTTCTTTGTTTGTTTTGTAGAAATATTTAGAAACTAAATCTCCATCAGCAGCTAATTCTTCTTCAGTAAATAAAGCTTTTACTTCTTCTTTTACTTCGGCAAATGCAGCAGTTCTTTCGTGTTTAGCTGAACCAACTTTTGCAATAGCATATATTTTATCGTAAGCAGCAGCTTTTACTTTTTTGTAAATTTCTTCGTTTTCTTTCTCACCTTCGTAAGTACGAATTTCTTTTTTACCAAAAGCAGCTTGCAAACGCAATTGAGCCTGAATTTGAACTTTAATAGCTTCGTGAGCAAATTTGATAGCTTCTACCATTTCAGCTTCTGAAATTTCTTTCATTTCTCCTTCAACCATTGCAACTGAATCCATAGAAGCTCCAATCATCATGTCGATGTCAGATTTTGCTAAGTCTTCTCTACTTGGGTTGATTACAAATTTTCCATCGATACGTGCTACACGTACTTCAGAAATTAAGTTGTAAAAAGGAATGTCTGAAACTGCTAATGCTGCAGATGCAGCTAAACCAGCTAATGCATCAGGCATTACTTCTTCGTCATGAGACATTAATTGAATCATAACTTGCGTTTCAGCATGGTAATCATCTGGGAAAAGCGGACGTAAAACACGGTCTACTAATCTCATTGTTAATACTTCGCTATCGCTAGGACGAGCTTCTCTCTTGAAGAAACCTCCTGGAAAACGACCAGCTGCCGCAAATTTTTCGCGATAATCTACCGTTAATGGTAAGAAATCAACATTTGGGTTAGCGGTACGAGCTGAAACTGCTGTTGCAAGTATCATCGTGTCGCCCATTCTTACTACTACAGAACCATCAGCTTGTTTAGCTAAACGTCCTGTCTCGATTGTGATGCTTCTGCCATCACCTAAATCGATTTTTTCTACAAATAATTGTGGAATCATAAATTTTTTCCTTATTGATTATACAATGGGTTTTAGTTGTGTTGTAGTTGTTGTTGTGCGTAGTTAATGCCTAAAACCCAATGAAAAACCAAACTTTTTTCTTT
This sequence comes from Flavobacterium sp. 140616W15, assembly GCF_003668995.1. Lineage (NCBI taxonomy): Bacteria > Pseudomonadati > Bacteroidota > Flavobacteriia > Flavobacteriales > Flavobacteriaceae > Flavobacterium > Flavobacterium sp. 140616W15. The sequence goes on from NZ_CP033068.1 coordinate 34,831, forward strand.
GTTTGTTTAAAAAACAAAAAGAGGCACTCTCGCACCTCTTTTTTATATTGATTATTTTCTGATATTCAATACTTTGATAATCTCACGATATCTGTTGATTTCTTTTTTCTTCAAGTAATCTAACAATGATCTTCTTTTTCCTACTAGTAGTACTAATGAACGTTCTGTGTTATAATCGTGACGATTTTTTTTCAAGTGCTCAGTTAAGTGTGAAATTCTGTAAGTGAACAATGCAATTTGAGCTTCTGCTTTTCCAGTGTTTGTTGCTTCACCGTGTTTTGCGAAAATCTCTTCTTTAATTTCTTTAGTTAAATACATTCCAATATTATTTAATGATTTTTATGTATGTCATACATCTCTTGTAAGACGGGTGCAAAAATAGTATTTTTTTCTCTAAAAATAAATTTTATTGAGTCTTTTTTGCAATTGTTATGGGTAATGAGTAAATAAACCTTGTCGGAATGCCTCTTTCTAATCCTGGGTTCCATTTTTTACACCCTTTAATTACGCTAATTGCGCTCTCGTCTAATCCGTAACCAATCCCTTTTACTATTTTTGGTTCAATTAGATTTCCTTCCTTATCCACAACAAAAGTCATGTGTATTTTTCCAAAAACTTTATTTCTAACGTCTATCGGAATAAACATTTCTCGTGCTATATATCTATAAAATGTCTCTATTCCGTTTTTAGGACTTGGTTTTTCAGATACAACTTTGTAAGGGTGTTCAATGTTTAAGGAATCGATGCTTATGCCAGAGATTAATTTGCCGTTTTTATAGCTCTCGGTAAAAGTATAATTAGCTTTTAGGTTTTTCCCTTTCCAGATACCGTCAGGAAAGCCATTCTTTATTTTACCACTTCCTTCATAGTTTTCGTCTTCTACTTTACAGTCACCATTTCCTGATATTACTTTTTGCTCGTTTTGCTTGTTCCAATAATTATTAACTTTAAAAATAACCTCTCTGTTTTTGTCTTTAAAATATTCAAGCTCCGATTTTAAATAGCCATTGTCGTACCAGTTAAATTCTTTGCCGTCCTTTTTTGTATCGATATAACTAACTGCTGACTTTTTTTTACCGTTTTCATGGTAGTAAACAAATTGTCCGTCTCTTCTTAAAAAATCTCTATCTTTTGATGTTCCAATCATTTTGAGAGTCTTAGACTTGTAGTAATCTTTAAAAACATAAGATGTTCTGTTTTGATAATATCCCTCGACAATCCTAATGTATTTATAGTTTTCTGCTGTGGTTTCTGTATATGTAGAATCCATGTAAATCATTTTGTTAAGGTCTAAGGAGCCTTGTGAGAATAATTTTGTCGTTACTAATAGAAAAAAGGCAATTGTAAAATAAGAAGGAAAGCTAAATTTCATGTTTTTACATTTTTAAAACTGAAGAGATGTAATTGTGTTTCTAATACAGTTTGGCAACTTCTTGATTAACAAATTCTAAAAACTTTTCATCAGCTTCAGTAAATGGGTCAAGTACGTGACTATCAATATCAATTTGACCAATATTTACTCCGTCAACAAATAAAGGAACAACAATTTCTGATTTTACAGTAAAGCTACAAGCAATATAATTATCCTGAGCAGCTACATCTGGGACTACAAAGTTTTCGTTAGAAACGGCAACTTGTCCGCAAATTCCTTTGCCAAAAGGAATAACAGTATGATCCGTTTCAGCTCCTACATAAGGGCCTAAATGCAATGTTTTGTTTTCATGATTAGCAAAATAAAAGCCAACCCAGTTGTAGTAATCTATATTGTCACTTAATAATTGACAAATGTTTAATAGTTTCTCATCTCTTGAGTGATTTGTGTCTGCTACAATCGCAGTTATTTTTGGTTGTAATTCTTGAAATGTCATCTTATTTTGTTTTTATACAAAAGTATTTAAAGCCAAATCAAAAAATACATAAATTTGTTAAAAATTTGTCTTGAAAAAATATTTAATTGAGTATAAGCCCTTTCTTCTTTTTATAGGTGCATTTTTTGCAACTTATATTATATTGACATTGGTTTATCAATTTTATTTGAGCAGTTTTGGAACTACAGGTAAGTTAGACGGAATAACAAATTTAGTTGCGTATCATACGGAGCAATTATTGCGATTGTTTAAAGATGATGTTGAATTCGTGAAAATCCCTTCAGAGCCGTATGTAAGGATATTGTATAATCAAAAAACAGTTGCTTCAATTGTGGAAGGTTGTAATGCAATTAGTGTTATTATTTTATTTGTATCTTTTATAGTTGCCTTTTCAGGGAAATTAAAACCAACGTTACTTTATATTTTAGGAGGTTGTCTTTTTATTTATGTCCTTAATATTTTTAGAATAGCATCATTGTGCACATTGTTATATTATTTTCCAGAGAAATCACATATTTTGCATGGGGTTCTTTTTCCATTGGTGATTTATGGATTGGTTTTTATTCTGTGGATTATTTGGGTAAGTAAATTTTCTAAATATGCTAAATAATATTCTTGAAAATAAGTTGAGAATTTTTCTCCTAATTGTTTTTGTGCTTCTTTTAGTAGGTGTAAGGGCTTTTGAAAGTCAGTTGTTTTATGATCCTTTTCTAGTTTATTTTGAAAGAGATTATGAAGTGCTTCCTTTGCCTGAATTTGATTCGCTTCGTTTATTTTTCGGATTGCTGTTTCGATACACATTAAATACGATTCTATCATTGGGAATTATTTATGTGCTTTTGAAGAAATTGAAATGGTGAAATTCGCTTCGATTTTATATGTTGTTTTTTTCTGGTTTTAATCATTACTTTTTCTGGTGTTGTTTATTTCTACGCTAATCATAATAATTTGATGCTTTTTTATGTGCGTCGATTTTTAATCCAACCTATTTTTATACTGTTGTTCATTCCGGGATTTTATTATCAAAAGCTAAGTAAATAGCTCTTTTTTTTCGTATCTTTATTAGTCGGTTTGTTTTGTTTTAATGATCAAGTTAAGGAACAGATGAAAGTTGTAAAAAAATCAGGAGATTTTGTTGTTTTTGACAGGAAGAAATTAGAGAAGTCTCTGTTGAATTCGGGTGCAAACCAATTAATTGTTCAAGAAGTTCTACAAACAATAGAAAAAGAAATTTACGAAGGTATTTCTACCAAGAGAATTTATAAGATGGCTTTTAATCTGCTACGAAAAAAATCTCATTCTCATGCTGCACGTTATAACTTAAAAGAAGCCATTCAGTTATTAGGACCTGCAGGTTTTTACTTCGAAAAATATATCGCTAGACTTTTCTCCATTGAAAATTATGAAACGAGAACTAATTTAACGCTACAAGGAAAGTGTGTTTCGCACGAAGTAGATGTTTTGGTAAAGAAAAATAATGTCATTGGAATGATTGAGTGTAAATTTCATATGGGAAAAGAAGCATCTACAGATGTAAAAGTACCGATGTATATTTTGTCTAGATTTAATGATCTTAAAGAAAGAAAACATCTTGTTTTTGCAGAGAAAGATGCTATTTCAGAATGCTGGATAGTTACCAATAATAGATTTACATTAGATGCAATGACTTTTGGAACATGTTCTGGATTGAATTTATTAAGTTGGGATTATCCTGCAAATAATAATTTGAGAACAAAAAATGAGAATAATAATTTATATCCTATAACTTGTTTGACCACACTGACACTTGCCGAAAAAGATAAGTTATTGGCTTTGGATGTGATTTTAGTAAGAGAGTTGTTAAATAATCGCTATTGCTTAGAAGAAATAGGATTGAGTTCTCAAAGAATAAAAGGTATTATAAAAGAAGCATCGGAGTTGTGTAGGTATTCTTAAAAGTATAGTTTTTTATTTTATGTAATTTAAATTTGAATCAAATGAAAGTTAAATTCATTGGTGGTGCGGGAACTGTTACGGGCTCTAAAACATTAATTGAGAGTAATGGTGTTAGGATTTTAATTGATTGCGGACAGTTTCAAGGGATAAAACCTTTACGAGAACTTAATTGGGAGCCTTTGTCGGTTGAGCCTTCAACTATAGATTTTGTATTACTTACCCATGGGCACTTAGATCATTGTGGTTTGTTACCAAGATTGGTGTATCAGGGGTTTAAAGGAAAGATATATTGTTCAGGTCCAACAAAAGAAATAGCTAAACTTATTCTTTTAGACAGTGCAAAGATTCAGGAAGAAGAGGCAAATAAGGCCAACGAAGAGCAATATTCAAGTCATGAAATTGCAGAACCGCTTTATACGGTAGATCAGGCTAAGAAAGTTTTTCCACTTTTTAGAGTAGTCAAAATTAATGAACCCTTTCTTCTAGAAACAGATATTTCAGCAGTTTTTTCTACTGCAGGACATATTATGGGAGCGTGTAGTATTGCGTTGACAGTTGAGAAAAAAACGTTAGTTTTTTCAGGAGATATTGGTCGAGATGATGATGTATTATTGTTTCCTCCTGAAAAACCCCAAAAAGGAGATTATATATTTTTAGAAAGCACATACGGAAACCGATTGCATCCTGATACAGATCCAAAAGAAGAGCTTGAGAAGCATATTAATACTACTTTCCAGAAAAAAGGAACGGTAATTATCCCCAGTTTTGCTGTAGAACGAGCACAGAGTATTATGTTCTTATTATGGCAACTAAAGAAGGAAAATCGGATTCCGAATATCCCATATATTATAGATACCCCCATGGGAATTAGTGCTCTGGAAATATTTATTAATAATAAAGAATGGCATAAACTTACGATGGAGGAATGCATAGGAATGTCTAAAATGTTTTCTTTAGTCTCGGATTATCAGGAAACAATGGATGTTATTTATAACAAAAGTCCAAAAGTTATTATTGCGGCGAGCGGAATGGCTACAGGAGGAAGAGTTTTGAATTATTTTGAGCATTATATAGGAATGCGAGAAACTACAGTAATTATTGTAGGTTACCAAGCTGAAGGGACTCGTGGTAGGAAATTATTAGAAGGTGCGGATGAGATTAAAATACGTGGAAAATATTTTCCAGTTAAAGCAAAAATTTTAGAAATAGGAGGGCTTTCGGCTCATGGAGATCAGGATGATTTACTTGCATGGCTTTCTGTATTAGATAATAAACCTAAAAAAGTTTTTTGGTTCATGGAGAAAATGTTCCAGCAGATGCTCTTCGTATAAAAATTAAAGAGAAATATGGTTTCAATTGTGTTATTCCTTTGATGGGGCAGGAGTTTGAATTATAAAAAAAGTAATTTTTAATTTTTTAACAAGAATTTCATTTGTGTAATTGATTATAATGCTAATTTTACAAACGATATGAATATAAAAAGATGTACTAGTTTGTTTTTAGCATTTCTACTATTGGTCTCCAATGTAGGATTAGCTTTTGATGTACATTATTGTGGAGGTAAGCTAGCCTCGATTTCATTGAATAAAACTTTAGAAGCACCTCCAGTTAAGAAATGTTGTGAGATTGCTACCAAAAAGAAAGCATCATGCTGTAAGGATAAAGTAGTTCATTTTGAGAAAAAATCAGATACAGCTACTATTAAAACATTTTTATTTCAGCTTGATTTCCCTTTTACCTTTCAAGAATTTAAAGCAGTTGTTTTTTTATTTATTCCAAAATTTAAGAGCAAACAGTTAAACACTTATTATAGCGATGCTCATGCACCTCCGCTATTTAAGCTCTATCAACAATATATATTTTACGCCTGATTTTAATGTTTTTTAAAGTCAAACCATTTGTTATGGTTTGAATCTATTTATTTAAATATTAAAATTATACTCATGAAAAAAAATATAGCATTTTTCGCTATGCTTTTACTTTGTATTCCTGCTCTTGCTCAAGAGAATTTGGACGAAGTAAAAATTGTAAAGAAGCAAAAAGGAATTAAAAAATCATATACTCTTACAGGAAATACGTCACTTATAACAAGTAAAGAATTGCTTAAAGCTGCTTGTTGTAATCTGGCCGAAAGTTTCGAAACAAATCCATCTATTGATGTAAGCTTTTCGGATGCGTTAACTGGAACAAAACAAATTAAAATGCTGGGGCTTACGAGTCCGTATTTGATGATTACCGAAGAAAATGTTCCTTCTGTTCGAGGGGCTTCTCAAGCCTATGGATTATCATTTACCCCTGGAACTTGGGTTGAAAGTATCCAGATTACCAAAGGTGCAGGTAGTGTTGTAAATGGGTATGAAAGTATCTCGGGACAAATAAATACTGAGTTGTTAAAACCAATGAATGATATCCCATTTTTCTTAAATGCATATGGTTCTACTGATTCTCGTTTCGAATTAAACACTCATTTTACTAAGCAGCTTTCTGATAAATGGGCAACAAGTTTATTAGTTCATGGTAATGCACGAGTTGCAAAAACAGATATGAACGATGATGGGTTTTTGGATAATCCATTAGGGAAACAAATCAATATTTTGAACCGTTATCAATATACGAATGCTGAGAAAGGCTGGGTTGGTTTTGTTAATCTTAGATACATGAATGATAAAAAGCAAACTGGCGAGCTAGATTTTGATAAGGATCGTGATAAAGGGACAACGAATTATTGGGGGTCAGAAATTAACACGGAACGAATTGATGTAGCTACTAAAATTGGTTATGTTTTTCCAGATATGCCTTATCAGAGTATTGGTTTTCAGAATGCGTTTAATAGTCACAATCAGAGATCTTATTTTGGTTTAAATCAATATGATATCAAACAGAATAGTTACTATTCTAATTTGATTTTTAATTCAATTATTGATAACACTAAGAATAAATTTGCTGCAGGGTTAAATTTTACATACGATCAATATCAGGAGTTTGTAAATGTAAATGATTATAGCCGAATCGATAATTCTGTTGGAGCTTTCTTTGAATATACATATGATAACACGGATAATTTTAGTGTTATTTTAGGAGGGAGAATTGATAATCATAATCGTTTAGGGACTTTTGTAACTCCACGTTTACATGTACGATATAATCCTTGGGAGAAAGCAGTTTTGAGATTTTCAGCAGGAAGAGGGAAGCGTTCTGCTAATGTTTTTGCTGAAAATCAACAATTGTTTGCTAGTTCAAGAGTGTTTTCTATTTTGGATAATAACGGAAAAATTTATGGAATGAATCCGGAAATTGCTTGGAATTACGGATTGAGTTTTTCGCAAAAGTTTTCTCTTTTTAATAAGCATGCCGAAGTGGTTTTTGATTTATACAGAACTGATTTCCAGAATCAGGTTGTTGTAGATGTAATGCAAAGCCCGCAAGAAGTTCTGTTTTATAATTTAAATGGGAAATCATATGCTAATAGTTTACAAGTTGAATTTAACTATGAATTACTAAAGAATTTTAATTTCCGTTCAGCTTATAAATATTATGATATTCGAACCGATTATTTATCTGGAAATTTTGAAAGACCATTACAAGCAAAACATCGTTTTTTTGGTAATCTAGAATACGAAACTAATCTTGTTGATGGAAAACAATGGAAAATAGATTATACTTTTAATTGGATTGGAGAGCAACAATTGCCAAATACAGCTTCAAATCCAGAGAAAGATAGATTGCCTGAGTTTTCACCTTCGTATTCTTTAATGAATGCACAAGTAACAAGAGTCTTCTCTGATGTTTTTGAAGTGTATGTAGGAGGGGAGAATATTGGGAATTACCGACAAAACAAAGCGATTTTAGGTAGTGACAATCCGTTTGGACCAAATTTTGACGCATCGATTGTATATGCTCCAGTTTTTGGACAAATGTATTACGCGGGATTACGTTTTAAAATAAAATAAAAAAACTTAAATAAATTTAATAAACCTTTAAAATAAAGCAAAATGAAACCGAAGACTCACGAATTCCAAAAAAAGAATAGAAAAATGATGAATAAGAATGTAATAATAGTTCTACTGCTTACTTTTTTCTCATTTGCTGCTCAGGCACAAGATAAAAAGAATAAAAATGCAAAGTATGATACAGAGGTAAATGGTAATTGCGAGGATTGTAAAAAACGAATAGAAAAAGCAGCTTTTAGTGTTTCGGGAGTGAAATCGGCAACATGGGATATTGGTACGCATAAACTAAATTTAATCCTGAATGAAGAGAAAACTTCTCTTGTAGATGTAAAAAATGCTATTGCTAAAGTAGGTCATGATACTGATGCTGCGAAGACTACACAAGATGTTTATGATGGACTTCCTGCGTGCTGTCAATATGAAAGAAAATAATATTGATGCTTAACTGAGGGTTGGGGCTTTTTTTAGCGTTAATAAAACTTTAAAATATCCCAATTTATTGTGGTTAAACTAATTTATTATTACTTTCACCAACTTATAAATTTAACGAATAAATCGCTTATATGAATAATTTTGATTGGACTCAATTAATTAATCCAGAGTTTTATATTACCCTTACCTTAGGTGGAGTTCAAATTGGTTTATACATTGTTATATTTATAGTTTTTGCCGAAACAGGACTTTTTGCAGGTTTCTTTTTACCTGGTGATAGCTTACTTTTTTAGCTGGAATTTATAGCCGTGAATTAATTCAGAACATGGTTTATATAGAAAATGATTTTATAAATGTTTTTCTTCTTTCTTTAATGGTAGCTATTTCAGGAATTTTAGGTAATATGACTGGATATTGGTTTGGAGCCAAAAGCGGTTATTATTTATTTAAAAAAGAAGATACTTTTTGGTTTAAGAAGAAATACTTATTGCAGTCAAAAGATTTCTTTGAAAAATATGGAGGTAAAGCTATAATCTATGCACGTTTTTTACCAATTTTTAGAACATTTGCACCTATAGTTGCAGGAATTGTGTCTATGGATAAAAAGAAATTTATGTTTTATAATATATTAAGTTCATTTTTATGGGCTTTTATCTTAATCTTTTCAGGACATTACCTCTATGGGATATTTTTGAAACAAGGAGTTGATTTGAAGCAACATATCGAATACATTATTATAATTATTGTTATCATAACGACTTTTCCAGTTTTAATGAAGTTACTAAAGAAAAGACCGGCAGATAAAATAGAGTAGTAGATGTTTAAATAAAAAATCCGAAGTTATACACTTCGGATTTTTTATTTCTATATTTTGTCAGGGACAATTGGGTTGTTCATTATATGGTAATCTGTTTGATTGCTACTTAGATTATCTTTCTTGACAGTATAAAAGAGATTGCATTACAACAGGCTATTTAGTTGTGTTTTGAGCTAAATAGTTGTTTTTAAAATATAGAAATAAAAGGGAAATAGATTTTCAAATCAAAGCAAAAAAAATCCGAAGCTATGAAAAACTTCGGATTTTATTTTTAGACTTAAGTCTGGAATAGTATTACATCATTCCTGGCATACCTCCACCCATTGGGTTTCCGCCTGCATTGTCTTCTTTAATATCAATCAAAGCACATTCAGTAGTTAAGATCATACCTGCTACAGAAGCGGCATTTTCTAAAGCTACACGAGTTACTTTTTTAGGATCGATAATACCTGCTTTAAGCATATCTACATACTCGTCAGTTTTTGCATTGTATCCAAAATCACCAGTACCTTCAGCAACTTTAGCAACAACAACAGAACCTTCAAGACCAGCGTTTTCAACGATAGTTCTTAATGGAGCTTCTACTGCGCGAGATACGATTTGAATTCCAGTTGCTTCATCAGCATTGTCAGCTTTTATTTCGCTTAAAGCGTTTTTAGCTCTTAACAATGCAACTCCACCACCTGCAACAATTCCTTCTTCAACTGCAGCACGAGTAGCATGTAATGCATCATCAACTCTGTCTTTTTCTCTTTCATTTCTACTTCAGATGCAGCACCAACATAAAGTACAGCAACACCACCAGCTAATTTAGCCAAACGTTCCTGTAATTTTTCTTTGTCATAATCAGAAGTTGTAGCTTCCATTTGACCTTTAATTTGGTTTACACGATTTTTAATCATGTCTGCTTCACCAGCGCCACTTACAATTGTAGTGTTGTCTTTATCGATAGTTACTTTTTTAGAAGTACCTAACATTTCGATTGTAGTGTTTTCTAATGTATAACCTCTTTCTTCAGAGATTACGGTTCCACCAGTTAAGATAGCAATATCTTCAAGCATTGCTTTTCTTCTATCACCAAAACCTGGTGCTTTTACAGCAGCAATTTTTAATGCTCCACGTAATTTATTTACTACTAGAGTTGATAAAGCTTCTCCATCAACATCTTCAGCAATAATTAATAATGGTTTTCCTGATTGAGCTACTGGCTCTAGAACTGGTAAAAGTTCTTTTAAAGAAGAAACTTTTTTGTCATACAAAAGGATGTATGGGCTCTCTAATTCTACTTCCATTTTTTCAGGATTTGTAACGAAATATGGAGATAAGTATCCTCTGTCAAACTGCATTCCTTCAACAACATCTACGAATGTATCTGTTCCTTTTGCTTCTTCAACAGTAATAACACCTTCTTTTCCAACTTTTGCGAAAGCAGTAGCGATTAATTCACCAATTACTTCGTCGTTATTTGCAGAGATAGATGCAATTTGTTTTATTTTTTCTGAATCACTTCCAACAACTTTAGCTTGTTTAGCTAAGTCTGCAACGATAGTTTCAACAGCTTTATCAATTCCACGTTTTAAATCCATTGGATTAGCTCCTGCAGCTACGTTTTTCAAACCTTCTTTTACGATTGCTTGTGCTAAAACCGTAGCAGTTGTAGTACCGTCTCCAGCTAAATCATTAGTTTTTGAAGCTACTTCTTTAACCATTTGAGCTCCCATATTTTCTAATGGGTCTTTTAATTCGATTTCTTTTGCAACTGTAACACCATCTTTAGTTACGTTTGGTCCACCAAAAGATTTTCCAATGATTACGTTACGTCCTTTTGGTCCTAAAGTTACTTTTACTGCATTTGCCAATGCATCAACACCACGCTTTAATCCGTCACGTGCTTCAATATCAAATTTTATATCTTTTGCCATTTCTTTTAATTTAGTTTAAGGTTTGAGTTGTTTCAGGTTTTACCTGATACTTAATTCTAGAGACTTATGCTTTTTAGATTATCGCTAAGATATCGTCCTCACGCATAATCAAATAATCAGTTCCTTCATGTTTTAATTCAGTCCCTGCATATTTACCATAAAGTACTGTATCTCCAATTTTAACAGTCATAGTATGGTCTTTAGTACCATTTCCTACAGCTACAACAGTCCCTTTTTGCGGTTTTTCTTTGGCAGTATCTGGAATAAAAATCCCTGACGCAGTTTTAGTCTCTGCTGCAACTGGCTCAATAAGTACGCGATCTGAAAGCGGTTTAATGTTTAAAGTCATGATTTTATAATTATGTTATGTTTATAATTTTTGTTTGTTTATAAACTTTCAGAAACTGTGCCACCTTGAATAAACTGACATTATTTCTTATAAAAAATGCCAGCTTTGACAGGCTGGCATTTTTGTATTCTATAAAGAATGTATTATTTTGCTGGGTTAGTCGCAGCAGGTGTTTCTTGAACTGGAGCAGCAGGCGTTGTGCTTGGAGCTGTAGTAGCAGATTTCTCGATAAGTTTAGATTCTACATCACTTAAAGATCCTGTGAAACTTAAACTAGAAAGCAAGATTAATGCAATTAAGATTGTTGCTAATGTCCAAGTACTTTTGTCTAAAAAGTCAGTTGTTTTTTGTACACCACCTAACATTTGAGATCCACTAATTGTTGAAGATAATCCTCCACCTTTAGGGTTTTGAACCATGATTACTACGATCAATAGAAAACAAACTATTGTGATTAAAACTAAAAAAATTGAAAATGTGCTCATTGTTTAATTATTATTGTTATTTTGTTGTAATGTCTTAATATCCGATATACGGTCTGCAAAGAAACTAATTTTTTCTGGATATTTCAAAATTAATATTTCATATGCTTGTATTGCTTTAGTGTATTTTTTTGTTCTAAATATACCTTAGCCAAAGTCTCAGTCATTAAGTAAGAATTGTCATCTCTATTGATGTCTATCTGAATGTTAGCAGCAACTGTTGTAGTAGATTTTACAGGAGAAATTTTTGGACTAGTTTCGATGAATTTATCGATTAATTCCGCTTTTTTCTTTTTTCTTCGTTGATTTCGATTAAAGAATTGTCTATTTCAATAGGAGGAACTTCTTGTTTTTCTTCTTTGTTTTCTTTCTTCTTTTCCTCTTTTCGTTCAATAGGTTCTGTTCTAGAAAGTTGAAGCCATTCTTGGAAGGAATGTTTTTCTTTTGCAGAAAAATCCAGAGGTTTTCCTAATTCTAGATTTTGTTCTGCAATTTCTATGGCCTGTTCTGTAGTTTCTAAATTTACTTCGATAGTAGGAATTGAAGCTTCTTTTATAGAAGTAAGGATAGATTGTTCGATAGGATCTATAATTTTTATAGGTTCTACTTTTTCTATCACTTCTATTGTTTCGTCTTCAATTAGAACTTCAGGTAAAAGATGTTCGCTATCAATAACATTTATATCCAAAAGAGCTAAAGCTTTCTTGTCGTAATATTCTTTTTGAATGGTTGAAAAAGTTTCAGATGTTATAAAGTCAAATAAAATAGCTCTATCTGTTGTATGTGCAGCAGTAACTTTTAAGGCATAATTATACTTAAAACTGTTTTGACTATAAAGTCCTTTTAATCGCAATGCTCTTGCACTTTGGAAATAAGGAAATTCATTCAATACATTACCTAATTCATCCGTTTGCTTTTCGGAAATAGCATCGGGTCTATTTATTAGGTAAGTATAATCGTTAACATTCATTATATTCTGTTATTTAATCGTTTAAATTGTTTATTTGTATACTCGTCTTTTTTTGAATCGAATTAACGATTAACCAATTAAACGAATTAACCTTTTTACCATTTTGCTAATGACTCATTAAATATATCTTGGGTAATACGGTCAAGAATTTCTTTTATAGCTGTATCTTTTATTGGCCCTATAAGTTGATCTCGTGCCGGGTAGTCATAATAAAATTCGAATGATTTTTCAAAATCATCTGTTTCTTTCTTTCTATTAGTGAATCGTACGTTTACACGAATTTTTAATCTGTTTTGTGATGCCTGTTGATCTGCAGTTGCAGTCATCGGACTAATTCTGTAATCTGTAATCTCTCCTTCGTACATTAAATCCGCACCTGAACTCACTAAGTTTAAGTTGGTTTGGTTTTGGATTAAATCTTGTAATTGTAAAGTAAAAGTACGATCTAATCCTGGTTCAATTAAATCAGCGTTGTTCTGGAAGTAATTTACTTGAAATGTTTTTGCATCTATTTTACCCGTTCCTGTAAAGTTGTAAACGGAACAGCTACTAAAAGTAAAAACAATTACAATTATAATTAGGTACTGTATATTTCTCATTTTATTTTTTAAAAGCCCCAAAGGTATTTATTTTAGTTGTCAATTTTTACACAATTTGAATGTGTTATTTTACAAATCAAATTGTTTTATTTTTCTATACAAAGTTCGTTCCGAAATCCCTAGTTCGTCTGCTGCGGCTTTTCGTTTTCCTTTGTTTTTTTCTAATGATTTTTTAATCATTTCGATTTCTTTTTGCTCCAATCGTAAAACCTCTTCTTCTTCGATTGTTTCTGCAAATAAATAATTATCTTCATTAGAAGACTGGTATTGTTCCTCCCGACTAGGAGTGGTCATAACAGCAGTTCTTGGTTCTTCTTCAAAATCAATTTCACTATCATTTTCTTGTGAACCATATATTTTTTTGATTAAGTTTTTATTGGCTTCTTGTACATTTGCATTACCATTTTGCATTAACTCAAGTGTAAGTTTTTTTAAGTCATGCAAATCACTTTTCATGTCAAAAAGAACTTTGTATAAAATCTCTCTTTCGGTATTAAAGTCGCTATCATTTTTCTTCTCATTAATTACGGAAGGTAAATTTGGACCTTCTGTTGGTAGATAAGATTGTAATGTTGCAAGAGTGATATCCCGATTCGTTTCTAGAACTGAAATTTGCTCGGCTACATTTCGTAATTGACGAACGTTACCGTTCCATCTAAATTTTTGTAATAGTTGAACTGCATCATCATCCAGTTTTAATGGAGGCATTTTGTATTTATGAGCAAAATCAGATACGAATTTTCTAAACAATAAGTGAATGTCCTCTTTACGCTCACGTAATGGAGGTAAAGTGATTTCAACTGTACTCAGACGGTAGTATAAATCCTCACGGAATTTACCTTTTTCGATAGCGTTGAATAGGTTTACGTTGGTTGCGGCTACAATTCTTACATTAGTTTTTTGTACTTGTGATGAACCTACTTTTATAAATTCACCATTTTCAAGCACACGAAGTAATCTTACTTGTGTTGTTAGTGGTAATTCTCCAACTTCATCCAGGAATATAGTTCCACCATCGGCAACTTCAAAATAACCTTCACGTGTACTTGTAGCACCAGTAAAAGCTCCTTTTTCGTGGCCAAATAATTCACTATCAATAGTTCCTTCGGGAATTGCACCACAGTTTACAGCGATATATTTTCCGTGTTTTCTATGTGAAAGTGAATGTATAATTTTTGGAATACTTTCTTTACCAACACCACTTTCTCCGGTTACCATTACCGAAATATCGGTTGGTGCTACCTGAATTGCTTTTTCTATGGCGCGATTAAGCTTAGGATCATTTCCAATAATTTCAAAACGTTGTTTTATAGCTTGAACTGTCTCCATTTATATTTTTGTTTTTTTGCCACAGATTAAAATGATTTTCACAGATTTTTTTAAGTGTTTTATGAAATATATCTTTTGTATTGAAGGGATTTTGTTTGGAAATTAACAAGTAATCCTATTTCTGAGCTAGATAACTTCATGTAATTTATAATCTGAGCTATATGTTCATTTGAAAATTCCTTTATTGCTTTTACCTCTAAAACGATATCTTCATTAATAATAAAATCTGCATAAAATTTATGAGGCAAAACTTTGCCTTTGTATTCAATTGAATATTCCTTTTCTCTTTCAAAAGGAATATTATTTTCTTTAAATTCTATTTCTAAAGCGTCTTTGTAAACTATTTCTAATAAGCCTGGTCCAAGATTTCGGTGTACTTCCATACAAATGCCAATAATTTTATAAGTCTCACTTTCTTTATAATGTCGCATAAATTAATTTGTTCTCCATGATTAAATGTAGGTAAAATAATATAAAAATCATTTAAAATCCTATTAATCTGTGGCAAAAAAAGTAATCAATTCATGTTGCTCAATCCTATCGCTTCACCTTTTAATGTACCACTGGTGCAACTTGTGATTTTGACATTTACAAAATCACCAATTTTATAATCTTCTTTAGGAAAAACTACAGTAATACTTTGTGAATTTCTTCCAGAGAATTCTTCTTTAGATTTTTTAGAAACTTTTTCAACTAAAACTTCTACAGTTTGACCGATAAATTCTTCAGAACGAAACCAAGCGTGTTTTTGTTGTAGATCAACAATTTCTTGTAATCTTCTAGCTTTAGTTTCTTCGGTAACATCATCTTCCATTTTTCTTCCAGCCAAAGTTCCAGGACGTTCAGAATACGAATACATATAACCAAAATTATACTTTACATATTCCATTAAGCTCATTGTATCTTGGTGATCTTGCTCTGTTTCTGTTGGAAAACCAGCAATCATATCTTGTGATATTGAACTATTTGGAATTATTGTTTTGATTTTGTCAATCAAAGTCATGTATTCTTCACGTGTATGCAGTCGGTTCATCTCTTTTAGGATTCTGTTACTTCCAGACTGAACCGGTAAATGGATGTGTTTACAAATGTTAGGATATTTTGCAATAATATGTAAAACACTTTCGTGCATATCTTGTGGATTCGAGGTCGAGAAACGAATACGCATTTTAGGATAAGTCACAGCTACCATTTCTAATAATTGGTCGAAATTTACTGCCGTTGCCTTTTGCATATCTGATGCACTAACAAAGTCTTTTTTTAATCCACCACCGTACCATAAGTAACTATCTACGTTCTGGCCTAATAGTGTAATTTCTTTAAAGCCTTTGTTCCATAGATCTTGAATTTCATTCATAATACTCTGAGGTTCACGGCTACGCTCGCGTCCACGAGTAAAAGGTACCACGCAAAAGGTGCACATATTATCACAGCCACGGGTTATCGAAACTAATGCTGTGATTCCGTTGCTCATTAATCGAACAGGCGAAATATCACCATAAGTTTCATCTTTGGATAAAATTACGTTTATAGCATCGCGTCCTTCTTCGACTTCGCTTAATAAATTAGGTAAATCTTTGTAAGCATCAGGGCCAACAACAAGATCTACTATTTTTTCTTCTTCTAGAAACTGACTTTTTAAACGTTCAGCCATACATCCCAAAACTCCAACTTTCATTTTTGGGTTAATACGTTTTACAGCATTGTATTTTTCCAAACGTTTACGAATAGTTTGCTCAGCTTTGTCACGAATAGAACAGGTGTTTACTAGAACCAAATCAGCTTCTTCAAGAACCGAAGTTGTGTTGTAGCCACCATCAGATAAAATTGAAGCTACAATTTCGCTATCTGAAAAATTCATCGCGCAACCATAACTTTCTATAAAGAGTTTTTTAGTATTCTCAGGTTTATTTTCTAAAACAAGACTTTCGCCTTGTTTGCTTTCTTCAATAATCTTTTCCATAAGTCACTTTCAAAAGTGTATTTTAATAAGGACACAAATGTACGATTATTTGAGTGATTATGACAAGATGTCAGATGAAGATTTAACATTGTTTTTGTATTTTTACTTAACATGAAAAAACTCTCTTTGTTTTAAAGAGAGTTTTAACAAACAAATTAAAAACCTAAATGAGTTTAGAACAGATTGACTTCTAGTTGCAATCTGGCAATTTTGTTTTCAGGATTCCACATTGCGGTTGCTGAAACAGGTAATTTATAATTAAAAACAGAAATTTCTTTGGTTGCTTTTATTCCCGTATTTACAATACCGAAACTGCTTTCTGTTTTATTTGAGTATAGAAAAGTATCTCCATTAAGCGCATAGCCTGCTCCTAAGAAAACGTCTAAATTTACTTTTTGGTTTCTGATAGCGGGATAACTGAATTCGGTATAAGTTGTGTATTTGCTTTTGTAGCTGTTATTGCTATTAAGTTGTCTGTCTTTTAAACCGCTGTAAAGTATTATATCAACTTCTACTCGCAATGGAAAAGATTCCGGGAAACGATACGAAGTTCTTAAGTCTATAAGATGCGTCGATGTGAGTTTGTTGTAATTAAATACTTCAGGGTTTTCAATACCAGTAGTATTAAACAAATCCCATAATCCAATTGAAAAATTATTTTTTTGATATTGAATGTAGTAGTTTATTTCACGGTATTTCCCGTCAAATCCTGCACCACCCCATATTCCGACTGTAAAATTTCTTTTTTTATCAAATGTGTAATGAATATTTCCAGTAGCAGTCATACCGTCATTAATGACAAGTCCTCTCCATAGGTGGCTTGTTTTTAAGTCAACATTAAAGTCTAAACGGGATGGTTCTGTGTTTTCTGTTGAAACGAAACTACTATCCGAATCCGCTGTTTTTTGAGCGTATCCAGTTAGCCCTATAATTGAGATTATAGAGAAAAATAGTGTTTTTTTCATGATTTCTTATTTTATAAAAGAGATATTTAAAGTAATGCCATATATAAGAGTGCTGCTAAACCTGATCCTATGATTGGTCCTATAATCGGAATCCATGCATAGTCCCAATTGCTACTTCCTTTAAAAAGAAGGGCGTGTGTGATACGAGGGCCCAAATCTCTCGCAGGATTAATAGCGTAACCTGTAGTACCACCTAAAGAGAGTCCAATTGCCCATACTAAAATAGCAACTGGTAAAGCTCCAATAGAACCTAGACCTATTTTGACATCTGTGGCTGAGTTAAAGCTAAGCTCTGGACCTGCAATGTAGAAGATTACGAAAATAAGAACGAAAGCTCCGATTATTTCGCTAATTAAATTTGATACGTTGTTTCTAATTGCTGGTATAGTACTAAAACAGGCTAATTTCGAGCCTTCATCCTCGGTGATAGAGAAGTGATCTTTATGGAATAGCCAAACTAAGAATGCGCCGAGCATAGCTCCTAGTAATTGTGCGATGATGTAGGAAGCAACTTGACTCCAAGCAAATTTTCCTATAATGGCTAATCCAAGTGTTACTGCAGGGTTTAGATGCGCGCCACTAATTGGTCCTGAAACGGTTACGCCTACAAAGACTGCAAATGCCCATCCGGTAGTAATTACTATCCATCCAGAGTTGTTTCCTTTTGTTCCTTTAAGAACCACGTTTGCTACAACTCCGTTACCTAATAAGATAACGAGCATTGTGCCGATAATTTCTGCGATAAATGGTGACATCTTCTTGTTTTTTAATGGTTTGTTTCCTAGTCTTCAATCCAGTTTGTAGTGCGACCTACAGCTTTGTTCCAGTTGTGTACCAATTTGTCTACTTCGGCTTTTGGCATTTCTGGAGAGAATTCGCGGTCAATTGACCATTGCTCTTGAAGTTCGTCTATGCTTTTCCAGTATCCTACAGCTAATCCTGCTAAGTATGCAGCTCCTAATGCAGTTGTTTCTAAAGTTTTAGGTCTGATTACTTTAAATCCGAATAAATCTGATTGAAATTGCAACATTAAATTATTGACAACAGCTCCGCCATCAACTCTTAGTTCTTTTCCTTCGTTCCCAAAGTCGGCCTCCATTGATTTTGCTAGATCGAATACTTGATATGCAATTCCTTCTATAGTAGCACGTGCTATGTGTGCATTTGTTGTTCCTCTAGTAATACCAAAAATTGCTCCTCTAGCATATTGATCCCAATGAGGTGCGCCTAATCCTGTTAAAGCAGGAACAAAATATACACCACCATTATCAGGTACGCTTGCTGCTAAACTTTCGATTTCATCAGATGAATCGATCATTTTTGCACCATCTCTTAGCCATTGTACTGCTGCGCCACCAACAAATACACTTCCTTCTAGTGCATAAGTTGTTTTGCCGTTTATTTTCCAAGCAACTGTTGTAAGTAAATTGTTTTTAGAATAAACTGGCTTGTCGCCAGTATTCATTAGCATAAAACAACCAGTACCATATGTGTTTTTTACCATTCCTGGTTCTGTGCATAGTTGTCCAAAAAGAGCAGCTTGTTGGTCACCAGCTACACCAGCGATTGGAATTTTTGTAGAAAATAATGTTGTACAAGTTTCACCATATATTTCGCTACTTTGTTTTATTTCAGGTAGCATTGCTTTTGGAATATTAAATAATTCCAATAATTCGTTATCCCATTCTAATGTGTGAATGTTCATTAGTAAGGTTCTACTTGCGTTAGAAACATCTGTCATAAACATCTTGCCTCTGGTTAGTTTCCAGATTAGCCATGTGTCTACAGTTCCAAAGCATAGTTTTCCTTGTTCTGCTTTTTCGCGTGCACCTTTAACGTTATCTAAGATCCATTTTAACTTAGTTCCAGAAAAATAAGCATCTAGTTTTAATCCAGTTTTTTCTTGGATCATGTCTGTAAGGCCTTGTGCTTTTAATTCGTCACAATATTTTGCTGTTCGGCGATCTTGCCAAACAATAGCGTTGTATAATGGTTCGCTAGTTTCTCTGTCCCAGACAATTGTTGTTTCACGTTGGTTAGTAATTCCGATTGCAGCAATTTCTTTTCCTGAAATCCCCATCTTTGCAATAACTTCGGCAGCAACGCTAATTTGTGAATACCAGATTTCATTAGGATCATGTTCAACCCATCCCGGTTTTGGGAAGATTTGTTCATAAGGTTTTTGTGAAATACTTGCTATTTTGCCATCATGGTTGAATATGATGGCTCGAGAGGAGGTGGTACCTTGATCTAGTGTTAGGATAAATTTGTTTTCCATAATGGTGTATTTTTAATGGTGTTTTTCTTGAAAATCTGACAAAATAAATCCGTTTGCAAGATGTTTAAATTCTGATATTTGTCTTTGAGCCCATGTCTCGTCGTGGCCTAGTTCTTTAGCTAATAAATGAGCTACTTTTTCGCATGAAGCAATTGCAGCTCGTGCATCTAAAAATAACAAACGAACCCTTCTAGCCAATACGTCATCAATGGTTCTAGCCATTTCATAACGAATTGCCCAAGCTACTTCTGCCATCGTATATTCGTAATCTGGATGTAGCTTTTCTTTTAATTCAGGCTCTTTTTCTTGTAATTCTAATATTTTAGGAATATCAGTTCCGTATATATATAAATGATTTTCTCTAGCTTTTGCATCGGTTTGTTTGTTTCCGTGAATTGCAATATGCTCAGTTTTACATTTTAATTTTGGTAAATGATGTACAGTAATTGCTTTGTCTATAATGTCTTCTGCAATTTTTCTGTAGGTAGTCCATTTTCCTCCAGTAATGGTTATTAATCCAGTTTCAGAAACAATGATTTTGTGACTTCTAGAAACTTCTTTGGTGCTTTTTCCTTCTTTTTCTGGTGCAGCCAAAGGTCTTAACCCAGCAAAAACAGATAAAACATCAGCGCGAGTAGGTTTTTTTACTAAGAATCTTTGTGCAGTTTCTAATACGAATTCAATTTCTGTTTCTAATGCAATTGGCTCTAAGCTATGTTTTTTAATTAAAGTATCAGTTGTTCCAACTACTACTTTATTATGCCATGGCACAGCAAATAACACTCTTCCGTCACTTGTTTTAGGAATCATTAATGCTTGGTCGCTAGGTAAAAATGATTTGTCGAATACAAGATGAATTCCTTGGCTCGGAACAATATATTTTTTGTACACAGTGTCGTTTAGCTTCATTATTGCATTAGTGAAAACTCCAGTTGCATTTATGACAGCTTTACCTTTTATTTCGTGTTTTTCTCCAGATTCATGATCTATTATCTCAACACCTGTAACTTGGTTTTTGTCATTTTTTAATAAGCCAATAACTTTGGCGTAGTTTAAAAGACAAGCGCCATTTTCTACTGCAGTTTGTGCAATGTTTATAGCTAGACGAGAATCATCAAATTGACCATCTTGGTAAACAACTCCGCTTACTAGACCTTTTGGTTCTACAGTAGGAAGTAATTCAATAGTTTTTTTCTTTGAAATATATTTAGATCGCCCTAAACTTAGTCTTCCTGCTAACAAGTCGTAAATTGTAAGGCCTATAGTGTAGAAGTAGCCTCCCCACCAATTATAATTAGGTATAACGAAAGATTGATTTTTAACTAGGTGACCTGCATTTTGAGCCATTAGTCCTCTTTCTTTTAAAGCTTCTGTTACTAGAGAAATATCACCTTGCTCTAGATAACGAACACCTCCATGAACTAATTTAGTACTTCTGCTAGAAGTTCCTTTGGCAAAATCTACTGCTTCAATTAAAACAGTTTTGTATCCTCTGCTTGCGGCATCAAGAGCTGTCCCTAGTCCGCTAGCACCTCCTCCAATAATGATTACATCCCATTCGGAGGTTTGTTTTAGTTTTGCTAATTGTTCTATTCGTTTCATTGTTCAGTTTTATTTGTTTCGTATTTCTTTAAAATGCTTTCGAATAACAAACTTAATGAAATTAAACGAAACTAAATAAAATAAAGTGAAATTTATTTTATTATTTAATTTTTGTATCTTTCGCCATGAAGAATCTTAATATTAAAGCGACATTATGACCATTATCAACAGAAGACAAGAGGATATACTTAAAGAATTAGATCAAAAAGGATATGTAAATGTGGTTGATTTATGTGAATTGTTTAATGTTTCAACCGTAACTATACGAAAGGACCTGAATTTTTTAGAAAATGAAAAGTTACTGCATCGTACACATGGAGGTGCGAGCAAAAAGCCAATTTATGCTTTTGAAAGAGATGTTAGTGATAAGGAAACGTTACAGGTCGAGCAAAAAAAGCAAATAGCTAAAGAAGCCTTAAAATATATTAGTGAACATGATTACATTATATTGGGGTCAGGTTCGAATATTCATTATTTGTCTCGAATAATTACAGGATTCCAAAAACTAACAGTACTTACTCCTTCATTAAAAGTGTCTTTAGAGCTTAGTAAAGAAATTAATATTGATACGATACAATTAGGTGGAGATATTCGAAATAGTTCTACTTCTGCGGTTGGTCCAATTGCTGAAGCGACTTTGAGTCAATTTTCATGTAATAAATTATTTCTGGGTACAGACGGAGTTCATTTAGAATTCGGACTTAGCACATCTAATGCTTTAGAAGCACATTTAAATCAAGCTATGATCGAAGTAGCTGAAAAGGTTATAGTATTAGCGGATTCTACGAAAATGAATATTAGAGGTTTTGGTAAAATTTGTAATTTAAATAAAATAGATGTGTTGATTACTGATGAAGGTATCGATCCAGAGTCGAAAATAAAATTGGAAGAAATTGGAATAGACGTGGTTATCGCTAGTAAACTTTAGTTTGGAGGGGTTGTATATAAATTCGGTCATTTTATAAGATAAATGGGTGGGTATATTTGAATTTTATATTGTAGGAAAATTATATTATTTTACATTTGTGTTTGTATACTTATAAGTGGTATAAAATATTTTTAAAATTTAGTAAAGTGCAATATTTAAAAAAAATAGATACTTTTGTTCCAGAAAAATAGAGTAATGGCAAAGAATTTAGTGATAGTTGAGTCACCTGCAAAGGCAAAAACGATAGAGAAATTTTTAGGAAGTGATTTTCAAGTAGAGTCAAGTTATGGGCATATTGCCGACTTGCCTTCAAAAGAAATCGGTGTAGATGTAGAGAATGGTTTTAAACCTAAATATGAAGTTTCTCCGGATAAAAAAGCTTTGGTGAGCAAGCTAAAAACATTATCTAAGAATGCCGAAATGGTTTGGTTGGCGAGTGATGAGGATCGTGAGGGTGAGGCTATTTCATGGCATCTTGCTGAGGAATTGAAGTTAGATAGAAAGAAAACCAAACGAATTGTTTTTCATGAGATTACTAAAACTGCAATCTTAAAAGCAATTGAAAATCCAAGAGAGATAGATTATAACTTAGTTAATGCACAACAGGCACGTCGTGTATTAGATAGATTAGTTGGTTATGAATTATCTCCAGTTTTGTGGAGAAAAATAAAAGGAGGTTTATCAGCAGGACGTGTGCAATCAGTTTCTGTGCGTTTAATTGTTGAAAGAGAACGTGAGATTCAGAATTTTAAAGCTGTTGCAACATATTCTGTTGTTGCAGAATTTACTAATGAAAGTGGTAAAACATTCAAGGCTAAATTGCCTAAAAATTTTAATACAAAAAAAGAAGCCGAAGATTTTTTAAATAAAAATATAGGTTCTTCGTATAAGGTTTCAGACTTAGAAACGAAACCTACTAAAAAATCACCAACAGCACCGTTTACAACTTCTACCTTGCAACAAGAGGCAGCGAGAAAATTGTATTTGCCAGTTGGAATCACAATGCAGTTAGCACAACGTTTATACGAAGCGGGACTTATTACTTATATGAGAACCGATAGTGTTAATCTTTCTAAAGATGCAATGGATGCTGCTCAGGCAGAAATTATCAAATCATACGGGAAAGAATTCTCAAAACCGAGAACCTTTACAAATAAAAGCAAAGGAGCTCAGGAAGCGCATGAGGCGATTCGACCTACTGATATGTCACGTCATACGGTAAATATCGACAGAGATCAAGCGCGTTTGTATGATTTGATTTGGAAAAGAACATTGGCTTCACAAATGAGTGATGCGCAATTGGAAAGAACCAATGTGAAAATTGAAGCTAATAATCATAGCGAAATATTTACTGCATCTGGTGAAGTTTTACTTTTTGAAGGATTCTTAAAGGTGTATCTTGAAGGTCATGACGATGATGAAGAGGAGCAAGAAGGAATGTTGCCTGCAATGAAAGTGAATGAGAAATTAATAAATAACTACATCACGGCAACAGAAAGATATTCAAGACCACCAGCGCGTTATACAGAAGCATCTTTGGTTAAGAAATTAGAGGAACTTGGTATTGGACGTCCTTCTACTTATGCGCCAACAATTTCTACAATCATTAATAGAAATTATGTTGAGAAAGGTAATCTTGATGGGCAAGAACGTAATTATACACAACTTACGTTACAATCTAACAAGGTAGGAGAGAAGTTACTTAAAGAAAATACAGGTTCGGATAAAGGGAAGTTGGTTCCGACTGATATCGGAACAATTGTTACTGATTTCTTGGTTAAGAATTTTGGGACGATATTAGATTATAACTTTACGGCAAAAGTAGAGCAAGATTTTGATGAAATTGCTGAAGGAAATATTGATTGGGCACAAATGATGCAGGAGTTTTACGATAAATTTCATCCAAATGTAAAAGATGTTGAGGCAAATGCTGAAAGAGAAAGTGGAGAAAGAATATTAGGTAAAGATCCGGTTTCAGGAAGGCCAGTGTCGGTTCGTTTAGGGAAATTTGGTCCAATGGTGCAAATTGGTGAGCCGGATGATGAAGATAAAAAGTTTGCTAGTTTAATGGCAGACCAAAATATTGGGAATATAACTTTAGAGGAAGCTTTAAATTTGTTTTTATTGCCTAAAAAATTAGGTGAATATAAAGGAGAAGAAGTTGAAGTAAGTAATGGACGTTACGGACCCTATGTTCGTCATGGAAGCGTGTTTATTTCGTTGCCAAAAGGAGAAGATCCTTTGGATGTGACAATTACTAGAGCTCAAGAATTAATAGATGAAAAAGCACTTGCTGATGCGCCTATCGCTGTTTATAAAGGCGAAGGTGTACAAAAAGGAGTAGGGCGTTTTGGTCCGTTCATTAAATGGAATGGATTGTTTATTAATGTAAGTAAGAAATACGATTTTGATAATTTGTCACAATCGGATATAGAGGCATTAATTGAAGATAAGCTTCAGAAAAATATTGATAAAGTACTTCATAACTGGGAAGAAGAAGGAATCTTGGTTGAAAAAGCACGTTGGGGGCGTTCAGTTATCACAAAAGGTAAAATTAAAATTGAACTAAGTAAAGATGTTGATGCTACAAAATTAACATTGGCCGAAGTTCAAGAAATGATTGCGAAGAAAACCCCAGTTAAAAAGACAGCTGCTAAAAAAGCGCCAGCAACCAAAAAAGCTGTTGCGAAAAAAACAGTAGTAAAAAAGAAATAAAAAATGGAATTTGATTTTCTACAACCAGTTAACGAAGAAATTCTAAACTACGTTGATACATTGTCTTCTCAAGAATTGGGAAGTAAGATAGTTTTACATACTAAAGAACAATTTCCTGATATAACTAAAATTAATATTGCTATAATAGGAGTTTTGGATAATCGTGGAGATACAACTGCGATTAATGATGTAAATCTAAATCCATTTCGTAAAAAACTATATGGTATGTTTCCTGGAAATTGGGATATGTCTATCGCTGATTTAGGAGATGTTGTACAAGGGGATTCAGTAGATGATACTTACTATCTTTTAAAAAAAATAACAGCCGCTTTAATAAAAAATAGAATAGTGCCTATAGTAATAGGTGGTTCTCAAGATTTGACTTATGCTTTGTATCGTGCTTACGATGATTTAGAGCAGATGGTTAATTTAGTTGCGGTCGATAATAAATTTGATTTTGGGAAAGAGAGTGAAGATTCTTCAGCAACTTCATATTTGACTAAAATTATAGTAGATGCTCCTAATAACTTATTTAATTATTGTAATATAGGGTATCAGACCTATTATAATTCTCAAGAAGAAATAGATTTAATCGAAAAATTATTTTTTGATGCATATCGTTTAGGAGAGATTTCAAATAAAATTGCGCTTGCTGAGCCAGTTTTTAGAGATGCTGATTTAGTCAGTTTTGATTTGAATTCAGTTAAATCTGCTGATTCAGGAAATACTATTGCTTTTGAGCCTAATGGTTTTGATGGTAAAGAGATTTGTTCGTTGGCAAGGTATGCTGGAATTAGTGATAAAGTGTCTGCTTTTGGTTTGTTTAATCAGAATAGTACATTGCAAGAAGCTCCTTTAATGGCGCAAATAGTTTGGTATTTTATTGAAGGGTATCATTACCGTTCAAATGAGTATCCTTATGGTAGTCGAAAAAACTATCTAAAATATATAGTTCCGTTAGAAGAAGAAGAATTAGTTTTTTATAAAAGTGACAAAACAGATCGTTGGTGGATAGAGATACCTTTTATTTCAAATGGGAATAATAAATTGAAGAGAAATACGTTGTTATCTTGTTCTTACGATGAATATTTGATAGCGTGTAATCAGGAATTACCTGAAAGATGGTGGAAGGCACAGAGGAAAAACACGGTGTAATCGTTTTCGTAATAAGATGTTAATGATTGAGGGGGGTTTTAAAATGATTGATTTTGTTTTCATTAATAAGGTTATACTTATAGATATTAAAATTTAACGTTTTTAAGCGGTATTTTGTGGCAGTTTATCGACTAAATATTTTTTTTTTATTTTTTTTAACTTTAATTTTGGACCGTGAAAGAAATTACACAAAAAGCTATTGTTTTTTAGAAAAATAATAAATAGGTTTACGGACTTATAATAATGAATAGATAATCCAAATATATATGAAGAAGTTTATTGCATTTGCGGCATTTTTAACACTAATAGTTAGTTGTGGTAGGTCAAGTGACAAAGGAGAATTAGTAGGTGTTAAAGGCGGGAAATGGTATCCAGAAAAACCTTACGGAATGACTTTGATTCCAGGAGGGTCTTTTATCATGGGTAAGTCAGATGATGACTTGGCACAAGTAGAGGATGCACCAACAAAAACAGTTACAGTTCGTTCTTTTTATATGGATGAAACAGAGATAACAAATAGTGAATACCGTCAATTTGTAGAATGGGTTAAGGATTCTACAATGAGAGTTCGTTTGGCAATTATGGCTGATGAAATGGGTCAAAAACCTGGTGGTGGAGCTGATGCTAAAGGTAAAAAAAGTGGGAGCATAGGTGATTATGCTTTTAATGATTCTGATCCTGAAAAAATGACTGCTTACGATAAGTACATGTATGATAATTACTACAGTATCGGTACTGCTGATGATCCTTATGCAGGAAGAAAATTAAACAGAAAAGTTAAGTTAGCAAAAGGAACACAAGCCTATCCAGATGAGTATTACGCTGAGGTGATGGATTCTATGTATATCCCTGTTGAAGAGTCTTACAATGGATTAAGAACTATAGATGTTAATAAATTAAAATTCAGATATTCTTGGATGGATATTCAAGCTGCAGCTAAAGCTAAAGTAGGAAAAAGAAAAGAATTTGTTAAGACAGAAGAAGTTAAGGTTTATCCTGATACAACAGTTTGGATTAAAGACTTTACATACTCGTATAATGAGCCAATGCACAATGATTATTTCTGGCATAAAGCGTATGGAGATTATCCAGTAGTAGGAGTAAAATGGACTCAGGCAAAAGCGTTCTGTGCTTGGAGAACTTTAAATAAAAACACTTACATAAAAGCTAAAAAGAAAGGACATGATTTAGTAAACTCTTTCAGATTGCCTACAGAGGCAGAATGGGAGTATGCTGCTAGAGGAGGTCTAGAGTCAGGAACTTATCCATGGGGAGGTCCTTATATTAGAAACGATAGAGGTTGTTTTATGGCAAACTTTAAACCAAATAGAGGAGATTATGCAGCAGATAATGCTTTGTATACTGTAGAAGCAAAATCATATGACCCTAATGGTTATAATTTGTATAATATGGCTGGTAACGTTGCTGAGTGGACAGATTCTTCATATAGTCCAAATGCTTACGAATATGTGTCTACAATGAATCCTAATGTGCAAGATGGCTCTAATAAGCGTAAGGTAGTACGTGGAGGTTCGTGGAAAGATGTTGCTTATTTCTTACAAGTAAGTACTAGAGATTTTGAATATGCAGATTCTGCAAGAAGTTTTATCGGTTTTAGAACTGTTCAAGATTATATGGGAACACAATCAACTGGAAACAAGAAATAATCAAAATATTAAAAAGAAAGAAAATTAAATTCAATAACCAAATCCTTATTTTAAAACCTAAAACAAAACAAACAGAATTATGGCATTATTAAGTAAAAAAGCGATGAATTTCGCTTACGGTATGGGAGCAGCAGTAGTAATCATTGGAGCTTTATTCAAAATTACTCACTTTGAAATTGGACCGTTAACAGGAACCTTGATGCTTTCAATCGGATTAGTAACAGAAGCATTAATCTTTGCTTTATCTGCTTTTGAACCAGTTGACGAAGAATTAGACTGGACATTAGTATACCCAGAATTGGCTAACGGACAGGCAAAAGCAAAAGTTGCAAAAGCTGAAAAAACTTCAGATGCGCAAGGTTTACTTTCTCAAAAATTAGACGTTATGCTTAAAGAAGCTAAAATTGATGGAGAGTTAATGTCAAGCTTAGGTAATAGTATTAAAAACTTTGAGTCTGCTGCTAAAGGTATTGCTCCAACTGTTGATTCAATCGCTTCTACTAAAAAATACAGCGAAGAGTTATCTACTGCCGCTGCACAAATGGAATCATTAAATAGTTTATACAAAGTTCAATTAGAAAGTGCTTCTAGAAATGCAGAAGCTAATAAAGAGATTGCTGAAAATGCAACTAAATTAAAAGAACAAATGCAATCAATGACTGCAAATATTGCTTCTTTAAACAATGTATATGGTGGTATGCTTTCAGCTATGAATAATAAAGGATAATTAGTTAAAGACAATTATTATTAATAAAAAACTAATTATTTAGAAAATATGGCAGGAGGAAAATTAACCCCTAGACAGAAGATGATAAACCTGATGTATCTGGTTTTTATCGCAATGTTAGCAATGAATATGTCAAAAGAAGTTTTGTCTGCTTTTGGCTTAATGAATGAAAAATTTGAAAGTGCAAATGAGTCAGCTAAAATGACAAATGAGCAATTATTGTCTTCGTTAGATCAGAAAGCTGCTGAGGCTAAAGGAGAATTTGAAACAGCTGCTCAAACAGCTCACAAAGTAGAAGCAATATCAAAAGATTTTTATAGCTATATCGAAACTTTAAAAGGAGATGTTTTAAAAGGATTCGAAAAAGACAAAGAGACTGGAAAATTACCTTATGAGTCTATGGACAAAGGTGATAATATCGACAACTGGTTTACAGGTGAAGGTTATACTGCAAAAGGTAACGAAATCGTTGCTAAAATCGATAAGTACAAAGCTGATATGAAAGCTGTATTGGGCGATAAAAAGTATAGTGCAATTGTAGCTGAGATTGATAATAAATTTAATACTTCTGACGTTAAAAACAAAGAAGGTTTAAAAGATAAGTTTTTAGCTTACCATTTTAAAGGTTTTCCAGCTGTAGCTTCAGTTGCAAAATTATCAGCTTGGCAAAGTGATGTTAAAAAAGCAGAATCAGATGTTTATAGTTCAGCTTTAGGAAAAGCGGCAGTAGCAGCAGCTTCTTATAGTAATTATAAAGCAATTGTAGTTCTTGATAAAAACGCATATTTCCAAGGAGAAACTGTTACAGGTAAAGTAGTTTTAGGTCGTTATGACGAAAACACAAAACCTACTTCATTCTCAGGACCAGGTAAAATTGTTAACGGACAAGCTGTTATCTCGATGACTGCTGGTGGAATTGGAGAACAAAGTATTAACGGACAATTTACATTCTTAGAAGACGGAAAAACTATTCCGCTTAAATTTGAAGGTAAATATGTTGTAGTACCAAAACCAAATTCGGCTACTATTTCTGCAGATAAAATGAATGTAGTTTATAGAGGTGTTGTTAACCCTATCTCAGTTTCATTCGCAGGAGTTGCTGATAATAAAGTTGTAGCAAGTGCTCCAGGATTGTCTTCAGCAGGTAAGCCAGGAAAATATAATATGAGTCCAGGTACAGGTACAGAAACTACAATTTCTGTTACAGGTACATTGCCAAATGGTACTACAGTTTCTGATAAGAAAACTTTCAGAATTAAAGGTATCCCTGGGCCAAGTGGAACTATTAGAGGAGAAATGGGTATCGTAAAAGGACCTAAATCAAACCTTGAAGTAGCTACAATTGGAGCTAAATTAGTTGATTTTGATTTTGAAGTTGGATTAGATGTTGTTGGATTTAATTTAAAAGTTACTGGACAACCTACAGTTGTAGTTTCTGGTAATAAATTAAATGCACAATGTAAATCAGTTCTTTCAAAAGCAGGTAGAGGTGACCAAGTCACTATTTCTGAGATTAAAACTAAACTTGTTGGAGCAGGAAGTTATTTATTGCCTAGAACTTCTCCAGTAATTTTTGAAATACAATAATAAGTAGTTCTATAAAGTAAACTACTTCAATATCTTATACTGATAGATACCATGATGAATGTAAGAAATTTTTTAATAGCTATTGTCTCTGTTGCAGGGAGTTTTACCACATTTGCACAGTCGAATTTGCTTAATGCAAAAACACCAGCAGAAATTGGTTTAAAAACACCAGCTCAACTTATTTCAGACAATGACAAACCATTAGCTTATGGTTATGTACACGATAGAGATGTTTTGATGGGGAAAACTGTTTGGGAAATCATTGATTTGAATGAAAAAATCAACTTCTCATTGTATTTTCCTATTGACACTGCCAATATTGGTTCAGACAGACGTTCTATGTACGATGTCTTGACAAAAGCAATTAAAAATGGTAAAATTACTGAAGTTTATACTGATAGTTATTTCAATACCAAAAAGTCTATGAAAGATATTCAGGCTTCTTTATCACGCATTGATACAACTGATGCAGGTAGAGAGCAATTGAATCAAGATCCAGGTGCATATGTTGCGCAAACGATCCAAAAAAAGAAGACTACAGGTAAAGGGAAAAACAAAGTAACTACAACTGAAACAGTAGACGTTCCTGCATCTAAAACTATATCTTCTGAGTATATCTTGAAAACTGATTTAACAGCTCAAGATGTTACAGAATATAAAATTAAAGGGTATTGGTATTTTGATAAACGTCAAAGTGAATTAAAGTATCGTCTATTAGGGATTTGTCCTGTAACTCCAGATGTTTACACTATTAATAGTGAAGAGAAGGATTATATAGAATTGTTCTGGGTATTCTTCCCAGATGCTAGAAATGTTTTGCATGAAGCTAAAGCTTTTAATGACAAAAACTCTGCAATGCCAATTTCTTTTGATCAAATCTTGAACTCTAGACGTTTTAACAGCACAATCTATAAAGAAGAAAATGTTTATGGAGATAGAGCTATCGATGAATACATGAAGGATAATGCTCAGAATCAATTATTAGAATCTGAGAGAGTGAAAGAAAAAATTAGAAATTTCGAATCAGATATGTGGAATTACTAATAAAATAATTTACTTCTTTAATATAAACTCTTACCATTAATGGTAAGAGTTTTTTTTTATTTAAGTTTGATGGCTGTAACAGTTTAATTTATTTTTTCATGATTGACTATTTAATTATTGGCTCAGGTTTGGCTGGGATTTCTTTTTCAGAAAAAGCGTTGACGCACAATAAATCTATATTGGTGGTAGATGATAAATCACAAAACTCATCAAAAATTGCTGGCGGATTATATAATCCAGTAATTTTAAAAAGATTTAGTGAAGTGTGGCAAGCACAAGCGCAGTTAGTTTTAATGGATTCGTTTTATGGAGAAATTGAAGCTAAGCTAGCCACAAAATTCAACTATCAGCTTCCGATTTTGAGAAAATTTTTCTCGATTGAAGAACAGAACAATTGGTTTAGTGCTTCTGATAAAAAGAACTTAGCTCCTTTTTTGTCTACTAAGTTAGTTTCTAAAAAATACAATAGCATAGATTCCCCATACGATTATGGAGAAGTTTTACACACTGGTTATGTTGATACCGCTTTATTGTTAGAAAAGTATAGAGAATATTTACTAGCTAATAATTTGTTGCTACAAGAATCGTTTGATTATGATCAAATAGAGTTTTTAGATTCAGGTATTCAATATAAAAATATCCAAGCACGTCATGTGATTTTTGCAGAGGGGTTTGGGTTATATAAGAACCCGTTTTTTAATGATTTGCCTTTAGATGGAACAAAAGGAGAATTATTTATTATAAAAGCAGTTGGTTTAAATATAGATGTGATTGTGAATACAAGTGTGTTTATCCTGCCTTTAGGAGATGATTTGTTTAAAGTAGGGGCTACTTACAATTGGAAGGATAAAACCGATTTGCCTACTGAGGAGGCTAAACAAGAGCTTCTAGAGCGTATCCGTGAAATTATCACTTGTGATTTTGAAATAGTTGAACATTTTGCTGGGGTTCGTCCTACAGTAAAAGATAGAAGACCATTGGTAGGGACACATCATACTCATAAGTCACTTCATGTTCTTAACGGATTAGGAACACGAGGGGTCATGCTCGGACCAGCAATGGCAAAAGCTTTATTTGAAAATATTGAAAATGACATCCCTCTGGATAGTGAGATAAATATCCAGCGATTTTATAAAAAGAATAAAAAGTAATTTATTTTATATTGTTGTTAGGGTCGTAAGAAACAAACATATTGATGTATATGTTTCTCGACCATCTTAATACAAAAGGAAATAATAAAACTAGAGTTATTACAATTGCTATAAAAGAAGTTTCAATACTTGAATTAAATAAAACATAAGATATAATAAAGGCAGCAATTCCTAAAGCAACATTTAGTCCGTAGCTTACATACATTGCTCCATAAAAAAACGAAGGTTCAATTTGGTACACAAATCCACAATGACTGCAAGATTCATTCATTTTTAGAACCTTACTTAAATGGAATGGATTCTTGTCTTCGTACATACTTTCGTTTTGGCACTTAGGACAAGTTCCTTTTAAAATACTATTTAGTTTAGATCCCTTTTTGAACATTTTGAGTAGGTTTTTGTGAAATGTAAAATAGCTACCTGTTATTTTGAGTTAAGACAGAGTAATTATTTTAAATAATAAGATATGATTTTAATTCAAAGATAATCATTGATTGCCACATTCACAATTTTCCTATTCTTAATAACCAAAAAGATGTAAAAAAGATGCTTTTAGTACGCTGTAATTAGGTTTTTTAACTTTATAGTATAATACATTCCTTTTCACTACCTTTGCATTTTTAAAATCATAAGCAAAATGCAATATTTATTGCTTTATATTTTAGAAAATCAAGAATTAAAAATACGGATTAGAGGTTAGTTAAGCACATAAATAAAGTTTTTGTAAGCTCAATAAATGTTTAATTACTTAGAGAAAAGTATTTCAATGTCTACAAAAATTGATTTTCATTAATTTGAAGCTATCAATTTACACAATCAATTAGTTAAAAATAACAATAATAAATGCTTAATATACATAATTTATCTGTTTCGTTTGGGGGGTCTTATTTATTTGAGGAAGTTACTTTTCGTTTAGGTGCTGGAGATCGAGTAGGTCTTGTTGGGAAAAATGGTGCTGGAAAATCAACAATGTTAAAAATTCTTGCAGGAGATTTTAAACCAGATTCTGGTCAGATTGCAACAGAGAAAGAAGTAAGAATGGGATTCCTGCGTCAGGATATTGATTTCGAACAAGGAAGAACAGTACTCGAAGAGGCCTACGAAGCTTTTACAGATATAAAAGTTGTAGAGAAAAAATTAGAGCAAATCAATCATCAATTGGTAACCAGAACCGATTATGAAAGTGAAGAATACAGTCAGATTATCGAAGATTTATCTGATTATACACACCGTTTTGATTTATTAGGTGGATATAATTATGTAGGAGACACTGAGAAAATCCTTATAGGTTTAGGTTTTAAAAGAGAAGTTTTTAATAACCAAACCGAAACTTTTTCGGGAGGATGGAGAATGCGTATCGAGTTGGCAAAATTATTATTACAGTCTAATGATATTTTGTTGCTGGATGAGCCTACGAATCACTTGGATATTGAGAGTATCATTTGGTTAGAAAGTTTTTTACGTAATTATCCTGGTGTTGTGGTAATTGTTTCCCACGATAAAATGTTCTTGGATAATGTAACCAACAGAACAATCGAAATTTCATTAGGTAAGGCATACGATTTTAATAAGCCATATTCAGAATACTTATTGTTACGTCATGAAATTCGTGAAAAACAATTGGCTACACAAAAAAATCAAGCTAAGAAAATTGAAGAAACAGAGAAGCTAATTGAGAAATTCCGTGCCAAAGCTTCAAAAGCATCTATGGCGCAATCGCTTATCAAAAAATTAGATAAAGTAGAACGTATCGAGGTTGACGAAGATGATAATTCGGTAATGAATATTTCCTTCCCAGTTTCTAAAGAACCTGGTAGAGTAGTAGTCGAAGCTGATCATGTTACAAAAGCTTATGGAGATAAAGTTATACTTAAAGATATCAATCTGTTGGTAGAACGTGGAAGCAAAATTGCTTTTGTGGGACAGAATGGACAAGGAAAATCAACTTTTATTAAAGCGATTGTTGATGAATTTGAATATCAGGGAAGTATAAAATTAGGACATAATGTTCAGTTGGGTTATTTTGCACAAAATCAAGCAGAATATCTAGATGGTGAAATTACATTGTTACAAACAATGGAAGATGCTGCAATGGATACCAACCGATCTAAGGTTCGTGACATGTTAGGGTCATTTTTGTTTCGTGGAGATGATGTAGAGAAAAAGGTAAAAGTTCTTTCGGGAGGAGAAAGAAACCGTTTAGCATTATGTAAGTTGTTGTTACAGCCTATAAATGTTTTGCTAATGGATGAGCCTACGAATCACTTGGACATTAAATCTAAGAATGTACTGAAAGCAGCACTTCAAAAATTTGGAGGAACATTGTTACTAGTTTCTCACGATAGAGATTTTCTTCAGGGAATGTCTAATTTAGTATATGAATTCAAGGATCAAAAGATAAAAGAATATTTAGGAGACATCAATTATTTCTTAGAACAGCGTAATTTAGAAAATATGCGTGAAGTTGAGAAAAAAGATGCTACAAAAGCGGGAGCTCCTAAAGAAAGTAATAAAGCTTCATACGAAGATCAAAAGAAAAATAAAGCATTGCAGAATCGCTTGAGTAAAGTAGAAAGTCAAATCAAGCAATTAGAAAAAGACATTCAGCATGACGATAAAATGTTAGCTTCAAATTATGACAAGCATATCGAAGATGCTTCATTCTTTATGGCTTACAATAAAAAGAAAGCCGAATTAGATAAATTACTTTCAGAATGGGAAGTAGTTCAGGAAGAAATAGATAATCTATAATTCAATAGTTAGGAGCTAATCCAGCTTTCGCTACAAGTCCTCATAAAAAATCTGCATTTCTAATGTTATAAAAAGAGCTTCTAAAGTCGCTTTTTTAAAACAGGAAATGCAGATTTTTTTATTCCGGGCTTTTTGCTCTATCTGGGCTATTTTTTAGTATTCAGTATTTAGTCTCAGTCAAATGTCATACTGAGCGGAGACGAAGGGCAATCTCAGTCAAAGAGTTAGTCTTGGTTTTTTGCTTTTCATCTTGCATCTAGCACATTTTACAGCCCGCATTTCACAGATCACATTATAATACCAATCCTTTTAGAATGTTCAATAGCCTCGCTGCTATGCTTGAAATAACAAACAGAAACTTCCAGGTTTTCTAAATTTTTCAGAATAGTTTCGGTTGCTTCTTTTTTATACTTGCCAGTTTGCCTTATATAAACTGCTTTTACTGTTACAGGAAATATTTTGCAAATTCTTTCATATAATATTGGATCATGTTGAGAGTCATCGCCTAGTAGAACATATTTAAGATTTGGATAAAACTCCAAAACATGCTTTATTTTTTCAAACTTATGGTCATGATTTCCTCTACCACTCATAAAAAAGTCAGACATTCCAGTTTTAATATCTTTTAATAATATTACAGCCCTTGGTAAATCATGGATTTTTGTAAACTGAATAATAAATCGATATAAATTCCATTCGCTGCTTGAAATATAGAAAAAAGCATTTTTTTCATTTTTATTGTTTCTTCCAGCAGAACTTAGTGCTTGATAATGGGGTACGACATCATCAAATATTTTGCGATCATTTACGTTTCTAAAGAGTAGAATGTATAATTTTCTAAAAAAGTTCTTTGTGTGCGAAATCAGGAAAGTATCATCAATATCTGATATAATTCCTAAATTTCCTTCATGAGGTCTAATGAAAGATGCCGAAGAAGTTATTGTTTCACTTTTATGAGTAATACTAACTTCATAGTCCATCCATCCAAAACCAGTTTCTTGTTTTAGAGGGATACAAAATTTAAAAAAACCATCATCAAGGGTTTTTGTGTGGATTTGTCTATCACCATGTTTTAAATAAACATCGTAGTTGGGAATCGTTTTTATTTGAAAAAGTTTAAGAACCGAAGTAGCATTTTTGAAATTTTTCTTTTGAAAATCATAATCATTAGCCGTTGATGGTTTAAAAATGTGTCCCATCACAATTAGTTCCTGATCATTAGCATATCCGCGATATAATTTTAAAATAGGTTTCATTAATTGTGTACTTTTGGAATAACTAGTGTAAATTACTTTTGAATAAATATAAAGATAAAATTTTGAAACGAAATATCTTATTTGTTGTAAACCCTATTTCGGGTGATTTGGATAAGTCTGAGCTTATCGAAACAGTAAAATCCTATGCAGTAACCTGTCATATTAATTTAAAAGTTTATGAAACGACAGGAAAGAATGATGTTACTAAAATACAAGCGCTCTATAAAGAGCACTTGCCTAATCGGGTTATTGTTGCAGGCGGAGATGGTACTGTAAAGATGGTTGCCGAAGCAATGGAGCAATATGATGTTGTTATTGGAATATTGCCTGCAGGATCAGCCAATGGTTTGTCTGTTGATTTAAATTTGCCAAAAACACTTGAAGAGAATTTAAGTATAGCTTTTCATAGTAATTATATCGAAATGGATATGATTTCTATTAATGGTAAAAAAAGTATTCATTTAAGTGATATTGGACTGAATGCCGATTTGATTAAGAACTATGAAGAAAGTAATATAAGAGGATTTTGGGGTTATGCATCACAAGCTTATACGACTATAAAAGAATCAGGAGATCCGTTTGTTGTAGCCATTACAGCAAATAACCAAACGGTAGAACATGAAGCAAGGATGGTTGTAATTGCTAATTCTCAAAAATATGGAACAGGGGTTGTAATTAATCCAAAAGGAACTGTGAATGATGGTAAATTTGAATTGGTAGTTTTAAAAAATTTAGATTTGATAATTCTTGGGAAAATAATCACAGGAAACATGCCTATTGACTCAGATGATATTGTTATTATTTCGACAGATAAAGCAGTCATGAAAACAAATTATCCAGTAAGTTTTCAGATTGATGGAGAGTATTGTGGAGCACAAACGGAGTTAGATATTCATATTTTGCATAAGCAAATGAAAATTGCCATTCCTTAAGAATTTTAGATAGGGTTTGTCATTTTATTAAAGAAGAAATATATTTATTTAAACGGATTTCGTTCCTTCCAATCACTTTTTGGTTCTAGGTAATTAAAAAGTTTGGCAATATTATGATTGATTAAAGCGTTGCTGTGTGTGATAAGTCCGTACATTTTAACAGGTTTTGCGCCCACAGAACTTTTTATTTCCAGAGCAGTTCTGGCGAAAATAATTTCTTTAAAATCTTTGTTTATAGAAAATGCGATCATATCGTAAAGCATGTTTAAGTACAGCATTTTTTCGCGTTGGATGCTTTCGTCGTAACCTAAAAAATAAGTATCCATGAGGGTTCCATTCATGATTAAGGTGTTGAAACCAATTAATTTTCCGTCGATAAAATAGCCGTAAAAAAGAAACTTGTCTTGTAATGTTTCTTTAAAAACTCTGAAGTGATTTTTTGCTAAGAAAAAGGTGTTGAATGGAGCATTTTTGGCAACATGGTAATACAAGTCATAGATAGTATCTTCAAAAGCTATGATGTCATTTAGATCCATTTTCTTTTTCTCGATTCCCAAGGCTTTTTTACGAGTACGTTTGTATTGGTCACGATATTTTTTAGACAAAGCATCAATATAATCGGTTTCAGTTTTCCAGTTTTCATTGATCTTAAAAATCATGTTTGGCTGAATAGAAAATGTGTATCCTTTTTTAAATTCGGTAGAGAGGATCTCAATTTCTTTTGCCGAAAAATCTTTAATAGTTGTAATATGAATCTTCTTTCCTTTGGATTTAAAATCTTTTTTTAATGCATTAATAGCTTTGTGTATTAATTTAATTGCTTTTGGCTGGCTTATTTTCTCAGAAAAAGAAAATGCATTTTGTCCAGTAAGCATATTATTTCCAACAAATAAAACATGCGAAGCAAATTTTTTAAAAGCAAAATTACGAACTGTAGTTTTTACACATTGATCACGTTCTCCAAACGATTCTAATTTATTAGAATCTAAAAACTGCGTGAGAGTAATACCAACTAATTCAGATTCTTTAAAAAGTCCGATATAATGGCACGACATATTAGTTGGGGCAGATTTTTCTAATACCTCTAAATATTCTTTGGATAAAAAAATATTATGGTTAGCTAAATCATTCCATGATATAGGAAGTGACGCAATGTTGTTGTAAATCTGGAAGGAATAAGATGCATTCAAGGTATGGGTACTATATTTTTCAAATTTACTTAATAATAACAGAATATTATAATTTATAGCTTATTTAGCTACAGTATACTTAAAAAAGAAATCCGTTTGATTTTTATCTTTCAAACGGATTTTTATATTTCTATTTTATGCCCAAGCGCAAATAATTCCACCCATTATGGTTAAGGTAAGAATCCAGTATCCAGCATGAACGAAAATATATTTCCAAGATTTTCTTTCAAATAAACCGTTAATAGCAAGCATTGGAAAAGCAAAAAAGACTCCAGTTAGAAACCCATGAAGCGAACCGTGTTTAAAAGTGCGATAAGCAGTTCCATAATCGGCCATAAAAGCTGCAAAAGAGGGTTTAGCACTTTCTAGCATCGGAGGACCTCCAACCATTCCTATTGCTCCGGATTGATGAATTGTTAATGCCGAAACAATTATCGTTATCATTAAGGAAAATATATAAGTCAATCCGAAAATTTTCAGCATGCTTCCTTTTTTAAGATCATCTGGAGTTATTCTGGCTTCTCTCATCCAGATTGTTCCAAAGACTTTAGGATTATACCAGATAAAACCAGTAACAAGAGTGGTTAGTGCTGAAGCAAAAAATGCTAAGATATTCATTTCCATAAAATTAGGTTTTAAGGTTAGTTGTTCAAATTTAATAAAATATTAAATACTAATTACATCGATTGAAATCATCTTAAATAATTAAGTTTTTTGTGTTTAATATGTGTTTAATATGTGTTTTTTGTGAAGTATTGATAATTAGGTATTAAGGGAGTTTTAAATAAAGCAGTAATGAACTAACTGTAGTTATGCTTTTTAAAATTTCAGAATTAATTATGAATGTAAAAGATTTTTATTAGTAAATTTATATTTCAAAAGGCTAGGGAAGCCTTATAAATGAAATTATACTTAATTTAAATTGATAAACTATGAGAGTACAATATCAGGGAGAACATAACGGAAAACCTACAACATTCGAAATAAGAATAATAGGTAATAATCTTTCAAAATCTAGTTCTAATTATCAAATTGATTTATTGGTAGGAGATAATAAATTACCAATAACTTCATCAATGATTCACCAGAGTTTATCAAATTGTTTAAAAGATATTTACTTATTCCGAAAAGCAAATAATATTAAGTTTGATGCCACTTCAGAAAAAGTTTTACCAAATATAGTACCATATGATTTAGTACTCTATAACTATAATAAGAATATGCTGTTTATGGCATGAGGAAGGCGCTAAGGCTTTTAGAGGTAAAGGTTTAAAGTTTTAGTTTGAACATGATATTGTCATTCTGAGCGGAGTCGAAGAATCCCACGAATAGCTCCTCAAACTGTGTTGAGCTACTTGCGGTTCTTTTACTATGCTTAGGATGAAAGCATTAAGAAGCAGTTTTGTGTTTTTATGATCAAACTAAACTTTGTTTCTTTGGGACTTTAACCCTTTTATTTCAATAAATATCAAACAGACTATAATAATTATTTCAAGGACAAAATAAGTTAATCCCAATATTGTTAGCGTTTGAAAGTGATAGAATATAAGCCCAGTTGTGAGGCAACAATATAGGATATTAGCGACTACAATTACGCTAAGAAAGTTATTCCATTTGCTAGAAATAAAGTAATAACAGCATAAAGAATATAGTGCGAAAGCCAATGCTAAAGCAGATAAAAAGTAAAGAGTTTTTTGCGGCATGCCAAAAGCATTTTGAAATCGTATCAAGATAAATCCCAATAAGAAAGTAGTTAGAAATGCACCAATACTATCTAAAATAAAAATATTTTTTGGTTTAGAAATCAGTTTGGTTATTATTAATTGGATGCTGTTAATCATTTATTCTTTAGTTTTTAAGATTGTATTCTTGCTATCATTCATAATTATAATCATTTTGGTTTTGTATGCTCAAACTAAACCTTTTTGGCTTTGATTAACCCTTTACAATTCAGAGACTCAAAACCTCAGCACTCCCATTTCAGAATTTTTTAGATTCTTTAATTTCTTCAATAATTCGTTTATTAATATCAGTTTTTGCATCAGTAAATACAAAAATAGTTGTTTTGTACTCTCTGGCATTTTTGTTAGTGATAGAACCAGCTATTTTAGATGTATTAAAATAGGGGCTAGTTTCTGCAAGTTCATTGTCTTTTTCATGGTATTCTTTCACGCGTATTAAGTTGGTATATTGTATGTCAAGCTTAAACCAATTTATATAATCCGCATTAAAAGAAACCGCTTTAATTCCTTTTTTTGTATAATAATTTATAGCACCTGCCTGACCATAATTATCACAAAGAATCAACGTTTTTTCGGGATTAGCAATGGTTGCATAAGCCGAATCAGTTTTACTGGCGAGTTCTTTCCATCCCAACATGTCGGCATAATCTTGTGGTAAATGATGGTCTTTTCCATCTTCCCATCTGAGCATGCCTAGTTTTTTATAGTCCTCAGGGTGTTTTATTATATATTCGGGACTTTTATTCGGGAATGATAAATTGTACATAGGGACAAAAAATAATAGCGGAATAGCGATGAATACTGGTTGCAGATAACGTTTCCAGCCTGATTTTATAATTTCAGAAAGATATACACTACCAAAAGCGATATAAATAGGATATAGGCCTATGGCGTAATAAGCTTTGGCTTTGAAGTATAAGAAAACAAGTAGTGTGAAAATTATAGAAGCAAAAAAGAATCTATATTTTTTAAAAGGTTTATAAAACAATAGTGCATATAAAGATGAAAGAAGCACAAAGAAGGAGCCTATGAAATAAAGCAATTGCTTTTTTAAAAAGTCAAAACGATCCATATTTACTAATTGTGTCTCGGCTAGTTCTTTCATATGGTGAATAACTGGGAAATGGTTATTGTATTGCCATAAAAGATTGGGTAGTATCAGTACTAATCCTATAGCCAAGGCGATGTAAAGTTTTTTTTCTGTTAGCATTCGCCTTTGTTTAGACAATAAAAGAGCGGGAAGCAAACCTATAAGCAGGAAAAGTATATTGTATTTGTTAAGGAAGCCAAGGGCAAATACGATTGCTCCTATAAAGAGCCATTTTGTTTTTTCGGTATTGATGTATTGAATTAAGATATAATAAAAAGTAGTCCAGCATAATACATCTAATGAGTTGGGTTGATAAAGTATGTTTATTCGTAACAATGACGAAAATAGAATACAAGTTGCACCAAGAATCAAAGCGTACAAATTTCCGTTGAGTTTTTCGATAGTTTTCCAA
Source organism: Flavobacterium sp. 140616W15 (assembly GCF_003668995.1). Lineage (NCBI taxonomy): Bacteria > Pseudomonadati > Bacteroidota > Flavobacteriia > Flavobacteriales > Flavobacteriaceae > Flavobacterium > Flavobacterium sp. 140616W15. Next base: position 76,639 of record NZ_CP033068.1, read on the forward strand.
ACAATTAAGAGTGTCAAAACGCCAAAAAGGGCAGGGAAGAATTTAACCCAGAAAACAGAATTCCCTAATAATAGTATGATATAAGAAATCCAGGAGGTAGCAGGTGGTACTGATAAATAGCCCCAAGCCAAGTGATGCGCCTGATCGAGATGCAGGTATTCGTCACGTTGCAAATCATATTCAGGACTTATAAGTGAATATTGTAAGATGAATTTTAAAAGGATAAATCCGAGTAAGATTATAGTTTTTTTAGACATAGGTTTTGGGGGCTAAAAAAGGTTTTGTTAATTCTTTAACTAATATATAATTTATTTAAATTTATAATATATAGCTGTAAATTAATAAGTTATGCCTTATGTATTTATGCGTTTTGCTTTAATTCGTATTCGATATGATTATCCGCTAAATCGGCAATTTTGATAAAGTTAAGACGCTCCAAAAGTTTTATCGCATTCCTATTATCTTGAGATGTTTCGGCCCATATGCGGTTTAAACCAATTTGGCTGATACCGAATTCTATGGCCAAAGTCATTGCTAAAGACATATAGCCTTGACCTCGGTATGCAGGTAACAAAACACAGCCGAGTTCGCCAGCTCCACTGTCAAGACCGCGATAATAACCACAAGTTCCGACAATTTTATTTGTACTATTTTCTACAATGCCCCAATGAATTGAGTTACCATCGCTGTAGTCTTTGTTAATTTTAGCCTGCATTTCTGCTGCTTGTTCCGCTGTTGTTGCTTGAACGGCATCATAATATGAAATTTCGATAATGTCTTTAATGTCTGTGGGAATGATTTGTCGCAACGAAATTGTAACGTCAGTAATATTTGGAAAACTAGAGTAGGGAGGTAAATTCATTATTTTTGGTTTTAACAGTTTGGTTCTTATAGTGTTTAGCTAATATATGATTTATTTTAATTTAGTTTTATATAGGAATGGTATGAAACAAGAAAGCTTCAGATTTCTCTGAAGCTTTCTTGTTCTAGGGCGTACTGTGAAGGAAAGAGATTAACTCTTAAATGTATAGTTATGTGACTTTAATTTAATGCGTAGCATTTATTCTAATAGATGCTTTAACCAGGGCTAGTTCTTTAATATTTGTAAAAAGAACTTCTTTAGGTTGGTGTTGCGTATTTTCGCTTACTAATTTTATCCAATCATCCCCTTTATCAGATTTCTGTATCCATTTAATCATAACTAATTCTTCAAGATCATCGGTTATTAGATAAACCAAATACATTTCGCCCCAAAAGATGTTCTGAATAACATTTTTCATTCTTTTATACATAATAATATCTCCGCTCTTTAAAAGGGGGTACATGCTGTCACCATTTACATGAATAGCGCCATCACATTTAGGTAAATAAGGTATTGATATAAAGTCTATTGGGTCTTGATTTGCATCTTGAAATATAGAAGCAATTCCTGCAGGAGCTTGTATGTTATATAAAGGAACTTGTTGGTTTTGAATAGCCTCTTTATTTTCAGGATTGTAAGAATTAGTACCGGGTTCGTGAACGGAACCATTTTTTATATTGGATCGGTCTCCAAACTTATGAGATTTTAATATCATATCCCCATTACCAGTTAAAAGCCATTCCATGCTAACTTCAGGATAAGCATTGAGTATATGCTCTATTTTTGATACGCCAATGTCTTTTACCTTATCTAAAAAACCATTAGAAAGCCCAGTTTCGATATAAAATTTTCTTCTGCTAATTCGTTTGTATTTAATAAGTTGTAGTATTCTATCGGTTATCATTTTATTTTTTTTGTAGATTATTTACTCAATTAGTTGTGATATGTAGGATATACTCTATATATTTGTAATATTATAAGAAAAGTATTAGGTAAATAACAAACGTACAAAAAAAAAGTACAAATATGATTAAGAAGCAGGGACATTAATACTTTGATTGACAAAAAGGATTGACAAACTTTTAAGTTTCGCAGTATTTAGAAGATCAAAAAAATAATATTAGGTAGACATTAGAAAATGAGTTGTTTTAACATGTAAAAATGAATTATGGAATATCCGATTAAAATAGCAAAAAGTACCCCCCATTATGAACAATTAGTAAAAGCAATTTCAGACTTGCTTCAGTTTATTGAAGCAGGAGCAGTTTATGTGTCATATAAAGGCAATAATGATGCAGTTATAGTAACATTTATACTCAAAGAGAATTGCAGTCAGGACGGAGATGTATTGGGGGAAACTGCATTTAAGATTATTAAGTTATATCCCGATTTTGTTTTTAAATTCATTAATTCTAAATGGGCCGATTACGGATTTAGAAAAGGAAAACTATTTTTTATTCAGCATTGTACTTATAAGGAATTGGTTTATTTTGAGCCAGATTCAAAAGTATTCTATCCAAGGTTAGCTATTTCAAAACATATAACTAAAAAAGCCAAAAGACGATTTGAGTTAGATATTGAATCAGCAGTGGTGATATTTCGTAATGTGTCGATTTATAGAAGGAGTAATAAGAGTATAGATACAGCCTTTGCAATGCATCAAACGTTGCGTTATATCTTTATATGTGCTTCAGAGTTTCTTATGCCAGAGTTTATTAGCTCGACCTGTTTATTAGTACACTACGATTATATTATTGATTTTGCACCCACTTTTAAAGCCATATTAAATAAAGATATTCAGGAAGATAAAGAAATCTTAATTATGCTAAATACTGCATATAATAGTGTACAGCAAAATCTTGATATGGTAGCTATAGATCTTACACTGATAGATGCAACAAAAAACAAAATCGAATTAATGCATAGAGAGATTAACAGGCTCTTTTATGAATATATAAAAACGTGTAAGCAAAAAGTAAGAGCGTTAAATAATCAGGACTTTTTAGGAAGATCTATTTTTAATATTAAGATTCAGTCTAATTACATTATGGAGGATGCACTCTCCGGAATAAGTGATGTAATTACAGGATCCTTTAAGAAAGTAAGAGCAATATATTGTTTTGGATACACTACAATTCATGGGGATAATGGAGACAGAAGTGCAAATTATAGCAAGCAACTCCCTAGTTATCATTTTTATTTACTGGTACTTAATTTAGAACATATCGAAAATGGTGTAACACTATTGGAAACTCTGATACAAGAAAAGTTTGGAGATAAGTACAAAGTGACTATTCTTAATCATAGTGTTAATTATTTACGCAAGAAAAATCATAATCAGAAATATTTTTTTAATGCAATTATATCAAATGGACTTTTGATATATAATAATCCTTTATTTCTTATTTATTCTAAAACTTTTGAATTAGAAAGGGAGATTGATTTTGTTAAAAAATTTTATGATAGTAAAATGGTACTGGCGCAACAATTTCTTAGTCTTGGAAAAGATTGTCTTAGTGATGATGCGACAACTATGGAAAATGAATTTTTGCATAAAGCGATGAAGCAAATTGCAATTGCACATATTCATTTGTTTTTAGGATATCATACAGGTAGGTTTTCAATGAGTACTTTATTTTATTTGTTGAAATATATACAAGAAATTGAGCTCCCTTTTACTTATGCAGATAATGAAGAGAATTTAATATTTCAATTCCTGTCTTTTAATTCAGAAAGGGTGAAGTATAAAGAAGTACTAAGGAACGCTACAGAATATAATAACTTTCTCAAAGAGATTTGTGTTGGTTTTTTTGAGCAGGCAGAGTTAATGGCCAAAAAGGAATTTATAAGACTAGAGAATGAAAGCAAGTAATACTTTTAGATTTGAGTTTTTTGTCTAGATGATAAGATTTGAAATAATTATATCTCAAAAAAAACAAAAGCTTCAGGTTTCTCCGAAGCTTTTGTTTGGTATAGTTTAACGTGTTTTGTTAAAATATTGTGTATCCTATAATTACAGAAAATGAATTATAGTCTGCTTGCCAAAAAGAATACTTAGATAGTAGTTGTCTGTTTGTTTGTAGTCTTACTTCTAAGCTGTATTTATCCATAAATTTATAACCAGCTCCAATTCCGAAATTACCTCTAGATCGATCTTCTGCAGAGCCAAATCTTGCTCCGTCTGCTCGGGTGTACTCAAAAGATTTATTTAAGGTAATATTAAAAACGTATGAAAGATTAGCAAAAAGTTTCGATTTGTCATTAAGGAATAAATAATGTCTTAAACTTAACGGAACCTCAATCGAAGAGTATTCAATTTTTCCATATAACTTGCCTCCATATATTTGGGTGACATCAATCGAATTTTCACTGCTGAAACTCTGATAAGTTGGCTCAATTGCAATAGCCCATTTGTTTCTATTATAAGGCAATATGAATTCAGCCTCAAGTCCAATACCAAAGCCTAATTTATTTCCGAAATCAATTTTTTTTGGGTTAGAAATATAATTTTGTGAAGATGCAGAAGTGTTGTTCAAACGAGGTCTGATAGATAAATTGAATAGATCTTGTTTTGTCTTTTTTTCATAATTAATATAACTTGAATTGTTACATTTATTATATTCAGTAAAAAATTTAACTAAATCCTTTTCTCTATATTGTAAATTTCTAACATCAGTTATTTCAATTGAAGAACATTGTAAATCATTCCATAGTTGTTGTCTAAAATGATTATTTTGAGCTATTTTATCGATTGAACTTAGGTATTTTTTATAAACTAGTTGTTCCAGATTAGCGTTGTCTACACTGTAAAAGAACTTGAGAGCGTTACCGTTGTCATATAAATATAAATTAGCTTTTCCTTCAACTAATACGTTTAAAAAAAGTTGTTCTTCAACAAAAACTGGATTTTTGTCAGTATTCAAGTCATCAAGTTTTGTGCTTGATTTGTCTATTTTTACAGTTCTACGGATGTATTTTATATTATTGTATATCGAAAATTCTTTAATCGAATTAATAGACGCAATTTCTAGCTCACCATCTTCAGATAATTTATATTCAAATGTAGTTGGGTTGCTTCTCCAATCTACGTTTTTAATTAAACAATCGATTTTTTGTCCTGAATTATCTACATAGTACCCTTTTTCGAAAATAATTTGAGAGTAGGCATTGAAGCCTAAGAACATGATTAAGAGTAATAAAAGGTGTTTTTTCATTTTTGTTTTTAGTTAATTGTTAAAGTGGTTTGGTTTTTTAAATGATGTTAATGTAAAAGGGTTTTAGGTTAAAAAAAGTACAACTACTGATCCATATAATTAAGCCTCTAATAGTGAGATTAAACTTAGTTTTATTAGAAGTTGTATCTATATTAAGGTGTCTCTTAAAACGATGGCGAATATATAATTTTAGTTGTAAATTCTTATGTTTTTAAAAGATTATTTGCGAATAAAAAACTTACTTAGTTATATATTTAAGAATTGTTAGTTGCTTACGAAGCATGCTCATGTTTACGTACACAAGTACATATCTAAGTTTTTTATGATGCAGTATTAGGGTAGCTTTGATAGTATTAAATTGACTACATTTTGCGGTTCGGACGCTTTATTCTTAATCTTATAACTTGAGGTACAAAGCAAACGAAAAGCTGAGCACGTCTCCATCGATGGCATTTTTGAAAAAAGAACATGGCTACAAATAGAAATACGCCTGTTCCAATAGCTACCTGAAAAGGATAGGAAAGTATATTTTCTTGGGGAATAATCATCGGTACAAGGGCAATTGCGCAAGCAGGAGCAAAAGGTTTACCGACAATTTCAAAAAGTATAAAAAGGCATGAAAATAGTAATAATGCCGTATCTACTAGAGGTAAACCCAATATTGAATAAAGATAATATTGAAAAAGAGTTCCTAAAACAGCAGAAATTACCATTATTGAATAAACCTGAACCGGACGATTACGAAAACCAGCTTTAGATGAACTAAATTCTATAAACATCACCACCAACGGAGGTACTATAAAATATATTTGACCAGTAGATACTGGAATTACAGCTATAAGCAGTAACCAAAAAAATAACTTGATCCAGTGTTTCGGATTATGGATGTGCTGTTTTTTGTTGTGTAAAAGGGGAGTTTGGCGTAATTTATTTTTCTCTAGAAACCACTGCCCTGTAACAACTAAAATACTCATGATAAAAACAGAAACAGGATAAACTAAAGAATGAGTTCCCATTAATACAGGTAACATTGCTGCAGATGTTATAGGAATTAGCGTGGTACGTGAAGTAATAAGACATAGCGAAGTAAAGACAAAGGAAATGGCAATATTAGCCAGTAACGGAAACGGAGAATAACGAACAAGCAGGATTCCGAAAACGGCACAAACAGTCATTAGTACAATTAGCATGGGTCTGCTTACAGTCCATATTTTTTTATCTATAACCCATAAACCAAGAACTAATGCGGCCATTTCGGGAAATAGAATTTCTTTTTCATCTAGCCATTCCGAAACTCCTATCATTAAGCCAATCATGATGAGTGCAAATAGGTATCGGATTAATTTATGTTTGTCCATTTGAGTTGCTATAATAAAAAAAAGTCTTGTTTGTATGCAAAATTAAGATGTTCAGCATACAGAAGCAATGGACAAATATGGATATTACCTAGACAAATCTGCTATTGAGGATGACTTTTATTTGTATTATAGTCTTTCTCAAAAGAGTCATTTCGAAAAACCAAGAATTTAGTTAAGTAGCTATAAAGTAGTATGTAATTTTTATTTTACTTTCTGTATTCAGTAGGAGTCATATTTGTGTATCTTTTAAAGTAACGGCAAAATAGTGAAATATCAGAAAAGTTAAGTAAGTCGGTAATTTCTTGAATGCTTGTATCTGTTGTTTTAAGAATAGATTTAGCATGAGTAATAACAGCTTCAGTTATCCATTCTGAAATCGTTTTTTTTGTTTGTTTACGTATCGCAGTCGTTAGATATTTAGGAGTCAAATTCATTTTATCTGCATAGAAAGTAATGCTTCTTTCTTTTTTGTAGTATTTCAGCAGACATTGAAAAAACTCGTTGGTTAATTGTTCAGGTCTGCTTATCTTTTTTGTAGTATAATTTCTTTCGGTATATAAAGTTCTTATATCTATAATTAAGGCACAAAGCAGATAGCTAAGAACATCTTCTTTTCCTTTTTCTTGTTTTCTATAATAATGTGTAGCAATAGAACTATGATGAGCTTGAAACAGGTTGAGGTATTCATCGCCTAGTAACTGGCATGGATTACTATTTATTTTCTCTAAAAGATTGAAATCGTTAGCAAATTCAATTTTTGAAATAAGATCATATGAAAAAAAGATAGTGTCAATATGTAAATCGTTAGAAATCTCAATTGGATCCATCATCGAATCGGGTAAAACAACCATAAGAGTGCCTGGCTTTAATTCTTTTTCCTGAAAGTTGATTTTTAGTTTAGCATATCCTTTTACACATATCGCACAAATAATTCCATCTACTAGATGAGGATGATCTGTTAGGCCTATTCGTACTGCATCTGAGGATCTGTTTACTGCAATTCCTTTTATCTCTTGTAAACCAACTTCTTTGGCTACAGCAGCAACATCATAAGATCTTATTTTTTCTTTCATAATAAGGTGTATTTGCACTTTATAAGTCTAAATATAAACTATTAATGTTAAAATAAAGAACATATTGCACAATTTATCTCCGTTTTTGTTAAGAGTATTTGGTTCAGCTTGCTTTTACTTTGTAATAGTTAAATTAAAAGATTACAGTTATGAAAACAAAATTGAATATTCCGGCACCTTTGACATTGAAGGAACGTGATCGTCGTTGGCAAATAGCTCGCACTATTATGGCAAATAATGGCTTAGATACCCTTATTATTTATGGAGATCGTGAGTCGGCAGCACCAGCCCCGTTTTGTATCGATCATTATTTTACAAATGACAGACTTGGTTCTGTGGTTGTGTTTTATAAAGATAAAAGTCCTGTTGTTATTACTTTTGCTCCAATGATGATTGCCGACCATATGCAAGCCGAATTACGCGGCGATCAGCAGTGGATCGCACCAGAGCAAATTTATGTCGGGAAAACAGGGGAGAACATTGGGCGAATGCTTAAAGAAATAGGATTGCCTGAAAATCCCAAAATCGGAATCATAGGATTAGAGCCATATCCACCGTTTTATTTTGATGGTGCACTTCCACATCGTACATGGAAAGGAATAATGGAAGCATTCCCTAAAGCAGAACTCAAGCCAGTATTTTTAGATTTCTTTAAACTTGCAGCACCCAAAAGTGAAGAAGAATTAGCATTAGTGAAATATGCAGCTATGATTGGAGAAGCGATGAGTGAAGCCATGCGAATGACTGTAAAACCGGGAGTAAGTGAAGCAGAAATTGCAGCAGCAATAACTTCTACTTGTATTTCTATGGGGGGATTTACTGCAGAAATATTGATGGGATCAGGACCTGAATATATGGGATGGGGGCCACCAGCATGGCAATATCGCTCACAAGCTCCTCGTATTATTCGAGAAGGAGATATTGTATTGTCTGAAATATTTGCCCTTTATGGAATGTATGAAACGCAACATCAAGCAGCAGTTGCTGTTGGAGAAATTCATCCCGATTTAGAACGTGCAGCACAAGTGGCTCGTGAATGCTACGAATTAGGCGTTGCTAGCTTAAAGGCAGGGAGTACTTTTGGAGAAGTGGTTGATTGTATGGAGAAACCGCTGTTAGACTCTAAAGGATGGCATGTACATCCGCTTATTCATAGTATTAATCCGTATGGGCCAATCGGATTTGGTACAGCTCCAGGTATAGAGATTTTGCCTCAAGCTAAAAGATATGGTAATGTAGGAAGACTGCCTAATCCGGGAAGAGACATTGTTTTGCAGTCTGGAATGACGTTTGCCTTTGAGCCTAATTGTGCTTTTGGAAAACATCTAGTAAATTTAGGAGGAACAGTCGTTGTCGGAGAAAATGGAGGGATAGAATTGAATCATAATGCTACACATTTGATGCGTGCCGAATATTAAAAGTAGATTTTTACTTATAAGCACAGGTTAAGATAAAACCTATTGCATAAAAAAAGCTTCAGATTTCTCTGAAGCTTTGTTTTTAGTAGCCCGTAGCGGAATCGAACCGCTCTTACATGGATGAAAACCATGCGTCCTAACCGATAGACGAACGGGCCTGCTTTTGTATTGCGAGTGCAAAATTAGAACTAATTTTAAGATATACAAGTAAGATCTAAAAAAAACTTTTTTAATTATTTTGGAAATATTGCATTTAGAGATAATCAATCGAAAATAAATTTAATTAATCAAGATGTATTTATTTGATTAATAATGGTTTGTTTTGGATGGAAAAAAGGGTAAGGGGTATTTATCTCTTCTTAATATCAAATTAATATTTTTTTATAAAATTGAAATTTATTTATTTTGAAAGAATAATCTTGTGGTTTTTGCGTTGTGTTTTTTTAAGATGGTCACTATTTAAAGGGTTTTAATGAGAGGTTACACTACTATTTCCCGACTTCGTTTCAGTAATCTATCATGTAAATAAAATTTATATTTTCTAAACTGAGTAGTAAAGCAGTCTAAAAACAAAAAGCTTCAGATTTCTCTGAAGCTTTGTTTTAGTAGTTATAACGGAACACTACTTTATTTTATCCTGCTTACTTTATCCTCCCAACCGCTTTCGGCTAAAAATTTTCTATAATCTTGAATATTTAGTATTTCAGAAATGGCTTTCTTTTTGTCTTTTGCATTTTCGTAATATGCTTTACAAATTTGGTAACCAATCCAATAACCTTGGTCTGGTGGATTGTTTTTTGAAGATTGTTTTGAATTTGCAATCCAATTATTGTATCTGTTAAAATACATGTCTTTTGTGAACTTTTCCCAAATTGCCTTTTCTTTTCCTTTTGCCCAATTCATTAAATCTGGATTTGCAGTGTCTCCACTTATCAATTCACCAATAAAATCTGCAGCTCCTTCAACTATTACATAACCTAAGGTAATGGTGTCTCTCTTTGTTTCTTGTTGAAAGTGAATAAGTTCATGTGCGATTAAGTTGGGTAAATATTTAATTTTGTTTAATCTTGTTTTTAGCCCTTCACTTAATTCATCTGTTGGTATTTCGTCACTTTGACTTGTTTGATTTAAGCCAATTAATAAGCCATTTTTTGAAATGGTTCCGCCACTTGTAAAAGCACCAATTACAAAATAAATATCTGGATATTTGGCAGTAGGATAGATATCTTTTAAATTTTGAAATGATTTTTTAAAATCCTTTTTATAATCATCAACTTTTAAAGTGTTTTTTCGGATAGATTGATAAAACTTAGGAGCAGATTTTATATGGTTTATAAACTGATCAATACTACCAACTTTACTACCAAAATAATCATTCATCCCAATGCTTGCTTTGTCAAAGTAATTAGTTTTAAAAATCTCTTTGTACTGAGTTGGGTTTTTGTTGGCTAAATCGTATGCTTTCCAGAATCTATGAATATCTTCAGTAAAAAACGAAACTTTTGCGGGATTGCCGTTTAGCTGTTTTGTTACTTTAAGCTTTTTTACAAGATTATTCCATTCGCTATTTCCATGAAGTGAATTTAAGTCAGAATCATTTATAATATTTAATTTATCATCATAGCCTAGATCTACAGCTTTGTTTATAAAAATTAAAGCACTGTCTTTTTTATTTTGAAGAGCCAAACAACAAGCTGCATTATAGAAAGAGCTTCCTTTTCTATTGGGGAAATCAGCAAACTGTGATGCTTTTATATAAAAATTTGTAGCTAAGTTGTAGTTTTTTTCTTTGTACAAACTATCTGCAATGGAACTGTAATTTATTAAAGATTCGTTTTGCCCGAAACTATTAATGTTGAATAAGAGTAAAAGTAATACAATTTTAAAATGTCTCATTTTCAGATTTCTATTTGTTAATTTATTGGAAGGTTTCATTTAGGTGGTACTCAACGTCAGCTTATCTAAAAACGTATGAGCATCATTTCTCAAGTAAATGTAATTGATTTTTACTGCGATATTTCTTATTGGGACAAAATAAGAAGTTCATTTTCAAAAAATAAATGCTTTAAAGATTTTAAAAGTATCTTAAAGCTTATAATTAGTTGATCTTTAGGGGATATTCGAAATTGTTGTGAATTTAGTTAGTTCTCCAAAGTATGCTAATGAAAAAGTGCGAATGTTTCCTGACTTCGTTCCCACAATCTTTATCTAGGAAACAAAATTGATGTTTCTTAAGCGGAGAAGTAAGCAGTTTAAAAACAAAAAGCTCCAGATTTCTCTGAAGCTTTATTTTAGCAGCTCTAACGGGACAATTCTCGAACCGTTTTGTGAATGATTTAAGAATATTGAAAAGAGCAAAATGATTAATTCAAAATTTTTAGATCCTCTAAGAAATGATGAGTTAATACATTTATGATGCAGCTTGTAATTTTATTATAGTATTATTAAGTTTTAGAAAAAGAAATAACCAACTGATAGCTGGAATACTCCGTTTTTATTTTTACTAGAAGATCCTTCTATATTATTGATATCAGTTAATCCCAGATTATATCTTGCACCAAAATTAAGTCCGTTGTCAAGTTTATAGCCTACACCAAAATTAACACCAAAATCAAAAGTATTAAACGAATCTTTTACATTCGTTTTCTCATTTTTAGCGGCAAGTAAAAAACCTATTTGTGGTCCAGCTTCAAGACTCAATCCTTTTGTTAAATAATATTTTCCCATTAAAGGAATGTTCAGATAACTTAAGGCAATTGTATTATCGTCAAAACTATATCCCTGACCAGAATACATTAATTCAGGTTGAAAAGAGAATTTATCAGAAAGTGGAATTTCTGATAAAACACCAAAATTAAATGATGTTACGACATCTATACCTTTGGTATCATCTCCGCTGATAGATGCAAAGTTTAAACCTCCTTTAGCTCCAAATTTAATTTTTTGGGCATTAACATTTGTAAATCCTAAAACTGTAATAACAGTTAGTAATAAAAATTTTTTCATAAAAAGTGATTTGAATTATTAAGTGCAAAATTCACATAAGAAAAACTAGAAAAGGTTCCAAAAGCTTAAAAATGTATAAAATGGTACTTATTTGCTGGTATTTTTATATTCATTTGGTGTTTGACCGGTAACTTTTTTAAAGGCTTTATAAAAAGTCGTTTTTGAAGTAAATCCAGATTCTAATCCCATCGCCAACAAATTATAGTTTTCATATTCCGAATTTGATATCATCTCCTTGACAGCCTCCACTCGATATTGATTGATATAATGGGCAAAGTTGTCTCCTGTTATCGTGTTTACTATTTGTGAAACATATCCGGAGCTTATACCTAGTTTTTCAGCGACCTTTTCTCGGTTTAATGTACTATCAGTATAAATGTGTTGCTCTTTGCAAAGAAGTTCCAGTTTTTGAAAATAAAGATTATCTGCCGTGATAGATTCTCTGTATTCTTCCTGGGTATTATTTTCTTCTGATAGGCTGGTTTCTATAATTTGGAGATTGGGAGACGAAACAACTAAATTGGTATTTAGAAAATTATAGATGGCATCTTTATTTTTGGCAAGCCTATATTTGTAAATTCCTATATAAGCTGTCCAGTGCATTATTAATGTTGCCGATATAGCCACCCCACTCATGGTAGAGGAAATATCTAATTGAAAAAACAGACCAATCAAATAGGTCGTTAGCCAGATAAATAAGAGCAAATACATGATAGTTAATAAGGTAATGACCCATTTTCTCTCTTGAGGGTCTTTTAAATGCCTTATCATAAAATAAGAGTAAAGAGGTAGAAACAGGATGATAATAATGACCAATAAAATCTGAATCAGCTGAAGTATATTGATTAGGTACATGTAGGACTCAGGGATTTTATAAATTCCTGCTACATGATCAAGTTGGATTGTAATATTAAGAGTAGTAGAATAGACAAATGGAATATAACACAAATAAATTTTTTGTCTGTTTTTTACTGCATCATCAATACGGTTTATAATAAACAAAAATGTGAAAACAGGTAATAGAAATACCCAATCGATAGCGTCTATAAAAAGTATTAAAGGATAGGATGTAAATACACCTTCAATTTCAAAAACATAATTTAATAAAACAATGGAAAGTGCAAATAGTAAGAAGGCCAGGTATTTATTTGAATTACTATTGAATATAGAAGACTTTAAAATAATTAAGCCTAAGACTATTCCCTGAAAAATCGCAATATTTAAAAGTGTTGTATAAATCAATTTTTTAATATAAAAGTTGTTTTAATATTTTTCAGGATATTATGATAATTAGTCATTTTTTTAAAACGTAGCTTATTTCATAATAATTGACAAGGCGAATTTATATTAATGCTGATGAACTTTCTTAAGGGATTAAGAAATGATTAACTAAAATGACCTGCTCCCCGAAGCGTTCTCATACAGGCGAATGTCTTCTAGCTTCGCACTTGTAATCTGAATCAGAGATTGTTTTGTAAATTTACACAAACAAAAAAAGCTCCAGATTTCTCTGAAGCTTTGTCTTAGTAGCGGATAATATTGAAACTTAATTTTATTTTGATAAAAGCCTTCTGATGCTGAGAAAGTTTCTTTTCTTGTTATTGAATTAATTTTATGTATGCACTATAGATGTCGTCCTTAAGGGAGGTTCGCATATAATATACAATTTCTTCTTTATCTTTTATATTGTATTCAATTAAACCAGCATCACAATAATAATAGAACAAGTTATCATCTTCAGGAAATTCGATATTTGAAACAGGTAGGGTTGTTAATTTAATTTCTAATACTATTTCACCATTCGTTAAGTTTAGTTTAAAAAGTTTTCCTTTACGAGTATATCCCCAAATTGTATCATCATGTTCGGTGATATATTCGATATTATCATCTTTAAAATCAGTTTTCCATAGCTGAGCTCCTGTTTTTGAATCAACAGCATATACAGAAGAAACTGTGGAACCTTGTGCAGCTAAATATACTTTTTTGTCTTTGCAGAATATGCGTTCCTTGATATTATGTTGATTTTCATCTAATTTAAATTGCCATAAAATGTCTAGTTTATCAGGACTTAAGGCAAAAAGAAGATTTTTTTCATTTGCTATAAATACATTCTCACCATCTGTTACAGGTTTTCCATGCATAGGTTCTTCAAAGCTTTTTTGGTTAAGAACTTTTCCTGTATTGGCATCAAAGCTATAAACATTCGAAGCACTTTGAGTAAAAATTTTGTTATCAAAAAAGAGTACTGGAATGTCGTTATTTGGAGTGTCTAATTTGTAGCTCCATGATAAACTCCCGTCTTTTATATTAAGAGCATATATGTTACTGCTTTGATCTTGGTTTTGAGCAGTTATATACAGTTTTCCGCCATTTATAATTGGAGTTTGATCTTTTAGAACGATTTGATCAGTAATGTTGCCTAATCTTGATTTCCAAAAGGCCTCACCAGTTACGTTGTCTATTGCAAAAATTTCACCGTTTATAAACGGAACATATATAACGCCATCATGTATGGTTACTTTATTTGCACACATTTCAGTATTAGAATCTGTAGCTTTTATAGTCCAATTAATATCTTCGGAGTCGAAATCATATGAAAAGATAGAGCCATCGTAATCATAAAGTAGGATTGCTTCTTCGTCTAATTCAACTTTTTTAAGCGGACTTATAACCTTATTAGTAACTGCTTCGCTAAGAGGTAATTTATCATTAGAATAATTCGTTTTATCAGGTTTTGATGTGGCTGTAATTTGGCCAAACATATTTATAACAGTAAATATAAATAAGATAGTTATTAGTTCTTTTTTCATTTTTGTTTCTAATTGTAATGTTTGATTTGGGTTCAGTATTTTATTCTTAAAATACATTAATGTTGGCAAATATAAACGAAAAAAGCTTCAGGTTTTTCTGAAGCTTTTGTTTTAGTAGTGGGAAACATTCAAATAGCGAATCAGTTTATTGAAGAATGCGAGAGAATTATTGCTTATAAATTTTAATGATTTATATTGAGAAAATATTCCCAATTTGGATAGCTTTGTGTGGTTTTTTGCACACATTAAATAAGTTAACGGTAATTTAAAAACAGACATTATGACAAAACAGACATTTATACTCTTTCTTGGGCTTTTGATACTAAATTCCTGCAGACAAGACAATGTTGACTATGTTTTTGTAGAGGGTGGGGCTTTTGAACAAGGTAAAAACCAAATCGTTATTAGTCCCAAAGGTGACATAATAAATGGTTTTACAAGTCCACACCGAATGGTTGAACTTGATGATTTTTACATAAGTAAATATGAAATAACCGTAAAACAGTTTAGAGAGTTTTGTGAAAAAACAGGCAGAAAAATGCCTGAAGCACCTATTGAAAACGCTCACGGAATAAAAGTATATTATAAATGGATAGACGAAAACCCGATGCTTGCAACTTGGGACGAAGCAAATGACTTTGCAAAATGGGCAGGCGGAAGATTACCAACAGAAGCAGAGTGGGAATATGCCGCTAAAGGAGGAAAGAAAACTAGAGGCTATAAATATAGTGGCAGTAATAATCCAATCGAGATTGGATGGGTAAAAGAAAACTCAGACAGCACCTTTCATAAAGTGGGGTTACTTAAACCTAATGAACTAGGGATCTATGATATGACTGGAAATGTTGGTGAATGGGTTTTTGATTGGTATAACCCTGAGAAAGATAGTTTAGTGAGTAAAAAAAATCCACAAGGACCAACAGAAGGAGCATATAAAATTTCGAAAGGAGTTAGTTGGTTTTACGAAACCCAAAGCGCTGATGGAAAGCCATTAGAATATGGAATTCATATGCCAGAAGTTAGATACCAATCTCCAAAAGGTACACGAAATGATGGATTTGGATTTAGAATCGCGAAAAATAAATAAAAACTACTGTCAGTACTTACTACAGTAGATTTGGGCAATAGGCTTAATGAAAAGAGGGTTTGTATTTGAGATGATTTGTTTAGCCTGTTTGCTATCGTTTGTGGGCAAATCCGAAACTATGTTCTAATTTAGTTCCAAATCTGTTGTAGTACCAGAACGTAAGCAATGCTAATGAAAACCAAGACAATTCAAAACAATTTTTAAATTAAACCAAAATGAACATTAACTTATTTCTTTGGTTATTATTAATAACTTTACCAGAAATGGTATTTTCTCAATCGGCCGATTTTACCATTCAAGATGTAAAGTTTGAAAGTCAAGGTGTCACTCTTGCAGGCTCGATTTTAACGCCTAAAAAAGCATTTGCAGCAGTTGTAATTGTTCATGGGTCTGATCCTGTAAAAAGAGAAATGGAGTTCGCTAAACGTCTTGCCAAAGAAGGTATTGCTGTATTGACATATGATAAACGTGGAGTTGGAGAATCAGGCGGTGTATATGTAGGGCCATCTGTTGGCACGAATAATATTGACACTACTAATCTTAATTTATTATCTCATGATGCAAGTTCAGCAGTAAATACATTTCGAACCTATTTGAAAGATAAAAAAACACCAATTGGATTAGTTGGCTTCAGCCAAGCAGGATGGATAATCCCAATTGCTGCGAGTGAAAATCCACAAATAGAATTTATGGTTTTATTTAGTTGCCCTACAATTACAACTCTAGAACAACTTCGATTTCAGTTTTATACTAACGGGAACAATAATTTTTGGGAAAATCATACAGAATCAGATGCTCGTGAACATACTGAAAATGACCCAGATAGATATCAATTCGTGGCGACTGACCCAAAAACCTCTCTGAATACTCTTTCAATTCCAGGGCTTTGGCTTTTTGGTGAGAAAGATATACAGATTCCAGTAAAGTTGTGTATGGAGCAATTAAATACATTGAAAGCTCAAGGCAAACCTTTCGAATATACCTTGTTCTCAACATTAGGACACAATACTGTTTCTGGCAATGTTACAGCACCAGTGGATATTTCAATTCAGTGGATAAAACAGAAAGCTTTGAAAATTAAGAAGTCTAAAGTATCAAAATAAAGCATTGCCTACAACAGATTTGGGCAATAGGCTTAATAGAAAGTTGGTTTTGTATTTAGGATGATTTTCGTCGGCTGTTTGCTATTGCTCGGTTGGCAATATGAATAATGGGATTAATTTAGTTTTGAAGCCACTGTAGTCTCAAAATGTTATGCCGGATTGCTACATTAACGATAAATAACTGCTTGTAATTAGCGTTTTTATAAATAGTAATTCTAACAATGACTTTAGAATTAAAAACTGAATTCGTATATTGTTCTGCTAAAATTAACTATACCAGGTATATACATTTTAAAATACCTGCTTTCAAATATTTTTCAGTTCATTTTTAATAGAAATCATCTAAATTATGAAAAATTCATTAATACCACTCTTCGTTGCATTCTTAGCTTTTACAGCATGCTCAAAACATCAAGGAAAAAAAAACATTGCTATCACTGGAATAGATTCCACATTGCGGCCTGGTGATGATTTTTTTAAATATGTAAATGGAAAATGGTACGATTCTATACCAATACCTGCATCTCAGGCCGGAGTTGGTGTCTATATGTTTATGAATTACCCACAACGTATGCGCCTGCAAGGAATATTAGACAGTATTTCGCAAAGCAAGAATCCAGCAGGAAGTATAGCACAAAAGGTAGGAGACTTTTATGCATCAGGAATGGATACGGTTACTGTTGACAAACGCGGTTATACACCAATAAAGCCTTTACTTGCTAAAATTGAAGCAATTAGCGATTTACCGTCCTTAATGAATTTTGTAGTTAATGAAGTAAAAGTGGATAATTCTTCTATTATAGGTTTTGGAGTGTCACCTGATGATAAAAACAGCAGTATGAATATTGCCCAAATCTATCAAACGGGTATCGGTTTACCTGATAGGGACTATTATTTCAAATCAGATTCGCCAACAATTGCCATACAGGAGGCATACAAAAAATACCTTACTGCATTATTTCAACAAACAGGAAGCAATACCAACGAGGCTAAAAAGAATGCTAATTTGGTTTATGATATTGACAAACAACTCGCCATTTCGCATAAAACAAAAGTTGAACTTCGAGATGTACAAGCAAATTATAATAAAATGGCTGTGGCAGATCTTGTAAAAAGACATCCCAACATAGGCTGGACTGCTTTTTTGAAAAATTTAGGAGCGCAAACCGATTCTATTAATGTAGGTCAACCTGCTTATTATGATGCCCTTAATAAGCTATTAAAAACCATTCCTATTAATAATTGGAAAATTTATTTGAAAGCAAATTCTATAGAGAGATATGCAGAAGATTTAAGCAAACCTTTTGTAGATGCGTCATTTGAGTATACCAAAGTGCTTTCTGGTCAAGCTGTTCAAAAATCACGTGGCGAAAAAATGGCTAGTGTCCTTGATGCTTACTTAGGCGATGCGTTGGGTGAATTGTATGTAAAGAAATATTTTTCAGAAGATGCAAAAAAACGGATGTTGATCCTCGTGAATAATCTGCAAAAAGCATATGCCAAAAGAATTGATAAATTGGAATGGATGAGCCAAAGTACCAAACAAAAAGCGAAAGAAAAATTGTTTGCCATGACCAAAAAAATAGGATATCCAGATAAATGGAAAGACTATAGTGATGTACATATAGCTAGAGATGCCTATTTTGAGAATATGGTTTCGGCTGCTAAAGCGGCATATCAATTTCAATTGGCAAAATTAGATAAACCTGTGGATAAATCAGAATGGTATACTACAGTTCCAACAGTTACAGCCTATAATAACCCAACTGCAAATGAAATTGTTTTTCCTGCAGGTATTTTACAGCCCCCATATTTTGATAATAATGCAGATGATGCACTTAACTATGGAGGTATAGGAATGGTTATAGGCCACGAAATAACCCATACTTTTGATGATCAGGGTGCTCAATATGACAAAGATGGAAATTTAAAAAGCTGGTGGACAAAAGAGGATTATGCAAAGTTTAAATCAAGAATACAACAGGTTATCAATTTGTATAATACCTATACCGTTTTAGGTGATTTACACATTAATGGAGCGATGACAGTTGGCGAAAATACAGCAGATATTGCTGGAATAGCAGTTGCATATGATGCTTTTAAAATGACCAAAGAAGGACAAGGGAATACAAAAATTGACGGTTTTACTCCAGATCAACGTTTCTTTATTTCTTTAGCTAGAATATGGAGAGTAAAAATGAAAGACGAGTACCTGCGTTTATGGATTAACAATAACCCACATTCTCCACCAAATTGGCGTGTGAATGGCCCTCTAATGAATACGACACCTTTTTACGAAGCATTTGATGTACAATCTGGTGATAAAATGTTCTTGCCGAAGAAAGATAGAATCACAATTTGGTAGTGCCGTTGTTCTTCAAAGTGCTTACATGAAAAATTGCGCAAAGGTCATAGAGACATTTGCGCAATTTTTTTGTTTGCATATTCACATTCGCATAAGTATCAAAAACATCCAGCTAAATAAAAGTTCTTTTGAATAATTTATAATGTAAAAATTATATATTTGAAAATAAATAATGTGTAATACTCATCACAAATATCTGCCCTAATTTGGGGCGTTTTCTGTGGTTTTGTCATACGTATAAATAAGTTGGAGGCAATTTTCGGGAACCTTAAATAATAAAAAAATAAACCAAATAAAAACAAACCAAAAAAAAAAGTTAATACAAAAATGAAAAAAATAATACTCTTACTTCTTACATTATTCATTACAAATTTTAATTATGCTCAAAACAGATTACTTGACAGTTTAGTTCAAAAGAATGCTTTTCCTTTCCAAAATGATAAAAACATTTCCTTTCAAGGAAAAGGATGGGATGTTTTGTTAGACGAAATAAAACAATCTAATTCGGTTTTGTTGGGAGAATCTCATTTTACAAACGAAATACCTTATTTCACAAATGCTATTATCAATGAGGTAAAGTTCGACAACTATTTTCTTGAGGTAGATCCTTATTCAGTAGATATAATCGAAAAAAAAATTAAAACTCTATCTCCCGAACAGCTTGATTTTTTTGTAAAAAAATATAGTACAAACTTTTCTTTTTTAGAGTATGAACCCGAATTTAATTTGTTTAAGGATTTAGTTAAACGTAATACCAAAATATATGGTGCCGAGCAAATTAGCCTTTTTGCAGATCAAATGATAATTTCAACTTTAAAAGAAACTTCGAAAAATAAAAAAGCAATTGAGATCTATGAGCAAATGCTTCATAATTCCAAACTAGCTGCGTCTAAAGAAGGGTTTGAAAAATTCTACTTATTATCCGAAGATTGTCTTCAAAAAATAGATTCGTTGTTGAAGTTAAAACTTTCTGATAATGAGCGAAAACAAATTGAGGCATTAAAGTTAAGTAGAGAGATTTATATTAATAGAAATCATCCCTTAAGAATTCAACTGATGAAAAGCATCTTGCTAAACCAAATGCCTGATTGGAAAGACAAAAAAAATCTTTTCAAATTTGGTGCGGTCCATTTACCAAAAGGGGAAACCATATTAATGAAAACTGATATATATGATATTGGTAGTTTAGTTCTTAATATTGAAGAGGCAAGTTTTAGGAAATCGTTGCATATAATGCTTATTGGGAAAGGAGAAGACGAAAGTGATGACAGTAGTTTTAAATCTTTTTTAAATGTACAAAAAGAGGAACAATGGTATTGTTATGATTTAAGACCTTTAAAGAAATCTATTCTAGAAAACAAACTGAAACTAGATGATGCGTACTTATCGAGAGTCATAAAGGGGTATGATTATCTTATTTATATTCCTAAAGTGACTAAAAGTAAAGAAATCTCAATAAAATAATAGAAAGATATTTTAACAAAAAAAGATGCAAGAAGAAATAACGAAACATTCAGGAAAAATTTATAAAACTGTGAAAAATTCAAAACATACATTTGGTGAGAAAGTGAAGGAAATTATTATAGAAATTTTTATAATCGTTTTTGCTGTAACACTTTCAATATCGCTACACAGCTGGAGCGAACACAAACATCAACAAGAAGAAGTAACGGTGTTTCTTGAAAATTTAAAGAATGATTTACAAAATGATGTAAAAAACATCGACATTGAAAAGGAAGCATACAAAAAGTCAAACATAAGCTATGAAAAAATTTTAGCACTAACGACTTTCGAACTTGACAGTATTTATAAGTCTAAAAATAAAGTTGATTTCCCAATTTATTCACATGGACCAAAAATGAATATTGGTAATTATGAAGGTTTTAAGTCAAGTGGTAAAATTGGGTATATTGAAGACGAAAAATTAAAACAGAAAATCTTAAATTATTACCAAATATTTGTACCGGCAATTAACGAAGTCGATAAATATTATAATGATTTTCTGTTTAAGTGTTTTGATAAAATGATAGAAAATGCAGATAAACCAGAAAAAGAGTTATACTCAGACCCAAAATTTAAGAAGACAATTGAATTTCTTGTCAAACTCGGTAATAATAATATAAGAGTTTACGACAAAAATACAAAACCACTTACAATTGATCTTATTAAAGAAATTGAAAAAGAGTTGAATAAATAAAAACTCCTGCTGGCGATAGCGTAGCGCTCGTGAACGTAGTGCGATGACAGTAAAGAGAGCTCTAAAGAAAGATAGTTAAAACAAAAGCTTCAGAGAAATTTGAAGCTTTTTTAGTAATTGGTAATATCGAAATATCTAATCATTATTATATGATTTTTGTTGAGTTTTTTAAATACTGAGATAATCCCTTTAAAGTCAGTAAAAATCAAATTGTTTGCAAACTATTTTTGGCATGATTTGAATAAACTTTTTGTAAAACGACTATAATATAAATATGAAAAAATAATTGTAGTAATAATATTTCATTATTTTCGTTTAAAAATCAATCAATCAATCAATCAATCAAAATGAACAAACAGTTATTTCTTTATTTAACAGCTTTACTTTTTACAAGTATTATCTCAGGACAAGAGATAAAAGGTTTCTTTTCAACGCTTGCTAAAAATGATCTTTTTTGTGGCAGTGTTTTAGTTTCCAAATCAGGAGAAAATATTTTTTCAAATTCTTATGGATATTCTAATATAGATAAGAAAGAAAAAATCACTGAAAAATCACAATTTCCAATTGCATCGGTGTCAAAAACATTTACTGCGGTAGCAATATTGCAACTTAAGCAAAAAGGAAAATTGAATATTGATGATCCTGTCCGAAAATATCTTCTGGATTTTCCTTATCCAAATGTTAGTATTAAACACCTGCTAAGCAATACTTCTGGATTGGTGCAAGAGTACCATCTATTTGATAATGTAATAAAAGAAAATCCAGTAAAAATTATATCTAATGCAGATATTATACCAGTATTAATTGATAATAAAGTACCACTTTCGTTTGCTCCAGGAGACAAATGGGAATATAATAATGTTAATTTCTGTCTTGCGGCATTGATAGTAGAAAAAATAGCTGGAATTAGTTTTGGAGATTATTTAGAAAAAAATATTTTCAGCCCTGCTAAAATGAAAGATTCATTTCTGCCTAAGAATAGAAAACTTAAAGAACCAAAGCAAGTAGAATTGTACACTTATCCAAACTTTTATTCGACGAACGTAGTGAATGTTCAAACCTTAAAAGAACCTTTTTTAATAGCTGAGAAAAGCAATTTTTATGGAAATGGAGGTATTGTAAGTACGGCTTTAGACTTACAGAAGTACAAGAAAGCATTATTCAGTTATCAGCTTTTGGATAAAAAGGAATTAGAAGAAGCGCTGACGCCGACAAAGCTCAATGATGGAAAAATTGCTTCTTATCGCTTTGACGAAAAAGACATTGCCTATTGTTTGGGTTGGCAAACATACACTAATGAGAGTAACGAAAAAATAGTTTTTCACGATGGATTCATTACCGGGCTTACGTCAATTTTGATGCATAACACTACTAGAAATAACACTGTCATTTTGTTGTCCAATACAGCAAGTCCGGTTTTTGTGATTGCCAATGAAGTTTTGAAATTAATTGATAATAAGCCATATAAAATGCCTCTGCAGAGTCTTTCGAGAATCTATGGTAGTTTGCTTGAAAGTGGGAGTAAAGAAAAAGCAAATCAGTTAATTGAAGAATATTTAAAAAAGCCAGACAGTTACGAAGCAACAGAAAGAGATTTTAATAGATTAGGGTATCAATTTCTTAGACTTCAAAAAACAGAGAATTCTTTACTAACATTTGCTTCAGCTACATTAATTTTTCCAAATAGCTCAAATGTATATGATAGCTATGGGGAGGCATTACTCCAAAGTGGTAAAAAAGAGGATGCGATTAAAATGTATCAAAAATCTGTTGAATTAAATCCAGATAATGAAAATGGTAAAAAAGTATTAAAAGAGTTACTGTAATTAGAGAATATAAAAGGCACAACAAAAGGTTAGAAAATAAAAAAGCTTCAGAGAAATCTGAAGCTTTTTCTCTTTAGTAGCGGGAATAGGACTTGCACCTGTAGCATTTTACTCTATATATTGTGTATATATACGCAACTGGGGTAAAAATTAAATAAATTATATTTTCCTTTTCCAGTCTGGACATATTACTTTTCTCAAGATTACATTTTGCAGTTAATTCGAATTTCCTGAATTCGTTTTCCAACTTCTTTAACTTTGGTAGATTGATATTAGTATTTATTAATAGGCAATCATAAATGCAGGAACGTATAAGCCCAGTCATATACGTTCCTGTTTTATTGTAAAAGTTTCCTGAACTATGCAAATAAAAATAATTAGATATTATGGAAACGCAACAAAAAGAATTAGCCACAACTATTTTAGAATTAATGGGTAAAATGAATTATTTCACAAAACTAAAACCCGATGCTGAAAATAATTCGTTTAGCGTACCAATAAAATTATCTTCTTATTATGAATTAAATCTAACCGTTTCTTCTTTGCTTAAAACATGTATTAGCTTACTTAAAAAAGATATTTCTTCTGATGTTACAATTGATTTAATAATCTTACTTGAAATCGCTTTACAGCTTCTTCCTGAAGATGAAATGGAGTTGCTGGATAAGATGCGTGAAATAAATCAACAGTAATAAGGGTTTGTAATTTGTACGCGTAATCTGAATCAGGTATTGTTTTGTAAATCTCAATTGAGTTGTCTTGAAAAAAGTTTACAAAGTTTGTTAAAAACAAGTACTTAAGAAATTTAGCATGATAAAACCTGTAAGGTTAGATTGGTTGCGCCATAGCTTTGCTATCCATTTACTTGAAAGCAAAACTGACTTAAGATATATCTAAGAATTATTAGATTATCAAATTTGCAAGACCTCCGAAATTTGTACCATGTTAGTATGAAAGGTATTCAATAAATAAAAAGTCCGCTTGATGATTTATGAAATAAAAATCCTATTTTTGAACAAATAAATACTGATATTTATCAGATATCTCGACCCCATTTAGGGTAGATAAGTCGGATGTCGTCAGACATATATACAAGTTGTGTGTCATTTTAGCCAAAAAATGGAAAAAAGAATTTATTTATGGAACAAAAAAATAATCAAGAAAATAAAATAAACTATTTCGTTAGAACTCTAATTGTTGTTCTTGGAATTTTAATTGCTTCATTAATTATTTCTCGATTTTATATTTTCGAGCCAAAAGGAGAAATCTCAAATGGAATAATAATCCTCATCAGTCTTTTAATAATCCTCTTTTTAAGTGAAATTTTTGACAGTTTTTCTTTAGGTCAATTTCTAACACTTAAAAGAACAATTTCTGAGAAAAACGAAAAAATTGTTGAGTTAAAAGAAAGCAATGACAAACTTTTAAATATTGTAATTTCAAACAATAACTTGTCTCAAAAATCCTCAATGACAAATTTTACAGGAATAAGTCCTGAAGAATTTGCAAAATCAATAATTTCAGTAGTAAAAGCAAGCAAAGAAACAACAGATAATGAAGAAAACAGAAAAGAAAAAATTGCTGAAATAGTTGTTGAAGAAGAAGAGAAAAATGGACCACAACAAACTGCACGAAGAAGAATTAATTTGCAAAAGTTAGAGGAAGTTGTATTGTTGAAATTTATAGAAAATAAAGATTTAAGAAAATTTAGTTTTATTGAAAACGCACAAATATTAATGCCTCAGAAGGAAATTGACCCTATTAGTCATTTTAATCCGATATTTGATGGTTATGTTGAAACTGAAAATTATGAAATGTTTATTGAAATTAAATTACGAAATTCACCGTTAATAATTTTTCGCGAAAGATTATATGTAATGTTATCAAAACTATTTTATTATAGACAGGCAAAAAAAAACAAATGCCTATTTAAATTTAATTTTAGTTGATAGACCAATAACAACAGGAGAAAGAGATTATGGTAGTTATGAAAACAAATTAATTATCGAATTCGAACCAGCGGTAAGAATGGGGTTATTGAAAATTGAATATATCCAATTATCAGAAGAAGAAATGGCAAATGGATTATATCGAGAATAAAAAAACGAATGCACAACAGCTACTACAACGGATTTAGCCCCTGATGGCTCCGATATGTAGACAACGATAGCGCAGATTTGCAATCTGTGCCCACAAAGAGAATCAGAAAGGTAGAAAACAAAAAAGCTCCAGATTTCTCTGAAGCTTTGGCTAACTGAACGAGATGCTGAAACATTAGTATTAATTTGGAAACCATCTGTCAATCAAAGTTTTTATTTCCAATTTCGCATTTTCAAGAATTGAATTTAATTGGTCTCTATTTTGGTCAACCCCAAAAGCAGAAATCTGTTCAGAAGAGATACCCATAAAATCAAAATTTTGTTTTATTGTAGATGAAGCAAATTCCTTGATATTATCGGAATTATTGTAATCGAATCCACTAACTATTATTGATAAAGCTTTTTTATTTTTACAAAGACCACTAAAGCCTGTTTCAGGGCTAAAAGAAAATGTCTTATCACTAACGACAATAGCATCTATCCAAGCCTTTACTGTTGCTGGCATTGTAAAATTGTAAATAGGAAAAGCCAATACAATATTATCAACTTCAATAACTTCATCTATAAGTTTATGATGATTAGATAGCGTTAATAGCTCTGTTTCTGAAAAGTCTCTTTTACCCATATTCCATTCCATTATTAAATTCAAATTTTTCTCTAATAATAATTCTGGTGGAGTTGCGGCTAAATTTAGATGTTTTATTTCTGTTTTTCCTTTTGCTAGTTCCACAAACTCATCAAATAAAATTTGGGTGTAAGAGCCTTTTTTAGGTGCATAGTTTATTACTAATGTTTTTGTCATCTTTTTTTTAACAAATATAGAGTCAATGCATTGATAATTTTAATTATTTTTGTTTGCTTATTTATAATATATGTTATGATTAATTTAGAATGGTTGAGAACTTTTAGCGCTATATATGAATGTAAAAATATAACAGAAGCTTCAAAAAAATTAAACATGACTCAACCTGGAGTTAGTAAACATTTATCTGCCCTAGAAAGCCATATTGGAAAAAAACTATTTGAAAGAACTACTCGGAAATTAGCGCCTACTGAATATGGGAAATTTTTATATTCACAAATTAATAATCCATTAAGTGAATTAGAAAAAGTAGAATATTATTCAAGTCAAAGAACAAAAAAACAACGATCTGCAATAACTATTGGTTGTACCACAGACTTTTTCAGAAAAGAATTAATACATCATATTTATTCTTTTGACATGTATATAGTGACCCAATTTGGAAATGAAAAAGAATTGATTGAAGCTCTTGAAATGGAAAAAATTCAATTATTGGTTGGAATAAATAAACACAATACTTACGACCATCAATTCACATACTTAAAGAATGAAGAGTTAGAATTAATTTGCTCCAATTCCATTGTTATTCCAGAGAATATTGAAAAAAATGATAAGCAATTCATCACATGGCTACAAAATCAAACTTGGTTTACATATGACAATAACCAAAATGATATAAAAAAATTCTGGGATTCTACATTTAATACTAATCCTAGAATAGTTCCAAGATATATTTTACCCTCTTATTTGGATATAATAGAAGCTTTAAAAAATAATAGCGGATTTAGTGTAGTTCCTAAACATTTATGTGATGAAGAGTTAGACAAAGAATTAATTAAAACACCAATTAAGTCTTCTAAAATAATAGAGCAAAAACTATTTTATTCATTCAAGCTGAAGAATAATAACTTGAAAGAAATTAACCTTTTTATAGAGAAGATGAAAGAAACTAATTTACCCGATTTCTCCGATATCTAGACGACGATAGCGCAGATTTGCAATCTGTGCCCGCAAAGAGAATCAGAATTATAAAAACAAAAAAAACTCCTGATTTCTCTGAAGCTTTGTCTTGGTAGCGGGAACAGGAATCGAGCTCGATACTGGCTATTGAAGGTTTAGTTTATTTTCTACTACAGCGGATTTAGTCAATTGGCTTAATGGAAAGTTGGTTTTGTATTTGGATGTTTTGGTAAATCTAAATAATGAGCTTTAGTTTAATATGAAACTTGATGTATCAAATGGGCGTTGATATATTTTAGAGAAACAAAATAAAATTAAAAAATGAATCTAAACTTAAACTGTTTTAATACAAAAATTCTAATTAGTAATGAAAACATAATTGGAATGGATTTAATTAATTTCAAACATCAAATTGCTTTAGTTACAGTTGATAACTTATGTAGGTTGTTTTTAAAAGTTTTTGATATTGAAAATGGAGATTTTGTCGATATTATTTCGTTAAATGATTTTCATGGAAATCCAAAAGATTTTAATCTTTTTAATAATGTTAATAAATCTTCAAATGATTATTATTCCCGTTCTCTCTATCTTAATGATAAAATTTTATGTAAAGTAAATAAGTTTAATTCTTTATCAAATAATAATTTTTATTTACACCTGACAATTGAAGGAGGCGATTGGCATATAGAAATTGACCCAAATGGAAACGTCATAAAAAAGATTGAAGATGATGTTCAAAAAAGAGTTGAATTTTATTGTGATCAAAACTATATAATATTTGATATTGAAAATTTTAAAGAACATAAGCTATTCGAGTTTTTTGACATTTTTTTTGAAAGTGATGATTTCTCATATAATCGTGTAATGGATAACTATGTGTTCAGTCTTTTTCTATCATCAGATAATAAAAAACTAGGTTTTATTTATTTTAATAAGGATGATAATAGTCCAAGAGGAAATTATTCAGTATTTGAAGTCAGTGATTTTAATAATCCCCAATTAATTTTTTCTTACCGAATTGACGAATGCGGAAATGGACATAGATTTAATTCTGATAATAACAAAATAGTCTATAGGCTACATGACGAAGTAGTTATTAGAGAATTAGATAATAATAAATTTGAAAAAGAAATTAGAATTGAAACCAATATTTTAAAGGATACTTATCATTGTCAAGGGGTATACAATATTAAAAATTTCATAGTAGAGGTTTATTATAATAAATTTTATTTTTTGAACATTAATACCAAAGAATACTTTTTAGTAGGAAGAGAAGTTGGTTCAACGTATTGTATTAAAGAAGATAAGATATTTTATACAGAAGGAACTAAATTGAAAATGATAACTATAGATTAAAAGAAAAATATCTAAAACAGATATAATAACGAATTTAGCAATTGGCTTAATGTAAAGTTGGTTTCGTATTTGATATGATTTACTTCCCTTGCTGACACGAGCGTCCCGCTCGTGAATACAAAGTGCTTCAAAGTAGTCGAAAACAAAAAAAGCTTCAGATTTCTCTGAAGCTTTTGTCTTAGTAGCGGGAACAGGACTCGAACCTGTGACCTTCGGGTTATGAGCCCGACGAGCTGCCTACTGCTCTATCCCGCGTTGTTTCGGGTGCAAAGGTATAACCAATTATTGGATATTTCAACAAAAAATTAAAAAAATGTTTTTATTTTCTGTATTGGCTTGATATAACTACCTTTGCAGAATAAATAATTCACAAATGTCACATAAAGCAGGTTTCGTAAACATTATCGGAAATCCAAACGTTGGAAAATCAACACTTATGAATGCTTTCGTTGGAGAACGATTGTCAATCATTACATCTAAAGCACAAACTACACGTCATAGAATTCTAGGAATCGTAAATGGAGAAGATTTTCAGTTAATCTTGTCTGATACTCCAGGAATCATCAAACCAGCATACGAAATGCAGGAATCGATGATGAACTTTGTAAAATCGGCTTTTGAAGATGCTGATATCCTAGTTTATATGGTTGAGATAGGGGAGCAGGAACTTAAGGATGAAGCATTCTTTAATAAAATCATCCATGCTAAAATTCCAGTATTGTTGTTATTGAATAAAATCGATAATTCAAATCAGGAACAATTAGAAGAGCAAGTAGCTTTTTGGACTGCCAAAGTTCCTAATGCAGAGATTTTTCCAATTTCGGCATTACAGAATTTTAATGTGCCTGAGGTTTTTGGAAGAATCATCGAATTATTACCAGAATCACCAGCATATTATCCAAAAGATCAATTGACAGACAAGCCGGAGCGTTTCTTTGTAAATGAAACTATCCGTGAAAAAATCTTGTTGAATTATAGTAAAGAGATTCCATATGCAGTAGAAATCGTAACTGAGGAATTTTTTGAAGATGAAAATATCATCCGAATTCGTTCTTTGATTATGGTGGAGCGCGATACACAAAAAGGAATTATCATCGGGCATAAAGGAGCTGCTTTGAAAAAGGTAGGAACAGAAGCTCGTGCCGATTTGGAGAAATTCTTCGGAAAACAAATTCACATCGAACTATATGTAAAAGTGAATAAAAACTGGAGAAGTAATGCTAATATGCTAAAACGTTTTGGGTATAACCAATAGTTTTTGTTTAATTGTTAGTTTGTTTCAGGTTTCAAGTTTCAGGTTTGAAAATGTAATGTTTAGAATAAAATTGAAAACTGGATTTTAGCCTGTAGGGATAGCTCCGAAAAGATAAAAAACATAGGTACTTAGAAACTTAGTGACTTAGCCACTTTTTTAACTACCTTTGCAAAAAATTAAAATAAAGTATTTTGGATTACAAGTGATTAGGCTTTTAGGAGACTGAGAATTTGAAATCTAAAATCTGATCCCGATAGCTATCGGGACTAAAACAAAAAAAAATGAATAACATTGTTGCGATAGTAGGAAGACCTAATGTAGGGAAATCAACCCTTTTTAATAGGCTGATACAAAGAAGAGAAGCTATTGTAGATTCAGTTTCGGGAGTGACCCGTGATAGAAACTATGGTAAAAGCGAGTGGAACGGAAAAGAATTTTCTGTAATTGATACTGGAGGATATGTTCGCGGAAGTGATGACGTATTTGAAGGAGAGATCCGCAAACAAGTAGAATTAGCTATTGACGAAGCTGATGTAATTATTTTTGTAGTTGATGTTGAAGAAGGCATCACTCCAATGGATGATATTGTTGCTCGTTTGTTACGTAAAGTTACTAAGCCAGTTTTATTGGCCGTAAATAAGGTAGATAATGCCATGCGTGAGAAAGATGCTATTGAGTTTTATAACCTAGGTTTAGGTGAGTATTTTACTTTTGCTAGTATTTCAGGAAGTGGAACTGGAGATTTATTAGATGCTTTAATTGAATCTTTTCCAGTAAAACCAGAACCAGTTCAGGAAGAGGTTGTTTTGCCTCGTTTTGCGGTTGTGGGACGTCCTAATGCAGGAAAATCAAGTTTTATCAATGCATTAATTGGTAAAGAACGTTTTATGGTAACTGATATTGCGGGAACAACTCGTGATGCGATTGATACTAAATTTGACCGTTTTGGTTTTGAATTTAATTTGGTTGATACTGCGGGAATCCGTCGTAAAGCTAAAGTAAAGGAAGATTTAGAGTTTTACTCAGTAATGCGTTCAGTTCGTGCAATTGAGCATGCAGATATCTGTATTTTGGTTATCGATGCAACTCGTGGATTTGAAGGTCAGGATCAGAGTATTTTCTGGCTGGCAGAGAAAAACCGTAAAGGGGTTGTAATCTTAGTTAATAAGTGGGATTTAGTAGAGAAAGATACTATGTCAACTCGTGATTACGAAGAGAAAATCAAAAAAGAATTAATGCCTTTTACTGATGTGCCTATTCTTTTTGTTTCAGCTTTAACAAAACAACGTTTGTTGAAAGCATTAGAGGCAACAGTTCAGGTTTATGAAAACAGACAACAAAGAATACCTACATCTAAATTTAATGAATTTATGTTGAAGGTAATCGAAGCATATCCACCACCAGCAACTAAAGGAAAATATGTAAAAATTAAGTATTGTATGCAGTTGCCAACACCAACGCCTCAGTTTGTGTTTTTTGCAAATATGCCACAATACGTTAAAGAACCATATAAGAGATATCTTGAAAATAAGATTAGAGAAAACTGGGACTTCTCAGGAGTACCAATCGATATTTATATTAGAGAGAAATAATAAAAAGAAATCCCGAGAAATCGGGATTTTTTTATGGAATGAAGTGCGATCGTGAAATATTTATATCTTTAGTAAGTTATCTTTGTTTAGAAAATTATTTGTCTAACAAAAAAATAGATTAAACCTTTGGCTGTTTTTTTGAGTCTTACACTATTAAAAAATTCTTTCATGTTTAGATTGTACTTCTTTTTATTGTTTTTTAGTTTAGGTTATGTTGCAAGCGCTCAGAATGATATTGTTATTAAAGGTACAGTTGTTGACATAAATACGCAATTACCATTAGAACTTGCTACAGTTTATTTTTCTGCGGCCAAAGATTCAACTGTAATTGATTATGCAACGACAGATAAAAACGGTTTTTTTAGTATAAATACCAAGAAATACGATAAACCAGTTTTTTTAAAGATAAACTACATGGGGTACCAACCTTATTTTGAGGAAGAAAAAGGGCTTTTGGTAAGTAAGGATTACGGGAAATTATATTTATTAGAAAATGTAAATGCCTTAGATAATGTAATTATAAAAACAGAAGCTCCTCCGATAACAATGAAAAAAGACACATTGGAGTTTAATGCGTCTTCTTATAAAGTACGTCCAGACTCAAATGTAGAAACCTTATTAAAGCAATTGCCAGGTGTTGATGTCGATAATGCAGGTAAGGTTACTGTAAACGGAAAACAAGTAACTCAATTTTTGGTAAACGGAAAACCATTTTTTGATAAAGATGGTGCGATTGCTTTGAAAAATTTGCCAGCAGAAATTATAAAAAAAGTTCAGGTATCTGATTTTAAAACCAAAAAAGAAGAGTTGTCGAAGCAAGAAGCTACTTCGGATTATTCCAGCATTAACTTAACGATAGACGAAAAAAAGAATAAAGGTTTCTTTGGTAAAATTCTTGGTGGTTATGGCTCTGATGATCGGTATGAAAGTAGTCTTATTATGAATTTTTTTAATAACAAACAAAAAATAAGTGTTTTAGCGTCTTCTAATAATATTAATTCTTCGGGGTTTTCTATGGATGAAGTATTTGATAATATGGGAGGAGGAAGGAATAGTAAAGGTCTAGGAGCTTCTGGAGGAGGTAGAGGAATTACTCAGTCTAGTTTGGTTGGATTTAATTATTCGGATGAATGGGCAAAAGATTTGGAAGCTTCAGCGAGTTATAATTTTTCGAATTCGATTAATAATAATGCAAGTAAATCAGATCAAACGAGTTTCTTGCCTACAGGAAATATTGTAACAAGTTCTGAATCGAATTCAAGAAATGAAAACACAGGAAATACTGTGAATCTTGATTTAGAATATAAAGTCAGTCCTAGTATTTATATTTTTGTTTCTCCAAAGTTGGGGCAAACACGTTCTAATAATAATGCTGATTCTTTTAGCTTTTCAGAAGATGAAAATGGTGTGTCTTTAAATGAAAGTAATTCAAAATCGTATTCAGAAACGGAGAATAATAGTTTTGGTAATACTATAAATTTCAATAAGAATTTTGAGAAAAAAAAGCGTAACCTAAATTTTGTATTTATGAATAATAATACAAGTAATGATTCGGATGCTTTTAATCGCTCGAAGACTATTTTTTATAAAGACAATAAACCTGATGATGAGAGAAATCAAAATACTAAAAAGAATACTGTAAATGATTCCTATTCGTTAGATTTAGAATATACCGAGCCTATTACGGATTCTTTGCGAGTGCGATTTGGTACAAATTTGGATTTTGTAAGTGCAGTAAACGATGAAAAAACATTCAATTTTGATGCAGACACCGAATCGTATTCAAACTTAAATTCAGCATTGAGTAATTATATCACATCAAGACAAAATACATTTAGCCCTAAAGTTGGAATTACTTGGCAAAAAAGTAAATTTACCATTAATATGAATTCCAGAACGGCTGTTGTTGATTATGATAATCATTCTTTGTATTTGGATAAAACGACAGATTTAAATAGAAAATATGCTTTGTCTTATGGAGATTTCCAAATTAGATATAAGTTTAGTAAATCTAAAAATTTGTCATTTAGGTTAGATCATTC
Organism: Flavobacterium sp. 140616W15; assembly: GCF_003668995.1. Taxonomy (NCBI): domain Bacteria; kingdom Pseudomonadati; phylum Bacteroidota; class Flavobacteriia; order Flavobacteriales; family Flavobacteriaceae; genus Flavobacterium; species Flavobacterium sp. 140616W15. Next base: position 110,064 of record NZ_CP033068.1, read on the forward strand.
TAATTCGCTTCCTACTTCAATTCAGTTATTACCAGTTTTGAATTTGAGTAATCCATTGAATACCATAATAGGAAATCCAGATTTAAATCCGATAGAAAAAAATAGTGTTAATTTCAATTTTAGAAATTTTGATTTCCGTACACGTTCAGGTTATAGTATGTTTGCTCGGGCAGATTTTTATAATAATGATGTAGTTTCGACTTCTGTTTACGACGACAGTGGAAAAAGAACTACTACTTATACAAACATTTCAGGAACTTATAGTACTTCTGTAGGTGGAAACTGGAATCAATCGATTAAGAAAGATGCTCATGTTTTAAGATACGGCTTGGGATTAAACGGGACGTATGCTTTTGATAAAGGGTATACAAATGCTGTTTTATACAATGCAAAATCTACGGCAATCACGCCAAAATTGTATCTGTCATACGAATATGGGGAACTGCTTACTATTGCTCCATCGTATAGTTTGTCATATAATGAGACAAAATATGAGAATTCCTCTAGAGATGCTACTTCGAATGTGATTCATAATATCAATTTACAAGCAACAACCTATTGGCCTGAAAATTTGGTTTTTGGTAATGATTTTGGATATACTTACAACTCTAATATTTCTAGCGATTTCAAGAAATATTTTTTCTTGTGGAATACAAGTTTGTCTTATGGGGTTTTGGATAAAAAAGTGTTCGTAAAAGTAAAAGTGTATGATCTTTTAAATCAAAACCAAAGTGCAACGAGAACAATTTCGTCAACCTCGATTCGTGATGAAGAAAACACAGTTTTAAAACGTTATGTGATGTTTTCGTTATCGTATAAAATTGGAAATTTTGCGTCGACCAAAAAAGGATCCAAGAGAAAGGGCTAAAGGTTTAGGTGCTAAGGCTCAAAGTAACAAAGGGGCAAAGTAACAAAGGGGCAAAGGGACAAAGAGACAAAGAGACAAAGGTTAAAAATTGGCATTAGCCAATTTTTAAACATCTAACATCTAACATCTAACATCTAACATCTAACATCTAACATCTAACATCTAACATCTAACATCTAACATCTAACATCTAACATCTAACATCTAACATCTAACATCTAACATCTAACATCTAACATCTAACATTTTTCACAATTTACATTTTGCGATTAATTTTGTGATAAATAGTAAAACGCATGATGTCTCGGTCATAAAAATCGATTCCGCTAGCTCTTCTTTGAAAGCTATTTAAATAGCCTAATTCTAAGCCAATATTTGGGGTGGGATGATAGCGTAACGCGAGGTAAATTCGATTTTGATCAAAGGTGTTTTTCTTGTTGTCTTTTCCAAAATTAAACAGTATTTCATCAGAAATAGTTCCTTTAAGGCTTTGTTTGTCTTTTTCCCAAATCGTAAAAGTAGATTGCAAGCGGTATCTAATACGGAAAGAAAAAGAGAAATTATCCAGTAATTCTGTTTTGCTTGCTTTTTGAATAAAGCGTTCTTCTAACTGCAAACGATTGTGGAGAGTAATTTTGGCAATGTCATTTATAATCGTAATGTCTTGTTGTCCTCTGTATTCTGGGACAGAAAAATCAGGATTCCTATTAGGATCTTGGGTATTAACATGAAAATAAGTAAATCCTCCGCCTAAATCAATAAGTTTAGTTGCTCTATGTCTTCCCTGTATTCTTAAAACCCATAGATTCTCATGAATGGGATTAATGAAGCTTCGGTTATCGAATTCGGAATGAAGTGACCATTTTTCTGTCAGTGGTGCTATATTGTAATATCTAATCCAGGTAAGAGTTTGTTGGTCGATATTTTTTTTGGTTTGCCCTGCCAGTATTTGACTTGTAAGTACTAGTAAAAAAAGTAATCTGCAGGATTTCATTCAGTTGTTATAAATTCAGGTTGCGAATATATACAAATGATGCCGATTATAAATGGGCTTTTGGTGTGATTTTGTGATTTGTCGGCTTGATTAAAAATAGAACGCGAATCCGTTTCATTAGCATTCCTTTCTAGACAATCTATGCAATTTTAATAAAAAAACTGGAGCAAGTTATTTTGAAACTTACCCCAGTTAATAGATATTTAATTTTTATGTTTGGTTCTACAAAGAATATTTTAAAGTAACTCCATAGGTTCTTTGATCACCTAATACACCAGCATATTGCCCAGTATTTCCTCCTGCAGGTAATAATTGCTCGTAGTAATCTTTGTTTAAAATGTTACGTCCCCAGAACTGAACAGATAGCCCTTCGGATGCACGGAAACCTAAACGAGCATTAAAAATTGCATAACCCGGAACAACTAAATATTTAGATGCAGATGGACTTGATGAGAACTCAGAACGGGCGTAAGAATCAATTGCTACGAAAACTTTACCAACATTTCCGAAGAACTTTGCTTTATCAGAAAGTTCTCCTCCTAATGATCCTGCCCATTTTGAAGCACCAGGTAAAGCCGTTCCTGAAACATCTTTGAATGCTACTGGGGCTCCAGTTTCTTCTAACGGAAGTGGCGCATTGGTAAATTTAACATATTTACCATCAGTATAAGTAGCAGCACCATTTATGGTTAGATGGCTGTTTATTATAAAACTAGCATCTAGTTCAGCACCTCTTACACGTACTTTATCTGCGTTAGCAAGATAGCCACGATTTACACCTAATTCGGCAGCTTGAACATTGGTTTGGAAGTCTTTAATATCAGTATTAAAGAATGCTAAGTTGAATATTGAATTCTTGAAAGGAGATGTTTTAATTCCTATTTCATAATGATTTACCTTCTCAGGTTTAATTACAGCAAGATCAAGTAATGGCAGTCCTTTTGAGTCAGTTGGAAGTCCCGCTACATTTACACCTACTGGTTTATAGCTTTTTGCATAAGTAGCATATCCATTGATTTTATCTGAAGCTTTATAAGTTACCGTTAAGTTTCCTGAAAAGTCAGTATTGTCTGTGTCAGAAGTAAAAGCTTGGTCGTTATAAACAGATTTTTTCAATGCTAGTAATGCTGGATCAGTAGTTTGAAGTCCTCCGTAAGTTGTACGAGAATAATCGGCTTCTTTTTTGTCAAAATTATAGCGTACACCAGGAAGTACATGCAAACGATCTGTAATTGCCCAATCTAACTGTCCGAATACGGCAGCACTGGATGATCTAATTTTTGCATCAGTTTTTATCCCATATCCTTCAAAAAGGCCTTGAGTTTTCCATAATGGGCTAGTTGAACTTTGAGAAAATCGCCATTGTGCATTTCCAGATTCTTCAGTACCATTTGTATGTGATGTTTGATCAATAAAAAAGACTCCTACAACACCACTTATTTTTGATGAAAGCTGTCCTGCATAACGAATTTCTTGTGTTATTTGCGTTTGTCTAGTAGGATTTTGAGATTTTGCAAGTACTTGTAGTCCTGTAAAATCTCTATCATTTGAAGGATCCCAGTTCCAAAAACGCCATGCTGTAGTAGAGGTAAGGGTACCATTTCCAATTTTCGTATCAACATTAAGTGAGATACCTCCTAAATCTTGTCCAGAACGCCATGGTGTATCTTGATCAATTTTACGGTCAAATGCATTTAGAGTTGGAAGTTTGTAGTTTAAATCGGCAGTAATTGCATTAAATTGGCGATAAGGAGCTCTTTGTGTTGGAGCAACACCTGCAACTACCTGCGCATATCCATCTGGACGTTGCGTTGTAATATCTGCAGCAAGAATGATATTTGTATTTTCTGATGGAGTATAAAGTAATTGCCCTCTAATTCCTTGATTGTTTAATGTGTTTGTAGCTCTGCCAGTTACAATGTTGTCGATTAAACCATCGCGTTGCGTACCTGAGAATGATAATCGGCCCGCTATTTTACTGCTTAATGCTCCTGTAACCGAAGCTTTGGCTTGCAGAAAGGCATAATTTCCGTAACTAACTTCAAAATCGGCACCAGATGTAAAACTTGGCTTACGAGTAGTAATGTTAAAAGCTCCAGAAGTAGTGTTTTTACCAAACAAAGATCCTTGTGGTCCTCGTAATACTTCGATTTGCTCTACATCAATAAAATCTAGTGTTGTTGCAGCTGGACGTGCATAATACACACCATCTACATAAAAACCTACTCCAGGATCGATCCCATCGTTAGTAAGCCCAAAAGGTGAGCCTAGGCTTCGGATATTAATACCTGTATTTCTGGGATTCGATGAATATAGTTGTACCGATGGAACCAGTTCTTTAATACGATTCACATTAAATGCACCAGTTTGCTCTGCTTGCTTGCCTGTTATTACAGATATTGCAATAGGAACATCTTGTGCTTTTTCTATTCGGCGTCTTGAGGAAACTACTACTTCTATAAGAGCATTTTCTTCGTTTAGTGTTATTAGTAATGGAGTAGATATTGGTAATTGTGTAATTTCTATTTCTGTAGTTTTATATCCTACATACTGAACTAAAAGTGTTAGTGGAAGTTTTCCTTTAGATTCAATGGTGAATTTTCCATTTTGATCTGTAATTGTGTTAGAAGTTGTTCCTTTTATGACAATGTTAGCGGCTTCTAATGGAATGTTTTCGCTGTTTGTAACAACGCCTTCGATATTTTGTGCAAATGAGACTGAGAAGGTTAAAACTAATAGTACTGTAAATGTATTTTTTATAGAATTTTTCATTTTATATTAAGTATATGTAATTAGTAGAATTTAAATTAAATTTTTTTACTAACACATACACATAATAAGGCTATTATTGTTTTTTACAATAGGTTTTGGGATGCCGCTCTGCATCCAGCTTGTTTTTGCAACAAGGTTTTTACGTGATTTCATAAGGTTGGTTTTAATTAGTGTGTGTTTATTTTTGTCAAATATATATAAATTCTACATAATTACTAGAATTTAAAATATATTTTTTTATTTTTCTACTAATGAGGCTATTGTAATCCCCTGCATTGCTTGTAAAGTTTTATCTCGAATAAGCATTAAGCCATGTCTTAAGTGGCATTCTGATTCGGTTTTACAATCAGAGCAAGGCTCGTAAAAGTTTAAAGATGCGCAAGGTAAAAGTGCAATTGCACCATCAAATAGACGATGAATTTCGGCTAGGGTAATGTCGTTTTTAGATTTTATAAGATAATAACCACCGTATTTTCCTTGCTTACTGCTCACAAAATGACCTCGTTTTAGATCAAGTAAAATTTGCTCTAAAAACTTTTTAGGAATATTGGCTCCCTCAGCGATTTCTATAGTTTTAGAAATGTGATTTTCGTCTTGCTCCGCTAAATAAAGTAATGCTTTAAGAGCATATTTGGCTTTATGTGATAACATTATTATAAATTATGAATTGCAAATATATTATAAGTTTTTAAACTGTGACTCGTTACTGTCACTGAAAAGTAAAAATTACCAGCTTCCGCCAGAACCTCCACCAGAGAATCCGCCTCCGCCAAAGCCGCCACCAAAACCGCCACCGCCGCCAGATGATCCGCCGCCAAAGCCTCCAAAACCACCTCCGCCGCTTCGACCAAGATTACTTAAGATGATTACATCAAGTAGGCTAGGGCCTCCACCGCCGTTGTTTCCTGAGTTTCCGCCTCCACCTTTATTTCTTGATATAAGAAATATGATGATAGCTATAATAATGATGAAAATGAAAAAAGGAAAATCTTGTCTTTCAGCTGCCTGTTTTCGGGTTCCTTTGTATTTTCCTTTAAAGACATCAAAAAGAGCATCAGTACCTTTATCTAGTCCCTTGTAATAACTTCCCGCTTTGAATTCTGGGATAATAATGTTTCGGATAATTTCTCCACCAATACCAGCAGTTAATTTGTCTTCTAGTCCATAACCAGGTGATATCCATATTTTTCTTTCGGCTTTAGCCAATAAAATAAGAACCCCATTATCATCTTTTGCAGTTCCACCAATTCCCCATTCCTGTCCCCATTTTGGAGTTAATATCCCTATATCTTCGCCTTTAAGACTTTCTATGGTAATTACAACAATTTGGGTAGTGGTAGAGTCAGAGTAGCGAATAAGCTTTTCTTCTAACTGTGTTTTTTCTGTAGGGCTTAAAACATTTGCATAATCGTAAACAGAAGTCTGAAATTTTGGTTTTTCAGGAATTGTAAATTGAGCAAAACCTATTTGGGTAAAGAATAGACAAACAATTAATTTTAGGAAAATCGAGGTATTTAGTTTGGGTGTAATCATTATCCTTTTGAGATTTCGTTTGATAATTCGTTAGTATCGTCAGCAGATCCAGGGAAGTATTTTTTTAATTGCTCGCCTGCTACCAAGATACCATCAATAAGTCCTTGTTTGAAATTTTGTTGTTTGAATTGTGATAACATCGCTTCTTTGGTAGAATCCCAAAAATTAGGATGTACAACATCATTTATTCCTTTGTCTCCACAAATGACAAACTGTTTGTCATCTACGGCAACATAAATTAAAACACCGTTTTGTAATTGTGTTTCATCCATTTTTAGTTCATGAAAAACTTCCAAAGCTCTATCATAATGTGCTTTAGTAGTCGATTTTTCTATATGAACTCTAATTTCGCCAGAAGTGTTTTTTTCGGCCACGCGAATAGCTTCAACAATTGCTTCTTCCTCTTCTTTGGTTAAAAAATCTTCTACTTTTGACATTGAAATTATTTTTTGAATGGATAGTAATGATTTTCAATTGTAGCAATTGGTTCTACAATTGAAAATCATTTATTAAAGGTATAAACTTCTTTTAGAATTTTACTTCTACAGGTTTATCAGCTCCTGTAACAGCTTCAAAATATGGTTTTTCTTTGTAATCTAAGAACCATTTGTTAGGAATAGAAAGGATGTATCCGTTATATTCTTGTACAGATTCATTGAAACGAGTTCTTGCAGTAAGAATTTGATTTTCTGTACTAGCCAATTCGTCTTGTAATTTTAAGAAATTTTGGTTTGCTTTTAAATCAGGATATCTTTCTACAGATACTAATAATTTTGATAAAGAAGATGAAACTCCGCTTTGAGCCTGATTAAATTGTGCTAATTGTTCTGGAGTAACATTGCTTGGATCAATTGTAACAGAAGTAGCTTTTGCACGTGCTTCGATAACAGCAGTTAATGTTGATTTTTCAAAATCAGCAGCTCCTTTTACTGTGTTTACTAAATTTCCGATAAGGTCATTACGTCTTTGGTAAGCAGTTTGTACATTACCCCATTCTTTATTAACGGCTTGGTTGTATTTTAAACCAGTATTTTTAATTCCGATAGACCAAAAAGCTATAATAGCGATTAATGCAATAATAATTCCGACAGGTATTAACCATTTTTTCATATTTTTCTAATTTTAAGTTTATTAATTTATTGTTACAATTCGTTTTTAATTTCTATCAATTCTTTTTTTATCGACTCTAATTTACGTATTATTTCGAATTTATCTAATGTTTTCTTTTGTCCTTCTTTTAAGTGGATTTTGGCTCCTTCGAGTGTAAAGCCACGTTCTTTTACCAAATGAAAGATTAACTGCAGGTTTTTTACATCCTCAGGCGTAAACATTCTGTTGCCTTTAGCGTTTTTTTTAGGTTTAAGAATATCAAATTCTCCATCCCAAAACCGTATCAAAGAAGCATTCACATTAAATGCTTTGGCGATTTCGCCAATACTATAATATCGTTTGTCAGGTTGTAATTCTATGTGCATTTTAATCTAATGATTGATTTTCTTGGTTTGCTAATTGCGAAATGGCGACGTATTCTACTGCTGAAATATTTCCGTAATAAAAATTAAGCGGGTTTACTACTTTACCATCTTTATGAACTTCGTAATGACAATGTGGTCCTTCTGATCTTCCTGTGCTTCCTACATATCCAATTACATCACCACGTTTTACTCTTTGTCCAGGTCGGCAGTTGTATTTGCTTAAATGGGCATACAGAGTCTCGTAGCCAAAACCGTGCCTAATTACGACATGATTACCAAAACCAGAAGCATTATTGTCAGCTCTATCTATGACACCATCTCCAGTGGCATAAACGGGAGTTCCTACTTTGGCTGTAAAATCCATACCCTCATGCATTTTACGTACTTTGGTAAAAGGATCTGTTCTGTAACCAAAACCAGAAACCATGCGTTTTAAATTTTCATTCTGTACTGGCTGAATGGCAGGGATTGCAGATAATAAATCTTCTTTGGCACTCGCTAGTTTTAAAATTTCATCTAATGATCTCGATTGTATTGCTAATTGTTTAGATAGAACATCAATTCTTTTAGTTGTTTTGATTACTAATTGTGAATTGTTATACCCTTCTAACGCTTTATATCTTTCAATTCTGGAAAATCCTGCTTTTCGTATCGAATCTGGAATCTCTTTTTTATTAAAATAAACTCTGTATAAATTATTGTCACGTTCTTCAAGACTCTCAACTACAGCATCAATCTGATCCATTTTTTTATTTAAAATCGAATAATTCAATTTTAAATTTTCAATTTCACGAGCTTGTAAGCGGTCTTTTGGAGTTTCAAAGTAAGGAGTGTTCAACAATATTACAAAAGCCAAAAAGCCAAATAATGTAGAAGCCACTAAAAACAAGACAACAAAGCCAAATTTAGTCCTTTTTTTAGTTTTTATTTTTCGGTAGGCCAAATTTTCCGAATCGTAATAATATTTTACTTTCGCCATATTTTAAAATACCCTATTTTTGCACATTGTAAAAATGTTAGTCGAACAAATTTAATAAATTGTTTCAGTTGTTCTGCCCTTTTTTCAATAATAAAATAATTAGTCAGTTAGATAATTTATAATTTAGATAATTAAAAATAGAGTTATCTATACATAATTGACACATTTTCAAATTGGCACATTTTCAAATTTAAATATGAAATCACAAGACGTACGCAAGCAATTTTTAGACTTTTTTCAGAGTAAAGGGCATTTAATTGTCCCATCTGCTCCAATTGTTCTTAAAGACGACCCAACCCTAATGTTCAATAATTCGGGAATGGCCCAGTTTAAAGAATATTTTTTAGGAAATGGAACGCCAAAAAGTCCTAGAATAGCCGACACGCAAAAATGTCTTCGTGTTTCAGGAAAACATAATGATCTTGAAGATGTAGGTTTTGACACGTATCACCATACAATGTTTGAAATGCTTGGAAATTGGTCTTTTGGAGATTATTTCAAAAAGAAGCAATTAATTGGGCATGGGAACTATTGACTGAAGTTTATAAAATTCCAAAGGAAAATCTTTATGTTTCTGTTTTTGAAGGAAGCAAAGAAGATAATGTTCCGTTTGATCAGGAAGCTTGGGATATTTGGAAGACTCTAATCGATGAAGATCGAATTATTCTTGGAAACAAAAAGGATAATTTTTGGGAAATGGGTGATCAGGGACCATGCGGACCATGTTCAGAAATTCATGTTGATTTACGTACAGAGGAAGAAAAAGCAGAAGTTTCAGGAAAGAGTTTAGTTAATAACGACCACCCGCAAGTGGTAGAAATCTGGAATAATGTATTCATGGAATTCAACCGTAAAGCTGATGGATCTCTTGAAAAACTTCCGGCACAACACGTTGATACTGGAATGGGATTTGAGCGTTTGTGTATGGCATTACAAGGAAAAACGTCTAATTATGATACAGATGTTTTTACACCACTTATTGAAAAAGTAGAACAAATTACAGGTTTTAAATACACTTCTGACGAAGTTAAAAATATAAGTGAAGAGCAAAATAAAACTAATATTGCGATTCGTGTAGTAGTAGATCACGTTCGTGCTGTTGCATTTGCAATTGCCGATGGACAATTACCATCAAATACAGGAGCAGGATATGTAATACGTAGAATATTGCGTCGTGCTATTCGTTATGGATTTACTTTTTTAGATACCAAAGAGCCTTTTATTTATAAGTTGGTAGAGACACTAAGCACACAAATGGGTGTTTCGTTTCCAGAAATTAAATTGCAAAAAGAACTTTGTGCAAATGTAATTCGTGAAGAAGAAAATTCTTTTTTACGTACACTGGACCAAGGATTGGTATTACTAGATAATATTATTGCAAATAATAGCGATAAAGTTATTTCGGGGAAAAAAGCATTCGAATTATATGATACTTATGGTTTTCCAATTGATTTAACAGCTTTGATTCTTTCTGAAAAAGGATTTAAATTAGACGAAGCAGGTTTTGAATCAGAATTGCAAAAACAAAAAGAGCGTTCTCGTGCAGCTTCAAAAGTAAAAGCAGGAGATTGGCAAATTTTGATTGATGATGAAGATGAAGAATTCATAGGGTATGACCGTACTGAAGCGATGGTTAAAATTACTCGTTACCGTAAAGTGGAGAGCGCTAAGGATGGAGAAATTTATCAAATCGTATTTAATATGACGCCTTTTTATCCAGAAGGTGGAGGACAAGTAGGTGATAAAGGATATTTTGAGGCTAGTAATGGAGATGTGATTTATATTATTGATACTAAGAAAGAAAATAATGTAATTATACATTTCGCTAAAGAAATTCCAAATAATTTATCAGAGACTTTTAAAGCTTATGTAGACGTAAGTACAAGAAAAAGCTCTGCTTCAAATCACTCAGCAACACACTTAATGCATCAGGCATTGCGTACTATTTTAGGAACGCATGTAGAGCAAAAAGGATCATTGGTAAGTCCGAAATATTTAAGATTTGACTTTTCTCATTTCTCAAAAGTAACTGACGAAGAATTACAGCAAGTTGAAGACTTTGTAAACGCAAGAATTCAAGAGCAATTGCCATTAATAGAGAGAAGAAATGTACCATTTGAACAAGCTGTTCAAGAAGGTGCAATGGCTTTGTTTGGTGAAAAATATGGAGATCACGTACGTGCAATCAAATTTGGTGATAGTATGGAATTATGTGGTGGTATTCACGTAAATAATACTGCTGATATTTGGTATTTCAAGATTGTGAGTGAAGGAGCAGTTGCATCTGGAGTTCGTCGTATCGAAGCAATAACTTCAGAGGCTGTAAAAGAATATTTTGCAAATCAAGCTGAGAAATTAAAAGAAATAAATGCAGTTTTAAAAAATGCACAAGATCCTATAAAGGCAGTTATTTCGTTGCAAGATGAAAATGCTAAATTGAAAAAACAGTTGGAATCTTTATTGAAAGATAAAGCTAAAAACATGAAAGGGGATCTGGCTAAGGAATTACAGGAAATAAATGGAGTACAGTTCTTGGCAAAACAAGTTGATTTATCTCCAGAAGGGGCTAAAGATTTAGTTTATGAACTTGGAAATTTAGGAACTAATTTATTTTTACTTTTGGCTACAGCCGAAGAAGGAAAGCCGATGTTAACATGTTATATCTCTAAAGAATTAGTTGCAGACAAAAAACTAAACGCAGGACAAGTAGTTCGTGAATTAGGGAAATATATCCAAGGTGGAGGAGGAGGACAACCCTTCTTTGCAACTGCTGGAGGTAAAAATGCAGATGGAATTCCAGAAGCTTTAGCAAAAGCTATTGAGTACGTAAAGTAAGGATTTAAGGGACTGGGTTTCTAGGAAGTTAAGTCTCTAAGATTTAAATATTCTTAAAATATAATGTAAGCTCAAACAAAATAATAGTTTTATTGTTTTGTTTGAGCTTTTTTGTTGTGTTTAAGTATGTTTTTGTTAGGTTATTTGTTAATTTTTGGTTTACATTTGTTGCTTATTGTTAATACATAACCTATTAAAAAAATGAAAAAAAACCTACTTTGCCTTTTTAGTGCTTTATTAGTGCTGGCTTCTTGTTCAAGTGATGTGACCAGAGAAGATGATGATACAACTATAACTAATCCAACTGAGGGTCAGACATTCTTAAAAAAGACAATTGAAAAAGAGGATGGCTTAACATTAACTACCAATTATAAATATAATGGTAATAAATTGGTAAGCGTAATCGATAGTAATGGTGGATCTATGATTTATACTTATACAGGAGATTTAATTACCAAATTGGAATTTAAACTAGCAGATGGTACCTTAGAACAAGTAAATTCGTATATGTACAGTACAGATGGTAAGTTGACAACTTTTACACGAGTTGAGCCTCTTGAAGATTATGGATATAAAGAGTCATATACATATAATGCAAATGGTACAATTACAGTAAATTCATATGGAGGAAATGTAGGGGCACAAAATGATGTTGCGGGAAAAAGTACCATTACATTTCTTAATGGAGTAGTGATTGAAATTACTAGTACAAATTCACCAAATCACAAATACACCTATGATACTAAAAATAATCCTTTAAAGAATGTTTTAGGTATGGATAAAATTGCTTTTGTTGATGGTGAAGCTGATGGGAACTTGCATAATATTCTTACTGATCATACTGGTGATGCGGTTTGGGCTAGTTCTGTTTATACTTATAACACAAGTAATTACCCTGCAACAAGTATTGAAACTACTCAAGTAGGAAAAGTATCTACGGAATATTTCTACCAGTAGTTATTTAAAAAAAAATATAATTTAAGACTTGTTCTTAGGATTATATAATAACAAAAGGCACATACAATTTTTAGAAACCCCTTTCATTTTAGTGAAAGGGGTTTCTGTTTTTAGAATAGAAAACTTAGCTACTTAGAACCTTAAGATCTTAGCAACTCATAGAAAAACTATTTTCGTTCACCAATTTGTTGACGCCACATGGCATAATACAATCCTTTTTCGAGTACTAAATCATCGTGTTTACCTTGTTCGATAATTTTACCTTGTTCTAATACAAATATTTTGTCAGCATGCATTACAGTTGATAATCGATGTGCAATTAAAACTGTAATTCTGTTTTTGTCTGATATATTTCGGATTGTAGTATTAATTTCTTCTTCGGTAATAGAGTCTAATGCTGAAGTTGCTTCGTCAAAAATCAACAAATTAGGATTTCTTAAAATGGCGCGTGCAATAGATAAACGCTGTTTCTCTCCACCTGACACTTTAATTCCTCCTTCGCCAATTGTTGTGTTTAAACCATCTTCGGCACGCTGTAAGAGCTTTTCACAACTGGCTCTTTTCAGAGCATCATGTAAATCTTCATCTGTAGCGGATGGTTTAACAAACAATAAATTTTCCCGAATTGTTCCTGAAAATAATTGTGCATCTTGGGTTACAAATCCCAGTTGTTTTCTTAAATCTAATAAATCAATTTCGGTTGAATCGATATCATTATAAAGAACTTTACCTTGAGCAGGTGTATATAATCCAACCAATAGTTTTACTAAAGTGGTTTTTCCAGAGCCAGATGGACCTACAAAAGCTACTGTCTCTCCTTGTTTAATATCAAAATTAATATTCTCTACGGCTTTGAATTTAGCGGTTTTATGTTGAAAGCTTACATTCGAAAAAAGCAACGAGCGAATGGCTCCAACGTGTTTTGGGTTTTTTGGACGAAATTCTTTTGGAGCGCTTAACAAGGTTTTAAAATTTTCCATAGAAACTTTGGTTTCATTAAGAGCAATTATAAAGTTTCCTAATTCTTGTAAAGGTCCAAAAATGAAAAAAGTAAAGAATACCATAGTTAGTAAATCACCCACAATTATTTTTTGCCCAAACAAGAAATAATACAGTGTAAAAACCACACAAGTTCTTAAAAAGTGAACAGTTGTACCTTGAATAAAACTTAAACTTCTGATGAAACGGATTTTTTGCAATTCCAATTGCAGAATTTTGAAGGTGTTTAAATTCAAACGTTTTTCTTCCTGATACGTTAATCCAAGACTTTTTACAAGTTCGATATTTCTAAGACTTTCGGTAGTAGAACCAGCCAAAGCATTGGTTTGATTTACAATTTTTCGAGAAACAATTTTTATCTTTTTACCTAAATAAGAACTTACTAAGGCGATAATTGGAGCTGTAATTAAGAATATTATAGAAATGCGATAATCAATTCGGGCAACATAAATGATTACAAATATGAATCCGATAACAGTTTGAAAAATTAGAGAAATAGAAAGTGTAATTAATTTTTCAGAATCTGAGCGTACTTTGGTCAGTTTACTTAAAGTTTCGCCACTACGCTGGTCTTCGAATTCAGCAAAAGGTAAATCGAGTGATTTTTTAATACCATCAGTATACATTTGAGCACCAGTTCGCTGAATAACAACATTGGTGAAATAATCCTGAAAGTTTTTGGTAATTCTTGAAATCATTGCTGCGCCAAGTGAAAGACCAAGCCAAAATGCTACAGATTTAATAAAACCAATCTCATTTCCCTTGTATTTAGCTAATCCAACACCGCAATCTTGCATCAATTTCCCCGTAATTACAGAATCGGATAAGCTGAAGCAGATGTTTATAGTTGCCATAACCAAGGCTAGAAACAACAGCATTTTATGTTTGATTATATAGGAATATAGTAATTTCATATATGAATATTAATTTAAAAGAGATGCAAAAGTAATGAATTGATTGGCTTTGTACTGTTGGTTTAAGGTATTAAAATTGTGATTTTTAGTTTAATTGCTGATTTGGCATATGTTAAAACATCTCTTAATTCATGATAGAAAAAAGACCTTTAATAGTTTGTGTTAGGTTTTTTAAAAAGATACTTTTGAGCAAATTATAAACCTACAAATTTATTTATGAAAAATTTTTTATGCCTATTTAGTGCTTTGACTTTAGTTTTAGCGTCTTGTTCAAATGATAAAGATGATAATTCTGTTAATGATTCTGTTGGAGATGTTAGTGTAATTCTTCCTAAAATATTGAAATATAAGGATATGGAAGATTCATCTGAAAATGCTACATATATATCTACATATAATGGGAATAAAATTTTGAGTGTCAAAGATGAGGCAGGAAGAACAGATTATACGTATGATGGTAATTTTATTGTAAAAGAAATTAATTATGATACTGAGAGCATACCTGGTAAAGATGTAATAAGCGATGTAACAGTTTATTCTTATGTAAATGGTAAACTAGTAGAATCATCATATACGGAGGCTTACTCGACAGATTTCCCTAATGGACAATACAAAAGGAGAACAGTACTTAGTCACAATATTGATGGTACAGTAAAAAGAGAGGTTTATAAGACAGATTATGCTACTGGAATAGAAGAAAAAAGTAATTATGTTGAAGTCCTTACTTATACAAATGGAAATTTAGTTAAAAGCGTAGAAACAAATAGTGAAACAAACAGTGTTTTTACAGCTACATATGAATACGATAATAAAAATAATCCTTTAAAAAACATTTTAGGATTTAGTTTATTAATAGATCATAGTGAAGGAGAAGGATCTATGAGTTCTGTTAATAATACTGTAAAATATACGGCTTCGTATAGTACTGATGTTGAGGCTAGGGTTTATAAAAGAGAGTTGGTTTATGATGAGAAGGGATACCCAACAAAAATTACATCTTATAAAAAAGATGGTACAACTGAGAATAGAATAGATGAATACACATATTAATTATATTTTTTTAAATTATTTAAAAAGCCAAATACTTCTGTGTTTGGCTTTTTTGTTTGTATAAAATGGTTGAAAACTTCAAATTATATAATTCAGTACTCCTATGCTAATTAAATAAAACTCAAGGTTTTTATTGTTAAAAATGAGTCTGTATTACTAGGTAATTAGCTTTGGTTTCGTTTAATTTGCCGAAAAAAGAAATTTATACATGAAAAAAATACTCTATTTATTCACTGCTTCATTATTTGCTTTAAGTTCGTGTTCATCAGATAATGATGATTTGTCACCTATACTTCCTATAGAAGAAATCTTAATTCTACCTAAAACAATTTCGTATATCTATCCATCTGATTTTTTCGGTACTAATAGTAAAAGCACTATTACTTATAGTGGAAACAAAATTCTGAGCATTGTTGATGAGAATTCAAAAACAACCTATACTTATGATGGTGATCTTATCACAAAACAAGAACAATTTAGTATAAATACACAAGGAAAAGAAGTTAAAGCTAAAGAGGTTGTGTATTTATATGAAAATGGAAAGTTAAAAATCAGAATTTATAAAACTAGGATTTCTGAGGATCGACCTAATGGATATATTACTAAAACTATTTATACGCACAATCAAGACGGAACTATTTCTTATATAGTGTATGATGTTGACTCGATTACACAAGTAGAAAAAAAACAAGGTACAGGAAAATTAATTTACAAAGATGGAAACCTTATTAAGAGTGAGACGAACAATATTAGTATTAGTTTTGGTAATGGAATAAGAGTTTATGAGTATGATACTAAAAAAAATCCTTTAAAAAATATTTTAGGATTTAGTTTATTGCTTGATGAAGTTGATGATTGTGGAAAGAATAATGTTATCAAAATAACAAGAACAAGTGATGAGTTTTCAAGTCCTTCAGTTTATATAACTACTTATATTTATGATGATAATGGATATCCGAAGAGACATACATCATTTACGGGTGGAGGTGTAATCGAATATGAGATTGAATACACATATTAATTAAGCCATTTTTTTTAAATTATTTAAAAAGCCAAATACTTCTGTGTTTGGCTTTTTTGTTTGTATAAAATGGTTGAAATTTGTTTAAAACTTCAAAATATGCAATTCAGAACTCAGATACCTATTTCACAAAGTAATAATCCGATTGATTATAATTCTAAAGTATTGTCATTAGGTTCTTGTTTTGCTGTAAATATGGCAGAGAAACTAGATTATTTTAAGTTCAATAATAGTTGCAATCCATTAGGAATTTTATTTCATCCTTTGGCAATTGAAAAATTAATAAATTTTGCGGTTTTGCAGAAGACATTTACAGAAAAGGATGTATTCTTTCATAATGAACGTTGGCACTCGTTTGATGTACATTCCGATTTAAGTAATGTGAATAAAGAAGATTTGATTTATCATCTCAATCAGATTACTAAAAAGACACATCAAGAATTAACTGAAGCGACTCATGTTATTATAACTTATGGAACTTCGTGGGTGTATCGTGCAAAAGAGAGTAACGCAGTAGTTGCTAATTGTCATAAAGTACCACAAAAACAATTTACTAAAGAACTGTTACCGGTTGAGATAATCAAAGAAAGCATTAAGAATACAATTGACTTAATCGCTTCGATAAATCCAGAAGTGAAAATCATTTTTACTGTATCTCCAGTTCGTCATATAAAAGATGGTTTTGTTGAAAATCAATGGAGTAAATCAAATTTAATTTCTTCACTGTATCCTACTTTAAATAGGGAAGAATATAAGATGCAAACAGAATACTTTGCTTCTTATGAAATCATGATGGACGAACTTCGTGATTATCGGTTTTATGCCGAAGATATGTTGCATCCTAATCAGATTGCTATCGATTATATTTGGGAAAGATTTAGTGAGAACTACATTTCTAAAGAAGGAATTACTGTAATGAGAGAGATCTACGAAATACAAAAGGGACTTTCCCATCGAAGTTTTAATCCAGACTCAGAACAGCATCGTATTTTTTTATCAAAATTGCATAAGAGAATAAAAAGTATAGAAGAAAATTGGTCATATATAAAATTTTAAACGCGTTCTTTGTTTAAATATTAAGCAAGAATATACTTATAATGGTGTTTAATTCTAGAATAAGTTTAAATAATTGTGTAAAGTATTGAAGTATATTTTTTACAATTTTGTAAATTGTATATAGTTAGCTAAATTAGTGACTACGTATCTATAATATAAACCAGTTTTATTAGCCCTATTTTCTTTATATGAACAAGAAACGAATTTCTTTTCTAAAAAAAATACTTCGTGTGCTGCTTTGGTGTGTCATAACATTAGTGACATTATTGTTATTGATTATAATTTTAATTCAAGTTCCAGCAGTACAAAATTTTGCCAAAGATAAAGCAATCACCTTTTTGCAAAAAAAGATAAAAACTAAGGTTTCTCTAGATAGAATTTCTATTGATTTCCCTAAAGATATTGTATTAGAAGGGTTTTATTTTGAAGATCAAAAGAAAGATACGCTACTTAGTGGGAAACGTTTAGAAGTTGATATTGATTTGTTTAAACTAATAGACAGTGAGGTAGAGATCAACTCTATTTCTCTTGAAAATACTACTGCTAATATTTCGAGAAACAAAGAAGGAGTTTTTAATTTTGATTATATAATTGCTGCATTTGCTTCCAAAGAGCCAGAGCCAGTAGATCCTAATAGTAAGCCATTTAAAATATCGGTTGTAAAAATTAATTTGAATAAAATCAATCTGAATTTTAAAGATGATTTCTCTAAAAATGATATTCGTGTTAAGCTGACTGATTTTCAAACAGAATTTAAGAAATTCGATTTGGATAAAATGGATTTCGATATTCCGAATATTGATTTAAACGGATTGAAATTAGTCTTAAATCAGGATTTGGTTGAAAAAATAGCTGAAGTTTCGGTAAATACAGTAGATACAATTTCTAAAAGATCAGATTTTAATTTGAAATTAAATAAAATCAAACTGTCTAAAATTGATATTTCTTATGATAATAAAGATTCTAAACTTGCTTCAGGAGTAACACTAGATAAATTGCAATTGTTGGTCAATACATTAGATTTAAATAATCAAATGCTAGATTTTGATGCTTTTGAGTTAAAAAACCTAAAGGGGAATTTACAATTAGGAGTAAAAGAAAAACAGATTAAAACTCCAGATTTAGATTCTACCGCAATTCCTCAAGCAGGATGGAAGTTAAAATTGAAATCTGCTGATATACAAGATGTTGCTTTTAAATATGATGATATGCAATCGAAACCTAATAAAAAAGGAATTGATTATGGACATATTGATTTGGATAATTTTAATTTAAAAGCCGAAAAACTATATTATGCAAATGATACGATTTCGGGAAGTATAAAATCATTTGCAGTAAACGAAAAAAGCGGACTTAAAATTCAGGAATTTAAAACTGATTTTTTCTACGGGCCTAAAAATGCATATTTAAATAATCTATATTTAAAAACGCCACAGACTTTATTACAAAAAGAGATGAAAGTAGGCTATCCATCAATTGCATCGATTACTAAGAATATTGATAATCTTACATTGGATGCTAATTTAAATCAGGCGAAAATAGGATTTAAAGACATATTACTTTTTGTTCCAGATTTACAAAATACCAATCCGTTTAAGAGTAATCCTAATGCGATTTTATCTGTAAACGCACGAGTGAATGGGAAAGTAAAAGATTTAGTAATTCCGCAGTTTGAAATGGCTGGAATTGGATCTACAAAAGTTTCTATTTCGGGAAAAATTACTGGAATGCCAGATGCACAGAAAGCCTATTATGATTTAGATATTAAAAATTTTGTGAGTTCATCAAAAGATGTGATTTCGTTTGTGCCAGCAGGAACAATTCCTAAAAATATTCAGTTGCCGTCACAATTTAATTTAAAAGGAAAATTTAAAGGATCAGTTAATAATTTCAAAACCAATTTGGCATTAAATAGCAGTTTCGGAAATGCCAAAGTGGATGCTTTATTTGATCAGCGAATTAAGAAGTCAGAGAGATATGACGCAACAATTTCATTTACAGAATTTGATTTAGGTAAATTAATAAAAAATGATTCATTAGGAAAGATTACGCTTAAAGCAAAAGTAAAAGGGAAGGGACTGGATCCCCAAACGGCGCAGGCTCATTTAGATGGGATTGTACAAAAAGCAGTATTTAATAAATATACATACAAAGATTTAACTTTAAACGGAGAGATTGCTAAAGGAGCATTTGCAGTTAAGTCAGGAATAAAAGATCCGAATTTGAATTTTGGTTTAGTTGCCAATGGGAGATTTGATGATAAATATCCAGCAGTAAAATTAAAATTAAACTTAGATATTGCAGATCTTGAAAAGCTAAATCTTCATGCAGGCCCGATGAAACTTCGAGGAAACATTGATGCAGATATAATCAATAGTAATCCTGATTTTTTAAACGGAAAGGTTTTCTTATCAAATATTCAGGTTTTAAAAGGGGCACAACCAATCGTATTGGATTCTATTAAAATTTTGGCTTATGCCGATAAAGAAAGAAACAATATTAAGATACAGTCGCAATTTCTTAAAGCCGAAGTTGATGGAAAGTATAAGTTAACGACATTATCGGTAGCATTAAAAAAATCACTGTCAAAATATATGGATCTCCAGGTTCCTAAAACAAAAGGGGATTCAGATGAACAACAAGTAGCGTTTAGTTTATCGGTAGATAGTGATCCATTGTTATTTCAGCTTATTCCAAAACTTAAAGGTTTAGAGCCTATCAAAATTACTGGAAAGTATAATAACGTGGTAGATTCTTTGGAAGTAAAAGGAACTATTCCGAAAATTATTTATGATACAAATACAATTTCTGATGGTAAAATAAATATAGAAGCAAAGGACAGAGCATTAGAATATCAGGTTTCTGTAGCTCCTGTAGAGAGTGGAGATTTTAAAATACCATTTGTTGGCTTGTCAGGTAAAATTGAAAACAATATTTTAGAGTATGCATTGCAAATAAAAGATAAAGAAGACAAGGAACAATATTTTATTAAAGGAGAATTACTTCACGAAAATGCAAAAAGTACTATAAAATTTGATTCAGATAATTTTGTTTTGAATTATGATAAATGGAATTTGAATTCAGAAAACTGTATTGAATTTGGAGATAAAAGACTTTATATAGATAAGTTCTTTTTAGATAATTCAGGAAATGAACTAAAAATTCAATCTCAAAATGAAGGGAAGAATGCGCCATTACAAATAGATTTTGTCAATTTTAAAATTGAGACCATTTTAAATATGGTTACCAAAGACAAATTGTTAGCTCAAGGATTGATAAATGGATCGGCTTTGGTTGAAAATGTTATGACAAAACCAACTTTTACATCTGATTTAAAAATAGACGATTTTAGTTTTAAAGGAGAGCCAGTTGGGGATATAGGTATAAAAGTAGATTACAAAACCAATAATTTATTAACAGCTAATATTACATTAAGTGAGCAAGGAAATGATGTAAATCTTACAGGAAATTATAAAATTGATGATAGTACTTTTGATTTTGATGTAGCTATAAATCATTTAAATATTAAGAGTATTCAGGGCTTTAGTATGGGTAATCTTAAAGATGGTTCAGGCTACTTATCAGGTAATTTTAAAATTACAGGTAATGCTGATGCTCCAAAAGTCAATGGGGAACTAGATTTTAATGATACAGCTTTTAAAGTGACAAAATTTGATTCTAATTTTAAAATAACTAATGAAAAAATAAAATTAGAGGATGGTGCAATAATTTTCGATAACTTCTCTGTTTATGATGAAAATAAGAATGAGTTATTTGTTAATGGAAAAATCAATTCTAATGATTTTAAAAATTATGATTTTGGATTAACAATAAAAGCAGACAATTTTAGAGCTATTAATTCTACCGAAGCAGATAACGATTTGTTTTATGGAGATTTATTTCTAGATGCTAATTTGAATATAAAAGGAACGCTTGATAATCCAGTTGTAGGTGGAAACATAAAAATTAATGAGGATACAAAATTTACAATTGTTATGCCTCAATCAGATCCATCTATTGCCGATAGAGAAGGAATAGTAGAGTTTGTGAACGAAGATAATTTACTGTTGAAACAAACTGTTGCAATGGAAAATAAACTTAATCAATCTCAATTAATTGGTATGGATGTGAGTGTTGCTATTTCTATAGACAAAAAGGCAGAGCTTACTTTGGTTATAGATAAAGGAAATGGAGATTATCTGAGATTATTGGGTGAAGCAGATCTTATTGGAGGAATTGATCCTTCGGGAAAAACTACCCTTACGGGAAAATATGAGTTTAGTGAAGGGGCATATGAGATGAGTTTTAATATGATAAAACGAAAATTTGATATTCAAAAAGGAAGTTATATTATATGGAATGGAGAGCCTACAATGGCAAATCTAAATTTAACTGCAATATATAAAGTAAATACTGCTCCGATAGATTTATTAGGCAATCAGTTAGGAAGTAAGTCGCAAGCAGTTAAAAATACATACAAACAAAAAATTCCGTTTCAAGCTTTATTAAAGATGAATGGGGAGCTTATGAAGCCTGAGATTTCTTTTGATATTGTTCTTCCTGATGGTAACTATGATGTTTCATCAGATATTATAACTACTTCTCAAGCAAAATTACAGCAATTACGACAGGATCCAGCTGAATTAAATAAGCAGGTTTTTGCACTTTTACTTTTAAACCGATTTGTTGGTGAAAATCCTTTTGCAAGCGAAAGTGGTGGTACAAGTGCTGAATCTATGGCGAGACAAAGTGTGAGTAAAATACTTTCGGATCAATTAAATAATCTTGCAGGCGAATTGATAAGTGGAGTCGAATTGGAATTTGATTTAGAATCTACAGATGATTATACTTCGGGATCTAAACAAAACAGAACAGATTTAAATGTTGGAGTTTCTAAAAAGCTATTAGACGATAGATTAAAAGTAACCATTGGAAGTAGTTTTGCATTAGAAGGACAGGAAAGAGAGAATGAGCAGGATGCAAATATAGCAGGAGATGTTTCTATAGATTACCAACTTACAAAAGACGGACGATATATGCTTAGAGCATATAGAAAAAATCAATATCAAGTAGCAGTAGAAGGTCAGGTTATTGAAACTGGAGTTGCATTTATTATTACGATGAATTACAATAAGTTTAGAGAATTGTTTCATCGTAGCAAAGAAGAAAAAGAACTAATTAGAAAAGAAAAATTACGCAAAGAGAAAGAAAGTCAAAAAGAGAAGGAAGAGAAAAAGAAAGAAGAATTAGATAATGAACAAGAGCAAAAAACGTAGCAATATGGGAACTAAATATTTAAAATATTTTATAATACTCTCTTTGTTTTTTGCATTTGGATGTAGTAATACCAAGTATTTGCCCAAAGGAGATTTATTGTACACAGGCGCTTCGGTAAAAGTAGAAGACTCTATTCTTAAAAAGAAAGAAAAAACAGCACTTCAAAATGAACTGCAAAGTTTGTTGCGCCCTTTGCCTAATAAACAATTTTTAGGATTGCGTATTAAATTATGGATATACAATATAGCTGGCGAACCAAAGAAAAAGAAAGGAACAAGGTATTGGTTAAGGAATAAAGTTGGAGAAGCTCCAGTACTTTACAGTAAAGTCGATTTAGATTATAATTCGGCAGTGCTAAGAAATTATGCTGAAAACAAAGGTTTTTTTAAAGTAAGCGTCAGTGCAGATTCTACTGCAAAAAATAAAAGAGCAACGGCAGAATATACTGTTATACCTAGAAAGCAATATAAAATAAAGAGTGTTAGCTTTCCGGATGATTCTTCGGCTGTAGCCAAAACAATAGCTAAAACAACTCGTAGATCATTGCTAAAAGTAGGTAAGCCTTATGACTTGGACGTTATAAAATCAGAGAGAGAGCGTATCGATTCGCGATTGAAAGAAAAGGGATTTTATTATTTCAATTCAGATTATATCTTGGCGCAAGTTGATAGTACAAAAGGAGATCACGAGGTAAGTATAAAATTAAAAATAAAAGACGAAACGCCAGCCAAAGCCAAAGTGCCTTACACAATAAATGATATAGTTGTATATCCTAATTTTTCTATTTTAAAGGATAGTACAGCTGTAGCATATAAAAAAGAGGATATCGTAAAGTATAAAGATTTCACGATTATAGATTCCACAAATACATTTAGACCCAGAGTATTTGATAGAGCTTTGTATTTTAAGAAAGGAGATTTTTATAATCGATCCGATCACAATCTTTCTCTGAATCGTTTTGTGAATTTAGGAACGTTTAATTTTGTAAAAAATGAGTTTAAAGAATCTGATAGTATAAAAAATGCTTTAGATGCCTATTACTACCTAACCTTATTGCCAAAGAAATTTATTAGAGTTGAGGTATTAGGAAAAACCAATTCGGCTAGTTATTCAGGTACAGAGATTAATGCAAACTGGAACAACAGAAACTTACTTAGAGGGGCTGAATTATTTACATTATCAGTATTTGGAGGAGCAGATTTTCAGATTTCGGGACAAAATAAAGGGAATAATATATATAAAATAGGAGGGGAAGCAAGTTTAACCTGGCCAAGATTAATTACGCCGTTTAATTTTCAAGGTTCTAGTGAGTTTGTTCCAAGAACAAAAGCGAGTTTAAGTTATGAATATCAAAACCGAATTAATCTATATGCTTTAAATTCTTTTAGAGGATCCTTTGGTTATTCATGGAAAGAAAATGTTCGAAAAGAACATCAATTGGATATCATAGAGGTTAATTATGTAAGTCCAAACCATGTAACACCTTATTATTTAGAACAGGTAGAGAAAGATCAATCATTATCTAAAGTACTGGAAAAACAATTGATTTTTGGGCCTACGTATTCGTATACTTACACCAATACGATGCAAAAGAGAAAAAAGAATACGTTCTATTTTAATGGCGAGCTTGATTTAGCTGGTAATATAACAGGTTTGGCAACAAAAGCGAATATCAAGAAGGATAATACCATAAAAATATTTGATGTTCCTTTTAGTCAATATGTAAAACTAAAAACTGATTTTAGACATTATTTTAAGCTAGGAAAAGAAAGCCAATTAGCAAGCCGACTTATTCTTGGAGTAGGCTTGCCGTATGGTAATTCTTCTTCTTTGCCTTCGATAAAGCAATTTGTTGTAGGAGGAACTAATAGTATTCGTGCTTTTAGAGCTCGATCAATTGGTCCGGGTAGTTTTAAGAGTCAAGATACAACAAGCAACTTTTTGCCAGATCAGTCAGGAGACTTAAAACTAGAATTTAATACAGAGTACAGAGCTAAACTATTTAGTATAGTACGAGGAGCAATATTTCTAGATGCTGGAAATGTTTGGCTACTCAATAATGACATAAATAAAGCTGGAGCAAAAATCAGTAAAAACTTCATGAAAGAAATTGCTGTTGGTGCTGGAGCAGGATTACGTTTCGACTTATCATTTTTAATATTAAGAACCGATATTGCATTTCCGTTAAGAATACCATATTTACCTGAAGGACAACGATGGGTAATAGATGATATTAATTTTGGAAGCGGTTCTTGGAGAAAAGATAATCTGATACTTAATATCGCAATTGGATATCCTTTTTAGGAGAAGCCAATACAAAACTTGTGTATGTAGAGATGTGCTTTTGCTGTACTAAGGCTAAAATAGCATCGTACTATTAACATCTATACCTTTAAGTAATTGGACGTTTGTTTTTAATAAATTAGATAAAAGCAACTTTTTAGACTTATCCTTATTGCCGCTTATATCTCTGAGGATTCTGTAAATATATCGCTTAGTGATATATTTAATTTTTCTACGAGTTTTCATAAACAAGGGATTTATAATTTGTTATTTAAAGTTACAAAAAATAACTTATGGATTCATTAAGTTGGCCTAATAAATTTAGTATCATCAAACTATTATGTAATCATTCAAAATAAAAATTCACATATTTATCGATGTTAGATTTATTTAACGCTGTTAAAAATTTATAATTCAATTAACAATTGAGAATTTATTAATGGTTAATTTTGTAAAAAGATTAATCCAGATGAACAATAATATACCAATTTCTTTATTAGAATTAGCATTAATTACAGAGGGTAGTGATGCAAAAGAAACATTTCAGAAAACAAAAGAGCTTGCTCAACTAGCTGATACTTTAGGATACAACCGATTTTGGTTGGCCGAACATCACAATATGGAGCATGTGGCTAGTACAGCAACAGTAGTTTTAATAGGTTACATAGCAAGTCAAACGCAAAATATTCGCGTTGGTTCAGGAGGAATAATGCTTCCCAATCATTCACCGCTTGTTATTGCAGAACAATTCGGAACATTAGAAACACTATATCCTAACCGAATAGATTTAGGTTTAGGTAGAGCGCCAGGAACTGATTCTTTAACTGCTCAGGCTATTCGTGAAGATTTTTACGCACAGTCGCAACAATTCCCGAAAAACGTTCAGGCTATTCATAATTACTTTTCACCTGATAATGCTTCCGCAAAAGTACGTGCTTTTCCTGCCGAAGGAACTAATGTGCCAGTTTGGATATTAGGCTCTAGTATGGATAGTGCTTCGTTAGCTGCAGCAAAAGGATTGCCATATGCATTTGCAGGGCATTTTGCACCAAGAATGATGTTGCAAGCATTTGAGTTTTATCGCGAAAACTTTATTCCTTCAAAATATTTAAGTAGCCCTAAAACAATGGCGTGTGTAAATGCTATTGGAGCAGATACAAATGAAGAAGCGGAAGTTTTATCAACTACTTTATATCAAATGTTTTTAGGGTTAATACGTAATAACAGGAAGCCAGTTCAACCACCACTTGCATCATTAGATGGATTAATGAGTGAGGAAGAAAAATTCCATGTAGATCAAATGGTCGCTTGTACTTTTGCAGGGAATAAAGAAAAGTTAGAAAAAGACTTAAAACAATTTATAGCGCGTTCAGGTATAGATGAATTGATGATTACCAGTCCAATTTTTGATCATAAGGATAAACTAAAAAGTTTGAAAATTCTAAAAGAAGTTATCGACAACATAAATAAAGCGTAGTGGTGTTTTCTAAAAAAATCACTAAATTGGCTATATAATAGTCATCATTAAAACATAATTATGTTGAGAAGAATTTTAATAGGAATTGTAATTATAGTCGGAATCGTTCTTGCATTTAAGTATTGTGAATTCAAGAAAGATGATTCAACGAGTTTGGATTATAACACCAATTTAATACAGCAACAAATTGTAAACGTTGGGAAGCTGATAGTTACCGAAGGACATTTCTCTGAAGTAGTAACCTATAAAAACTCAAATAAGTACTTGCTGGATATGATTTCTTTTGAAAAGAAAGCGTTGATTGTAGTAAATGCGAATGTTACAGTAGCCTACGATTTACATAAAATGAAGTATGAAATTGATGAAAAAAATAAGGTTATAAAAATCGTATCAATTCCAAAAGAGGAAATTACTATCAACCCAGATATTCAATATTATAATGTTGAGCAAAGTCAATTAAACGCATTTACGGGAGATGATTATAATAAAATAAACAAATCAGTTAAGGCGAATTTGGCAAAGAAAATAGAAAAATCATCGCTTAAAACAAATGCGCAAAATCGACTGATTAGCGAGTTATCTAAGATTTTAATCCTGACAAATTCAATGGGATGGAAACTGCAATACGATGGTAAAACAATTCAAAACGAAACAGAGCTTAGTAACGATTTGAAGTTATAGAAATCTAAGTGAAAGATTCAAAGTGACAAAGGCACAAAGTTTTTCTTTTAGTCTTGTCATGATGAGCGGAGTCGAAGCATTACATTGTTAACGCCCTTCGACTACGAAGAAAAAGATAAGATTGTGGTCAATATCACACAGATTTTGCAATCAGAATATTTATGTAATCTTTGTCAAAGTTTTGAACTTTGACAAAGATCTCCTTTATAAAAGTTTCTTTCTAACACTTTTCCTTATCAAAAATCAAGTCCAGACCGCCTGAAATTAAATGGGCCACTTCTGGTCTTTTTGTTTTTAAATTTTCAAGATGTGCGAGTACTTCCTGTAGCAATTGAGGTTGATTGCTGTTCTTTAAAAGTTCTGTAATCTCTACAGATAACAACCAGTCATTAGGATGATTTGTCTTTACTTTTTTAAAGATAGAAGTCAATAATGTTTCATGAGAATTGGTTTCTCTTATAGATCTAACTTGTTGGTATAATTCTTCTAGCTCATCACGTTCCTTAGAATGTTTGGCTTTGATTGTTTTTGTTTTTGGAACTGAATTGATGAGGTCAAAACTATTAACATCGGCTGGTCCGGAAAAAGCAGAAACTACTTTTTTGCCAATTGCCATATCATAATTACCCCACTCTGGTTTAAACAAAATAGTGTCTCGGTGAGTTACAGTGCAATTTTTAAAGCTGATTAAAATAATCTCACCATGTAAGTTTCTAGAACCAGTAATGATTTCTCCTTTTACAATAATTCCGCCTTCAAATTCTAATTTTACAGTTTCATTTTCAACTATTTTGTAGGCATTTAAATCCATCGGGCTCATATCTTCGATAGCCAAATTAAAGCCTTTTAATTTTCCGATAGGGCTACCAAAACCTTCAGGATGCGTTAGTGTTCCGTGCCCAACTAATTCTTTTTCACGGTAAGATAAAGCTGTTTTTCCTGTTGTTTGTATGTAAATAGGCTTTCCATCAGCTTCTATAACATTGGTAAAAACGCCAGAAACTTGTAAACCAGTGCTTAGTTCAATCGTTCCTAAAGCATTCGAATTAATTAATTTTTGAATACCAGAAATCCCACCTGTACGCAATGCCATTTTATTAGCAAATTCTTCAAGAATAAGACTTAAATAGGCAAAAGTAGGTGTAACGTATAGTTGAGGTTGTAATTTTGTAATATCAAAACTCTGATTTGCTGCCGAGATATCATATGGAATTTTGGTAACATTATCAGTCATGCACCAAGCGCTTTCGCCAATTGATGATAATAAACCAGCACCATAAATCTTAGGATCTTCGATAGTTCCAATTAAGCCATATTCAACAGTCCACCAATGTAAGTTTCTAATTTGTGCCATTTCTGACAATTCTCCCATATTATTTTGTAAATCTTCAACCGCTTTTTCTGCTTGATCAATATCCGCTTGTGGAGTTCCTTCAGCTTCTTTTAAGATCGAAAGCAATCGAATAGCTTCATACATTTGGTAATCTTTGTGTGAAGAGATAGCTTTACAACCAATTTCACCAAAGCGGCGTAAGTATTCAGCATATTCAGGATTAGCAATAATAGGAGCATGCCCAGCACCTTCGTGAATAATATCGGGTGCAGGTGTATATTCGATATGCTCGAGCTGACGAATATCAGAAGCGATTACCAAAACATTATAAGCCTGAAATTCCATAAAGGCATTTGGTGGAATAAAACCATCAACTGCTACAGCAGCCCAACCAATTTCAGTTAGAATTCTGTTCATCCCGTACATGCTCGGAATGTTATTAATTTCGATTCCAGTTTTTTTCAATCCATCTAGATAGGAATGATGCGCTACTTTAGATAAATAATCTACATTTTTGCGCATCACATACCTCCAAACCGCTTGATTAATGGGAGTATAATCACTATAATCTTGAGGTTTAATAAATTGCTTTAAATGATTAGGCAATCGATCTAATAAAGGATTTGTTTCAATAGTTGGGTTCATTTCGAAATCGTTGTAGTTCTTTTGCGAAATTACAAATTTAAAGAACTATTTTTAGTTTTTTATTTAGATGTTTTTTTTAAATCTCTAAAATATTCAATTTTATAGAGGAACATAGAGGCCATATTTACACCACGCATCTTGGCCTCTTCGGCAAGAATACCTATAAAAAGACTGTCTACTGTTTTTGTGAAAATTTCAATCCATCTGTTAAAATGGGATTGGTCTACAGGCAAATGTTTGTGTGGTGGAAATGGACTTCCAGAATAGCTATGTTGTTCTAACAAGATAGTTTGCCAAAATTTATACATTGTTTCTAAATGTTCTGGCCATCTTCCTTGGATCCTTTCATTGAATATTGGTCCAATAAGGTCGTCTTTTTGAACTTTGGCATAAAAAGTATTGACTAATAATTTTATGTCTTCGATTGTTGTTATGTCTAAAATTACCATATTTTTATGTAAAAAGATTATATGCAAAAATACAACTTAATGCAGGGTTTTTCTCTTTAGTTTAGTTAAATGAATCTAAAAAAATGTATGAATAAAGTTATAATTTGTCATTTTTGATGCATTGATTAGTTAACGGGTTACAAAATCGAATATTTTTTTTATACCAACATATTTCAGAACGATACAAATGGTATTTTATCCAATAAGTTGTGTGTATAAATCCTGATTTTCATTGAGGTATTGAAACTCAAATCCCTTGGTTATCATATTACTTTTAATATTTTTGATATCTTTTTTGTTTTTTAGTTCTAATCCAACTACTACTGAACCTACTTCTCTGCTATTTTTCTTTGCAAATTGAAAATAAGTAATATCATCATTAGGTCCTAAAATATCATTTACAAATTCTTTAAGTGCACCTGGACGTTGCGGAAACTGAATCATGAAATAATGCATCAATCCTTCGTAAAGGAGGGAGCGTTCTTTTATTTCGGCAGTTCGCTCAATATCGTTATTACTTCCGCTTACTACGCAAACAATTGTTTTGCCTTTTATTTTTTCTTTATAGAAATCCAATGCAGCTATTGTAAGCGCTCCTGCTGGTTCTACAACCATAGCTTCTTCATTATACAATCTCAAAATAGTAGTACAGACTTTACCTTCTGGTACAAGAATTATATCGTCTAAATTCTTGCGACATATATCAAAGGTCATGTTCCCGACTTGTTTTACTGCAGCGCCATCTACAAATTTATCAATCGTTTTTAAAGCGGTGTTTTTTCCATCGATGATAGATGTTTTCATTGATGGGGCTCCTTTTGGTTCTACACCAATAATTTTAGTATCTGGGCTTAGATGTTTAAAAACTTCTGAAAGTCCCGATGCTAATCCGCCACCGCCTATAGGAACAAAAACATAATCTATAGGTTCTTTATACGATTCCAAAATTTCAAGCCCTACGGTGCCTTGCCCTGCAATAACTTTTAAATCATCAAAAGGATGAATGAATATTCTATTACTCATTGTAGCATCTTCTGTTGCAGAAGCGTATGCATCATCAAAAGTATCTCCAGTAAGAACAATTTCTACAAAAGACTTTCCAAATAATTGTACTTGTTTTACTTTTTGCTTTGGGGTAGTTTTAGGCATGTAAATCTTGCCTTTAATTTGTAGTAAATTACAAGAGTAAGCAACACCTTGTGCATGATTTCCAGCGCTTGCGCATACAATACCTTTTGTTTTTTCTGTATCATTAAGAGAAGAAATTTTATTGTAAGCACCTCTAATTTTATAAGAACGTACAATTTGCAGGTCTTCTCTTTTTAATAAGACAGTTGCCTTAAATTCGTCTGAAAGATTGAGGTTTTGTGTGAGTGGAGTAGCGGCAACTACTTTGCTTAGTTGTTCTTTGGCTGTAATTACTTCGTTAAATAGCATCATGTGTTTTGGTTGTTTTTTAAAATAAAAAAACCTCCCGATTTGGGAGGTTCTAATAAATTGTATTTTGTTTACTTATTTATATAACACCTCGCCACTATTGTTGAATTACAATAATGTTAATAGCGATAATAATGTTATTTAAATTTGTCATTGTTTATTATTTGAAAAAAACAAATGTATTAATTATTTGATAAGAACACGAAAAAAGATTATTTTTTTGCAAGATTTGGAGGATACTGCGCTAGTATTTTGCCCACAAACTCAGCAACTACTTTGTCTTTTTTGTCAGGTCCTTGGTTGGTTAAATAACCAACTCCTTCACCTTGCCAAATCATTTCTTTTTTCTTAGCATCGATAAAATCGATGTATAAAGTTCCTTGGGTAGATGTTGATACAGAAGTTTGATTTCCCATCATTAGGTAAGGATTCCATCCATAACCCCATCCGTAACCCCATCCAGCGTTAAACTGGTTTACATTTACTTCCTCTCTTGCTTTAGTAAAAATGTTTATTAATAAATCTGGGTTATCACTTTTAGTAAAACCTTTTGCTGCCATTTGTTCATCGATAGCACGTAAAATTCTTCTTTTATCTAAATCAGAAATTTCAACTTTATCGATACCAGGTTTGAAATAAGCATATGTTTTATACTTTGTAAAATCAACAGATTTATCATAATCGGAGTATACACTAATACTACTACAAGAAGTTAGAACTAGAAGTAATAGAATTGGTAAAATAAATAATTTTTTCATGTTTAGATAGTTTTTAAGTTATACCGACTTTGATTTAAAATAATGTTTCGTCAACTATATTAGGGATGGTCACTTTCAATAAAGGTTGCGTGTGCATCGCTCTTTTTATTGCAAAAATTGCTTCATCATTACGCGCCCAACTTCTTCTTGAAATACCATTGTTAACATCCCAAAAAAGCATTGACGCTAAGCGTCTAGATGCCTCTTTAGTTCCATCAAGAATCATACCAAAACCACCATTTATAACCTCTCCCCAGCCTACGCCACCACCATTATGGATAGAGACCCATGTTGCGCCTCTAAAGCTGTCACCAATGACATTTTGTATCGCCATATCAGCAGTATATCTTGATCCGTCATAAATGTTTGATGTTTCTCTGTATGGAGAATCAGTTCCTGAAACATCATGATGATCACGACCTAAAACTACGGCTCCAATTTCTCCTTTTGCAATTGCTTGGTTAAAAGCTTCAGCTATTTTGATTCGACCTTCGGCATCAGCATATAAAATACGTGCTTGTGATCCTACAACTAATTTATTTTCTTGAGCTCCTTTTATCCATTTGATGTTATCCTGCATTTGTTGTTGAATTTCATCAGGTGCAGTTTTTGCCATTTCTTCTAAAACTTGTGATGCAATGGTATCTGTTTTTTGTAAATCTTCTGGTTTTCCAGACGTACAAACCCATCTAAAAGGGCCAAACCCATAATCAAAACACATTGGTCCCATGATGTCCTGAACATAACTCGGGTATTTAAAATCGATATTGTTTTCAGCCATTACTTGCGCACCAGCACGAGAAGCTTCTAGTAAAAAAGCATTTCCGTAATCAAAGAAATAAGTTCCTTTGGCAGTATGTTTGTTTATGGCATCTGCATGTCGACGTAATGTTTCCTGTACTTTTTCTTTAAATAGATCAGGATTGTTTGCCATCATTTCATTTGCTGCTTCAAAGGTTATTCCGACAGGATAATACCCTCCAGCCCAAGGATTGTGTAATGAAGTTTGGTCTGAACCTAAATCAATTTTGATGTTTTCCTGGTCGAATTTTTCCCAAACATCAACCACGTTTCCTAGGTATGCAATAGAAACTACTTCTTTATTGGCTTTTGCCAAAGCAACTCTTTTTACTAATTGGTCAAGATCTTCTACAATCTCATTGATCCAACCTTGTTCGTGGCGGATTTTAGTAATTTTGGGATTCACTTCAGCACAAACGGTGATGCAGCCTGCAATATTTCCTGCTTTAGGTTGTGCACCGCTCATTCCTCCTAATCCTGAAGTAACAAATAAGTTTCCTTCTGGATTTAATTTTATTTTTCTGAAACCATTTAAAACTGTAATTGTTGTTCCATGTACGATTCCTTGTGGTCCAATGTACATATAACTACCTGCTGTCATTTGCCCATATTGAGAAACTCCAAGCGCATTCATTTTTTCCCAATCGTCAGGTTTTGAGTAATTCGGGATTACCATTCCGTTAGTCACAACTACGCGTGGTGCTTCAGCATGTGAAGGAAAAAGCCCCATCGGATGACCAGAATACATAGTAAGCGTTTGCTCATTTGTCATTTCAGATAAATACTGCATAGTAAGTAAATACTGTGCCCAGTTTTGAAAAACAGCACCATTACCGCCATAAGTAATTAATTCATGTGGATGTTGTGCAACAGCATAATCCAGATTGTTCTGAATCATTAGCATAATTCCTTTTGCTTGTTCTGATTTTCCAGGATATTCGCTAATTGGTCTGGCGTATATTCTGTAATCTGGGCGAAAACGGTACATGTAGATACGGCCGTATTGTTCTAATTCTTCTGAAAACTCAGTAATTAATTCAGCATGATGTTGCGGTTCAAAATAGCGTAATGCATTTTTTAATGCCAATTTTTTTTCTTCAGCCGAAAGAATTGCTTTTCGTTTTGGAGCGTGATTTATAGCTAAATCGTATATTTTTTTTGGAGGTAATATTGATGGGATTCCTTGTTGAATTTGTTCTTGGAAAGTCATTTTTTAAAGGTGCTAAGTTGTTAAGATTCTATGTTGCTAAGGTATTTTAGCTAGATTAACAACGGATTAATTTTTTTGTTCTTCAGATTATTGTCGATCTGTTGGGGCTCAAATACTAATCGATAAATTTTATTTCTATAAAATATTGTAATCCTAACGAATTTATTTTTTCAGCCTTGTTAAAGGCGTAATATTAATAGAAAACAACACGATCAGTTGGTAAAAGCCCATAGGAGCGAAATACTATCAATGCAAATTCAATCTGAAATAATTATCTCATTTTCAAATTGACTCATTGGCACATTTTCTAATTAAAAGCTAAGGATACCGGATATCCGACCTATGATAGGATTTGTGGATAGTAATCCTATATTTTTGTGAACAGATATCCATATTTTTATATTTAAAGGTTCAAGAATTTAAATGTTGGAAAAGTCAATTAAAAAGAATTATCTTATTTTTTTATTGAGATATTTCCTAATTATCCTATTTTAAAGATTCGGAAATTTAAAGATTTAAAAACTTGTTTCAAAATAATTTTAGATTTCTTATGATTTTGACTTTTAGGATAATCTAAAAATAGCATTATCTAATTTTGAAATCGGTACATTTTTAAAATAATCTTATTTTTTTATCTCTCCAGTTTTCTTATCATATCCATAGGGACAATGGCGACAGCCACTTTTGCAACAATAACCTCTTTTTAAATGGTGTTTTTCTGTAAAACATTTATATCCTTCGGGGGTATAATAAAAATCTTCGCCCTCAATTAATTTATTTTCCTTATTTTGTTCATTCATAATCCTGAATTTGGCAAAAAGCTATTTTTATCTTTAATTTTAAGTAAATTCGGTTGATTATGTTTTTCTTTGTGTAGAAGTAATTTACTAGTACAAATTTATAATTTTTACAGCGAATGTTTTTGATTATTGCTAAATATTTAATTCCGAAAGGATATCGCGGAATGGCTGTATTTCCTTTTGTGGTTATGAAATATCCTTCGGATAAAAAAAATGAAGTTTTTATTAATCATGAAAAAATACATTTACGCCAACAGATAGAATTATTGATATTACCTTTTTTTCTTTGGTATTTAATTGAATATGTAGTGCGGTTATTTCAATATAAAAATGCTGATTTGGCTTATCATAATATTAGTTTTGAAAGAGAAGCATATCAAAATGAAGCTAATATGAATTATTTAAAAAACAGGCCTTTTTTTCGGTTTGTACAGTATTTAAATTACAAATAAAATAAAATTTTGAATCAAAAAATCTATACTATTTTTCCAAACAATATTTCACTTACAATCAAAAGAGAAGACTTGATTCATCCTTTTATTTCAGGGAATAAGTATCGGAAATTAAAATATAATTTACTTCAGGCGAAAGCCGAAAATCAAGAAACGCTACTCACTTTTGGTGGTGCTTTTTCTAATCATATTGCAGCTGTGGCTTATGCAGGAAAAGAAAGCGGATTTAAGACCATTGGGATTATTCGCGGAGACGAACTTATTGATAAAATAGAAGGAAATCCCACTTTAAAATTTGTTCAGGAAAATGGAATGCAATTAGAATTTGTTACTAGAGAGGATTACCGACTTAAAAACGAAATAGATTTTCTTGATAAGCTGAAACAACAATTTGGAGCGTTTTATCTAGTGCCCGAAGGAGGAACAAATGCACTAGCAGTTAGAGGTTGTGAGGAGATTTTAACCCCTGAAGATGCCGAGTTTAATTATGTATGTTGTGCAGTAGGAACTGGCGGAACTATTTCAGGAATTAGCAATAGTGCGTTACCAAATCAAAAAGTTTTAGGGTTTCCAGCGTTAAAAGGGGATTTTTTACAAGATGAAATTCGTATTTTTGCAAAGAAACATAATTGGGAACTGATTACTGACTACCATTTTGGTGGTTATGGCAAAGTCAATTTTGAGCTAATTGCCTTTATTAATCAGTTTTTTGATGAAAATCATATCCCTTTGGATCCAATTTATACAGGAAAGATGGTTTTTGGCGTTATAGATTTAATTAAGAAAAACTATTTTCCTGCAAATTCTAAAATTTTATTGATTCATACAGGAGGATTACAAGGAATAAAAGGAATGAATATAAAGCTGATGAATAAAAACGTACCAATAATAAAAAGCAATGTTTAAAAAAACACTCTTACTCTTACTAACGATAACGCTAATAGGTTGTAATGCAAGCAAACCTGCTATTGTAACAACCCAAAAGAAAGCTACTAATCAGAAACACAAGGTAGCAATAAACACAAAGAAAAAGCCTACTTATACCAAGCCATCACCAAATAGTAAAACAGAGGTTATTGAGTCAACCTCAAAAACAGTTGTTACTAATAACCTAATTGGGGATTATATTTCTCAGTATAAGGAGATTGCAATGGGGAATATGAAAAACTACGGAATTCCTGCAAGTATTATTTTGGCACAAGGAATTTTAGAATCAGGTGCAGGAAGAGGAGATTTGGCACTTTCATCAAATAATCATTTCGGAATAAAATGTCATAAGGATTGGGTAGGCGAGAGTGTTCGTCATGATGATGATTCATTGCAGGAATGTTTTAGAAAATACAAAGACCCATCAGAATCGTTTCGTGATCATGCTTTGTTTTTGACTGGAAAGAAACGATATGCTGCATTGTTTACTTATGAAAAAGGAGATTATAAAGCTTGGGCAAAAGGATTAAGAGCTGCAGGATATGCAACTGATCCTAGATATCCTGAAAAATTAATCAGCTATATTGAGCGTTATGAATTGCATCAATATGATAATCAGGCTATGGGTAAAGACTACGTTGTAGTTGAAAAAACAACTACAGTTGTTGTTCCAAGAACTCCTAATGCAGCAAATAATATAAATAACCTTGCTTCGTACGAAGTTCAGAAAGGAGATACATTGTATTCTATTTCAAAAAAATTCAACGTACTTGTTGATGATTTAAAGCAAAAAAACAATCTTGTCGATAATACCCTTTCTATCGGACAACGGTTAATTGTAAAGTAAAATTCCAATAAAGATAAAAGTCAAAAGATAAAATTAAAATGATATATCAAAGAAGTAGTCAGCTTTTTGCTGAAGCAGAAAAAGTAATTCCGGGTGGTGTAAATTCACCTGTAAGAGCATTTAAAGCAGTAGGAGGAACTCCAATTTTTGTAAAAAGTGCACAAGGAGCCTATTTATTTGACGAAGACGGAAATAAATTGATAGATTACATCAATTCGTGGGGGCCAATGGTTTTAGGTCATGCCTATGCTCCAGTTGTTGATGCTGTAATTGAAAAAGCAAAATTAGGCACATCTTTTGGAATGCCTACAGAATTGGAAACACAAATTGCAGCTTTAGCAGTTTCGATGGTTCCAAATATTGATAAAATCCGTTTTGTAAATTCAGGTACAGAGGCTTGTATGAGCGCAATACGTTTGGCAAGAGGGTTTACAAAGAGAGATAAAATTGTAAAATTTGCAGGTTGTTACCACGGACATTCTGATTCGTTCTTGATTCAAGCGGGAAGTGGAGCTGTGACTTTTGGTAGCCCAAATAGCCCTGGAGTTACTGAGGGAACAGCAAAAGATACTTTACTGGCAAAATATAATGATTTAGAAAATGTAGCGACATTAATTGCAGCGAATAAAGAAGAAATTGCTGCAATTATTATTGAGCCTGTTGCAGGAAATATGGGTTGTATTCCGCCAAATAAAGGATTCTTAGAAGGCTTGCGTCAATTGTGTACAGAAAACGGAATTTTATTAATCTTTGATGAGGTTATGACCGGTTTTAGACTAGCGCGTGGTGGAGTTCAAGAATTATTTAATATTAAAGCTGATATTGTAACTTTTGGAAAAGTAATAGGTGGTGGTTTGCCAGTAGGAGCATTTGCTGCTCGTGCAGAAATCATGAATTATCTAGCTCCAATAGGACCAGTTTATCAAGCAGGAACATTATCAGGTAATCCGTTGGCAATGGCAGCAGGATTAGCAATGTTACAAGCTTTGGATAATGACCGTGCGATCTTTACTCGTTTAGAGGAGAAAACGGCTTACCTAGAGGCTGGAATTGATAGAGTTCTTAAAGCTAATAATGTAGTTTTTACGATTAATAGAGTGGGTTCTATGATTTCGGTACATTTTGATGGTGCTCCAGTAACTGATTTTAAAAGTGCTGCTAATGGAGATAACGAAACGTTCAAGAAATTCTTCCACGGATTATTGAATGAAGGTGTTTACATTGCTCCTTCGGCATATGAAACATGGTTTATTACAGATGCATTGACATACGAAGATTTAGATTTTACAATTCAAGCAATTGATAAAGTTTCTAAAACTTTTTAGTTTTAAGATCTCACAATAAATAAAATATTTAAGGTTTAACTTTTTAATTAAAGTTGAGCCTTTTTTATTTTATGGATAAAATGATTCAGGTGAAAATAAAAAAGTCGGAAGAAAACTCTTCCGACCATGACTAGTACAAAGTCTCTTTTTATTTATTTCTTCTTTCCTTCATTTTGTCTTTCATTTTCTCCTTGTTTTCTTCTCTCATTGCAGTCCATTTTTTGTATTGATCTGCATTTAAAATTGATTTCATCTGCGCTTCAGTTGCAGTTTTTTCATCCATTATTTCTTTTTTAAGAGCCGCTTTCTCTTCGGCAGTTGGTTTTACGTTACTGTCTTTTCTGGCTTTACGCATTTCCATGTGTTTTTGTGCTTTGGCACTTTTGTCAGCTAGTAACTTTCCAATCTGAGCTTGTTGGTTGGCATCTAAATTTAATTCGGTAGTTAGTTTTTTTAAATGTTTTTCATTTCGTTGTTCAGGAGTCAACCTTTCTCTTTGTTGTTTAGTAGGTTGAGTCGCGTCTTGAGCAAAGCTTACCATTCCAACGAACAATAGAGCAGCGATAAATAATTTTTTCATGATTTGTTTGTTTTAAAAGGTTATTGGTATTAGACAATTATAAAATAAATAGGTTTAATGCACTTTTTTTAATTATAATTTATTTAACAGGTGATAAAATAAATTTTGTTTCTTAAATTCGCATCGTGAAAAAAATGGTCTTCATATTGATTCTAGCTATTTTTCTAAAACCTGTATTTCCGGTTATAGAGTATATTGTCAATTATGATTATATTTCGACTGTACTTTGCGAGAATAAAGCGCAACCTGTTATGCAATGTAATGGAAAGTGTCATTTAATGAAAGAATTGGCCAAAGCTGCCGATGCCGAAAAACCTTCTTCATCTGATAAAAAACACACTCTTCTGGATAAAGTCGATTTAATGTTTGAATCTACAAATGCATTTGCATTACAATTTTATCCAAACAATACTAAATCACAAATTAATGCGACTTACGCTAATTTGTATTCGCATCTTAATGCTGATTTGTTTTTTCATCCGCCTGCACGTATTTCTTAAATTTTAATTAAAAACACTTTTGTGTCTTGCTATTTCATTTGATTGTTGTCATTTGAGGTAAGCCTATGCACATACTATTTTAAATATCTATTAAGAATATACAACTCAAAAATGAAAAAAATATTATATAAAGCAGTAGCTATTTTAGCTATAACTGTTGCTGTATCAGCATGTTCAAGTGATAATAACGAAGAAGTTTCTGGAACGGGTAAAATCGGATTAAAATTTGACAACTCATTTGGGTCCAATGATTTAATTTTGGAAACACAAGGGAATAAAACTTCTAATAATGAGGTATTAAAAATCACCAACGTTAAATACATCGTAAGTAATGTTGTTTTAACTAAAAGTGACGGAACGTTGTTTACATACCCAAAGGCAAAAAGTTACTTTATTGCTGACGAAGCTAGTGATGCTGGTTACAAATTTATATTAACAGATATTCCTGCTGGAGATTACGTAAAAGTAAAATTTGGAATAGGAGTAGATAAAGAACAATGGCAATTAGGTGCTTCTGGGCAAGGCGATTTTCTTGCGCAAGCTCAGGCGGCAGGAATGTTATGGAACTGGACTGCCGGATATAAATTTCTTGCTTTCGAGGGTAATTTTACTTCAGAAACAGTGACAGCTCCGCTTCCTTTTATGATTCATACAGGACAAACAGGAACCGATTATAATTATACAGAAGTAACATTAGATTTCCCAACTAAAGCTTTGGTGAGAACCAATATTCAGCCAGATGTACATATTATAACCGATTTATCTAAAATTCTTGACGGACCAAATAAAATCAAACTTTCAGATTACAATAAGGGCGGAATGGGCGCTATGATTATGGGTGGAGCAGCTTTGCCTTTAATTACTGTCAATGTAGCAACAATGTTTAGAGTAGATCACGTACACAACGATTAATTTCATTTTTAGGAGCACAAAAGTTGTTTTTCATTAGGAACTCTTGTCCCGCTTTTTGCTATATCTTTTTTATTTTGAAAAAAAATTAAAAAGGATGTCGCGGCAATCGGGGCTAGAAATGAGCTTTTGTGCTTCTTTTAAAATTTAGAAACCATGAGAATAAAATATTTTCTTTGGGTCATGATTCCGTTGTTATATAGTTGTAGTGATCAGGATGATGAATATATAAATGTGCCTTTAGACTTTAAAGTGCCTTCTAATTTCCCAGCTTTAACTTATGATATAACTGCAAATCCACCAACTGTAAAAGGATTTGAACTTGGTAAAAAACTTTTTTATGATGGGCGATTGGCTTCTGATGGAATTGTTTCCTGTGGTTTTTGTCATATACAGGAAAACGCATTTACACATCATGGGCACACAGTGAGTCACGGTGTAGGGGATGCCCTAGGAATTCGAAATGCACCACCGATACAAAATCTGGCTTATCAAGCAACGTTTATGTACGATGGTGTAACGAATCATTTAGACTTGCAGCCTATAATTCCATTAACGAGTGAAATCGAAATGAATGGTAATTTAAATGCTATTCTAGAAATGATGCGAGGTGATAAAACCTATCGGACTTTGTTTGGACAAGCTTTTACTGATGGTGCAATTACTACTGAGAATATGTTAAAAGCACTTTCGCAATTTATGGTAATGGTAACCTCTTCTAATTCGCGCTTTGATAAATTCCGTCGTAATGAAACAGGAGGAACGCTTACAGCCGATGAATTGGCAGGATATGCATTGTTTAATTCTAAATGTGCTTCATGTCATGCAACTGATTTAATGACCGATGATTCGTTTCGAAACAATGGTTTGGCAGTAAACCCTAAAGTAAACGATGTGGGACGTTATAAGGTTACTGAACAGGCTAGTGATTATTATAAGTTTAAAGTACAGAGTTTAAGAAATGTAGAAGTTTCTGCTCCTTATATGCATGATGGGCGATTTGGAACACTAGAAGCCGTTTTGGATCATTATGCTAGCGGAATTGAGGCTTCGCCAACTTTAGACCCGATCCTGAGGCAGAATGGAATGCTGGGTATCCAACTTTCGGAAATGGATAAAAAACAGCTAATCGCTTTCTTAAAAACATTAACCGATCGTCAATTTCTAACAGATAGACGATTCTCGGAGTTTTAAGATTTTCCTAATAGGGTTTTTGAAACCTGTTAGAATATAATATAACAAAAATTGGAGTTTTAGCCCCGATTGTAGTGTAAAGCCTTTTTGAGTAAAGCCCTTATTTTTTCTTGGGTTTACAAAGTGACCAGCGGAAACTTTGTAAACGTATAGAAAAATGGGATTTTAAGAAAAGCTTGTAACGAAAAGCGGGTTGGGAGCTCCTAAAAAAAATAATAAAATGAAAAAAATAATAGTTTTAAGTTTGGTTTTAGTTTGCAATTTTACTTTTGCTACAACGGTAAAAGATAGTATTTCGAGCTTTACATTTCAGCGTTTGGCAATGATGGAAGACTTTGATTGCGATGCTTGTGGCTGTTCTGCAAGTGGTGGAAGCATGGGTTTTAGCTCGATGTTAAATACTAATTTTGTTGGAATACGTTATTTCAACCAAAGTTATACGAGCCGCGATGGTATTTTTGCTAATTCTCCCTGGATAGATGAAAATTTTAATACGGTTCAGGCTTGGGCAAGAATTCCTGTTAGTAAGAGAGTTCAGATTTCGGCATTGGTTCCGTATCATTTTCATAGCCGTGAATTAACCACAGGAACTGAGAGTATTTCGGGATTAGGAGATATTTCGGTAATGGCGCTTTATACTGTGTTTGAAACGCAAAAAGACAGTACTGTTTTTACACATAAAGTTGAATTTGGTGGTGGTGTAAAAATGCCAACAGGGAAATTTAATGAGGCGAATAATGCAGGGAGTGTAAACAAAAGTTTCCAGTTAGGAACAGGAAGTTGGGACTATTTGCTAGTTTCTGAATATGTAATTAAGAGAAAGAATCTGGGGCTGAATACTATGTTGAACTACGTTATAAAAACCGAAAATGAACAGAAATACCAATATGGGAACCAGTTTAATTATTCAGGAACATTCTTTTATTTATTTGATTTGCCATCTGTGCAATTAGTTCCTCAATTGGGTTTTGCCGGTGAAGTTTATGCTACAAACAGACAACACGGATTAGACTTGCCAAATACAGCGGGAGATATTCTTTTTGGGAAATTTGGATTAGAGGTTGGGAAAGATAAATTTTCGGTTGGTGTAAATGGAATGCTTCCTATAAACCAAAACTTGTCTAGTGGCGCTATGGAGGCTAATTATCGTTGGAGTATAAATCTGAATTATACACTGTAGCTGGATTCATAATCTTTGAGATTTATTAAGTTTGCTTTGTAAGATTTATATGTTAATTTCACGATGTTTTATTTGTAGATATGAAATTAAGAAAAATAACTATCGAGGATGAGGTTTATCTATATGTGATGAAGGGAAATATCGATTTTTCTTCTCAAGAGAGCACATTGTCATTAAAAATATTTCTAAGCGATTATAAGCAAACCCCATTGTTCGTTAATTTTGTAACCTGGGATGATCCAATAATTGGTCATCCTTTGAATTTTGGATTTCCTCTTTTTAAACTATTAACTGGCGAAAAAGAGGTTGTTAATCTGAATAGACCTAAATATGTTAGAGAATGTATTTTATATGGTTTGGAAAAAGGATGGAATGGGAAAAATAAATTGGAACCACTTGATGGATTAGAAATATTAAGTAATCTGGGTTACGATGTTTCTATTTTAACCATTAAAAAAGAGGATAGCACTAAATAAGACTAAATAAGAGAAGACTTCTATATCAATACGTTTAAAAACTTGTGGATATGGGAGTTTTTTTATGCGTGATGGTTAAGGGAAATTATACGCTATTATGATGGTTTGTAAGAATAGGTTTTTAAATTTGTGATGCGATTGAGCAAATTAAAATAGATAGAAGTAAAGAGAAAGAATGGAGTTAAATAAGAAAAGTAAAAATAGGGTTCTTAAAGCTGTTAATAGTGAAATGTCTTATAAGAAATTAACTGCTTCCGAGTTACATCAGTTCGTTCAGCATTGGAATTATGATGATGGTATTGAGCCTTTTAATTGGATCGTAAAGCAAAAGATTTGTGATAAAGGCACCGCTCTTTGTTTGTATTGGTTTCTTCAGCCCGATTATTTTTGCAAGTTTAAAAATGAAGACGAAATAAAAGAGGATGTAAATTATGAAACGTATAAGTTAATAAAAGAAATTGAGCAGCGATACTGTAACAGTTTTTATGAGGATGAGAATTTCTCTTTCAATCCTAAAGATGAATTTTTGGATGAAAATTCTAATACGAGATGTATTCCTAAAGAAATGCTTGAGAAATCAGCAGGAACTATTTTTGAACGACAGGATATTGA
This sequence comes from Flavobacterium sp. 140616W15, assembly GCF_003668995.1. Taxonomy (NCBI): domain Bacteria; kingdom Pseudomonadati; phylum Bacteroidota; class Flavobacteriia; order Flavobacteriales; family Flavobacteriaceae; genus Flavobacterium; species Flavobacterium sp. 140616W15. Next base: position 153,670 of record NZ_CP033068.1, read on the forward strand.
ATTTGCTTTTTTAAGAAAGCCAAATGAAAAAGAATTAAAAGCGATTGATGCTAAAATAAAAGATGCTATAAAAACGATTCAAGGTTCAAATTCTGATTTTATTTATGGTGAAACCGATATTGCAATTCAAGCAATAATAGAAAGTATTGAGTACTGGAAAGGAAAAGAATTAGGAAAAATAAAAATTAATAACCTGTCTTATTTATGGATGGATTGTGTGCACAAACAGCACAATTGGGATTGGATTATCTGGGATTGGGAAACAGGAAAGAATGTAGGTGTAACAAACGCTACAAAAGAACTGACTTGCCTAGCTGATACAATTATAAATCATACAATAGATGGATTTATGCCAAGTTTAATAATTGCCGATTTATATAAAGATCTAGAAGAAGTAACTAATTTTTATGATTTAAAAAGAGATCCTTATAGCGGTATTGGATTGTTATTTAGTACCGATCATATGAGTTTTAGAGATTTATAAGTAGTGTTTTTATTTGTGGATTCAAAAGAAAGAAATATATGGAATCAATTATTGCGAAGAGAATAAAGAAAGCTTTTTTAACTGAGTTTCCATCAGAATCACTAAGACAACTTGCAATCGATTTGAATAAAGATGGGATTAGTAAGGAAAGTATCTTAAAAGAATTTTATGAGTTTGATGCTTTTTTGATAGAGGAGCGTAGGGATAGTGAAGTTGATATTCTTGAGGATGTAATAGAGATGATGGCAGGTTATTATGTAGGTAGGAATTTAGATTTGAAATAATCAGATGCAAGTATTTTGCCTAGAGGGTAAATAATAAAGGAAAATACAGTTGAAGTTTATAGTAATTTCGCTTTTAATAGCGTCTTACATAGTTGGAATTGCTTAATTTTGCAGTCCAATTTTAATAAAAATAATATGTTTCAGAGTAAAAATTTGTGGTTTGTAGTTTTGGTTTCGTTCATTTTTAATTTTGGTTTTGCCCAAGAAAATGAATATTTATTAAAGTTTAAAACCGCTAAAGAACTGCAAAAGTTTTTAAAATATTCTAAAAAAACTATTCCATTGGTAAGTGCACATAGAGGTGGTCCAACAGTTGGGTTTCCTGAAAATTGTACACAAACATTTGCTAATGCAATAAAGTATAATCCAACAATTGTAGAGACAGATATTGCTTTTAGTAAGGATTCAGTTTTAGTAATGATGCATGATAATACGCTAGACAGAACAACAACTGGAACAGGTGTAATCGAAGGATATACTTATAAAGAATTACAACAGCTTTTCTTAAAAGATACAGAAGGAAAAGTAACTCCATATAAAATTGAAACTTTAGACGAAATTTTGCAATGGGGTAAAGACAAAGTAATCTATAATTTGGATATTAAAAAAGGAGTTCCAATGCAAATGATTGTTGATGCAGTAAGAAGAAATAAAGCAGAGGCTTATTCTGTAATTATTACTTATAACGCAACACAAGCTGCTGAGGCTGCTAAATTGGCACCAGATTTAATGATTTCGGTTTCGGCAAGAGGAAAAGAAGATATAGAACGTATGGAAGCATTAGGCGTTAAAGCCAATAAAATGATTGCATTTGTAGGTACTAAAGAACCAAAACCAGAAGTATATGAGTATTTACACAGTCGTAAAATTTCTTGTATTCTTGGAACAATGGGGAATCTTGACAAAAGTGCTGCCGCTAAAGGTGATGAATTGTATTACAATCTGGTTGCTAATGGAGCCGATGTGCTTTCGACAGATCGTAACGTAGAAGCGGGTAAGCAACTAATGAAATATGCAACAGATAAAAAATTAAAGTCAAAACATATTGTGGTTAAGAAAACTAAATAAAAAAAAAGAGCTTCAATTTTGAAGCTTTTTTTTTGCTGCCTGTAAAATTACTTTGCGATTAATTACTTAATTTTAATGAATAAAGAATTCTAATTTTAAAGATAGCACCATATGGATTTAGATCGAGTAGCAGGCATGAATAAAATAACATTTTTCTCGGCTCAGCCATATGATAAAACTTTTTTTAATAAGCATAATTGTGAGTTCGGATTTGATCTGGAGTTTTTTGAAACACAGCTTAATAAGCATACCGTAAATTTAATTCAGAGTTCAAATATTATCTGTGTTTTTGTAAATGATATAGTTGATGAAGCAGTAATTAAACAGCTAGCAGAAAAAGGGGTAAAGATAATTGCTTTGCGTTGTGCGGGTTTTAATAATGTTAATCTTGAAGTTGCAAAGAAATACGGAATTCATGTATGCAGAGTTCCTGCGTATTCTCCCGAAGCTGTTGCCGAGCATGCAATGGCAATGATCCTTACTCTTAATCGTAAAACGCATAAAGCCTATAACAGAGTTCGTGAGCAGAATTTCTCTCTAAATGGATTGTTAGGATTTGATTTGAATGGTAAAACAATAGGCATAATTGGTACAGGTAATATAGGTAAAGCTTTCTCTAAAATTGTAAAAGGTTTTGGGTGTAAAATTCTTGCTTATGATATTGTCGCCAATCCCGAAATGGAAAAAGATGGTGTTGTGTTTACCGATTTGCAAACTGTTTTTAAAGAAAGTGATATTATCTCATTACATTGTCCGTTAAACGAAAAAACAAAACATATCATAAATAAAGATTCATTGATACACATGAAAAATAATGTGATGATTATTAATACTAGTCGTGGTGCATTAATAGAAACGGGAAGTGTTATCGAAGCACTTAAAGAAGGTAAAGTAGGGTATTTGGGTATTGATGTGTATGAACAAGAGGAGAAGTTATTTTTTAGAGATCTTTCTGAAGATATTATAAAAGATGATGCCATTCAGCGATTAATGAGTTTTCCTAATGTGTTAGTTACGGCACATCAGGCTTTCTTTACCAGTGAAGCATTGACACAAATTGTACTAGTAACGTATAATAATATCAAAGAATTATTGATAAAAAAAGATATTGAAAATAAATTGGCTTTGTTAGTATAAAGCAGATTTACTTGTATGTAGCAATAATTTATTTTTGTAATTTTAAGACTTTTAAAAAAAATATGAAATCATGAGAAAGACAATTCTTCTAGGCTTAGTATTAATTAGTTTGTATTCTTGCCGCGAAAAAGAAACTTCAATCGATGGGGTAAAAGATATTGATTCAACTACAATGGAGGCCAATACTCAAAGCGACTCAATAATAGCAAATGATAATTTATCAGGGATAGATGAAAAAATAGTTGATTTAATTCGCAAACAACTAACTACAGTATTGTTGAAAAACGATTTGGCAGCAATGACAAAAGAAGATCGCTTTTTTTACTACGATGCTTTTGATTTAAATAATGACGGAAAAGACGAGTATATTGTTGGTTTCTCTAGCCCTTATTTTTGTGGTACGGGAGGCTGTTCAGGCTTTATTTTAAAAAATGACGGAAGTTTATTGAATAATTTTACAGTAACCGATTTTCCTTTTTTTGTTGGCCCTAATACTTCCGAGAAATTTCAGGATCTTATAGTAAGCAGTAAAGGAGTTTTATATAATGTAAAAATGAAAAATGGCAAATATCCTTCTAATCCATCAGTTCAGGAAAAATGGAAAGGGGAAGTTCCAGAAGAATCTCCTTCAATTCTGGATATAGATAATAAAAAATTTCAGAAGATTTCCTTTTAAGGATTTAGAAGATTAAAAAAATAACCCCGACAGATTTTAAAATCTGTCGGGGTTATTTTTTGTATTAAATAGAGAATAATTAAACGATTTGTTTAATTATTTCGATAGCCATTCTAGATCTTCTTTGCTTTTATATAGAATATCTTGTTCATCTTCTGTTAATTTGTAGATACTCATATTGCAATAGTTTTGATTAATAAAAGGGTGCAAAAAATCAATAAAAAACCCGATAGATTTTAAAATCTATCGGGTTTGTATTTTATGATAAATAGTGAATTACTCAACCAATTCGACAAATTTAAATTCGCCTTCAACTGCAACTTTAGTCAAACCGTGTTTTGACAAATTTTTCATTGCAGCATCCCATTTTTTACCGCTTAAATTAGCTGTAACTTTTAGTTGTGCAAGATCCATTTTGTTTTCGTTTTCTTTAAGGAAGTGTATAATTGCTTTCTCCTCATCAGATAATTCAATAGATTGTTTTTTCTCTGGACGCATTTGTGGGAACAATAATACTTCTTGGATAGAGGCATTATTGGTTAAGTACATAATCAAACGATCCATTCCGATACCCATACCAGATGTTGGAGGCATACCGTATTCTAGTGCTCTTAAGAAATCTTCGTCGATAATACCATTAGCTTCATCATCACCTTTTTCAGACAAACGCATTTGATCTTCAAAACGCTCACGTTGGTCAATTGGGTCATTCAATTCAGAATAGGCATTTGCTATTTCTTTACCACAAACCATTAATTCAAAACGTTCTGTAAGTTCTGGATTATCACGGTGCTCTTTACATAAAGGAGACATTTCTTTAGGGTAATCTGTGATGAAAGTTGGCTGAATGTAGTTTCCTTCGCATTTTGCTCCGAAAATTTCATCAATTAGTTTTCCTTTCCCCATTGTTTTGTCAACTTCAATTCCCATTCCTCTTGCAGCATCAAACAACTCTTCTTCTGTTTTACCAGAAATGTCAAAACCTGTAAAATGTTTGATAGAATCTGTCATTGTAACACGAGCATAAGGTGCTTTAAAGTTAATTTGGTGTTCACCAAAAGTAACTTCGCTAGTACCGTTTACTGCAATAGCACAATGCTCAAGTAAACCTTCAGCAAATTCCATCATCCAGTTGTAGTCTTTGTAGGCTACATATATTTCCATCGCGGTAAATTCAGGATTATGCGTTCTGTCCATTCCTTCATTTCTAAAGTTTTTAGAGAACTCATAAACACCTTCAAAACCACCAACAATTAATCTTTTTAGATACAATTCGTTTGCAATACGCATGTATAGCGGAATGTCAAGCGAATTATGATGCGTGATAAAAGGTCTTGCCGAAGCTCCACCTGCAATTGATTGCAAAATAGGAGTCTCCACTTCAAGGTAACCTGCATCATTAAAATAGTTACGCATAGCGCTAAACAATTTCGTACGCTTAATGAATGTTTCTTTAACGTGTTGATTAACCGTTAAATCCACATAACGCATTCTGTAACGTAATTCAGCATCATTAAATGCATCGTGTACATTTCCGTCTTCGTCTACTTTAGGTAAAGGAAGCGGACGCAATGTTTTACTTAAGAAAGTAAAACCGCTTACACGAATACATTTTGCTCCAACCTGAGTCGTAAACAATTCTCCTTCGATACCAATAAAATCACCTAAATCAGTTAATTTTTTAAATACCTGATTGTATAACGTTTTATCATCTCTTTCACACAAAACATCACGATTAACATATAATTGAATACGTCCTTCGCTATCTTGTAATTCAGCAAAACAAGCTTTTCCCTGATCTCTAACACTCATCAAACGTCCAGCAACAATAACCTTCTTACCTTCTTCAAAAGACTCCTTAATTTGCTTCGAAGTATGATTTACAGGAAAAAGATTAGCAGGATAAGGATTGATTCCTAAGTTGCGTAAGTTTTGAAGTTTTTCTCTTCGGATGATTTCTTGTTCAGATAAGGCCATTATATACTGTTTTTTAAGTGTGCAAAGATAGTCAAATTTGAAAAAGTGGCAATTTCAAAATTTGAAAATAATTTTAGTTTTTTTAGAAGCAGAAATATTTCGGTTTTAGATAGCGTTTTTGAGAGAGAAGGAGGGGATGTGAAAAGAGAAAAGAGAAAAGAGAAAAGTGAAATGTAAGATGTGAAAAGTGATTTGTTGTTAGTTTCAAGTTTCAAGTGAAAAATCTGCCAAATCTCCTAAATCTGGTGCTAAAAAAATCATTAATTAGCCACTAATCATTTTTAAACTTCAGGTTAAAAAACTGCGGCTTGGCGAGAGAATTATCAGACGATGTAGTTCTTGTTGTTTCAGGTTTCAGGTTTCAGGTTTCAGGTTTCAAGTTTCAAGTTTCAAGTTTCAAGTGAAAAATCTGCCAAATCTCCTAAATCTGCGCGCTAAAAAAATCATTAATTAGCCACTAATCATTTTTAAACTTCAGGTTAAAAAACTGTGGCTTGGCGAGAGAATTACCAGACGATGTAGTTCTTGTTGTTTCAGGTTTCAAGTTTCAAGTTTCAAGTGAAAAATCTGCCAAATCTCCTAAATCTGCGTGCTAAAAAACTCATTAATTAGCAACTAATTATTTTTAAACTTCAGGTTAAAAAACTACGGCTTGGCGAGAGAATTACCAAACAATGTGGTTCTTGTTGTTTCAGGTTTCAAGTTAAAAAACTTTGCGTTCCTTGCGTATCTAGATAGCTATTGGCATTGCGAACTTTGCGGTTAAGCTTCATGTTTCAAGTTAAAATAGTGCTAGTGTTTTCTCTGAGAAACTTCGTAGGATAACTTTTTTAGAACAAAACTTCAGTACATTAGCAACTCAGATTCTAAGCCTTTAAATAAATATGAAAAATTATTCCTGTTTTCTTTTACTCACAATATTTTTTACAAGTTGTCAAGTTACCGAAACAATAAATCTGAGCGAAGATGGAAGTGGAACCATTGAAATAATTCAGCTTAGAGATGAACACAGTTATATGCTTTTGGCGGGAGAAAAGTACTCTAAAGAAGATAAGTTTCAAGATACAACCTATGTTTTTCGAGATTATATTGCAAAATATAACGAAACGTTTTTAAAATACACCCAGCTAGAGCAACAGCTATTTCAAAAATATACAAATGTAAAAGTGCATGTAAGGAAGAGCTCTTTTGACAAGGAATTTAAAACTATTATTACATTTCCTTTTACCAAAATAGATGCTATTCCTAATTTATATAACACAGAAGATTATGCAAGTGATCTTGAGAATAATTATGCGCTTACAGCCGAAAAACATTTTTTTGATGTACAATATAGTTTTGATGGAACAGTTTTTAAAAGGACTTTGAATGTTATAAATGAAGCTGAAATTCAGAAAATAAAAGCCAAATAAAGGATTTTAAATCTAAAACGCATTCTTTAGATCTAACGCTAACTTACACACTTAAATATAATTTTCCTCGTAGGATAAAATCAGTTTCGAATGCTGTAGCAATACTTAGCTCAGATAAAAAATCATTAACACTTACGTTTCAACTTTTAGATTGTTTGCAAGATCCTGCGAGTACTAGTTTAGAAGTTGTTTTAGAATAAATAAAATTAAATATATAAAAAAGGGAATGAAGAAAGTTTTAGTTTGTCTATTGATTGTTTTGGCTTTGTCGAGCTGTACTATGAAAGAAAAAATGGTTATGCATGAAGATGGTTCGGGGAGTTTTTCATACGGATTTGATTTGTCTGGAATATTTAAATTGGGTTTTAAGAGTACCGATTCTACAAAGAATAGTAAAGTAATTGATAGTGTTTTTACTTTCAAAGAAGTTTTTGCAAAAGTAAAAGATAGTGTTGCCAAATTACCAGAGTCTGAAAGACGAAAAATTAAAATGCTTGAAAACTTTAAAGTCAATGTAAAAGCAAATGATGCTGAAAAACAATTGAAGCTTGACATGGAATATAATTTTCAGTCAATAGATAGTCTTAAAAATATGCTTTCGCCTTTAGAGGTTCTTGAAGCAATGCCGAAAATTGGTCCGGGCAAACAGTTAGGTAATTTGAGTGTGCCTGAAAAAGAAAATAAAAAAACAATGTTTTCATATAATTACGATGGAAAGGTTTTTGAGAAAGTGATTTTACTTCCCGAAGGTGCTAAAGCAAAAAAAGAGAAGAAGAAAAAAGAAAAAAATGCAGCTAATGATTTTTCAAAAAAGATGGATGAAATTTTAAAAGAATGTAAATATTCAATTGAATATCAATTTCCAAAAAAGATAAAAACGGTGTCATTAAAAAATGCAATAATCTCAAAAGATAGAAAAAGCTTTATTCTTGAAATTCCGATGAAAGATTTTCCAGATGATGAAGAGAAACTTGGTTTTAAAGTAACATTTGAAAATTAATAGCAACTCTTAAAGACAACAATTCTTTTAAATAGACTTTGTATCTTTGAAGAAAAATATAATCTACATATGAGACTATTAAAATTTCTTAGTTTTTCCTTTTTATTGACAACTTTAACGAGTTGTACTTTTACAGAAAACATCAATATTACAGATAACGGAACGGGTAAATTCTCACTCGAGATGGATGGATCGGCATTGATGGCGATGGCAGGGGAACAATTAGGGAATGAAATGAATGATTCAAAACAAAAGATCGATACCACTTTTTCTTTTAAAGAAATGTTTAAAAATAAGAAAGACAGTATTGCTAAACTTTCTTCAGAAGAGCAAAAAGAACTTAAAAAATTAGAAAATTTTGTGGTTAATATGAAGATGAATACAACAGAAAACCAGTTTTTGTTGAATTTAAATTCTGATTTTAAAAATGTAAACGAATTGCAGGATATGGTGAAAAGCTTGAGTGCAATTCAAAATATTGAAAAAAATAATTCACAAGACAAACTACCTTTTGGCGGGAATTTTAATAATAATAGTACTGTAAGCTTTAATTACGATGGTAAAAAGTTTAACCGAAAAGTTATCTTAAATCCAAAAGAAACAAATAAGCCTGTAGAAGATTCATTAGGAATGAATAAAATGATTTTTGCTTCTTCAACTTATATTTTAAAATACAATTTTCCTAAAAAGGTAAAAAAAGTATCTAATAGTAATGCTGTATTTAGCGAAGACCGTAAAACGATAACTATTGAATACCCTTTTACCGATTATATGGAAAATCCAGCTAAAATGGCGTTAGAGGTAGAGTTTGAAAAATAATACAATGAATAAAAAAATCCAACTTCAAGATTTAGGTCAAAAAGATTATAAATCTACTTGGGAATATCAAGAGGAATTATTTGCAGCTATTGTAGATTTAAAAATAAAAAATAGGAGGGAGGAACTTGATCTGCCAACTCCTAATTATTTTCTTTTTGTCGAACATCCACATGTATATACTTTGGGGAAAAGTGGTGATTTGAGTAACCTACTGTTGTCTGAAAAGCAACTGGAAGCCAAAGGAGCAACTTTTTACAAGATAAACCGTGGTGGCGATATTACGTATCATGGTCCAGGACAAATAGTAGGATATCCTATTCTGGATTTAGAAAATTTCTTTACCGATATTCATAAATACTTGCGATTACTTGAGGAGTCTATTATTCTTACTCTTCAGGAATACGGATTAGAATGTGGCCGAAGCGAAGGCGAAACGGGAGTTTGGTTAGGTGTAGGAACTCCGTTTGCCCGCAAGATTTGTGCGTTGGGAGTACGTGCTTCACGCTGGGTAACGATGCATGGTTTTGCCTTAAATGTAAATGCCGATTTAGGTTATTTTGACAATATTATTCCGTGTGGAATACGTGGTAAAGCCGTCACTTCACTTCAGGTAGAGCTTGGTGTAGAAAAAGTAGATGAAGCTGAAGTAAAAGCTAAAATCCTAAAACATCTGACAGAATTGTTCGAAGCCGAATTTGTTTAAGTAAGCTTTCACAATGTAAAAATAGTATCATAAATGCTGAATAAGATCAATTTTAGAATTGTTTTATTCAGCATTTTGCTTTTATGAATTAGAACACTCTTAAGTAAAATTATGTATGGAGAATAGAGATAAAAAATCAATTTTAAATCGTTTAGCACTTCCTGAAAAAGAGCTAGAGGAGCTATTGGATATTTCTTTTTATAAAGTAATTCAGAAAGGAGATTGTTTTATTAATGCGGGAGAGATACCCCGAAAATTTGCTTTTATTACAAAAGGATTGTTTCGCTATGTTTATATTCATGAAAATGGGAATGAGTTTACAAAAAGTATTATAACAGAAAATAATTTTGTTAGTTCATATTCTGCGATGATTTATAATAGTCCATCCTATTTTTTTATTGAGGCTTTAGAAGAAGTTGAAATTTTAGAAATTAATTATGAAAATTGGTTAGAGTTAAAAGAGAAGAATCCATTTTGGAATATTTTTTTGCTGAAAATAATTGAAAAAGCCTTTTCTGTTAAAGAAAAAAGAGAACGAGAATTGTTGCTTTTGGATGCAGAAAAACGATATGAAATATTTGTAACAGAATTTCCAGATTTAGAAAATCGCATTTCACAACAAATTATAGCTTCATATTTAGGCATTCAGCCAGAATCATTAAGTAGGATTAAGAGAAAATATAAGGGCTTAACATAGATCAATGGAATAGCATAATTGGCAGGCTATTTTTGAAACCTAATTTTAAAACTAAAGTTATGGTAATCTCAAATAGTACTATCGTTATTACTGGAGGCAGTTCTGGCATTGGATTAGAAATGTGTAAGCAGTTTATTAAAAATGGAAATAAGGTAATTACCTGTTCACGGTCTTTAGAAAAACTCAAACTAGCACAAGAAATAGTGCCAGATTTAATCATTTATCCCTGTAATATTGCAAACGAAAAAGAATGTGAGGAATTTATAAAATGGATAAATGATAATCATCCAGAAGTCAATATTTTAATCAATAATGCAGCAATTGTAACCAGAACTACTTTTATTGAAGATGATTTGATTCTGGAAAAGATGGATAATGAAATTGCTACTAATTTTATTGCTCCAATTCGTTTAATAAAACAGTTCTATCCTACATTAATTAAAAACTCTAATCCTAAGATTATAAATGTCACCACAGGATTGGTTTATGTTCCCAGAGGTTTTTATATTTTTTACAATGCCACAAAATCAGCATTGCATTCCTTTACGCAGGTCTTACGATATCAGCTTAACAATAAGCCCATACAAATTATTGAAGTGTTGTTTCCAGTTGTAAATACACCTTGGCATAACGGCAATCCTCCTAAAATTGCAATATCTCCAGAAAAAGCAGTAGCCGAAATGTTAAGAGAAATTGCTTTAAATAGAGATGAAATTAGAATAGGAAAGGTCAAGATTCTTTATTTACTTTCCAGAATTGCTCCCAATTTTGCGTTTAAGAAAATAAATAGTTTGAATTGATTTTTTTAATTTTAAATGACTTTGAGAATTGTGTTTTATCTCGAATATATTTTGCTAAACTAGCATTGCAACGTCTGGATTTGGGTATCAATTTCAGTTTTAGTAATTCTAAAATAAGGAGGATATAAAACAAGAAACAAATCTTTTGTTTCTTGTTTCCATTTGTTGTTTTAGCTTACGATATCATCCAATGCCTGAAATAAATTCAAAGGATATTCGGCTATTCTGTTGCATAAATACAAATACCATTCTTTGCCATATACAAAGTATAGTTTAGTTGAATACCCTTGTTCTTTTAGGTTTCTCAATTGTTCTGTTTGGATTCCGTATAGGCTTTCGAATTCATAAATATCATTACTCGTTTTGTATTTTTTAAGTAACGACACAACTTCTTTCTGGATATAATCATGGTGGGTTGCAATTGCACATCGATGATTTTTTGATAGTAACTGATCAATATAATACAAATAGCGCTCATCTAATGCCGCACCTCTTGGAATTGAAAGGTTAGGAGGAGTGTCAAAAGCTCCTTTTACAATGCGTATTCTTCCGTTTTCTTGAATCAATTCTTTAAAATCGTCTTGAGATCTATGTAAGTAGGCCTGAAGCGTAATTGAAGTATTTTTGTAGGTCTGGGATGCTGTTTTGTAAATATCAATAATAGCGTCTGTTATTTCAACGTTTTCAGCACTTATAGTAACTTCTATATTTTCTTTTTCAGCTTCTTGGCATATAGAGCTCAAATTATTTAAACATAAATCTGGAGATATAGATAATCCAATATGAGATAAGTCTAAAGAAACAGTCGAATCAAGCTTTTGGTTTTTAATTTCTTGTGCTATTCTAATAAACTCTTTGGTAGCTTCATTAGCTTCAATTTCGGTTAGGGTATTTTCACCCATAAATTCCATAGAGCATTTAAAACCTTCCTTGTTTTGTGTTTTAACCTTAAGAATTGTTTCTTCTAATGTTTCTCCGCCTATATACCTGTCTGCTGCTTTTTTTAAAGTTCTGAATAATATTTCGTTAGAGAGTATATGCTCTTTCGCTTTGTTATTCATGGCAGCTCTTCTTAAAGCATTGGCTCCAAGTAGTATTAAATCTTTTTCCATTATTATGTGTTGTTTTATTGTATGTAATATAGGAAAAACTTTATGATAAATAAAATTTAAGGTTAAATTTTAGGAAATTTACCTTATTTTTCGCCTTAAACTTAACCGCAAAGTTTGCAATGCCAATAGTTATCTAGATACGCAAGGAACGCAAAGTTTTTTTAACCTGAAACTTGAAACCTGAAACTTAACCGAAAAGTTCGCAATGTCAATAGCTATCTCGATACGCAAGGAACGCAAAGTTTTTTAACCTGAAACTTGAAACCTGAAACCTAACCGCAAAGTTCGCAATGCCAATAGCTATCTAGATACGCAAGGAACGCAAAGTTTTTTAACTTGAAACTTGAAACCTAACCGCAAAGTTCGCAATGCCAATAGCTATCTAGATACGCAAGGAACGCAAAGTTTTTTAACCTGAAACTTGAAACTTGAAACCTGAAACCAAAAACACATTTACATTTTCTGCTTACTAAGTGATAATTAGGATTATAAATTTCCTTTTATCAGACTTGTAGGATTGTATCCAAATTGTTTTTTAAAAGCAAATGAAAAATGCGAAATGTTCTCGAAGCCCAAATCGAGATAGATATCAGATGGTTTTTTTCTTTCTTTTTCAATTTGAAAATGGGCTTCTTGCAGTCTTTTATGCATTAACCAACGGTTAGGAGTGTCATTAAAAATCTTTTTAAAATCTCTTTTAAAAGAAGATAGACTTCTGCCAGTTAGGTAAGCTAGTCTTTCGAGGCTCACATTAAACTTATAATTTCGGTATATAAATGCTTCTAAATCTAATTTTTCGGGGATACTTTGGTCAAATAAAACATCCGAAATTTCGGGATTGGTTTGTAGTAATATTAATAAAAGCTCTTCTCTTTTTACTTTCGAAAAGGTTTCATCTATAACACCTCCATCATTGTAATACGGCATTAACGAACGCACAAAATTTGGCACTAGAACATCTTTTTTAAGAATAATAAATGCATTCTTAGAGTTCGATTTTACGTTTGTAATGGCGTGATTTTTTTTAAATTCAGTCAAAAAAAACTCATCAAAAATGACTACAACTTTTTCAAATTGCCCATTATCTTTCTGTTTGTTGTATTTAGCCAGATGATTTTTCCTTACAATACAGTAATCTCCCGATTTAATGGTGTGCATTTCATTTCCGTCATAACCTTCAATTTCTCCAGCTGCCAGATACAAGAAGATATGTTCGGGAACAAATTGTTCTGGAGAGATTTCAGGGCCAATATGACAGGATTTTATTTCGGTAATTTTCATCTTGATTTAGATTTAACTAATGCTAATTTACATCTTTCCACCATTCTTTAAAAACTTGGGTACTATCATTTAAATTGACAACTTCTCCAATCATAGGAGTTACCAATGGTAAATGAGCCGCTTTGCTAAGTGTTGATAGTTTTTCTAAAGGCTCATCCCAAGAATGCATGGCTAGTTTAAATTTTGAAGAATGTACAGGAAATACTCTTTTAGCATTTAAATCTTGTGCTGCTTTAAGCACTTGTTCAGGAAGCATATGAATGGCTTCCCAAGCCAGATTATATTGTCCATTTTCTAGAATTGCAAAATCTATCGGTCCGAATTGCTCGCCAATTTTAGCAAAATGGGTATCGTAACCACTATCGCCACCAATGTATATCTTGATATTTGGCGTTTGTAAAACATAAGATAGCCATAGTGTATTGTTTTTAGAGAAACCTCTTCCTGAGAAATGTCTGGCGGGAGTGGTATGTACTTTAAAACCATCTTCGAGAGTAAAGGTTTCGTTCCAGTCTTTTTCGATTATTTTAGCAGTAGGATATCCCCAACGCTCAAAATGTCCGCCAACTCCAAGACCACAAATCACTTTTTTTACTTTCGATTTTAAAGCAATTATCGTTTCATAATCAAGATGATCGTAATGATCGTGGCTAATGAATAAATAATCGATTGTTGGTAAATCATCTACAGTATAGTCATTTGCTCCTTTAAATGCGGTTACAGTTCCTGGTAAAGGCGAAGCATTTCCGCTAAATACAGGATCTACGAGAAAACGTTTTCCGTCTATTTGCATAAAATAAGAGGAATGTCCAAACCAAATTAATAGATCGGTATCTGGCGAAAGGTGATGCAAATCGGTTTTTACTGATGGAATGGATGTAACAGGTTCTCGCCTAGGATGATTCCCAAATAGCTGGTCATAAAGAATACCACCAAAACTATATCCTTTTGTAAGACTTGGTGTGTCATGGGTATTTTGAAATTTCCCATCACTATAATTTTTAGAATTTTTAATTAATTCTAAGCGATTACCTTCAGGTGCTTTACCAAATTTTGGGTGCATCATGTATAAAAAAGTAACCAAGGTTAAAACGGCAAAAATGCTTATTACTGTTATCATAATTCTTTTTGTGATTTTTAAAAATCGTTTCATTCGATTTGTTTTAGTATTGATTTTATGGAATCAAATTCAAGTAAATTATTTATGGTTGCAACACACCTTAAATTAAAACTCCTGTGAACTTCTTAATTGATGGTACAAAATTGCATCAAAATAAGTAGCCTTACTTTGTTTAAAAGTCCAATTTCACTTTGTTCAAAAGTTCATTTTAAGCAGTTAGGAATAAAAAAAGCTAACCGTTTTTAAAGTTAGCTTTTATTAAGAGATAAATGTGTTGATTTTTAGTGGTTTATCTGTTCGTATGGATGACTATGGATTCGTTTTTAATTGTATTAAATTTTGCCACATAATCATAGCCCAGTTTTCCTTTTAACATGCATAATTAAATTTCCCCGCCTTCTGTTAGTTCATCATAAAGTACTTTTTTTATAGAAAAACGCTCTTTTGTATTGTTTTCTGTAATTATATGAATAAAGTGCTCTTTGTTTCGAGATCCGCTAATTGCTTTTTCTAAAATTGTATACTGCTTACAAGATTCGGTGGGAGCTGCATAAAAGTGATTTATAAAACTAGTTGTGGCAGCTGTAAGTAAAAATAGCCCGATAAATAGTCCAAAGTGAACTACATATCTTCTTTTGCTTTCAAAATATACTGATGGATTTCTAACTTTTAAAATGATTGTAATTAAGATAGCCAAAACAACTCCAGAAAAACCAGCTCTCCAAAAAAGCTGTGTTCCGTTTATAGTGTTGTCGATTTTTCTTATTTCAAAAATTAAAAAGACCAAGCTTACAAAAAACAAAGCAGATGAAAAATAATACATAAACTTATCAAATGGTTTGGTGACTTTCTCAAATGCTGTTTTAGGAGGAAAAAAATCATCAATTATTAGTTGCGAAAAGCTTATTATTAATAGTAGATTATACATTCCGATTAAAAAAAATGGAAGAGGAACTAATCTATAAGTTCCCTTATCGTTTCCAAATAAAACAATAGGAATAATACAAAGCGCAATATAGAGAAGTCGTTTATAAAACTCTTTTCTTATTCCAAATAGTTCATTTTTTTTCTTTTTTAAAAAGGGATATTTTCGTTTAATCATTTTGATTTTTGGGGAGGCTTGTTTTTGAGAAATGGGGTAGGCAGAAAAATAATGTTGCTAGCTGTTAAAAGTAGTTATACCCAATAAACTATAGATTATTAGGTATTATTGGCTTTTTAGTTTTTTCATGAATTCTCCAAATGCAGGAAAAAAATCCTCAAAAAGCGGATGCTTTCTATTCTTAAGCATAACTTCGCTAAACAGTTTTAATCCAATAGCAAATTCTGTAGCTTGATTTTCATTCTCAAAAAGATTCTTCTCTTTTATTATATCTATAATTTTAAAAATTTCATCGTGATTTTCAAATTCTAATGATACAGGTTCAGATAAAGGAGTTTCTTCTTTCATTAGAGAAACCTGTTCTAAAGTAAGTTTATATTTATTAGCTCGTTTTGTCATAATTTTAATTTTTTAAGTATCTAAAAACCCTAGATCTACTTGTAAAAGTAGTGCTTAGCTAGATTTTATGGAAGAATAATTTAATCTCTATATTTAGATTGAGAGATTTTTGCAGAACGAAAATACAAATTATTTAGTTTTAAAACCTTGCATTTTCTGAGATTACAGCAATTAACTATTTCGATAAGAAGTGTTGCTAGATTCGTTTTACAGCAATTTTATTTGATGAATAAATTTTTTTATTACATTTACATAACTAGTTATATAATTAATTATAATATGAAGTTTTTTAATAAAGTAGGCAAGATGGCTTTAGGGAGCCGATTGCGTTTAATGAGTACAATGATAACTGATGATGCGGCTAAGATTTATGAGCTTCATGGCATAGATTTTATTCCGAAATGGTTTCCTGTATTTTATTTGCTCTCTGAAGAAAAGGAAATTACTATCACCGAAATAGCCAATGAGATAGGTCATTCACAGCCCTCTGTTAGTAAAATTGTTCAGGAAATGATTGCGGTGGGATTGATTCAGGAAAACGTAAAAACGACCGATAAACGTAAGAATGTTATTGTTTTAACAGAGCAGGGTTTGTTAGTTTTTAATAAACTTAAATTACAATGTGTTGATGTTGAAGCTGCAGTAGAAGATCTTATAGGGGATTCCAATCATAATTTATGGGCAGCTCTGGAAGAATGGGAGTTTTTGCTTGGGCAGAAATCGTTATTTAAGAGAGTCAACGAACAAAAGAAACTGCGTGAGAGTAGAGCAGTGCAGATTGTGGAGTATAATGACGAGTATCAGTCGGTATTTAGAGCACTTAATGAAGAATGGATTTCTTCTTATTTTAAAATGGAAGCAGCAGATTATAAGGCTTTGGATAACCCAAAAGAATATATTCTGGACAATGGAGGTAAGATATTTGTAGCACTTTATGAAAATGAACCAGTAGGTGTTTGTGCCTTGATAAAAATGGATGATCCGGATTATGATTTCGAATTGGCAAAAATGGCTGTTTCGAATAAGTGTCAGGGAAAAAATATTGGTTGGTTACTTGGTCAGGCAGTTACAAATGCGGCAAAAGAGCTAGGAGCATCCAAAATTTATTTGGAAAGTAATACTATTTTAAAACCTGCAATTAATCTCTACCACAAGTTAGGATTTAGCAAAGTTGTAGGGCGCCCGACTCCTTATGAACGTTGTAATATCCAAATGGAACTTCAGTTAAAGTAAATACTGCATAAAGGATTATAATTATGGGACTAATAGCAGAAAATGAATCTGGTTTGCATCAGGTTTTATACATCATTGGCAATGGTGTTATCGCAAAAGCTTTGGCAGTTGCTTTGACTATCAATGGAAGAAAAGTAATAATTCTGAGAGGAAGTATTGACGATCAATCGGTTCACACGGAGAATATCGAAGTAGAAACAGATGGTAATATACTGAATGCCGAGATTACAATTAGTTCAATAAGTAATTATGAATCGGTTAATGGAATTATTTTATTAACGAACAAATCATTCGGAAATGCTGCGCTTGCAGAAAAGCTTAAGGATAAAGTTAAGACTTCGCCAATTGTATTTCTTCAAAATGGACTGCATATCGAAAATAGTTTTGTAGAAAAAGGCTTTACTTCTCTTTACAGATGTGTGTTATTAGCAACAAGCCAATTAGAGTCCAAAAACAGAGTGAGGTTTAAACTTGTTGCTCCATCGCCAGTTGGTATTATCCAGGGATCAGATGAGGTGTTGCAAAGTATAGTAAATATACTCAACACATCGCTTTTTACATTCCGCAGTGAGGATGATATTCAGACCGTAATTTGGAAAAAAGTAATTAGTAATTGTGTTTTTAATTCTATTTGCCCTTTACTAGAAGTCGATAATGGCATTTTCCATCGCAATGAAGTGGCTTTAAAAATTGCAAAAACAGTTATTCTTGAGTGTCTAACGGTTGCGAAGCAATATGGTATTGAACTAACTATGGATGAAGTATTGCAAAATATTATTGCTATAAGCAAAATGTCTGATGGGCAAAAAATATCAACATATCAGGACATACTCAATAAACGGGAAACGGAGATTGATACGCTAAATTTTGCTGTTGTCAAAGCTGCTTTAACAAGAGGTATTGAAGCAGTTCCTGTTACTGTTTTATTAGGTGAAATGATAAAGGTGAAGTCTGATTTATCAAGGAATTAGTCTAAAATATCAACTCCAATTGGTCAGGCAATAATCTAAAAGACATTCGATGGTACTTAGTGGGGCCATATTTTTTTATTGCTTCACGATGCTCCTTAGTTGGGTATCCTTTATTTTTTTTCCAATTGTACATCGGGAACTCTTCGTGAATCTTGTTCATATATTCGTCGCGATAGGTTTTGGCGAGAACAGATGCCGCTGCTATGCTCAAAAATTTTGCATCTCCTTTTATAATACTCTGGTTAGGTATAGATTTTAATAATTCAATTTCTTCTTGTGTGAATTGTTTCCCAGTAGTATTCTTTAATCCCAATTTTGCATTCAGCATTCTGTTACCATCCACAATAATAAATTCAGGAATTTGGGTTAATTTCAAGATACATTCCTGCATTCCTTTCATTGAAGCATTCAGGATGTTAATTTCATCAATTTCATTAGGATGCAAATGGGTAATGGCAAAGGAAATCGCTTGTTCTTCAATTACGGGTTTAAGATTTTCTCTCGCTTTTTCGGATAATTGCTTGCTATCGTTTAGTGTTTTATTCTCAAAATTTGACGGCAAAATTACTGCTGCTGCCGTTACAGGTCCAGCAAGACAGCCACGACCAGCTTCGTCGGTTCCCGATTCTAAATTATATCCTGAAAAATTGAGTTGAAGCATGCTTTATTTTTAATCGCAAAGATTATAATTTTTTCTTGAAATAGGCTACAAAAAAAGAAATTGAAACGTAATAAATGGCTAACAGATTATGAAATAAAATGGTTTTATCGTAAAATATTAAACTTTAACATTTTGTTTCTTGTTAAAATAATTAATTATTATTTGTAAATTTTTTACTATAATTCATTAAAACGCCATATAAGCTTACTTTTTTTGTTGTATTTGCGTTTTTAAATAAAATAAAGTAAGAAAATTATTTTATATTTTTTGATAAAAATTGCTATTGTAGGAATAATTTATCATTTTTGAGGAATTATTAACCAAAAACAATTTAATATGAAGGTAAAATTTACATGGATTTTAACATTATTTACAGCGTTAACCATGCAATTTTCTTTTGCACAAGAGAAAATTATTTCTGGAATTGTTTCAGATGCAATATCAGGTCCAATTCCAGGTGTAAACGTTATTGTTAAGGGAACAAAAACAGGTGTTCAAACGGATTTTGACGGTAAATATTCTGTTAAAGCAAAAACAGGAGATGTGCTTGTGTTTTCTTATATGGGAATGCAAGATATGACGGCAATAGTTGGTAGCTCTTCAGTGATTAATATGAAGATGCAAGAAGATGGGAAAGCGTTGGATGAAGTAGTAGTAATGGGGTATGTTACAAAAACTAAAAGCAATATGACGGGTAGTTCTAAACAGCTTTCTGGTAATGTTTTAAGTGGAATTCCAACAGTTTCTGTTGATCAGGCTTTACAAGGTAAAGTAGTTGGTTTGCAGGTATCAAGTTCTTCTGGGACTCCAGGTTCTGTTCAGGATATTCGTATTAGAGGAACAGGCTCGATTTCTGCAAATAATCAACCTTTATATGTTATTGATGGTGTGCCTGTAATAAGTGGAGATCTATCTGGAGGTAATGATAATAAAACAATTCAGACAACAACGAGTTCAGCTTCGTCAATGTCGGTTTTAGCGACTTTAAATAGTCATGATATAGAAAGTGTAACGGTTTTGAAAGATGCGTCTGCAACTGCAGCTTATGGAGCAAGAGGATCTAATGGTGTAATCGTAATTACAACGAAAAGAGGAAAAGTTGGAAAACCGTCTTATAACTTTAGTAATTCTATTGGTTTTCAGAATAATGCAGTTACAGGCAGAAGACCTCTTACAGGAGATCAAAGAAAAGAATTGTACTTAGATGCAGTTTATAATACTTATGGTGCTTCTAAAGGTTTTGATAGAATGACAGCCGAAAATTGGCTATTGAATACTCCCGAGGGATTAAGTATTGATGCTAGTAAAGCAAGTTTGCAAGATTGGGATGGGGTAAGTCATAACTGGGGAGAGCTATTAAAGAATAAAGATGCCTTAGTTCAGAATACAGATTTTTCTGTATCTGCAGGAGATGAGAAAACGACCTTTAATGCTTCGCTTGGATATAATAAGACAGAAGCTACTGTTAGAGGAGCTGAATTTAGAAGATTTACTGCTACGATAGGAGTTACAAGAAAATTAAGTGAAACACTTAAGTTTAGTACTGCAAACTTTTTTTCTGAAGCTAAGCAAAATGGTATTCTAGAAGGGACAGGAACCTTTAGTAACCCTAATTTGACAAAATATTTTATGAATCCTTGGGTAAATCCTTATAATAGTGATGGTACGTATAATATTGGTACTGGAGCAAATGTTTCAGATATTGGATATTGGACTTCTTTACATAATACTTTTTATACTTTAGCAAATAACGTTAAAACTAATAATTTATTAGGGCTTAGGTCTAATAATACTTTAGACTGGAAAATCTCAAATCATTTCAAGTATAAATCAGTATTTGCAGTAGATTATAATATGAATACTTATCATAATTATAATAATAGACTTCATGGAGATGGAAGGACTCGAAATGGTTCCATAGAACAGAGCATTAGAAGGAATACGAATCTAGTTTCGCAGAATTCGATTAATTACACTTTGAAATTAGATAAGCATAATTTTGATGCAACTGCACTATTTGAGCACCAAAAAAATAAAAATGACCTTGTTGGAGGATACGGTGAGAATATTGCTTCGGATGACTTGATTTATTTGGATGTTGTTTCTAAAAACAAAAGAACGATTGGGAATTTTTCAGATTGGTTAAATGTTTCTTATTTAGGCTTGTTTAATTATAATTATAATAATAAATATGTACTTGATGCTACATATAGGAGAGAAGGATCATCCAAGTTTGCTCCAAAGCATCGTTTTGGTAATTTTTGGTCTGTAGGAGCTGCATGGAATATTAATAATGAAGTGTTTATGCAAGGTTCTGTTTTTAATAATTTAAAACTTAGAACTTCTTATGGAACTTCTGGAAATAGTGGTATAAACGAGAATTCATATCAAAGATTAATTGCATTTGATGCTAGTTATGATGCAGAACCTGTAGCTTATCCATCCACTATAGGTAATGAGTTGTTGACTTGGGAAAAAAATAAAACAATTGATGTAGGTTTAGAATTTGGACTGTTTAAAAATAGGCTTTCGGGAAGTGTATCTTATTACAATAGGGATACGTATGATCTACTACAGAATGTGCCAGTTTCATTAACACAAGGAGTTCCTACAGGAACTAGTGTGATACAATTAATGAATGCAGGTGCAGTTTTAAATCAAGGAATAGAAGTTGAATTGAATGTAGATATTTTCAGAGGAAAAGACTTTAATTGGTCTATCTCAGGTAATTATTCACACAATGATAATGAAGTTAAAAAATTAGCAAAAGATCCAGCAGGAAAAGACATCGAGATTA
The DNA here is from genome assembly GCF_003668995.1 of Flavobacterium sp. 140616W15. NCBI lineage: Bacteria > Pseudomonadati > Bacteroidota > Flavobacteriia > Flavobacteriales > Flavobacteriaceae > Flavobacterium > Flavobacterium sp. 140616W15. The sequence goes on from NZ_CP033068.1 coordinate 175,403, forward strand.
CTACAGGAACTAAAGTTACTAAAGTTGGAGAGTCAATAGGGACATGGAATATGCGCAAATGGGCTGGTGTAGATCCTGCTAATGGATTACCATTGTGGTATGTTAATGGTGTAGACGGAGAAACAACTTCAGTTTACAACAATGCCAAAGTGGCAATGCAAGGAAAATCAGCTCCAGTTTATTCAGGTGGATTCGGTACTCATTTTGATTATAAAGGAATTTATTTAGATGTTTCTTTCTATTTCGCAGGAGGACACAAAGTGTATGAAGATTGGACTAGTTATACTCAAAGTACAGGAGATAATACTTTTGTTTCATTTAACGGTACAGAAAATCTGATGGATAGATGGCAAAAACCAGGTGATATTGTTTCGACTCCTAAGATGGAGCTTGGGGCAGGGAGAAATGCAGCAACTACATCAACAAGATTTTTGTATGATGGAGATTATATAAGAATGAAAGATTTGGTTTTGGGATACAGATTCGGTCCAGAGACGGTTAAGTTTATGAGCCTTGCAGGATTAGATCTATCATTGAGAGGGACAAACTTATTGACTTTTGTGAAAGATGGCAAGATGAAATACGATCCAGAGGTAAGGGCAGATGGGTTTACGAGTCTAGTAAGTCCGCCAGTAAAATCGGTAGTATTTGCAATTAACATAAAATTATAAGAAAATGAGAAAAATAATATACACATCTTTAGCTCTTTTAGGACTTATTTTAAGTTCATGTACAGATGGAGATTTGGATCCTAAACTAAGTATAAACAAACCCAACACAGAGATAAAAACAGTTGGAGATTTAAAAGTTGTACTTGGTGGTGCTTATGATATAATGACCACATATGCTTATTATGGGCGAAATGTAATGGTTTTTGGAGATGTCCGTTCTGATAATGCTTATGCAAATGGTAATTCAGGGCGTTTTAGAACTTCGGCAGCAATGGATATGACAAATGCTGATTCTGATGCAAATGATGCCTTTTTGCGTATGTATGCAGTAATTGCAAATTGTAACATTATTATAGATGCAAATATTGTTGCTGATCCAAATATTGTGGGAAATGAAGCAGAAATTAACTACGTAAAAGGACAGGCTTTAGCCCTACGTGCTTTGGTTCATTATGATTTAGTACGTATGTATGGGCAACAACATGTTGCAGGTGGAGATTTAAATTCTTTGGGTGTAGCTTATGTTAAGCATTTTTTAGATGTAGACGATATGAAGCCCAAAAGAAGTACTGCAGGAGAAGTGAAATCTTTTATTTATTCAGATTTGGATAAAGCTTTATCAATGATGGATAAAGCGTTTGATAAAGGAAATAAAAAGGCAGTTAGAACAACTATGGTTTATGCAATTAAAGCTAGAGTTGCACTATATTTCGGAGATTGGGATATAGCTAAAGTATCCTCTCAGGAAGTTATTAATAATAGTGGAGCGAGAATACTTACAGCAGTAGAATATGCAGAATCTTTTAAAGCAAATCTTCAACCTAATTCTATTTTTGAGTTGGCATTTACTTCAGATGACAACCGTGGTAACGACAGTTTGTTTAGGATATATAATAATACAGCTTATGGTGATATTGTAGTTTTGGAAGACTTAAAAAATCAATTCTCTTCTTCAGATGTTAGAGGGAATATGATTACTATACAAGAAAGATTGCGTTTGAGAAATACAGGCAAGTTTGTAAAAGTTGATATAAATGTTGTTTTGTTTAGATTTGAAGAAATGTTATTGATAAATGCAGAATCTTCTTTTAGACTTAATGCAGCAGATCCACTTGCATTGACAAATTTAAATCTAGTAGCAACAAATCGTAATGCTACACCTTATATGTCGGTGTCAATTGATAATATTCTTTTAGAACGCAGAAAAGAATTATGTTTTGAAGGTTTTAGGTTTGATGATATTGCAAGGACTAAGATGAATATGCCAGTGGTAGATCCTGTTAAACAAACTTATGACGATTTAGGTTTAGAAGGAATCACTTATGGAAGCTCTAGATATGCATTTCCTATTCCATTGAAAGAAATGAATGCAAACGCTAATGCAATTCAAAATAAAGGCTATTGATTTTAGTACTGCTAGGTAGTTTAAGTTATAATTAAATTTAAGATTATTACAAAGTTCTAGAGCCAATAAACTATAAGAACTGTCCAATATTTTGGACAGTTTTTTTAGACACTATCCTAAAAGTGTATAAGCTTAAATTCATCACTGTTATCATTAACGGTTGCTATTGTACAATATGCTGACCGTAGATTTTTATGACCAATACCACAAATTAAATTGACAGAAAACCCTGGATTAGGGACAAACTGTTAGCTTTATTCACTAGTCCAGATATAATAGAATGTCTTAAGAGATAAAACAAAACGAACTTTAATCTTGATAAATTAGAAAAAAGGAAGTCTCAATATCCTGAGATTTCCTCTTTTTTATTATGAATTTAGAATTGGGTTGTGAGTTCTAAAGTAGCTTTTTTTGAAAATTACTTGATAAATAATTATTTGAATTATAACCTTAATAGAATTAATCATGAAAAAAATTATAACCACAAGTCTTTTTCTGTTTTTTATAAATTTCATTAATGGACAAGTTGCAGCAATGTATGATGTAGTAGTTAATGGAAAATTAATTACTAATTGTAGTACAATAGTACTAGGTAATAATAGCTCGGTAGTAGTGAATTTTACATTAAAAGTTACTAAGCCCGCTTATTTTGATGTTTCACCAACAGCAACCTTTAAAGTATATTTAAAAAAAAAGTGGTGTAAGTAATCCCATTCAACTTGATGCTATCATTGTAAATAACTCAGCTTTTGGATCAAAAGGAACTACTTGGGAAGGAAAATTTAGTAAAACAATATCAAAATCAGATATTGGTAATTTTGATAATTTTTTTTACGGAGAATATAGTTTAGGGTCAGTTGCACCTTTGAAGACATGCACGTATTTGATAACTAAAAATCCATCTCCAATTTTTGAAATTAGACCTGTATCACAGGTGATTTATTGTGATCCTTTATATGGGGGGTACCGATTTTATGTCTCGAATAGTTATAATTCTCCTGGTAGTTTATCTTATACTTGGGATGTTGGGTGGGGATGGAGTAGAAATGGAGTTCCAGTCAATGGGAGGTTTTCTACGACAGAAGCTTATATAGATTTACGTCCCACTGATTTCAAGTTCTTACCCTCAGATGTTCAAGTTACTCCTGTTTTGAATAATGTAAATCAGGCTACAAAGGTTTGTTCTATATCGAGAAATAGTTTTGGTGGAGATTTCTTTAAAATTAGTGGTAACAGTTCAGTTTGTATTCAATCAGTTTCAGAAGTATACGATGTTGTAAATCTTTTTAATGGATGCACAATTAGTTGGGATTCATCAAATATCTCAGTGGCAAAAGTTACCACTTCGGGAACTCAAGCTATAGTTGTTCCAGTTTCAAAAGGGGGTTTTAATTTGGTTGGAGTAATAACAAATGAATGTGGTCAAAATACAACAATTACAAAATCTATTAGTGTTATTGATTCATCAGGTTTATATTTTGAAATAGAAAGATTGAATCATTGTGAGTTTAGATATATTGGAATTAACAGGAATGGCGGTTCTTTTGTTTATAATTGGGAACTTGTTAAAAGTGAGGGTGTTTCGAGTTTTTATGGAGGCAATTCGGAGGCTTATTTTTCTGCTTGTCCACCATTCTCGATAACAATGAGGTTAAAAGGGACAAATACGTGTGGTACTTTCGAGCGATTAGTATCGGATTGGTTAAATAATGATGATGAAGAATTACAAAGAATTGTGAACCCAAATAAATCAAATCTCATTTTAGATAACTATTCTGTTAGTGAGTTTGATTCTAATATTGTTAATAATGCGGAGTTTGAAATATATCCTAATCCATCAAATGATATTGTAAATATAAAATTTAAGAGAGATAATTTTAAGTTAAAATTAAATTCTAAAATTATTGCTAAGCTTTATGATATTAGTGGTAAGAAAAAAAGAGAAGTTGTAATTTCTGACAGTGTTACTCCAATTGATATACATAGCTTGCAAAAGGGGATTTATATTTTAAAGATAAGTACAAATGAATATGAAGAAAGTCATAAGGTATTAGTTAATTGATTTGTTTTCTAATTGTTTTGATAAGTACTGGTGCTTTTTACTGATTGATTGTTGAAAAAATAATAATAAAACGCAAAAGCTACAGCAGTAATGTTGTGGCTTTTGTTTGTAATAATTTAAGGTTAGCGTATTTCTGTAGAGAGGTGTTTGTGGAATGTACATTATTTATGTAGTTTTACGAGCAATAGTTGAATTGTTGAACTAGAATTATCCCTAATAAAATAGAATTATGAAGTTTAAAATGTATTTGCTTGTTTCTTTCTTTTTTGTTGCAATTGCATCATTTGCACAAAAAAAATCACTTACTGTAGATGATTTTGATAATTGGAAACAAATAGAAAAAGCACAATTATCAGAAAATGGCGCTTATTTAGTATACGAATATAATCCCGGAAATGGTGATGGTAAGCTTGTTATTGTTAATGTTAAAACAAAAGTATCTGATACAATTTCTAGAGGATATGATGCTCAAATTAATGGTAAAAGTACGTTTGTATCATTTAAGATAAAACCAGAAATAGCCGTTAGACGAAAAGCTGAAACAAAGAAATTAAAAAAAGAAAAACTGCCTATTGATTCTTTGGGAATCTATGTGTTTAAAACCAAAGAGATAAAAAAATATCCAAGTCTGAAAAATTTTAGTCAACCCACTGAAGGAGGGGATTGGCTTGCCTATAAAACTATTTTAAAAACAGTAAAAGCCAAAGATTCAGCTGGAGTTGATAAAAAAATAAAGGTAAAACCAAAGAGTGATACTCTAGTGGTAATTTATAATCCGATAAATAAAGATAGTATCGCATTTTTGAACATCAAAACATTTAGTTGGTCGAAGAAAGCTGACAAATTATTGCTTCATTCAGAGAAAAAGAAAGATTCTTTAACCGCATCTGCATTATTATATTTTGACGCAGGGAGTAAAAAGACGGATACTATTTTTAAATCAAAAGGAACAATATCAAAGATTGCTATAGAGGATAAGGGAGAAAAGTTAGGATTCCTATTTTCATCAGATACAACAAAAATAAAAAAATACCAGTTGTATAAAGGGACAAAATCATTGTTAGCAGAATTAAAAGCGAACAGAATTAAAAACCTCCCTGAGAACTGGAATTATTCAGATAAAGGAGATTTGTTTTTTTCGAAAAATGGGAAAAGATTATTTTTTGGAAATGCTTTATTTGAAGGGGAAAAGCGTAAAGATACTTTATTAAACAAAGAACGTGCGACATTAGATATATGGGCATGGACAGATAAAGAATTACAGCCAGAACAGATTGTAAATAGTAAAAAAGAACAAAACAGAACCTATCAAGCAGTATATGATTTTAACTCAGATAAAGCAGTACAGTTAGCAAACACTGTAGTTCCTGATATTAAAGTATTAAATAACGGAGACGGAAATTTTGTTTTAGGAGCTGATGATGAATCTTATAAAAGAGCTTCTTCATGGAATGCTTTAGCTATAAAAGATTTTTATAAAATTGATATTAATACAGGAGAACAAAGCCTATTGATTAAAGAACAAGAGCAGATATGGTTTGGAGGTTCTCAAAAATATGCTGTTTATTACAACAGAAAGGATAGTATTTATTATACTATTGATTTGAAAAACAATCAGCAGAAACCATTAACCAAAGGGACAAATGTGGTTTGGTATGATGAGAGAAATGATCAGCCTAATGAGCCTTCTCCATACGGTATTGCTGGTTGGGATGAAGGAGATAAATTCGTTTATATCTATGATCGATATGACATTTGGAAGTTTGATCCAGAATCAAAAATACAACCTAAAAGAATCACTAAGAACGGAAGAGAAAACAAAAAGATATATCGATACCTTCAGATTGATAGCGAAGAGAAATTTATAGATTCTAAAAACAAGTTCTATTGTCTGTTTTTGAAGAAAGTACTAAAAAAGCAGGATATGTCTATTCCGATTTTAACAAAGAAAAAACACCAACAGTTATAATGGAAGGGGATTATTTCTTTACAGCTCCAAAGAAATCAAAAAATAGTAAAATGATTTTTTATACTAGACAAAATTATCAACAGTATCCTGATGTTTGGATTACTACAACTGATTTTGAATCTCCTGAGCAAGTAACAAATGCAAATCCGCAACAAAAAAATTATAAATGGGGTTCAGTAAGTTTGGTAGAGTGGAAAAATAATGATGCAATTACTTTACAGGGATTATTGTACAAGCCAGAAAATTTTGATCCTAACAAAAAATACCCAATGGTAGTATATTTTTATGAATTGAGTTCAGATACATACCACCGCCATTATGCTCCTCAGCCTAGCAGATCTACAATTAATAGAACATTATACGCTAGTAATGATTATTTTGTTTTTGTTCCTGATATCATTTATAAAAAGGGGCTTCCTGGAGAGAGTGCTTATAGCTGTATTGTGAGTGGCGTGGAGAATATGATAAAACAATATCCAGCAATCGATGCGAAACATATAGCGCTTCAGGGACAAAGTTGGGGAGGATATCAAACGGCATATCTTATAACGCAGACAAATATGTTTGCAGCTGCTATGGCAGGAGCTCCAGTTAGTAATATGACTAGTGCTTACGGAGGTATTCGATGGGAGACAGGTATAAGCAGAATGTTTCAGTATGAACATACGCAAAGTAGAATAGGCGAAACTATTTGGGGTAATTTAGATGCTTATATAAAAAATTCCCCTTTGTTTTATGCCGATAAAGTGCAAACGCCTTTGTTAATGATGCATAATGATAATGATGGGGCAGTGCCATGGTATCAAGGAATTGAATTTTTTACTGCATTACGCCGTTTAGATAAGCCAGTATGGATGTTAAATTATAATGGAGAACCGCATAATCTTAAGGCTGATAGCTGGGGTAACAGAAAAGATTTGTCAACGAGAATGAAACAATTTTTTGATCATTATTTAAAAGGTGAAAAAACTCCAGAATGGATGCTCAAAGGAAGATTAAATCTTGAAAAAGAAAGCAATAAAGCATATTAAAATAAATAGGTATGTGAGATTAAATGGAGTTAATTTTTTTACATCGATGAGGTAACTATACAGCTCTTAATTTTAAGAATTTGATAAAACTGTCCAAAATATTTTGGGCAGTTTTTTTTTTGAACAAGAATTTCTATGGAATTTAAAATAAAATGTCTTTTTAGCTATTGATGAATATATAGCGGATATTGTTGTTGAGTGGTTTGTTATTTTGTGAATAAGTAAAATATTAAGTGTAAAAAATGCTAAATAATTGTATTATTAACTTTATATTAACTATTTTATTGTTGGTAAAATATATATTTGATATTCTATTAATAAAATATTAACCAAAATAAAAAAAATGAAAAAATTACTTTATTTACTAGTTTTCTGTCCTTTTTTAGGTTTTTCACAAAACGATCCTAATTATGCCGTAGATTGTGATGCAAATGACATTATAAAAGAAATATATTACCAAGATGGCTATACTGTAATGAAATGTACAGATGCTAATGGGAACTATGTTCTAAATGTAATAGGTGTCGCTCCTGGATCTGGTGGAAGTAACGGAGGAGGTAGTGGAGGAGGTAACGGTAGTGGCGGACCTGGAGTTGATACAGGAATGTCTGAAGATCCAGGACCAGAAGATTCAGGACCAGGTAGAACTTGTATTAACACTTGGGTAAGGGATAATAATGCATGGCAACAAACTGTATACTGTGGAGGATAATGGTTTTAATCCTATCGTTCAAGTAATAGAAATGGTTAAGTTTGTATCTGAACTTGTATAATTAGGATTGGAATAGCAAAATAAAAGGCATTAAAAAGTCTTTCAAAAAGAAAAGGAGTGGGAATCCATTATGGATTTTAACTCCTTTTCTTTTTGAATTTATGTAAAATTTAAAATAAAATGCCTTTTTAGAATCGATGAATATAACAATGTATATTAATATTTAATAGCACGTTATTTTGTGAATAAATAAGGTATTAATCATTAAAATTGATAAATGGTTAAATGATTAACTTTATGTTAACTATTTTATTGTTAGTAAAATATATATTTGATATTCTATTAATAAAATATTAACCAAAATAAAACAAAATGAAAAAATTACTTTATTTACTAGTTTTCTGTCCTTTTTTAGGTTTTTCACAAAATGACCCTAACTATGCTGTAGATTGTGATGCCAATGATATCATGAAAGAAATATATCAAGAAGGGAATAATACCATTATAAAATGTACTGATAAAGATGGCAATTTTGTATTAAATGTAATACCGAATAATCAGGGCGGAGGTGGTAGTGGAGGTAATGGGTCTGATACAGGTTTGTCTCAGGATCCTGGTAAGGAAGAAGGTCCTGGAAGAACATGTATTAATACATGGGTAAGAGGAGAAAAGAATTGGGTGTTAGTTTCTTATTGTGGATAATCTTAAAATAGTATTGATAATTATAGGGTAGTTTTACAGACTTTGATTCGCAAATGAATTTAAAAAGTCATTCCGTTATCTAGTATTAAAGAAAGAGCTAAAAGTCTTAAAATAAGAAAAGGAGTAGGGATCTATGTAGATTCTAGCTCCTTTTTTTATTTCTAAGCATTTAAGAGAGGATATTAATTGAAGAAGTAGAAGTTTTTAATACCTCATTATTCAAAGAGATTTTTTTGTAGAGTATTGACTTGTAATATACTTAAGCAATATTTACCAATATCCTATTTCTTTAGTTCTAGTCAAATTTTTTTCATTTACCTTTGCCACATTCAAATAGTTGATAATAATATCTAAATATATATAACCCTTTCAAATGAGAATTCTTTTTTTAATTTATCTTTTAGTACTACCCACACTATTGTTTTCTCAGGCAAAAGTAAATAATAAAAGTAATCTAGACATGAATGGTGTTCATCGTGGGCTTAACGATACCATAAAAGCGAAGAAGAAAGTTGCAAGGATAGATCAATATAGATATATAACACTTGAACGTGATACTACTTATGTAGATACGTCGCTTACAATCCAAAAAGAATACAGTCATAATTATTTGCGAAAAGATAATTTTGGATTATTACCTTTTTCGAATATTGGACAAACATACAATACGCTTCAATACAGTTTAACTGATTTTACTCCATATCCAGAAATGGGGTTTAAAGCCAAACACTTTAATTTTCTTGAAGCCAATCAGGTTCAATATTATTCTGTAGCAACTCCATTGACAGAATTGTTTTTTAAATCGACAATCAATAAGGGACAATTGCTAAATTCATTTATCACCCTGAATATGAGTGAGCGATTTAATATTTCAGCAGAATACAAAGGGTTACGATCTGAAGGGAATTATATAAATCAATTGTCGAGTACAGGAAATTTTAAATTAACTGCAAGTTATAGTACTAAAAAAGGACAATATTATATTAACGGACATTATACTTATCAAGATATCTTGAATGAAGAAAACGGAGGGATAACTACGGCAGAAGATTTTGAAAGTGGCGATCCTGATTTTAAAAACAGACAAAGATTAGAGGTGTATCTTACTGATGCAAAATCATTCTTAAAGGGAAAGAGACTGTTTTTTGATCATGCATATAGAATAAATGAGACCCAAGGAAATAATAATCTATATGTCACTCATCAATTTAATTATGAAAATAAATTTTTCGAATACAATCAACCCACAGTGTTATCAGCGGTTCTTGGTTCAAGGAATGTACTTCGATTTGGAGAGTCGTATGTAACAAGTAATATTAATGACCAGTCGCATTATAACAAAATGTATAATAAGGCAGGAGTAGTATATGAAAATATATTGTTAGGGAAATTTCAATTTTTTGTAGATGATTTTAGAAGTAATTCATACTACGGAAGAGTTATAATTTTAGATAAAGGAAAAATTATCCCTAGTTCATTAAATCAAGAGATTAATAGCTTTGGAGGTCAATATGAATATCAAAAAAATAAGTGGAATGGAAGATTTTTATATTCAAGATCAATTACAAACCAGTCGCTATCAAATTTAGAAGCAAAGCTTAAACATGATTTTAGTGATAAAATTAAATTTTCATTTGAATATCAAAACATAAATAAGTTACCTAATAATAATTATTCTTTGTATCAAAGTAGCTTTGTAGAGTACAATTGGTCTGAAAGTTTTAAAAATGAGAAGATTAACTCTTTAAGCGCAAGTGCAACTACACCATGGGTTAATATGTCATTTCAGTATTCAGTATTGAATGATCATCTCTATTTTGAAGATAAATCGACAGCTTTACAAGCTAATCAAGGTACTCAAATTATAAAACCAGCCCAATATAGTGGTGCAATTAATTACTTAGAAGTAAAGGCAGGAAAAGAATTTAAATTTGGACGCTTTGCCTTAGATAATACAATTTTATATCAAAAAGTAGATCAGGCTGATGCTATATTAAATGTACCAGAAATTGTAACAAGAAATACGCTGTATTACACTAATTATCTATTTAAAAAAGCACTTTTTTTTCAAACAGGAATTGTGTTTAATTATTTCACTAGTTATTATGGAAATGATTATAATCCTGTAATTGGTGAGTTTTTTGTTCAGAATAAGAAAGAAATAGGAAATTACCCGAACTTAGACTTTTTTATAAATGCAAGAATCAGACAAACAAGAATCTTTTTTAAAATAGAGCATTTTAATTCGTCGTTTTCAGGTAGTAATTACTATTCAGCACCTAATAATCCTTACCGTGATTTAGCTATCCGTTTTGGTTTAACTTGGAATTTCTTCCAATAAAATAATTAATAATAATGGGAATCAGATTGTATAATTTCCAAACTTAATAAAATGAATTACTCAAAAAATATTTTAGAAACAATCGGTAACACGCCTTTAGTAAAACTTAATAAAATCGTTACCGAAATAGATGCCTTGGTTTTAGCCAAAGTAGAAACTTTTAATCCAGGAAATTCGGTTAAGGATAGAATGGCAGTAAAAATGGTTGAAGATGCCGAAGCCGATGGACGTTTAAAACCAGGAGGAACCATTATCGAGGGAACTTCAGGTAATACAGGAATGGGATTGGCACTAGTTGCAATTATAAAAGGATACAAGCTTATTTGTGTAATTTCGGATAAGCAATCAAAAGAAAAAATGGACATCTTGCGTGCTGTGGGTGCAAAAGTTGTGGTTTGCCCAACAGATGTAGAGCCTACAGATCCTCGTTCATACTATTCAGTATCGAAACGATTGGCAGAGGAAACTCCAAATTCGTGGTATGTAAATCAATATGATAATCCATCAAATGCATTAGCGCATTATGAGCAAACTGGACCTGAAATCTGGGAACAAACAGAAGGTAAAATAACTCATTTTGTAGTTGGAGTAGGTACAGGAGGAACAATATCGGGAGTTGCAAAATACTTAAAAGAGAAAAACCCTAATATTAAAATCTGGGGAATAGATACTTATGGATCAGTTTTCAAAAAGTACCACGAAACTGGTATTTTTGATGAGAACGAAATTTATTCATATATAACTGAAGGAATTGGAGAAGATATTTTACCAAAAAATGTTGATTTTTCGTTAATAGATGGATTTACAAAAGTAACAGATAAAGATGCAGCTGTTTATACTAGAAAAATTGCACTTGAAGAAGGAATTTTTGTGGGTAACTCAGCAGGAGCTTGTATAAAAGGATTGTTGCAACTAAAAGAACATTTTACAAAAGATGATGTCGTAGTTGTTCTTTTTCATGATTCAGGAAGTCGTTACGTAGGTAAGATGTTTAATGATGATTGGATGCGTGAGCGCGGTTTTCTAGAAGAGAATATTACTAAAGCCGAAGATGTTATAAAAGATCATATCGACAAGCAATTAATTGTTGTACGTACAGAAGAATTGGTTTCACACGCTATTGAAAGAATGCGTAAATATAAAATATCTCAAATTCCAGTAGTTGATATTACAGGCTTTGTAGGTTCAGTTGATGAAACTGATTTATTTAGAAGTTACGTAGCAGATAAAAATGTAGCCGAAAAACCAATTAAAGAAGTAATGGGAAAACCTTTTCCTATTGTGAAATTAGGAACACCGATTGAAGAAGTTTCTAAACTTTTTACAAAAGAAAATGATGCTGTCCTTGTAGAGTTAGGAAACGGAAGGCATCATATTATTACCAAATACGATATTATTGGTTCGATAAAATAAAGCAATAGTTCGTACAATTTAAATAGCCACAAATCTAACGGGAGTTCTCGTTGAATTTGTGGCATTTTTAGCTTATAAAAAATATTAAAAATGACTTTTACAGCTATAGATTTTGAAACAGCTACAGGACACCATCCCTGTTCAGTAGGTATTGTTACAGTAGAGAATGGGGTAATTGTAGATGAGTTTGTTACTCTGATTAAACCGCCTAATAACGAGTACTCGCCATTTACAATTAGAGTGCATGGTATTTATCCACGAGACACAATAAATGCTAAAACATTTACTCAAGTATTTCCAGAAATAAAAAAGCGTCTAGAAAATAGAATTGTTGTTGCTCATAACGAAAGTTTTGATCGTAATGTATTAGCGAAATCAATGGCATTATATGGTTTAGATTATGAAGATTTGAATATTGCTTCACGTTGGGAATGTACCGTTAAAATCTATAAAGCAAAAGGACTAAAGCCAACTAAGTTGAGTGATTGTTGCCGTGAAATGAATATTCAACTTAATCATCACGAAGCCTTGTCAGATGCACGTGCTTGTGCTAAATTATATTTATTGAGGTAATTTTCTTATATTTTTAAGTTTTTTTGAATTACTTTAGTCAATCTTTAAAAGACTAAATAATGAAAGAAGATTTTCTACATTACCTATGGAAATATAAAAAGTTTGACACTTTAAATCTCAGAACGTTCAATAATGAGGAACTTGTAATAATTAATGTTGGTCAGTATCTAGAATTGGCAGGGCCAGATTTTTTTAATGCTCAAATAATAATTGGGAATCAAAAATGGGCAGGAAACATTGAAATTCATTTAAAATCTTCTGATTGGTATTTGCATAATCATGAAAAAGATATAGCCTATGAAAGTGTTATTCTTCATGTAGTTTGGGAACATGATAGTGAAGTATTCAATCAAAATAACTCTGAGATACCCGTTTTGATTTTAAAAAATTATGTTTCAGAAGAAATCATTAAAAATTATAAAACGTTAATAACTCCTAAATCCTGGATTTTTTGTGAAAAAGAGATTAAAGATATTAATAAGTTTTCATTTCTAAATTGGCAAGAGCGCTTGTTTTTTGAGCGATTAGAACGTAAATCGAAGGCTGTTTATGATCTATTAGAAAAAACTAATAATGATTGGGAAGCAGTTTTATTTTGCTTCTTAGCTAAAAACTTTGGTTTAAACACCAATGGAGATTCTTTTTTACAATTAGCCCAATCAATACCGTTTACTATTATTAGAAAAGAAAGTTTTGAAGTTGAAAATTTAGAAGCCTTGCTTTTTGGTAATGCTGGGTTATTAGATGCTGATAAAGAAGATAATTATTTTAAAGATTTAAAAATCAGGTATTTTTATCTATTGCATAAATATCAATTAGAGAGAGTGCATGTTGAGCCCGTGCAGTTTTTTAAGCATCGTCCTGACAATTTTCCGACTATCCGCCTTTCTCAATTGGCTAATTTGTATCATAAATACCAAAATTTATTTTCAAAGATTATAAATTTAAAGACGGTTCAGGAAATTTATGATTTGTTATTGGTTCCGGTCGCTCCATATTGGCAAAATCACTATCAGTTTGATAAAGAAAGTCCTTTTAAATCAAAGAAAACGGTTTGCTCCTTTGTCGATTTACTTATTATTAATACTATTATTCCAATAAAGTTTGCCTATACTAAAAAACTAGGTGAATTTATTTTAGAAGATTTAATTGTTATTTTAAATGAAATTAAACCTGAGAAAAATGCCGTTATTGATAAGTTTAAAGCATTCGATATTAACGCAGTTAATGCTTTAGAAACACAATCTTTACTACAGCTAAAAAATGAATATTGTAATAAAAATAGGTGTCTTGATTGTGTTGTTGGATTGGAATTGTTAAAGGGTAATTAGAGAAAACAAAATTAAGGAATCAGAAGATGGGTAAATTTTGTATTTTTGTCTATTATTTGAAGTATATATGTCAGCAATTATCAAACTTAAATTCTTTTTTGAAAAATACGGTTTTCACGTTTCTTCTAGGTTAGCCGATAGATTAGGAATGCGCGTAACAAGCGTTCGTTTATTCTTTATATATATATCTTTTGTTACGGCTGGACTTTGGTTCGGAGTCTATTTAACATTAGCGTTCTGGATTAGATTAAAAGATTTGGTTCGTGCAAAAAGAACTTCTGTTTTTGATTTATAACTCATTTTACTCCATAAAAAAAGGGATTACAAAGCAATAAAACTTTGTAATCCCTTTTTTAGTATTTTTATTTTTTATTTATCTGGATTGTTTAATTTACTGTTTTTCTTACCGTAGGTAAAGTAAATAAGTACACCCAAACTCATCCATATTACAAGTCTTACCCAGCTTTCATTTGGTAATGAATACATTAATGCTAAGCAAATTACAATTCCAGCAATAGGCACAAAAGGAACTAATGGAGTTCTAAAAGATCTTGGAGCATCTGGCATTTTTTTACGCATTACCATTACCCCAATACATACTAATACAAATGCTAATAAGGTACCAATACTAACCATATGACCTAAATCACTCACTGGAACAAATCCAGCAAATAGACTTACAAATATCAAAAAGAAAATGTTAGTTTTCCAAGGAGTACGGAATTTAGAGTGAATTTCACTAAAGAATTTTGGTAATAATCCATCTTTACTCATAGTGTAAAACACACGGCTTTGTCCCATTAACATTACTAATATTACAGAGGTGTAACCAGCTAAAATTGCAACGATTAAACCTGTTTGTAAAAATGAATATCCAGTTTTAGCAAAAGCAGTTGCAGCAGGTTTTGCATCGCCAGCAAATTCGTAATATGGTACAAGTCCAGTCATTACGTGAGCAAATAAAACATATAGTATAGTACAAATTACTAGTGATCCTAAAATACCGATAGGCATTCCTTTTTGTGGGTTTTTTGCTTCTTGTGCAGCTGTAGAAACTGCATCAAAACCAATGAATGCAAAAAATACCGTTCCAGCTCCAGCAGCGATACCAGACCAACCAAACTCACCAAAAACGCCTGTATTATTAGGAATATAAGGAGTGTAGTTTGCTGTGTCAATATGGCTCCATCCTAATACAATAAAAACGATTACAACGGTAACTTTTAAAACAACTAAGAAATTGTTTATAGAAGCTGATTCTTTTGTACCTCTAATTAATAATAATGAAAGTAAAGAAACAATTATTATTGCAGGAAGGTTCAATATCCCTCCCTCGATAACAGTTCCGTCGCTAAGTTTTAATGTTTCCCAGGGAGAACATATTAAATTATGAGGCAAATGTATATTGTATTTATTAAGCAATTCGAGTAGATAACGAGACCAACTCACGCCGACTGTCGCGGCTCCTAATGCATATTCTAGTACTAAATCCCATCCAATTATCCAAGCCATGAATTCACCCATTGTGGCGTAAGAATAGGTGTAAGCACTACCAGCAACAGGTATCATTGAAGCAAATTCAGCGTAACAAAGACCAGCAAAAGCACATCCTATTGCGGCAAGAATAAACGATAATGTAACTGCAGGTCCAGCATGTTCTGCTGCAGCAATTCCTGTTAGTGAAAATAATCCAGCTCCAATAATTGCTCCTACTCCAAGTGCTACTAGAGAGCGTGAAGATAGAGTTCTTTTTAAGCCTCTTTCAGATTCGGAAGCTTCATTAAGCAATACCGATAGTGGTTTAGTTTTCCAAATTGACATATATTATTTTGGTTAATTGTTATTAAGCTTCAAATGTATTGTTTTTTATAAAAAATAAAAACATTTAGTGCGTTTTAAGTTGTAAAATAATTAATTTTATGAAGAATTGTTGGTTTGTCCTACTTTTTATCTTGACTATATTGCTCGTTTTAGTTTTTAAATATAAAATAAATCTTGTTAAATTTATATTTTTTTGGCTTAATTTACAATTCCAAATAAAATATAATTTACTTAAAGATGAATTTTAGAAAAATCCTTACTTATTTTAAATTTAGCAGAGATCAAAGAATTGGTATTTATTTACTTTTTGCAATTATAATAGTTTTGCAGTTGATCTATTTTTTTGCAGATTTTAGTTCGTCATCATATTTCTTTCCTGAAAAAGAAAAATGGATGTCTTTACAAAAAGAGATAGATTCAATTAAAAATAGTGATGGCGATAAAGAAGAAAAAAAGTATTCATTTAATCCTAATTTCATTACTGATTATAAAGGCTATAAATTAGGTATGACTGTAGATGAAATTGATCGGTTGTTGGCTTTTAGAAAAGAAAATAAATATGTTAACTCACCCAACGAGTTTCAGGATGTAACTAAGGTTTCAGATTCTTTATTAGCCACTATGACTCCTTATTTTAAATTTCCTAATTGGATACTTAATAAGAAAGAAGTAAGAGGTAATAAAAGTTATTCAAGCGAGAAGAAATTTCTTAAAAAGGAGAAAATTATATTAACAGATATTAATCAGGCATCTCAAGAAGATTTGGTTAAGGTTTCTGGTGTAGGAGAGGTTCTTTCTTTGCGGATTTTAATGCAAAAAGAAAGATTTGGATATTTTGTTTCGATGGAGCAACTTAAAGAAGTATGGGGGCTTTCGCCAGAAGTCATTTCGAATTTGAATAATCATTTTGAAATTTCAGAACTCACTTCTTTTAGAAAAATAGCAATAAATGACGCTTCTCTAAAGGAACTTTCTAGCTTTCCGTATTTCCGATATGCGCTAGCAAAAGCAATAGTAACTCATCGAAGTATGAATGGAAATATAAATAATATTGAGGATTTGATAAAAATTAAGGGCTTTCCTGTTGAAAAAGCAAATATAATTCGTTTATATTTGGAGTTCTAAAAATATACTAATGAATTTTGAATATAACGAAACGCAATCTATGATTGCTCAGTCCATAAAAGAATTTGCTGAAAAAAATATCCGTCCTTATATAATGGAGTGGGATGAAGCGCAAACATTTCCAATTCCGCTCTTCAAAGAATTAGGAGCAATGGGGTTTATGGGGGTCTTGGTTCCAGAAGAATATGGTGGATCAGGATTGGGATATCATGAATATATAACGATTATTGAGGAAATTTCAAAAGTAGATCCTTCAATTGGATTGTCAGTCGCGGCTCACAATTCATTATGTACAAACCATATTTTGACTTTTGGTAACGAAGAGCAAAAGAAAAAGTGGATTCCTAAATTAGCAACTGCAGAGCATATTGGTGCGTGGGGGCTAACAGAACATAATACAGGTTCAGATGCAGGAGGTATGAATACAACGGCTGTTAAGGATGGGGATTTTTGGGTTGTGAATGGAGCGAAAAATTTTATAACACATGCTATTTCGGGAGATATTGCAGTTGTAATTGTTCGTACAGGAGAAAAGGGAGATTCTAAAGGAATGACGGCTTTTGTTTTTGAAAAAGGAATGCCAGGCTTTTCGTCAGGAAAAAAAGAAAATAAATTAGGTATGCGAGCAAGCGAAACAGCGGAGCTGGTTTTTGATAATTGCCGTGTGCCAGATGCTAATAGATTAGGAGAAGTTGGACAGGGTTTTGTACAAGCAATGAAAATCTTAGATGGAGGGAGGATTTCAATAGGAGCATTATCTCTAGGGATCGCTAAAGGAGCATATGAAGCGGCGTTGAAATATTCAAAAGAAAGGTATCAATTCGGGCAACCAATCAGTAGCTTTCAAGGGATCTCGTTCAAGTTGGCAGATATGGCAACTGAAATTGAAGCTTCGGAATTATTATTGCATAAAGCAGCGTTTTTGAAACAACAACATAAACCGGTAACCACGATGGGAGCAATGGCTAAGATGTATGCTTCAGAAGTGTGTGTAAAAGTAGCTAACGAAGCAGTTCAAATTCATGGAGGATATGGATATACAAAAGATTTTCCAGTAGAAAAATTCTATAGAGATTCTAAGTTGTGTACTATAGGTGAGGGAACTACCGAAATTCAGAAACTAGTTATTTCAAGAAATATCTTAAAAGATTAGATTATATAATTAAGAACATGTTTATAAAAAAATGCCTCAAATAGTGTCTGACTTTTTGGGGCATGTTCATTTGTGTTGATTGGCTTCTTCTTTTATGGTTGACTTTCTGCTATAAACGAAGTTCATTGAGTATCAATTAAAATAAATGTTAAGCGAAGTGATTCTTTTGTTCTTAAAGAAAGAACAAAAAGGATTTTCGTTTCAATTCTTCATGTAATGCTATAATGTTGTTGTGTCGAGTATTGATTAGTGAAATTATTTATGATCGCTTATCTCAATAATAAATATTTCATTAGGAAAAAAAATAATTCATAATTTATGACTCGTAATTGGAAATAATGTTTACTTTTGCACACTTAACGAAAGGGGGTGTCAATATTATGTTAATTATACCAATTAAAGACGGAGAAAATATCGATAGAGCATTAAAGCGCTATAAAAGAAAATTTGATAAAACAGGAACTGTTCGTCAGTTAAGAGCACGTACTGCTTTTATTAAGCCATCTGTAAAAAATAGAATCAAAATTCAAAAAGCTGCTTACATTCAAAACATGAAAGACAACTTGGAGAGTTAGATAAAATCTATATTCAAATAAATACCGTTAGTCATCAAAATTTTATAACTTTGATGCTAACGGTTTTTTCGTTTTATAAATCGAACGATTCTGAATCTTAGAATTGTAAAGGAGGGATGGTAGTGTTGTGTTCTTTAGAGAAGTAAAAAAAAACATAAGGTAAGAGTGAAAACAAATAAGCAGGCATTTCAAGAGTATCTTCAGTTGGAGAAAAAATATTCTTCACATACTTTGGGTGCTTATATGAATGACGTTGTTTCTTTTGAGTTATTTAATAAATTGCATTTCGATCAGGAAAATATTGATCAGGTGAATTATAGTCAGATTAGGTCATGGGTGGTTTCACTTGTGGATGCTAATGTGTCAAATGTTTCTGTTAATCGTAAGATGGCGTCTCTAAAAGCATTTTATAGGTTTTTGTTAAAGACGAAGCAAATAGAGATTAGTCCAATGCAGAAGCATAAGGCTTTAAAGACTCCTAAGATGGTGCAGGTGCCGTTTTCGGAAAAGGAATTGATAGATTTGATAAATCAAATGGGAGATTCTGAGGGGTTTGAAGGGGTTAGGGATAAATTGATAATTGATTTGTTTTATACGACAGGTATCCGAAGGGCGGAGTTGATAGGTTTGCTTGGAGTTAATGTTGATCTGTCTGCTAATACGATTAAAGTGTTGGGGAAGCGTAATAAAGAACGAATTGTTCCTGTTTTGCCTGTTGTTGCTGAGCAGTTTTTGTTGTATGTAAAAGAACGTGAAAGTGTTGAGAATATAGTTGATGGGGAATATTTTTTTATTACTAAAAAAGGGTTAAAATTGAATGAAACCTTTGTGTATCGATTAATAAATTCATACTTTAGTAAAGTCTCTGAAAAGGTAAAAAAAAGTCCTCATGTGCTCCGGCATACATTTGCGACTCATTTATTGAATAACGGGGCTGATTTAAATTCAGTAAAAGAATTATTAGGACATTCTAGTTTGGCGTCTACCCAGGTGTATACACATAGTAGTTTGGCGACTCTTAAAAAAGTGTATGCAGATGCGCATCCTAGGAATAAAAAGTAGTTCTTAAATGTTTAATTCTAAAATAACTATTATGAAGGTAAGTATTAATGCGGTTAACTTTACTGTTGACAGAAAATTGGTAGATTTCGTTCAAGAAAGAATGGATAAGTTGGAAAAGTATTATGACAGGATGGTATCAGTAGATGTTTTTTTGAAAGTTGAAAAAACAAGTGACAAGGAGAATAAAATTGCTGAGATAAAGATTAATGTTCCTGGTGATGATTTTTTGGTTAAAAAGCAATGCAAAACCTTTGAAGAGGCGGTTGAGCTTTCGGCCGAGTCCTTAGAAAGATTGTTGGTTAAGAGGAAAGAAAAAATAAGAACACATATTTAATGTAATTTTTTTGAAAAAATGTTTTGATTCAAAGATAAAATAGCTACATTTGCAGTCCGTTAGAAATAGCGGACTTTTTTTATCAAAAATGCCAGCGTAGCTCAGTTGGCTAGAGCAGCTGATTTGTAATCAGCAGGTCGTGGGTTCGAGTCCCTCCGCCGGCTCTAAATAGTTCAAATGCGATTTGAAATTGTTCATGTAATTATTGATAAAAAAAAAGGGGAGATACTCAAGCGGCCAACGAGGGCAGACTGTAAATCTGCTGTGAGAACTTCGCAGGTTCGAATCCTGCTCTCCCCACAAAAAAAAGATTTTAAATAGTGATATTTAAAGTCGAAGATTAAAATGCTCTGCCGGTGTAGCTCAGGGGTAGAGTGCTTCCTTGGTAAGGAAGAGGTCTCGGGTTCAATTCCCGACATTGGCTCAAGTAAGTAGGAAATTGAAAATTAATATATAACTAAGATTAAAAATTAAGTAAAATGGCAAAGGAGAATTTTAATCGTTCCAAACCGCACTTAAACATAGGTACAATTGGACACGTAGATCACGGAAAAACTACATTAACTGCAGCAATTACTAAAGTATTGTCTGATGCAGGTTACTGTCAAGCTAAATCGTTTGATCAAATCGATAACGCTCCAGAGGAGAAAGAAAGAGGTATTACAATTAATACTTCACACGTAGAGTATGAAACAGCTAATCGTCATTACGCTCACGTTGACTGTCCAGGTCACGCGGATTACGTAAAGAACATGGTTACTGGAGCAGCTCAAATGGATGGAGCTATCTTAGTAGTTGCTGCTACAGATGGTCCAATGCCACAAACACGTGAGCACATCCTTTTAGGACGTCAGGTTGGTATTCCAAGAATCGTTGTTTTTATGAACAAAGTGGATATGGTTGATGATGCTGAGTTGTTAGAGCTTGTTGAGATGGAAATCAGAGACTTGTTATCTTTCTACGAGTATGATGGAGATAATGGTCCTGTTGTTCAAGGTTCAGCTTTAGGAGGATTGAATAATGATCCTGCTTGGGTTCCTAAAATTATTGAATTAATGGAGGCTGTTGATGCTTGGATCGAAGAGCCAGTGCGTGACGTAGCTAAACCATTCTTGATGCCAGTTGAAGATGTATTTACAATTACAGGACGTGGAACTGTTGCTACAGGTCGTATCGAAACTGGTATTGCTAATACAGGAGATCCTGTTGAAATCATTGGTATGGGAGCTGATAAATTAACTTCTACTATTACAGGAGTTGAGATGTTCCGTAAAATCCTTGATAGAGGAGAAGCTGGAGATAACGTAGGTTTATTGTTAAGAGGTGTTGATAAAGAATCTATCAAAAGAGGAATGGTTATCATTAAGCCAGGATCAGTAAAACCACACGCTACTTTCAAAGCAGAGGTTTATATCTTGAAAAAAGAAGAAGGTGGACGTCATACTCCATTCCATAATAACTACCGTCCACAGTTCTACGTACGTACAACTGACGTAACAGGAGTTATTACTTTACCAGAAGGAGTAGAGATGGTAATGCCAGGAGACAACTTGACTATTAATGTTTCTTTATTAAGCCCAATCGCAATGAGCGTAGGTTTACGTTTCGCTATCCGTGAAGGTGGTAGAACTGTAGGAGCAGGTCAGGTAACTGAAATCGTAGGATAATCCTATAAAATAAATTTTAAAAGCCAGTTGGTTTTCTTAACTGAGACCACTGGCTTTAATTACGGGCGTAGTTCAAGGGTAGAATAGCGGTCTCCAAAACCGTTGATGGGGGTTCGAATCCCTCCGCCCGTGCAATAATAAATATATCTCATGACAAAAGTTGTTAATTACATATCAGAAGCATTCGAGGAATTGAAGTCAAATGTAACTTGGCCAGCATGGGCAGAAGTGCAACGATTGACAATTGTAGTAGCTGTATTTTCAGTATTATTCGCTTTGGCAACTTGGGGAGTAGATGAATTTTTTGCAAAAGCATTGGCTGGATTTTTTAACTGGATAAAAGCGTAATTTTTTTGTAATGGCAGATAATAATGTGAAAAAGTGGTATGTGGTTCGAGCAGTAAGTGGACAAGAAAATAAAGTCAAAACTTATATCGAAACGGAAATTGCCAGATTAGGTATGGGTGATTATGTTTCCCAAGTTTTAGTTCCTACTGAAAAAGTAGTAACTGTGAAAGAGGGTAAAAAAATAGCTAAGGATAAAGTATATTTTCCTGGATATGTTATGATCGAAGCCAATTTAGTTGGTGAAATACCTCATATTATTAAATCAATAACTAGTGTAATTGGTTTTTTAGGTGAAACTAAAGGTGGAGAACCTGTTCCGCTTAGATTATCTGAGGTAAACAGAATGCTAGGTAAGGTTGATGAACTGGCTGTTAATACAGATACACGTTCGATTCCGTTTAACTTAGGAGAAACAATTAAGGTTATTGATGGACCTTTCAATGGTTTCAATGGAACAGTTGAAAAAATCAATGAAGAAAAGCGTAAGTTAGAAGTAATGGTTAAAATTTTCGGAAGAAAAACTCCATTAGAGCTAAGCTTTATGCAAGTAGAAAAAGTATAATTTTCGTTACATCTATAATAATCACTACAATTGCTTCCAATAATTGCAGTGTTAAATTTTTTAAAAAATGGCTAAAGAAATTAGTAAGGTAGTTAAACTACAAGTTAAGGGAGGTGCTGCGAATCCGTCGCCACCGGTTGGACCTGCTTTAGGAGCTGCTGGGGTTAATATCATGGAGTTCTGTAAGCAATTTAATGCTAGAACACAAGATAAACCTGGCAAAATATGCCCAGTACAAATTACTGTGTATAAAGACAAATCATTTGATTTTGTTGTAAAAACTCCTCCAGCAGCAGTTCAGTTAATGGAAGCTGCAAAGCTAAAATCTGGTTCAGGTGAGCCTAATCGTAAAAAAGTAGCTAGTGTTACTTGGGAACAAATTAGAGCTATTGCTGAAGACAAGATGCCTGACTTAAATGCATTCACTATGGAGTCTGCAATGAGTATGGTCGCTGGAACAGCTAGATCTATGGGTATAACTGTATCAGGAGATTCTCCTTTTTAATTAAGAGAAAGACATGGCAAAATTGACAAAAAAGCAAAAAGAGGCTGCTTCAAAAATTGAAAAGAACAAACTATATTCTTTAAAAGATGCAGCTGCATTAATTAAAGTTATAGCTTCTGCAAAATTTGATGAGTCTGTTGATATCGCAGTTCGATTGGGTGTAGATCCAAGAAAAGCGAATCAAATGGTTAGAGGTGTGGTAACATTACCTCACGGAACAGGTAAAGATGTAAAAGTATTAGCATTAGTTACTCCAGATAAAGAAGCAGAAGCTAAAGAAGCTGGAGCAGACTATGTAGGTCTTGATGATTATTTACAAAAAATAAAAGATGGTTGGACAGATGTTGATGTTATCATCACTATGCCAGCTGTAATGGGTAAATTAGGTCCATTAGGTCGTATTTTAGGACCTAGAGGTTTAATGCCAAACCCTAAAACAGGTACTGTAACTATGGATGTTGCAAAAGCTGTTCAAGAGGTTAAAGCTGGTAAAATTGACTTTAAAGTTGATAAAACTGGTATCGTACATGCAGGAATTGGTAAAGTTTCTTTTGGAGCTGAGCAAATTTATGACAATGCACACGAAATTATTCAAACATTAATCAAACTTAAACCAACTGCTGCTAAAGGTACCTACATTAAAGGAATTCACCTTACTAGCACTATGAGTCCAGCAATTGCTTTGGACCCTAAAGCAGTATAATTGGTAGTTAAAAATTTTTAGTATGACTAGAGAAGAAAAATCAATCGCGATTGAAGATTTAACTGCACAGTTAGCTGGTACAAATATTGTTTATGTAGCAGATATTTCTGGACTAAATGCAGAAACAACTTCAAATTTGAGAAGAGCTTGTTTTAAAGCAGGTATAAAATTAGAGGTTGTAAAAAACACATTGCTTGCAAAAGCTATGGAAGCTTCTGAAAATAATTATGGTGAGTTGCCTTCAGTATTGAAAGGAAACACTTCAATCTTTATTTCAGATGTTGCAAATGCACCTGGAAAAATTATCAAAGATTTCCGTAAGAAATCTGATAAACCAATTTTAAAAGGAGCTTTTATTAATTCAGAAGTTTACATTGGAGATGATCAATTAGATGCATTAGCAACTATCAAATCTAAAGAAGAACTTCTTGGAGAACTTATTGGATTACTTCAATCTCCAGCTCAAAGAGTTATCTCTGCTTTACAAAACCAATTCGCAAACAGCGAAGAGGCAGAAGCATAATAACAAAAATGCGAGGGGATCGTATTTCCTTGCTGCTTAAATAGCGCACAATAAATAATTATATTTTACAAATCATTTTAAACGATAGAAAAAATGGCAGATTTGAAACAATTCGCAGAACAATTAGTTAACCTAACAGTTAAAGAAGTTAACGAATTAGCAACAATATTAAAAGACGAGTATGGTATTGAGCCTGCTGCTGCAGCTGTTGTAGTTGCTGCTGGTGGTGATGTAGCTGCTGAAGAAGCACAAACAGAATTTACAGTTGTATTGAAAGAAGCTGGTGCTTCTAAATTAGCTGTAGTTAAATTGGTAAAAGAACTTACAGGTTTAGGTCTTAAAGAAGCTAAAGATGTAGTTGATAGTGCTCCAAGTAACGTTAAAGAAGGTGTTTCTAAAGAAGAGGCTGAAGGTCTTAAAAAATCATTAGAAGAAGCTGGAGCTGTTGTTGAGCTTAAATAATTCAACTCAGTTTTAAGAACTAGGTTTAGGTCTTGAGTTATCTCAATGGCCTAAACCATTTTTCGTATAATAAAATATAGCATGTTTTATTATCAAATAGTTTAAAATACGAAAAAGTTTTTGATCAATACGAAGAAAAAAAATTGAACCGAATTTATCGGATTATTTTTAAAGATGTATTGATTATAAAAAGAAAGTATAAATTAAACAATGTGTTTTTACACAAAAAACTACTTTTTTTTAATCAAAATTTTGTCCATTGATGATAACAAATCAGACTGAAAGATTGAATTTTGCCTCTACAAAAAATATCCCTGTATATCCAGATTTTCTAGATGTTCAGGTTAAATCTTTTAAAGATTTTTTTCAATTAGAAACTAAATCTGATGAAAGAGGCAACGAAGGGTTGTACAACACCTTCATGGAAAATTTTCCAATCACAGATACAAGAAATAACTTTGTGTTGGAGTTCCTAGATTATTTTGTTGATCCACCACGTTATACAATTCAAGAATGTATAGAGAGAGGTCTTACTTATAGTGTGCCTTTAAAAGCTAGGTTAAAACTATATTGTACAGATCCAGAACACGAAGATTTTGAAACTATTGTACAAGATGTTTATCTTGGAACAATACCTTATATGACTCCAAGCGGTACTTTTGTAATCAATGGTGCTGAGCGTGTTGTAGTATCTCAACTACACCGTTCTCCTGGGGTTTTCTTTGGACAATCATTCCACGCAAATGGAACAAAACTTTATTCTGCAAGAGTAATTCCTTTTAAAGGATCTTGGATAGAATTTTCTACAGATATCAATAGCGTAATGTATGCTTATATCGATAGAAAGAAAAAATTACCAGTTACAACTTTATTCCGTGCAATTGGATTCGAAAGAGATAAGGATATCCTTGAGATTTTCGACCTTGCTGAAGAAATTAAAGTTTCTAAAACAGGTATTAAAAAATATATTGGAAGAAGACTTGCTGCACGTGTATTAAATACATGGCATGAGGATTTCGTTGATGAAGATACTGGTGAAGTAGTTTCTATCGAACGTAACGAAATCATCCTTGATAGAGATACTATTATCGACAAAGATAATGTTGAAGAAATCATCGATTCTAACGTTAAATCTATTTTGTTACATAAAGAGGATAATAATCAAGCAGATTATGCTATTATCCACAATACATTACAAAAAGATCCAACAAACTCTGAAAAAGAAGCTGTTGAGCATATTTACCGTCAGTTGCGTAACGCTGAACCGCCTGATGAGGAAACTGCTCGTGGTATTATAGATAAATTGTTCTTCTCTGATCAACGTTATAACTTAGGTGAAGTTGGTCGTTATAGAATGAACAAAAAACTTGGTTTAGATATCCCAATGGAAAAGCAAGTGCTTACCAAAGAAGATATCATTACCATTGTAAAATATTTGATTGAATTAATCAACTCTAAAGCTGAGATTGATGATATTGATCACTTATCAAACCGTCGTGTTAGAACAGTTGGAGAACAATTGTCTCAACAATTCGGTGTTGGTTTAGCACGTATGGCTAGAACTATTCGTGAGAGAATGAACGTTAGAGATAACGAGGTGTTTACACCAATTGATTTGATTAATGCTAAAACATTATCATCAGTTATCAACTCTTTCTTTGGTACTAACCAGTTGTCTCAATTTATGGATCAAACGAATCCACTTGCTGAGATTACGCACAAAAGAAGATTATCTGCACTTGGACCAGGTGGACTTTCGAGAGAGAGAGCTGGTTTCGAGGTACGTGACGTTCACTATACGCATTACGGACGTTTATGTCCAATTGAAACCCCTGAGGGACCAAACATTGGTTTGATTTCATCTCTTGGTGTTTATGCTAAAGTTAACGGAATGGGATTCATTGAGACTCCTTACCGTAAAGTAACTAACGGTGTTGTAGATCTTGATACTACTCCAGTATATTTAAGTGCTGAAGAAGAAGAAGGAATGTTGATTGCGCAAGCAAACATCGAAATGGATGCAACAGGAAAAATTATCGCTGAAAACGTAATTGCACGTCAGGAAGGTGATTTCCCTGTAATCGACCCAACACAGGTAGATTATACAGACGTTGCTCCAAATCAAATTGCTTCTATTTCTGCATCTTTGATTCCTTTCTTAGAGCATGATGATGCGAATAGAGCCTTGATGGGATCAAACATGATGCGTCAGGCAGTACCTTTAATTCGCCCTGAAGCTCCTATTGTAGGAACAGGTTTAGAGCGTCAAGTTGCGTCTGATTCAAGAGTATTGATTAATGCAGAAGGTGATGGAACAGTAGAATATGTTGATGCAAACATCATCACTATTAAATACGATCGTTCTGAAGAAGAAAGAATGGTTAGTTTTGAGTCTGATGAAAAAACATATAATCTAATTAAATTTAGAAAAACCAATCAAGGAACAAGTATCAACTTGAAACCAATCGTTAAGAAAGGTGATAGAGTAGCACTTGGTCAAGTATTATCAGAAGGATATGCTACACAAAATGGAGAATTAGCTTTAGGTCGTAACCTAAAAGTAGCGTTCATGCCATGGAAAGGGTATAACTTTGAGGATGCGATTGTAATTTCTGAAAAAGTAGTTCGTGATGATATCTTTACGTCAATTCACGTAGATGATTATTCATTAGAAGTTAGAGATACAAAATTAGGTAACGAAGAGTTGACTAATGATATTCCTAACGTTTCTGAAGAAGCTACTAAAGATTTAGATGAAAACGGTATGATTAGAATTGGAGCAGAGGTTAAACCTGGCGACATTCTTATCGGAAAAATTACTCCAAAAGGAGAATCAGATCCTACTCCAGAAGAGAAATTGCTTCGTGCAATCTTCGGAGATAAAGCAGGTGATGTTAAAGATGCTTCATTAAAAGCTTCTCCTTCTTTACATGGTGTAGTTCTTGATAAAAAATTATTTGCAAGAGCCGTAAAAGATAAACGTAAACGTACACAAGACAAAGATGCTTTAGGTGCTTTGGAAATGGAATTTGAAACTAAATTTGTTGAATTAAAAGACAGATTGGTTGAAAAATTATTCTTGATCGTTAACGGAAAAACATCTCAAGGTGTAATGAATGATTTGGGTGAAGAAGTTTTACCAAAAGGTAAAAAATATACTCAAAAAATGCTTTACGCAGTAGAAGATTTTGCTCACTTAAGTAAAGGTCAATGGGTTGCAGATGACGCAACTAATAAAATGGTTAATGATTTAATTCATAACTATAAAATTAAGTTGAATGACTTACAAGGATCTTTAAGAAGAGAGAAATTCACTATTACTGTTGGAGATGAATTGCCAGCAGGAATTTTGAAATTAGCAAAAATTTATATTGCTAAAAAACGTAAGTTGAAAGTAGGAGATAAAATGGCAGGACGTCACGGTAACAAAGGTATTGTTGCAAGAATCGTTCGTCATGAAGATATGCCTTTCCTTGAAGACGGAACACCTGTAGATATTGTATTGAATCCACTAGGGGTACCTTCTCGTATGAACATTGGTCAGATTTATGAAACGGTTTTAGGTTGGGCTGGACAAAATTTAGGTAGAAAATTTGCTACTCCAATTTTTGATGGTGCTACTTTGGATCAAATCAATGAATTGACTGACGAAGCGGGAATCCCAAGATTCGGTCATACGTATTTGTATGATGGAGGAACTGGAGAACGTTTCCACCAAAGAGCAACTGTAGGTGTGATCTACATGTTGAAATTAGGACACATGGTAGATGATAAGATGCACGCACGTTCTATCGGACCATACTCGTTGATTACACAACAACCACTTGGAGGTAAAGCTCAATTTGGAGGTCAGCGTTTTGGAGAGATGGAGGTTTGGGCACTTGAGGCTTATGGAGCGTCAAGTACACTACGTGAAATCTTAACTGTTAAGTCTGATGACGTTATTGGTAGAGCTAAAACTTACGAAGCAATCGTTAAGGGAGAGTCAATGCCAGAACCAGGTTTACCAGAATCATTCAATGTATTGATGCACGAATTGAAAGGTCTTGGACTTGATATTCGTCTAGAAGAATAAATAAAGTTTTCAGTTACAGTCTCAGTATTCAGTTCACACTGAAAACTGGGACTTAAGCTGTTTACCAAAATAAAAGTTTTTAGGATTTATACCCGTAACCCGTTCCGATTTTTTATTTAAACCTGAAAAGTTTTATAATTAGCACTTCAAAATAGAGGTTTGAAGTTTAGAGAAGTAACCCGAGGTAGTTTTTAAGTCGAAAGTTTGAAAGTCCAAAGTATAAAGTTATTCGTGACTTTAAAAACTTTAAGACATTTGACTTTAGATTAAAACAAGAATCAATTTTTTAATTGCAAATAAATCAATAGTAAAAACTATGATGAATAATAGAAACAATAATAAAGATAAAAATCCAGTTAAAAGATTTAATAAAATCTCTATCGGATTGGCTTCACCAGAATCTATCTTGAAAGAATCAAGAGGAGAGGTGTTGAAACCAGAAACAATTAACTACAGAACTCACAAACCAGAACGTGACGGACTTTTCTGCGAAAGAATCTTCGGACCTGTTAAGGATTTTGAATGTGCTTGTGGTAAATATAAAAGAATTCGTTACAAAGGTATTATATGTGACCGTTGTGGTGTTGAAGTTACTGAAAAGAAAGTACGTCGTGATAGAGTAGGACATATCAACCTTGTTGTGCCTATTGCTCATATCTGGTATTTCCGTTCTCTTCCTAATAAAATTGGTTATATCCTTGGGCTTCCTTCTAAGAAATTAGATATGATTATTTACTACGAAAGATACGTAGTAATTCAAGCAGGTATTGCTAAAAATGCAGATGGAGAATCTTTACAAAGATTAGACTTTTTAACTGAAGAAGAATATTTAAATATTTTAGATTCTCTTCCTCAAGACAATCAATATTTAGATGATTTTGATCCTAATAAATTTGTTGCCAAAATGGGAGCAGAGTGTATTATGGATTTATTGGCACGTATTGACTTAGACGAGTTATCTTACCAACTAAGACATAGCGCTAACAACGAAACATCTAAACAACGTAAAACAGAAGCATTAAAAAGATTACAAGTAGTTGAGTCTTTCCGAGAGTCTAACTTAAACCGCGAAAACCGTCCAGAATGGATGATCATGAAAGTGGTTCCTGTTATTCCACCAGAATTACGTCCGCTTGTGCCACTTGATGGAGGTCGTTTTGCAACTTCAGATTTAAATGATTTATACCGTCGTGTAATTATACGTAACAACCGTTTGAAAAGATTAATGGAGATTAAAGCTCCAGAAGTTATCTTAAGAAACGAGAAACGTATGTTGCAAGAATCAGTAGATTCATTATTTGATAATACGCGTAAAGCTTCTGCTGTTAAAACAGAATCAAACAGACCATTAAAATCATTATCAGATTCATTAAAAGGTAAACAAGGACGTTTCCGTCAAAACCTTTTAGGAAAACGTGTGGATTATTCTGCTCGTTCGGTAATTGTTGTTGGACCGGAATTAAAATTATTCGAATGTGGTATCCCTAAAGATATGGCATCTGAATTATACAAGCCTTTTGTTATCCGTAAATTGATAGAAAGAGGTATTGTTAAAACGGTAAAATCTGCTAAGAAAATTATAGATAAGAAAGAGCCAGTAGTTTGGGATATCCTTGAAAATGTAATTAAAGGTCACCCAATATTACTGAATCGTGCTCCTACTTTGCACAGATTAGGTATCCAAGCATTCCAACCAAAATTAATTGAAGGAAAAGCAATCCAATTGCACCCTCTAGTTTGTACGGCATTTAATGCCGATTTTGATGGGGATCAAATGGCGGTACACTTACCATTAGGACCAGAGGCTATTTTAGAAGCACAATTGTTAATGTTGGCTTCTCACAATATCTTGAACCCTGCTAACGGTGCGCCGATTACTGTACCTTCTCAGGATATGGTCTTGGGTCTATATTATATGACCAAAGAACGTCTTACTACTCCAGAGCTTACAATTTTAGGTGAAGGCCTAACTTTTTACTCTGCAGAAGAAGTAAATATCGCATTAAACGAAGGAAGATTAGAATTGAATGCTTCAGTGAAAATTAGAGCAAAAGATTTTAATGAAGCTGGAGAATTAGTGTACCAAATCATTAAAACTACCGCTGGTCGTGTATTGTTTAATGAAGTAGTACCTGAGGCTGCTGGATATATTAATGATGTATTGACTAAGAAAAACCTTAGAGATATTATTGGACACGTTTTAAGCGCAACCAATGTACCTACTACTGCTGCCTTCTTGGACAATATGAAAGATATGGGGTATAAATTTGCCTTTAGAGGAGGTTTATCATTCTCTCTTGGTGATATTAGAATTCCAGAACAAAAACTAAGTTGATTGCAGATGCTAGAGAGCAAGTTGAAGGTATCTCAACAAACTATAACATGGGTCTTATTACCAATAACGAACGTTACAACCAAGTTATTGATGTTTGGACTTCTGCAAATGCTCAACTTACAGAGTTAGCAATGAAAAATATTAGAGAAGATCAACAAGGATTCAACTCTGTATATATGATGCTTGACTCTGGAGCAAGGGGATCTAAAGAACAGATTCGTCAGTTAACTGGTATGCGTGGTTTGATGGCTAAGCCTAAAAAATCTACTGCTGGTGGTGGTGAAATTATTGAAAACCCGATTCTTTCTAACTTTAAGGAAGGACTTTCGATCCTTGAGTACTTTATTTCTACTCACGGTGCTCGTAAAGGTCTTGCGGATACGGCTCTTAAAACTGCCGATGCTGGTTACTTAACAAGAAGATTACATGACGTTTCTCAAGATGTTATTGTTAACATTGAGGATTGTGGTACTCTTAGAGGTGTTGAAGTTTCTGCATTGAAAAAGAATGAAGAGATTGTTGAATCGTTAGGAGAAAGAATATTAGGACGTGTTGCATTGCAAGATGTAATTAATCCTTTAACAAGTGACTATTTAGTAAGATCTGGTGAGCAAATCACAGAAGCTATAATGAAAGCAATTGAGGCTTCTCCAGTTGAGAAAGTTGAAGTTCGTTCTCCATTAACTTGTGAAGCTGTTAAAGGAATCTGTGCTAAATGTTACGGTAGAAACTTAGCTACTGGTAAAATGACTCAAAGAGGTGAGGCAGTTGGAGTAATTGCTGCACAATCTATTGGAGAGCCAGGAACACAGTTAACATTACGTACTTTCCACGTTGGAGGGGTTGCGGGTGGTATCTCTGAAGAATCTAGCATCATTACAAGATTTAATGGTAAACTAGAAATCGAAGATTTAAAAACTGTTAAAGGTGAGGATAACGAAGGAAATGCAGTTGATATTGTAGTATCTCGTTCTACTGAATTGAAATTAATTGACGAAAGAACAGGTATCTTATTAAGTACAAACAACATTCCTTACGGATCTAGTATCTTTGTAAAAGATGGACAATCGGTTGTTAAAGGAGATGTTATTTGTAAATGGGATCCATATAATGGAGTTATTGTTTCTGAATTTACTGGTAAAATTGCTTACGAAGATTTAGAGCAAGGTCAATCATTCATGGTTGAAATTGATGAGCAAACAGGATTCCAAGAAAAAGTAATTTCTGAATCAAGAGCTAAAAAATTAATTCCAACTTTATTAGTTTACGGTAAAGAAGGTGAATTAATTCGTTCTTATAACTTACCAGTTGGAGCCCACTTAATGGTTGAAAACGGTGAGAAAATTAAAGCAGGTAAAGTATTGGTGAAAATCCCACGTCGTTCTTCTAAATCAGGAGATATTACAGGAGGTTTACCAAGAATTACAGAGTTGTTAGAAGCTCGTAATCCTTCGAACCCAGCTGTAGTTTCTGAGATTGATGGAGTTGTTTCTTTTGGAAAAATCAAAAGAGGTAACCGTGAGATCGTTATCGAATCTAAATTTGGTGATGTTAGAAAATACTTGGTTAAATTGTCAAGTCAAATTCTAGTTCAAGAGAATGATTTCGTTAGAGCAGGTGTACCATTGTCAGACGGTGCTATTACTCCAGACGATATTTTAAGAATTCAAGGGCCAGCAGCTGTTCAACAGTACTTGGTAAATGAAATTCAAGAGGTATACCGTTTGCAAGGGGTAAAAATCAATGACAAACACTTCGAGGTTGTTATTCGTCAGATGATGCGTAAAGTAAGAGTACAAGATCCAGGTGATACTTTATTCTTAGAAGATCAATTAATTCATACTAAAGATTTCATCGTTCAAAACGATAAATTATACGGAATGAAAGTTGTTGAAGATGCTGGAGATTCTAGTGTATTAAAAGCGGGTCAGATTATTTCTCCTCGTGAATTACGTGATGAAAATTCATTATTGAAACGTACAGATAAAAATCTAGTAGTAGCTAGAGATGTAATTACTGCAACAGCAACGCCAGTTCTACAAGGTATTACAAGAGCTTCGCTACAAACTAAATCATTCATTTCTGCTGCTTCTTTCCAAGAAACAACAAAAGTACTTAACGAAGCTGCAGTAGCAGGTAAAGTAGATTACTTAGAAGGATTGAAAGAAAATGTAATTGTTGGACACAGAATTCCTGCAGGAACTGGTATGAGAGAATACGATAATACAATTGTAGGATCTAAAGATGATTACAACGAAATGATGGCTAATAAAGAAGAATATATTTATTAATTTAGGAAACTATGAGTAATTCGAACCAACAACAAGAGCAAATTAATATAGAATTAGATGAGAAAATCGCTGAAGGAATTTATTCCAACTTAGCAATTATTAATCATTCTTCTTCAGAATTTGTTTTAGATTTTGTAAGTATTATGCCAGGTATTCCTAAAGCCAAGGTAAAGTCAAGAATTGTCTTGACACCGCAACATGCTAAACGATTACTAAAAGCTATTGGAGAAAATATTCATCGATTTGAAGTCGCTCATGGCGAAATCAAGGAAACTGAACAAGCACCGATACCGCTTAACTTCGGTCCGGCAGGACAAGCATAAATTTTAAAAGCCCCAGGAATGGGGCTTTTTTTATACCCTAGAATTTGATACTTCTATTTTGAAGAATGAGGTTGTTTATGAATAAGATACATTTTATCCGATTTTAGGTGCACTTTATCGACTTAATTTTATTCTTAGAATGTCTTTTTATAATTTGCAACTTCCTAGAAATTGAATACTCACTCGAGGTTGTTTTTTTGTTAATTCACATATTCAAAAAAAGCGCTACTTAATAAAGTAGCGCTTTTTTTATATGATAAATCCAGAAAAAAATCTGTTTAATTTTCATATTGTTTTATATGTTAAAAAAAGTATATTTGCCGTCTTAAAATTGTTAAAAAAACCACTTTGATTTATTAAATTAATATAAATGGGAATAAAAATAAATACTTTATTAATAACGCTTGCTTCAGGATTACTATTAAACTTTGCGAATACTCATCTCTGGATTTTGCTTATCTGTATTGCATTGGTTCCTTTATTTGTAATTATCAATGTAAGTTCTATAAAAAATCAATTGCTATTGGTTTTATTTTTGGTTTTGGAATAGGAATAGGGATGTTTTCATGGATGATTCAAGGGGTGAGTCATTATACAGGAAATAGCTCTCTTTATGGAGTTTGTGTTTGTATTATTAGTAGTATTTTTTTAGGTCTTTATTTTTCTATTCTTTTCTGGGTTATTAGGATGATATGGGTAACAAAAGTAGAATCAAATAGTACATTGTTTCTTAATAGAATATGTGTAGCCGCAATTTGGGCAATTTCGGAGTTCGTATTAGCCTTTGTATTGCAGTCATTTCCATTGCATTATTTTAGAATTGGTTTTCCTTTTGTTACCAATCTTTATACTATTCAATTAACAAGTTTGGGAGGTTTGGTATTATTAAGCTTTTTGACGGTTTTGATAAATCTTTTTATAGCTGATTTTTTTATACAAAAAAAGAAAATTTATTTAGGTTGTAGCTTTTTAATTCTTGCTCTTATGTTTGTATCGGGGTATATTATTTTTAATACTTACACTCTTGATCCAGTTGGAAAATCTTTTAGAGTAGCTATTGTTTCAGACAATACGAATCCAGAGACTAAATGGAATAGCGAGAATGGAAACACATTAGCTAATAATTACTTTCAGCTTTGTAAAGATGCGGCGGCACTTAGACCAGATTTTATCATTTGGCCAGAAACAACAATACCATGGACTTATAATGTCAATGACGAATTATTGAAGGAGATAATAAAAATAAGCAGTAGCGGTAATCCTATTCATGTTATTGGAATCAATAATCAGGACAGTATTGGTAAAAAACTTTATAATTCAATTTTTTATATAGATAACCAAAACAAGGTTAATGGAATTTATAACAAACAAATTTTGCTTAAGGGAATTGAGGAACCATTAGGGAAATTTCTTGTTCCTTTTTTAACTCAAGAGGGTTTTGTTCTGTCAAAAGGAGAAAGTAATCAACCTATTCAAACTAGTTTTGGTAAAGCTGGTAATTTAATTTGTAATGAAGTAGTCGTTGAAAATAGTGGCGTGGAACAGGTTGAAAACGGTGCTAACTTTTTTTTTAACCTAAGTAATGATGGCTGGTTTAAAGATAATTATATATCCGATTTACATTTTTATTATGCTCGTCTTCAGGCTGTAGAAAATCGCAAAGATATTTGTGTTGCTAATAATTGTGGCGTTAATGCAATAATTAATAGTGATGGGGTAATTGTCTCAGAGAAAAAGAAACTGGTAATACATTGGTTTCTGGAGTCATTCAACCAAATAGCAATTTGTCAATATTTACAAAATATCCTTTATTTTTTCCTTTGTCTCTTATCCTTTTCATACTATTATATTTAATAATTATAAAAACTCGAATTATAAGAATAGACACAAATGAAAACTCTAAAAATGAACAAATTAATAAAAAAAAACAATTAAAATATGAATAAAACTATACTTTTTACATTATTGCTTGCTAACTTTTATTTAGCCAATGCATACACAAGAATGTCTGCTTACCGTTGGCGAAATGATAATGGAGATGAAACAACAGCGACTTGGAAAGCCCCATTAAACACACCTTTGACAATTTATAATCTTGATGCTATTAGACTTAGAGTTACTGTTGATGATAATAATGCTCCAACAGGAAATTCTGTAACTTATCAATCAAATATTCAATTTTCTACTGATGCTTTAAATTGGAAGAATCTTTCAGATTCTGGTTCGCCTTTTACTTATGTAGGGTCAGCTTATGTGGCCGATGGTAGCGTTACCACTAAACAGATTTCTGTAACTAATTCAAATAATTTTGAGGGTGGATTGTTTGTTAGTTCAAATACTAATCCTGCAAGGACTCTACCTTCAGGGAACAATATATTCACTGAATATGAGTTTAGTATTAAGCCAAATGCGTTTATTTCTATTACGGATGTTTATTATTTTAGAGTATTGAGTGCAAATAAGTTTGAAGATGCTGTTCTTCGTTATTGTTCTACTCAAGTAGCTTTGGTGAATTCTCCGCAAAATCTAAGCACTAACGCAAAAGTTCAAGATTTGACAGCTGTTGGTGATAACTTAAAATGGTATAATCAAGCTGAAGGTGGTACTGAATTGGATCCGGTAACTACACTAGTAACTGGTAAATATTATGTTTCCCAAACGGTCTCTTGTGAAAGCGAACGTACAGAAGTACAGGTTAATGTTGGTTCTCTAGGCGTAGATGATCATGATTTAGATTTTAATGGTGGTTTAAAAGTGTATCCTAACCCATCAAGTAATGACTTTTCTGTAGATAGCAAATCAAACGGTACAATGGTTTTATTTGATTTGTCAGGAAAAACTATTCAGTCTCAAAAAATGAATTCTGGTACAACTACACTTGATTTAGGTAATGCACCAAAAGGGGTTTACTTATTAAAAGTAACAAATGAGAATAATCAATCTAAAACAGTTAAATTGATTAGAAATTAAAATTCCTTATTTTTTTTAAATGTTTCAGGATAAGAGATTAAATGTAAAACGCCAATTTTTAAGTTGGCGTTTTTTTTATTTATGTAATAACATTATTCAAATTCAGAAGTGAAAAATAATTTCACACTTGGGTATTTATTTTGAGTCATTTGTATTGTAAAGTCTGAGTCAGCTAAAAATACCAATTGACCGTATTTGTCTTTTGCTAAGAATTTTTGTTTAATACGTTTAAATTCTTTGAATTCATCATTTTTAGCATCATCAGGTTTAACCCAGCAAGCTTTATGAACAGGGAAATTTTCATACGTACATTTTGCACCATATTCATGTTCCAAACGATATTGAATTACTTCATACTGAAGTGCACCAACAGTTCCGATAACCTTACGGTTATTCATTTCTAGAGTAAACAATTGCGCAACACCTTCATCCATTAATTGATCGATTCCTTTGTCTAATTGCTTAGCTTTCATCGGATCGGCATTATTAATGTATCTAAAGTGCTCAGGAGAGAAGCTAGGAATTCCTTTAAAGCTCATTACTTCACCTTCAGTTAATGTATCTCCAATTTTAAAGTTTCCTGTATCATGCAGACCAACAATATCACCAGGATATGAAATGTCTACAATTTCTTTTTTCTCAGCAAAAAAAGCATTCGGACTAGAGAATTTTAAATTCTTTTTCTGACGTACATGATAATACGGTTTATTTCTTTCGAAAGTACCAGAAACGATCTTTATAAATGCTAAACGATCTCTATGTTTAGGATCCATATTGGCATGTATTTTAAATACAAAACCGGTCATTTTTTCTTCGGTAGGTTCAACCAAACGTGTTTCAGATTCTTTTGGTCTTGGAGAAGGAGCAATTGTAACAAAACAATCTAATAATTCGCGTACTCCAAAGTTATTTAAAGCAGAACCAAAGAATACAGGTTGTAATTTTCCATCTAAATAATCCTGACGATCAAACTTAGGATAGACTTCATCAATTAATTCTAATTCTTCACGTAGCCTATCAGCAGGTTTTTGACCAATGATTTTTTCTAGTTCAGGGTTTTGTACATCAGAGAAAGCTATGGTTTCTTCAATGTTTTTACGGCTGTCTCCACTAAATAAATTGATGTTTTGTTCCCAAAGGTTGTAGATTCCTTGAAAATCATATCCCATACCAATAGGGAAACTTAATGGAGTTACAGTCAAACCTAATTTTTGTTCTACTTCATCCATCAAATCAAATGCATCTTTACCTTCACGATCTAATTTGTTTATAAAAACAATAATCGGAATTTTACGCATTCTACATACAGCAACTAATTTCTCCGTTTGTTCCTCAACCCCTTTAGCAACGTCAATTACTACAATTACACTATCTACAGCGGTTAAAGTCCTAAAAGTATCCTCCGCAAAATCCTTGTGTCCAGGTGTATCAAGGATGTTGATTTTTTTATCTTTATAATTAAAGGCCAATACAGAGGTAGAAACCGAAATTCCTCTCTGACGCTCAATTTCCATGAAATCACTCGTAGCTCCTTTTTTTATTTTATTGTTTTTTACTGCACCAGCCTCCTGAATAGCACCACCAAATAACAATAGTTTTTCAGTTAATGTTGTTTTACCAGCATCGGGATGCGAAATAATTCCAAATGTTCTCCTACGTTGTATTTCTTTTAAAAAGCTCATATTTAATATCAATAGTTTGCAAAAGTACTATTAATTACGGCTTAAAAAAAATAGTAGCTTCTTAATTTAAGTCTGTTTCGTTTAGAAACTACGTTGTTATTATCTGGTTGTTTGAATAAAAAAGAGGCTGATTTAAATAGTCAGCCTCAAAATTAAATGTATTTATTAGGTAATAATTAATTATTAATCGACCAAATGGTATAACCTTTTGGAGGACATTGAATTTTCACCCATTGGTCAGCTTGAGTTGTAGGATACCAACTTGAGCTCCCTGTAAAATCTTTGATTTGAGTATTTGCCCAATTGGTTTGAATCCATCTTTCCTGCCATGATGTTGAATTGTTGATGTACATTACCAATCCAGGGTTTCCGTTATATCCGTTTCTGCGGGCAATATATTCATCATTATCAGAGTATAAAATAGAAGTGGTTCCAGTGGCCTTGTTGTTATGAATCCAGATAAGGTTGTTTAATTTATTTTTATCAAGCCATTCTTCGTAGTCTCTATAAAAAATAGTTGGATATCCTTCATGAGTTAATATATAGGAGTAAGCCAATAATTTATTCGAAATTTCGTCAGTGTCATGATTGGTAACAAAAGTAACAGCTTTGTATGGGTTTCTTTTCCACATCATATCGTCATTTAATAGAGCAAGATTATTTCCATCAAAGGCATCATTCATTTTATAATAACAAGCAAAATCAAAAACTGAACTATTAGCATTATTAGCCCAGTCATTTAATACGTTTACATTCGAATCCCATAATTCGCCAACAGAAAAGCCACCTACATTTGCATTCCAGGCGTTTACAACCCACGCACCAAATCCTTTAACGTAATCAAATCTCCAACCATCAAATTTCATAGTATTTTTATAATATTTACCGACCCCATCAGCTCTAAGCCATAACCAATCCTGTACATGAGGATTTGCGTGGCATAAATCTGGGAAACCACCAAAAGAGCCTTCGTCATTATTACCATAACTATTTTTATAAAAGTCATTATAATTACGAGTGAATTTTCCTGAAGAAACTCCGCTAAAGTTGGTCCAAGTATTGGTTCCTGTAAACGGATTTGCTTCCGATTGCCCGCCACTATTATGGTTAATTACAATATCAGCATAAACCTGCATGTTTTCAGCGTGGGCTTTGGTTATCAAACTTACCAATTCTGTTTTAGATCCAAACCGAGTTTCTACAGATCCATTTTGATTATAATCTCCAAAATCAAAATAATCAGTTGGATCATAACCCATCGAAAAAGCACCATTTTGTGCCTTTGATGCAGGTGGTAACCAAATGGAACCAATTCCAGCATTTGACCAATCTGTAATTTTAGTATTAATAGTATTCCACCAATTTCCACCAGAAGGAACATCCCAATAAAAAGCTTGCATCATTACTCCTCCACCCGGATTTGCAACATATTTTCCTGTAGTAGAAATTCCTGTGCTGAACGGACGACCATCGTGATTGGTGACATTTATAACTTTAAAATTGGAATTCGCGGCTTCAATTTCCGAATCAGTATTTTCGTTTGAGCTACAAGAATTAAAAAAAGCTGTTAGAGCACTAATTAAATAAAGCTTTACAATTTGTTTTTTCATAATTAAATGGTTTTTAGGTTAATTGTAGATTTGGGTGATAAAATTGTGATTAATTAAATAATAAATATAAAGTTTGATTTATTTGTATATTTTTGGGATAAATAACAATAATCACATATCGAATGTAGGTAAAACTTGCTTGTGTAAGCATTTGAAGATTTTAATTTCTAAACGAAAACGTTATAGTGTTGAAAACTTTAAGTTATTTAGCTTAAAATGAGTTTCTTGCGGAGGGGTTTTGATAGCGGTTAATCTAGATTAGAGTAGAAAAGAGTTTGAGAGATCTTATAAATTATTCCAAATATTAGATGTGATTAATTTTTAGATACGAGATTTTTTTTGATAGCATATAATTTTTTGTTAATAGTAATAAGTTAACTTGTATTATGTGATTGAATTGTTATTTTTGTTCGTTATAAGTTAATTAAGCAATGTTTGTTAGATTTGTAAAGATTTTTATTTTCTGAACATTTAAAATATATATTGAAATATTCGGTTTACTATATTTGTAACCGAAATAATGCTAAATAATAAAGCTTCTTTACATTAAAATTAAATTTTAAAAATAATGCTATTAAAAAAATTACGAATAAAAACTATCAATTGTCAATTTGTATTTACAATAAGTTTTTTGCTTCTTTTCACTTCGCTAACCAGAGCGCAAGAAATTATTAAAGATACAGTTGTTAAAAAACCAGTTGTAGTTAAAAGTAATCAAAAACAAAAAATAGATGGTATTATCGCTACAGTAGGTGATTATATTATTTTAGATTCAGATATTGATAAAAGTTATTTAGAAATTAGTGGTCAAGGAGGATCAGTTAAAGATATTTCAAGATGTCAAATGCTTGGAAAACTTTTAGAAGATAAGCTATATGCACATCAAGCTATTC
Organism: Flavobacterium sp. 140616W15; assembly: GCF_003668995.1. NCBI lineage: Bacteria > Pseudomonadati > Bacteroidota > Flavobacteriia > Flavobacteriales > Flavobacteriaceae > Flavobacterium > Flavobacterium sp. 140616W15. Next base: position 216,632 of record NZ_CP033068.1, read on the forward strand.
AGGACAGTATTATTGTAAGTGATGCTGAAGTAAAAGGTATGATGGAAGAACGATTGACCTATATGGTTCAGCAAATCGGAGATATAAACAAGGTAGTTCAGTATTACAAAAAGAATTCTGTTGAAGAGTTTAGAACTTATTTTGCAGATATCTTAAAAGAGCAAAAGTTAGCATCAGAGATGCAAAAGAAAATTATTGATGGAGTAGAGATTACTCCAGAAGAGGTTCGTAATTTCTTTAAAAAAATACCGAAGGATGAATTGCCAACTTTTGGAGCAGAAATGGAAGTAGCACAGATTGTAGTGGAACCTAAAGTTTCTAAAGAAGACAAGCAAAAAGTTATAGACAGGCTCAACAGTATTAAAAAAGATGTAGAGGATGGCGCTAGTTTTGCAACTAAAGCCGTTTTGTATTCACAAGATCCAGGTTCTAGCTCAAATGGAGGATATTATAAGATGAATAGAAAGACAGCTTTCGTAAAAGAATTTAAGGATGTTGCTTTTAGTCTTCAAGAAGGGGAAATTTCAGCTCCTTTTGAAACTATTTTTGGATTTCATATTATAAAAATTGATAAGATTAAAGGACAAGAGGTAGAGTTACGACATATCATAATTGCTCCGGCTGTTTCTGAAGAGGCTTTGAAAGAAGCAAAAGAAAGAATCACAGCAATTAGAGAAAAAATAGTAGATAAGAAAGTTACTTTTGCTGAAGCTGCAAGAGCAGATTCAGACGAAAAAGAAACACGTGCAAATGGTGGAGCATTAATTAATCCAAATACGCAGGATACACGTTTTGAATTAACAAAAATGGATCCTACATTATATTCTCAGGTTTCAAATTTAAAAGATACCGATGTTTCGCAACCAATTTTGAATACAGATGATAAGGGTAAAAAAACATATAAGTTAATTACTGTAACGAATAGAATCGAAGAGCATGTTGCTGATTATGGTAAAGATTATATCAAGATTAAAGATTTAGCTTTAAAGGAAAAACAGATCAATGCTATTGCGAAATGGTTTGATGAAAAAATAAAAGAAACTTATATTAAAATTATTGGAGAGTACAGAGATTGTGCTTTTACTAATAATTGGTTGAAAAAATAATTTTTATAAAATAAATAAAAAGAGTTAGTTTTATGAATTCATAGAACTAACTCTTTTTAATTTTAAATACATTCATAAGATGTCTGATGTAACTGCAATTCATAACTTAGTCCAAAAACGTAATGAATTAAAAACTGAAATCGCAAAAATAATTGTAGGTCAGGATGATGTTGTAGATCAAATTTTGATTTGCATTTTTTCTGGAGGGCATGCTCTTTTGATAGGTGTCCCAGGATTAGCAAAAACATTATTGATAAATACACTGTCACAGGCTTTAGGACTTGATTTTAAGAGAATTCAATTTACTCCAGATTTGATGCCGTCAGATATTTTAGGAAGTGAAATTTTGGATGAAAACAGACGATTCAAGTTTATAAAAGGGCCTGTTTTTTCGAATATCATTTTGGCAGATGAGATTAATAGAACACCGCCAAAAACACAAGCGGCTTTACTAGAAGCAATGCAGGAACGTTCAGTAACGATAGCTGGTGAAAATCATAAATTAGACTTACCTTATTTTGTATTAGCAACACAAAACCCTATTGAGCAAGAAGGAACTTATCCTTTGCCAGAAGCACAATTGGATCGTTTTATGTTTGCTATAAAATTAGAGTATCCAAGTTTTGAAGAAGAAGTGCAAGTTGTAAAACGTACTACTTCAGATAATACAAGTGTAATTAACCCGTTGTTTACGGCCCAGGAAATTATCGATTTCCAACACTTAATCCGTAGAATCCCTGTAGCAGATAATGTGATAGAGTATGCGGTAACTTTGGTTAGTAAAACCCGTCCTGATAATAGTCTGACGAATGATTTTGTTAAAAATTATCTAGATTGGGGGCAGGACCGAGAGCTTCGCAAAATTTAATTTTGGCGGCCAAAGCACATGCTGCATTCAATGGAAAATTTTCGCCAGATATAGAAGATGTAAAAGCGGTAGCAACTGGTATTTTAAGACATCGAATCATTAAAAATTACAAAGCCGATGCTGAAGGAATTACAGAAGAAATTATAATTAAGAAGCTACTATAACGTTATAAAAATACTTATTTAGAAAGGTTCTTTGCTTAAAACATAGCAAAGAACCTTTTTCTTTGGAATAAAGAATTTCGACTTTGTCAAAGAAAGGATTTTATATTATTAATAATTTAATATTTTGACGTTAAAATGCAATTTTGCTAAATTTACGCAATGTAAATCGTTATTTTTTAATAATAACTTTTGAAAAGGCGAGTTCTGTTATATTTTTTTTAATTCTCGGCTTTAATTTTTAAATTTGCGTACAAAAAAATAAGATACTTAGAAAAGACTTCGATTATGAATACTTATAACGATTACATTAAAGAGATTGCAGAACGAAAAGACCAAGGTCTTCACCCGAAGCCAATAGATGGTGCTGAGTTGTTAAGCGTGATTATTGCTCAAATTAAAGATTTAGATAACGAGTATCGTGAAGAATCTATTAAACACTTTATTTATAACACTATACCAGGTACTACAAGTGCTGCAGGTGTAAAAGCTAAGTTTTTAAAGAGATTATTCTTGGAGAATCTGAAGTGAAAGAAATAACACCAGCTTTTGCATTTGAGTTATTATCGCACATGAAGGGTGGACCTTCTATTGAAGTGTTGTTAGATTTAGCTTTAGGTAATGATGCTACTATTGCAAAAGAAGCAGGAAATGTTCTTAAAACACAAGTTTACCTTTACGAGGCAGACACAGATCGTTTAAAAGAGGCATTTAAAAATGGTAATCCAGTTGCTATAGAAATTATTAAAAGCTACGCACAGGCAGAGTTTTTTACTAAATTGCCAGAGGTAGTTGAAGAAATTAAAGTAGTTACTTTTATTGCAGGCGAAGGTGATATTTCTACGGATTTATTATCTCCAGGTAATCAGGCTCACTCACGTTCTGATCGTGAACTTCATGGGCAGTGTATGATTACACCTAAAGCACAAGAAGAAATTAAGGCATTACAAGCACAGCATCCTGATAAAAGTGTGATGTTAATTGCAGAAAAAGGTACAATGGGAGTTGGTTCTTCTAGAATGTCAGGTGTAAACAACGTGGCACTTTGGACAGGAAAACAAGCAAGCCCATATATTCCATTTGTTAATATAGCTCCAATCGTTGGGGGAACAAACGGTATTTCTCCGATTTTCTTAACAACTGTGGATGTTACGGGTGGTATTGGTTTAGATCTTAAAAACTGGGTTAAAAAGCTTGATGCAGATGGGAATGTTGTTCGTAATGAGAATAATGAGCCAATTCTGGAAGAAGCATATTCAGTTGCTACAGGTACAGTGCTTACTATAAACACTAAAACAAAAAAGCTTTATAACGGAGACAAAGAATTAATTGATATTTCTAAGGCTTTTACACCTCAGAAAATGGAATTTATAAAGGCTGGAGGATCATATGCAATTGTATTTGGTAAAAAACTTCAGACATTAGCAGCTAAAATTTTAGAAATTGAGGCTCCTCTTGTATTTGCTCCATCAAAAGAGATTTCTCTTGAAGGACAAGGTCTTACAGCAGTAGAAAAAATCTTCAACAAAAATGCTGTTGGTATAGCTCCAGGTAAAGTATTACATGCTGGTTCAGATGTTCGTGTAGAGGTTAATATCGTAGGTTCGCAAGATACTACTGGGCTTATGACAGCTCAGGAATTAGAGTCTATGGCGGCTACAGTAATTTCTCCAATTGTTGACGGTGCATACCAATCAGGTTGTCATACGGCTTCAGTATGGGATAAAAAAGCTCAGGCAAACATTCCAAAATTGATGAAATTTATGAATGATTTCGGTTTAATCACTGCACGTGATCCGAAAGGAGTTTATCATGCAATGACGGATGTAATTCACAAAGTTCTTAATGATATTACAATAGATGAGTGGGCTATCATTATTGGTGGTGACTCTCATACAAGAATGTCAAAAGGTGTAGCTTTTGGAGCAGACTCTGGGACAGTAGCACTTGCACTTGCTACAGGTGAGGCTTCAATGCCAATTCCTGAATCTGTAAAGGTGACGTTTAAAGGAGAGATGAAAGATTATATGGACTTCCGTGATGTAGTTCATTCAACACAAGCTCAAATGCTTAAAAAGTTTGGTGGAGAGAATGTATTTCAAGGTAGAATTATCGAGGTTCATCTTGGTACTCTTACTGCTGACCAGGCATTTACGTTTACAGATTGGACTGCAGAGATGAAAGCAAAAGCTTCTATTTGTATTTCTGAAGATGATACTTTAATTGAATCTCTTGAGATTGCAAAAAGCAGAATCCAGATTATGATCAATAAAGGAATGGACAATGAAAAACAAGTTCTTCAGGGATTGATTAATAAAGCAGATAAGAGAATTGCAGAAATTAAATCGGCTGAGAAGCCAGCTTTAACTCCAGATGCAAATGCGAAGTATTATGCTGAAGTTGTTGTTGATTTGGATCAGATTATAGAGCCTATGATTGCTGATCCAGATGTAAATAATGCTGATGTTTCTAAAAGATATACTCACGATACAATCAGACCATTATCTTTTTATGGAGGAGAGAAAAAAGTAGATCTTGGATTTATTGGCTCTTGTATGGTTCACAAGGGTGATATGAAGATCCTTGCTCAAATGCTTAAAAATATAGAAGAACAGCACGGTAAGGTTGAGTTTAAAGCACCACTTGTTGTAGCACCGCCTACATATAATATTGTGGATGAACTTAAGGCTGAAGGAGACTGGGAAGTTTTACAGAAATACTCAGGTTTCGAATTTAACGATAGCGCTCCTAAAGGTGCTGCGCGTACAGAATATGAGAACATGTTGTATCTAGAACGTCCTGGATGTAATCTTTGTATGGGTAACCAAGAAAAAGCTTCAAAAGGAGATACTGTAATGGCAACATCTACTCGTCTTTTCCAAGGAAGAGTAGTAGAGGATACAGAAGGTAAAAAGGGAGAGTCATTGCTTTCTTCTACGCCAGTTGTGGTGTTGTCTACAATTTTAGGTAGAACTCCTACATTAGATGAATATACAGCAGCTGTAGAAGGTATTAGCCTGACTAGGTTTGCTCCTTCTCATAAACTGTTAGTGATGTAATTTACGATAAGTTATAATGATTATATATAAAAGGCCTGAGTGATAAACTCAGGCTTTTTCTTTTACAGCTATTCTATTTTTTGTAACTTGTCATGTTCAAAAAAGAATAAAAAATAAAACAAGTATATTATGGCATTTGATATTGAAATGATTAAAAAAGTGTATGACAACATGCCAAGTCGTGTTGATAAAGCACGCGAAATTGTTGGTCGTCCACTTACTTTAACGGAGAAAATTTTGTACAATCACCTTTGGGATGGAACCCCAACCAAGGCGTTTGGAAGAGGAGTTGATTATGTTGATTTTGCACCCGATCGCGTTGCATGTCAAGATGCAACTGCACAAATGGCATTATTGCAATTTATGCATGCAGGTAAATCAAAAGTAGCAGTTCCTACAACAGTACATTGTGATCACTTAATTCAAGCTAAAGTAGATGCTGTAACCGATTTGGCTAGAGCAAAAACACAAAGTAATGAAGTGTTTGATTTTCTTTCATCAGTTTCTAATAAATACGGAATTGGTTTCTGGAAGCCAGGAGCAGGAATTATTCACCAAGTAGTACTTGAAAATTATGCTTTTCCAGGAGGAATGATGATTGGTACCGATTCACATACTGTAAATGCAGGAGGATTAGGAATGGTAGCTATTGGTGTTGGTGGAGCCGATGCGGTAGATGTTATGTCAGGAATGGCATGGGAATTAAAATTCCCTAAATTAATTGGAGTAAAATTAACTGGTAAATTATCAGGATGGACAGCTCCTAAAGATGTTATCCTTAAAGTTGCTGGAATTCTTACTGTAAAAGGTGGGACAGGTGCAATTGTTGAATATTTTGGAGAAGGTGCTACTTCTATGTCATGTACAGGAAAAGGTACTATTTGTAACATGGGGGCTGAGATTGGAGCAACGACTTCAACTTTTGGATACGATGCTTCTATGAGTCGTTACCTGCGTTCTACAAACAGAGCTGATGTGGCAGATGCTGCAGATAAAATTGCACCATACTTAACAGGAGATGCTGAAGTATATGCAAATCCAGAAAAATATTTTGATCAGGTAATCGAAATTAACTTAACTGAATTAGAGCCACATTTAAACGGTCCTTTTACGCCAGATTTAGCTACTCCAATTTCTAAAATGAAAGAAGCAGCAATCAAAAATAATTGGCCATTAAAGATTGAAGTTGGTTTAATTGGTTCATGTACCAATTCTTCTTACGAAGATATTGCTCGTGCAGCATCTTTGGCAAGACAAGTTTCGGCTAAAAATTTAAAAACAAAATCACAGTTCACAATTACTCCAGGTTCAGAGGTAGTTCGTTATACAATCGAGCGTGATGGTTTTATCGATACATTCCATAAAATTGGAGCGACAGTTTTTGCTAACGCTTGCGGACCATGTATTGGTATGTGGGATAGAGAAGGAGCAGAGAAAGAAGAAAGAAATACAATCGTTCATTCATTTAACCGTAACTTTTCAAAACGTGCGGATGGAAACCCTAATACACTAGCTTTCGTAGGTTCGCCAGAATTGGTGACTGCAATGGCTATTGCGGGAGATTTAAGTTTTAATCCATTAACGGATACTTTGATCAATGAAGATGGAGAAGAAGTAATGTTAGATGAGCCTACTGGAGACGAATTGCCTCCAAAAGGATTTGATGTTAAAGATCCAGGATTCCAGGTTCCGGCTGCAGATGGCTCAGGAGTTCAGGTAGTTGTAAGTCCAACATCAGAGCGTTTACAGTTGTTAGCACCGTTTGATGCTTGGGATGGTAAAAACATAACAGGAGCAAAATTGTTAATCAAAGCGTTCGGAAAATGTACTACAGATCATATTTCTATGGCAGGACCATGGTTGCGTTTCCGTGGACATTTGGATAATATTTCTAACAATATGTTGATTGGTGCAGTAAATGCATTCAACCAAAAAACGAATTCAGTTAAAAATCAACTAACAGGAACTTACGATGCAGTTCCAGCAGTGGCCCGTGCATACAAAGCTGCAGGAGTTCCGTCTGTTGTTGTGGGAGATCATAACTACGGAGAAGGTTCTTCACGTGAGCATGCAGCAATGGAGCCACGTTTCTTAGGAGTTAAAGCAGTATTGGTGAAATCTTTTGCTCGTATTCATGAAACTAACCTTAAAAAACAAGGGCTTTTAGGATTAACATTTGCTAACGAAGCAGATTATGATAAAATCCAAGAAGATGATACAATCAATTTTGTTGATTTAGTAGATTTTGCTCCAGGAAAACCATTAACGTTAGAATTCGTTCACGCAAATGGGACTAAAGATATAATCTTAGCAAATCATACGTATAATGCAGGACAAATTGGCTGGTTTGTAGCTGGTTCAGCATTAAATTTAATTGCTGCAGGAAAAGCGTAATTAAAGATTTAAAGTATATTAAAAACTCTCAAGGTAACTTGGGAGTTTTTTATTTGAAGTCATTTACTTCGTCAGTTCGTATCGCTCGGGTCCAGCTATCCACTATATCTTTTCTTTTTTAAGGAAAAAAGAAAAGGATGCTGCTTTTATCTGGGCAAGGAAGTCTATTTGAAAAAGAAATTTAGTTAAAGATCTCCAAGATTTTTTTATCTGTCAGGTATTATAATTTTACACATTATAGCTCTGACATTATAAAACTAACCCTGTATTTTTGCCAGAGTTGTTTCTTGAGATAAGCTTTTAATCTTATTCGGATTTGTTAATTTAAATTCATTTAAATCTATACTAAAAACTTTTGCAGAAGGAATTTTAGAGTAACTATTGTCAATACGTCCACCCAAAATATATAATTTATTATCGTTATAATACATGGCTGAATATTTTATAGGAAGGTTGATTTCGTATTCTTTTAATAGCTTTGATTTTAGATTGTAAGTATACATTTTTTCATCCTCAAAAAAATAAATAATATCGTCATTGTAAGCAATAGCAGGTCTTTCTAATCCTGAAAATAGTTCCCCCTCAGTTTGCCATTTTTCTGATACTAAATCAAAGGTTTCTATTTTAGATATTGGTTTTCCGTTATTTCCGCCAATAAGGTAAATTGTATCGTCTATCAGTATTCCGGTAGTTTCTTCTGCCGTTGGCATGCTCGTAAGTTCATACCAATATCCTGAAGTAATATTGTACAAATGCACTTTATCTGTAAAATCTTTTACACCACTTTCAGTTGCTTTTATAGAACCTCCCATTACAACAATATTATCTTTATAAGTAAAAGAAGCAAAATCAGCAGCCTGATGTGGATTTGTTTTGTCGACTTTAATGCTGCGTTTTTTAAGATCTAAAACTTCAATTTGATCTTGTAGATATTCCCAGCTGCTTACTTCATTTACGAACATTTTTTTCCTCCCAAAATATAAATCAAATTGTTGTAGAAATGAATGTTATGATACGCCCTAACCTGTAGTTTTAAATCTGGAAATTCCCAAGAGTTGGTTTTGATATCGTAAATAGAAAGGTACTTCTTATAATGTCGTTTAGTTGCCCATTTTCCTTCATAAAAAAAGTCCTGAAAGGTAGGGGCGGCTATTTTTGCTCGCACTTTAGCCATGTGATCGATTTCAGGATAAGCATCACCGCCACTAATATAAATTTTATCGTTTTTTAAAAAAGATCCAAATGAATATACAGGATGTTTTAAAGACGTTATTTCTGTAAAAGCAAGTTTTGTTTTTAATTTAGGATTGGTGGCAATTGTAACACCTAATAAATTTTGTACCTCTTCTTCAAGAAAAACTTTATAATTATTTTTTATCAGGTAGCTTAAAGAAACTTTTTTAGTGATGTAGCCAATATGAGAAAATTCTAATGTCTCATCGTTTTTAAATTCAGGAAGAAGATTCAAAGAGAATTTACCGTTTTCATCGGTTATAGTTCCAACTTTACTAGACAATGCAAATACATTAGTGTTTTCAACTGGAAGATTGTCTTTTGAGAAATTACATTGCCTTTTGTATTTTGAGCAATAAATACTGCAGGAAAAAGAATGAAAATAAAAATTAATTTTCTCAAGGAATCATTATTTTAATTGATTATTCATTCTTTAAAAGTAAGAATATTTTTCAATAAAAATAATTGAATTAATATAGAATGATTATATTTTATGCGGAATTTGTTAATTTGAATATAAAGAGTTGTTAAAAATTAGCAATTTTTAGTTTAAAAAATTAAATTAGCTTTTTAAGTAATTTAGATTGATGTTTTGGTTTTTTCAATAAATCAAATTAGAATCTGCGAATGTAATTTGAGTAGCATGAAAAGTTTTGGACTAGTATTAGCGTTGTTTTTTTTTAGTTTTGGTGTTTTTTCGCAAGAAAAATATATCAAGCACAAAATTACTAAAGGAGAGAATGTTAGTGTAATAGCAAAAAAATATAATGTTAAAGTTAAAGAAATTCTTGATTTAAATCCTAAGGCAAGCCAGTTATTGAAACTGAATTCAATCTTGCTAATACCAAATTCAAAGAAAACGATTGCTAATAAAACAAAAAAGACCAAAGAAGTAATTGCAAGTAATGTAACAAATAGTCTTCAAGAAACTACTACACATGAAATTTTAGCAAAAGAAACATTGTATGGAATTTCAAAGCAATACCAACTTACAGTTGAAGATCTTAAAAAGCCAATCCAAAATTAGAAAGCGAAGGACTTAAAATAGGACAGCAAATTCTAATTCCAGGAAATGCTAAGCCAATTATAAAAGCCAATTCTCAAGAAGAAATAGCTTCATTAGAGAATGTATCAATTACTACAACTCAGCCAGAGATAATTGAAAAAACGGCAGAAGCTGAAATTGTACGGAAGGTTTTGCCTAAAGAAACTAAATATGCAATTGCTAAACAATACGGACTTACAGTTGCTGAATTAGAAAAACAAAATCCATTTATAAAAAAGAGATTACCAGTAGGTTCAGTTTTAAAAATTAATCCTTCAGGAACTTACGTTGAGAATAATGTACAAGAAGAAGCTAAAACTTCAATTGATAATACCGCTACTGCAGTAGCAACAGGAGTTGTAAAAGATACTGCTACAACAACTGAAGGAAGATTTACTCATAACTCAGACTTATTAAACCAACTGGTTTTAAATGCAACCGAAAATGTAGGAGTTCGTTATCGCTCAGGTGGTACAACTAGATCAGGTTTTGATTGTTCGGGTTTAATGGTTACAACATTTGGTAGTTTTGATATTAAGTTACCTAGAAGTTCTATTGAACAATCTCGTATTGGAGTTAAAATTGCTTCAGAAGAGGCAAAAAAAGGAGATCTAATCTTCTTTAAAACAAATGGAAGACGTCAGATAAATCATGTTGGAATGGTAATAGAAGCCAACGATGGTGAAATTAAATTTATTCATTCATCGGTACATCGTGGTGTTATTGTGTCTTCGACAAAAGAGGCATATTACGAAAGAAACTTTACTCAAGTTAATCGTATTTTAGAATAAAATATTTACTGAAGATATTGCCTTAACTACTCATTTTAGAATAGCTATTTTTTTATTTTTTCTAAATTTTCTTTAACTCGAAAATTTACAATCTTAGTTATTAAATCCAAAGGCATTGGTTTGTTTATTGGGAATTGAATTGAACCTTTTCCTTTTTTATAAGTAGATAGTTCATGCTTGAACGCTTCATTTCCAGAAGGCATTGCATAAAAACCGATATGATTTTTGAAAGCAGCAAAATGGACTAAATTTCCATTAAGAGTAAAAGTAGGAATAGCATAACTTATTTTTTCTTCGGCAGTAGGAGCCACTTTTTTTATTGTTTGGCGGACTTGTTCCAGTATTTCCTGAATCTCAGTTGGAAAGCTAGCTATATATTCATCAATGGTTTTAGGCTTAGAGCTCATCATAGTTGTGGTTTTATAAAAGAAAACTGCAATTTAGAAAAATTACAGTTGTTCTAATAAGTTTGTTAAAATCGTTATTTTGATATTTCTTCTAATACTTTTTTCGCATTTTCATTTTTTGGATCAAACTGTAATGACTTTTTATAGTTTATAATGGCAAGTTTTTTATCTCCATCTTTTAAATAAGCTTCACCTAAGCTATCGTATACATTTCCAGATTTAGGAAAAGTATCTGCATTTATTTTAAAAACAGCTATAGCTTCTTTGGTTTTTCCTGATTGTAATAATTGATATCCAGCACTGTTCATTTCGTTTTCCTTGATAGCATATTCATCAGATTTGTTGAGTTCTTTTAGTTTTGCTAAGCCAGCTTCTAGTCCTTGGGATTTAATAATATCTAAAAAAACATATGCACTAGATTTCTTAGGCATATCATATGGTTTGTCATATAAAATAGCTCTTATTGCACGACACATCTCATTAAGACTTGCTCCACCGGTATTATTTAATAAAACTATCAGATCTTTAGATAAAGGAATTCGGGTGATTAATGTATTGAAACCATTTATGCCTCCACCATGTTCGACAATTTGTACTTTTTCGTCTGATTCTCCAATGTTGACATCTTCAATAGACCAGCCGTATCCATAATAAGATGGCGGTCCAGCAGGAATGTATTTGCCAAATAATAAATCTCTGTATTTAGCTGATAGTAGTTTTTCAGAATAAAGAGCTTGATCCCATAAGTATAGATCTTCTACAGTCGAATATAGAGAACCAGCTGCGTAAGGAAGAGACATATCTATATAACGTGAGTTTACATAGGCTTTTCCGTTTCTTTCATATCCAGTAGCTCTATTTTCTATAATGTCACTATGATGGTCGTATCCGGAATTAATCATCTTAAGTGGAGTGAAAATGTTTTCTTGCAGGTATTGCTCATAAGTTTTTCCTGTAACTTTTTCTATGATGTAACCCAATACAAAATAACCAGAGTTGCTATAAGCAAATTTTTCTCCAGGTTTGAATTGAAGTGGTAAATCAGCAAATGTCTTTATAAAAACTTCTGGCGTATATGGATTTCTGCTAATATCTGGAAAAAATTAGGAAATGAAGTGTAATTAGGTATTCCCGCTGTGTGTGTTAGTAATTGATGAATGGTTATTTTGTCGCCATTAGTTTTAGAGTAATCAGGAAGATAAGTAAATATTGGAACATCTAGTTTAAGTTTTCCTTGTTCCACTAGTTGGAGTATTGCTAGGGCAGTAAATTGTTTAGTAATAGAGCCTAATCTGAATTTTGTATTAGGCTGGTTGGGGATTTTCCATTCCATATTGGCTAATCCAAAGCCTTTTTTATAAATAATCTGACCATTTTCTGTTACAAGGGCAGTACCTGTAAACTGATCGTATTTTGAATATAAGCTTAGTAGTTCATTTATTTTGTCGGCCTTGGTTTGTGCAATACTTGTGTTTGTTAAGATTAACTGAAAAAGAACACTGAAAATAAGCACTTTAAATAAAGAGTGATTTGATTTTTTTTTCATGATGATTGATGATTTTTGGTTACTATATTTTAAGTATATATTAGTAATAGACGATTAAAATTTAATATAGTTACTAAAAATCAAAAATTTACTTAAGAAAAAGCGATAATTGTAGATGTAGTAGTAACTCTAAGCGATAAGTTATGACTAATCATGTATGCTATTATTTTTATAGATTGTAAAATAGAAGTTTTGTTAGTATTTATAGCTATACTATGATTACAATAAGGCTCATATTTTTTTTGCTCACTAATTGAGAATAAACCGACTGTAGGAGTTTGTACAGAACTTGCTAAGTGCATGATCCCAGAATCAGCTCCAATGAAAGCCTCAGTATTTGCAATTAATGCACCAATTTGACGAATATCTTTACTGTAAAAATGAGTGGCTTTAAAGTCTATTTGTGAGACATTTTCGATAGGTAAAATTTCAATAATATTATGATTGGGATATTGAGTTTTTAGTTTTTTGTAAAATTTCCCCCACCAAGATTTCGAATGGCATTTATCGCCAGTGGCATAGGTATAAATGCAAATTGTCTTTTTGTCATTATCGATCAAGTTTTCTAATATTTTTTTACCTTCAGTGATTTCAGAATTACTTAATCTAAGGTTTAACGCTGAAATAGGAGTATCACTAGGAATAAAACCTATTTCATTTAAAAAACTTCTAAAATTATATACAGGGTATTTTGCAATATGATCATAATCATTGTATTTTAATTGAATGTCTTCAGTAGTAGGATCTCCAAAGAATTTGAATTTTGAATTTGAAAATTTTACTGAAAGTCTTCCAGAGGATGAATTTTTATCTACATTAATTGCAATGTCATAATGTTGTTGTCGAAGTGATATCCAGACTTTAATGTATTGAAGTAAGCTCTTAAAAGGCTTTTTAGGTAGTTGGATTATTGTATCGACATTATCATAGTTTTCGAATAGAATAGGAGCCAGGCTTCCTTTTACAAATAGATCTATTTTGCATCCTGGAAATGTATTTATAACTTCTTCTAATAACGGGGTAATTAATAATAAGTTTCCTAATCGAGCATTAGGTCTGGAAATTAAGACTCTTTTAATATCGGGTTTAATTATTAAATCACTTTTTTTAGAGGGTTTCGTATAGCTAATGTTTTTGGTTAAACGATGCATCAAATTACGTCTTACTATATTTATACTTTTTATTATTTTCATAGTGCAAAGGTTATTTGTTAGACTCGGTTTTATTAAAAGAATAAATGATTAACTCAAAAATTAGCAGTGATAAACTATAAATGAATAAGACTTTTTTTATAATTAGTATTGTAAAATGATTTAATTAATCATTTAGTAAAGCGCTTAATGTAAAGTTAATTTGTTCATTTATAGGATGATTACATAATTTTATTTTTTTCTTATATGATTAAACGAAATTATTTTTTTAAAATAATTGGAGGTAAAGTATTAGTTATCTTGTGATTAAGTTTTTGTATGCTGAGAATAATAGAGAAATAGGTTATTCTTCGATTTTTATATTTTGTATTGTAAATAAAAAAAAGCTTAGGTTTTGCTTAGCTTGATGATGATTATAAAACCAAAGATTATAACTGCCATATAATCTAAAAATCAAGAGTCTAAAAACTAAAATTTCCAAAAAAAGTATATCTTTAACCAACCAAAAAACCAAAATATATGCAAGAAAACAAACCAGAAGATTTTAAAAGAGAACTCGGATTATTAGATGGAACCATGCTCGTGGTAGGATCTATGATTGGTTCAGGAATATTTATTGTGAGTGCTGATATTGCGCGACAAGTAGGATCTGCTGGTTGGTTAACCTTAATATGGTTGATCTCAGGGTTGATTACTGTTATTGCAGCAGTGAGTTATGGAGAGCTAAGTGCTATGTTCCCAAAAGCAGGTGGGCAGTATGTTTACTTAAAAGAGGCTTATAACAAATTAATAGCTTTTCTGTATGGGTGGAGCTTTTTTGCAGTTATCCAAACGGGTACAATTGCAGCTGTAGGTGTTGCTTTTGCGAAATTTGCAGCTTATATCTATGAACCTTTTAGTGATGAGAATATTCTTTTTGAAATTGGTTCTTTTGATTTAAATGCGGCTCAATTGGTTTCTATCGTTACGATTGTTTTGTTAACGTATATTAATAGTCGAGGAGTTAGGAACAGTAAAATTCTTCAAACTGTCTTGACAATTATTAAAATTTTATCACTTTTAGGATTAATTGTTTTTGGATTAACGCTTGGGGCAAAAGCTTCTGTTTGGGATGCTAATTGGGTAGATGGTTGGTCTACAAGAGCTTTTGATGCAGATACTAAATCTTGGTTTCCAATAGGGGGAACAGCATTACTTACAGGTATTTCGGCTGCTATGGTTGGATCTTTGTTTTCTAGTGATGCTTGGAATGGAGTGACTTTTATTGCAGGAGAAATTAAAAATCCAAAACGGAATGTAGGTTTTAGTTTGTTTTTAGGAACTTTTATAGTTACAATTATCTATGTTTTGACAAATTTAATGTATTTAGCTGTTATTCCTTTTGACGAAATTGCTACGGCAAAATCAGATAGAGTAGCTGTAGTGGCATCACAATATATTTTTGGTAATATCGGAACGTTAATTATTGCAATTATGATTATGATTTCGACTTTTGCTTGTAATAACGGCTTAATTATGGCTGGTGCGAGAGTGTATTATACAATGGCTAAGGATGGTTTGTTTTTTAAGAAAGCAGCTATTTTAAATGAATCTAGTGTTCCTGCTTGGGCTTTATGGGCACAATGTATTTGGGCTTCGGCTTTATGCCTGACAGGAAAGTATGGTGACTTACTTGATTTTGTGATTATCATTGTTTTAATATTTTACATTCTAACGATATACGGAATATTTATTTTACGCAAGAAAATGCCAAATGCAGAGAGACCTTATAAAGCTTTTGGCTATCCATTCTTGCCTATTTTGTATATTCTAGTAGCGTCAGCAATTTGTATTTGCTTGTTGCTTACCAAATTTTCTACATGTGGTTGGGGCGTTTTAATTATGCTAACAGGAATTCCAGTATATTATTTGACGAAGCCGAAAGAATAATTCAAGCTAACCGTAAAGGTTTTTTCAAGGAACATAAATTTTTATCTTAATAAAAACAGGGTATAACAATAACTACATAAAACAGAAAACCCGTCATATGACGGGTTTTCTAGTGTAGTAAGCACTTATATAATGTTAGAAACTTATACGTTTGCTAACACTAATTCTTCATTATAAGGAAGATTCCAAGCTTCGGCAACTCCTTTATAAAGAATTTTTCCATTTGCGATATTTAATCCTTTTCTTAATTCTTCATTTTCGTTACATGCTTTTTGCCATCCTTTATTAGCTAATTGTAAAGCATAAGGAAGAGTAGCATTAGTTAAAGCAAGCGTAGATGTGTAAGGTACAGCACCAGGCATATTAGCCACACAGTAGTGTACGATATCATCAATAATAAAAGTTGGGTTTTCGTGAGTTGTAGGAGTACAAGTTTCGATACATCCACCTTGGTCAACAGCAACATCTACAACAACAGTTCCTGGACGCATTAATTTAAGCATATCACGAGTAACTAAGTGAGGTGCTTTTGCTCCTGGAATTAAAACAGCTCCAACTACTAAATCAGCATCAGCAATTGCTTTAGTGATATTATAATGGTTAGACATTTCTGTATTTACATTTGCAGGCATAATATCATCTAACTGACGTAGACGTGCTAAACTTACATCCATGATAGTAACTTGAGCTCCTAAACCAGCAGCCATTTTTGCAGCTTGAGTACCTACGATTCCACCACCAAGGACTAATACTTTAGCAGGAGGAACACCAGGAACACCTCCTAAAAGAATTCCTCTTC
Source organism: Flavobacterium sp. 140616W15 (assembly GCF_003668995.1). Lineage (NCBI taxonomy): Bacteria > Pseudomonadati > Bacteroidota > Flavobacteriia > Flavobacteriales > Flavobacteriaceae > Flavobacterium > Flavobacterium sp. 140616W15. Next base: position 233,121 of record NZ_CP033068.1, read on the forward strand.
CTTTTAATGGCTTCTCAAGGTATTTTGCTCCTTGTTGGATAGACATACGTCCAGCAACTTCTGACATTGGAACTAATAAAGGTAAGCTACGATCTGTTTTTTCAACAGTTTCATAAGCTAAACATACAGCTCCTTTTTCGATCATAGCATGTGTTAACGGCTCTGATGAAGCAAAGTGAAAGTATGTAAATAATAATTGATCTTTTTTGATTAAGTCATATTCAGAAGCAATAGGCTCTTTTACTTTAATGATCATTTCAGCAATAGCATATACCTCTTCAATAGTTGCTAGAACCTGAGCTCCAGCCGCTGTGTACTCCTCATCGCTAAATCCACTTCCTAAACCTGCAGTTGCTTGAACATAAACAACATGCCCATGTTTTTTCATTTCAGAAGCACCAGCTGGTGTAACAGCTACACGGTTTTCGTTATTCTTGATTTCTTTTGGAACACCTATTATCATTATCTTAAGTTTTTTGTTTTTGTTAATTTTGTTTTACAAAGCTACATATAGAGAATATATTATTGATATTCTGATTATAATTAAGAAAATATTGTTTTTATTTAATATTTTTACAAAAAAATATTCTTTTTAAGGAGCATTTAACGTCTGTAAAAAGAAAAAATGACTGATTATCAATAATTATTTGAAACGCTTTTTACTATGCTTTTAGACGAAACTGACAAAAAAATCCTACGCCTTTTACAAGAAGATGCGCGTCATACTTTAAAGGATATAGCAAATAAAATAAATTTGTCTCTTACGCCTGTTCATGATCGAGTGAAACGTCTTGAAAGAGAGGGAGTTATTGAGAAATATGTCTCTATTTTAAGTAAGAAAAAATTAGGGAATAATCTTACTGTTTACTGCCAGGTAACGCTTACAAAACAAACCTATGATACTTCGGAAGGATTTAATCAATCTATTTTGAATTTGCCCGAAGTTGTAGAATGTAATTATGTTTCAGGAAATTTTGATTATATGCTTAAAATTATCATTCCTGATATGGAATCTTATCATCATTTTCATCAAAAGAAATTATCGATTTTACCTGAAGTTTCTTTAATCAATACAGTCTTTGTAATATCCGAAGTAAAAAGTACTACAGTCTTACCAATAATATAATAGTTATTATCTAGTTAAGTTATTGTAATAAAAAATGAACCATGTAAATGGTTTGAGTTTTATACGGATCCTTAATACTTAGTTTACTTAAATCCATTAATTAATAGGTTAGGAGAATTATCTAAAAAACAAAAAACCATCAAGAAATCTTGATGGTTTTGAAAATATTGGTTTTGGTTGTTTGTATGCTAGTAATAAGTAAAACGTCTTACTTTGGCAATATATTTGGCTAATCGAATTACTTGATGGCTGTAGCCGTATTCATTATCATACCATATATATAATACAATGCTTTTTCCGTCTTTAGAAACTATTGTGGCGTTACTGTCATAGATAGATGGAGCCGAAGTACCAATTATATCTGAAGAGACTAGCTCAGTATTCAAAGAGTATTTTATTTGCTCAACAAGTTCCCCTTCAAGCGCATATTTTTTCATTATTTTATTGATTCCAGCAATCGAAGTAGCTTTTTTTACATCAAGGTTCAATACAACTAGTGATCCATTAGGAACAGGAACGCGTATTGCATTAGATGTTAGTTTTCCTTCAAGTGACGGTAACGCTTTTGCTACAGCACTTCCAGCGCCAGTTTCGGTAATAACCATATTTAAAGCCGCTGCTCTACCACGGCGGTATTTTTTATGCATATTATCAACAAGATTCTGGTCGTTTGTATAAGCATGAATAGTCTCTAGGTGACCTTTAACAACTCCAAGAGTATCTTCTATCGCTTTTAAAATAGGAGTAATAGCATTTGTAGTGCACGATGCAGCTGAGAAAATATCATTTTCATCAGGATTGTACTCGTTATGGTTTACACCATGTACAATATTTGGTACTCCTTTACCAGGGGCAGTAAGTAAAACTTTGTCAACGCCTTTAGAAACTAAATGTCTGCTTAATGCTTCTTGCGTAGTAAAAGCACCAGTGTTGTCAATTACTAAAGCATTGTTGATGCCATATAGAGTATAATCTATTTCTTCAGGAGAATTTGCAGAAATAACGTGCACCGTAGTTCCGTTAATTAATAAAGCATTATTCTTAGGATCAGCAGTTACAGATCCTTGAAAATCTCCATGAATAGAATCGTATCTTAATAAAGAAGCTCTTTTTTCAAGATTAGCAAGTTCACTTTTGTCACGAATAACAATAGCTCTTAATCGCAATTGATTTCCTTTTCCTGTTTTCGACATTAATTCTCTAGCTAATAAGCGACCAATTCTACCAAAACCATAAAGAACAACATCTTTAGGTTGAATTTCTTCAGTTGATTTAGCTTCCTTAAGTTTTTCAATTACGAAATGACGAGCATCAGGGTATTTTTCATCCTCCAAACGATATTCATAAGTTAGCTTTCCAATATCTATTTTGGCTGGTGGTAATTTTAGAGATAAAACAACTCTTGCAATTTCTACAGAGTCAAAAACAGTGATTGGTTTACCTACAAATTCTCCTGCATACTGATGCAAGTTGATAATGTCACTTACATTTTTGTCTAGCAATTGATTTTTAAACAAAACCATTTCGATGGATTTGTCATACCATAAATCGCTTATGATTTTAATCAATTCTACTCCGGCTTTTCGTCTGTCGACTTGAAATGATACTTCTTTTTGGTACAAAGATTTTTTGCTCATAGTTGAAAATTTCTAAAAATAAAATAGCTTGTTTTTTTAAATTTGGCGCAAAAGTACCTATTTCAATCGATTTCGTAAGCTATTTTGTGATTTATTTTAGAAATAAAAAAGCCATCTTGATTTTTACAAGATGGCTTACGCTTTTGGAAATAATAAGAATTAGATGATAACTCGAATAACCTCTCCGTTTTTATTTATCATTTCAATTCGGACACTTTGGTTTTCGTCTTTTTTATTCAAAACTTTTGAAACCGTTTCAATATCTGTTGCTTTTATGTTATCAATACTTAAAATAATGTTGCCTTTTAATTCATCATTATATTGTTGCAAATTTTCATTTGTAAGGGCTTTAATTTTTACCCCGTAATTGATGCGGAATTTTTTTTTATCATTGGCATCGATATTTTCTAATTCGATTCCTTTGAATTCAGTACTAAAAAATTCGTTTTTACTTAAAATAACTGGAACTACTTTGTTTTTTCCGTCACGAATAAAAGTTACCTGAACTTTATCATTTGGTCTTTTTGTATTGATGTATCCAGAAAGATCCGCAAAAGTAGAGATGTCATGATTGTCAAGTTTTACAATGATATCTCCTTTTTGAAGACCCGATTTTTCGGCACCAGAATTTTTAGTCACTTTGCTAACGTAGAAGCCTTCTGTTTGAGCAATACCTAGCTCTTTAGAAGCGGCGTTATTAAGTTCTCCTCCTTCAACACCAAGAATACCTCTTTGAACATTACCAAATTGCATAAAGTCTTCGATGATTTTTTTAGTAATATTAGACGGAACTGCAAATGAATATCCTACGTAAGAACCTGTTGTAGATGAGATCATAGTATTGATTCCAACTAATTCTCCTTTTGTATTCACCAGCGCACCACCACTATTACCCGGGTTTACAGCAGCATCAGTCTGAATAAATGACTGAATGCCATTTGTGCCTAAATTTCTAGCTTTTGCCGAAATAATTCCAGCAGTTACTGTAGAGTTTAGGTTGTACGGATTACCAACTGCCAATACCCATTCACCAACTTTTACTGCATCAGAATCTGCGAATATAGTATACGGTAATTTTTCGTCAGGATTAATCTTTAATAAAGCAATATCCATTTTAGAATCGGTTCCTATTAATTTAGCAGGATACGATTTTTTATTATTTAAAGTAATTTCAATTTCAGTTGCTCCTTTAATTACGTGATTGTTAGTTACGATATAGCCATCTTGAGAAATAATTACCCCAGAACCTGTACCTACTTGTTCTTGTAATTGTTGACCACCATAACCATAAAAATATTCCAACATCGGATTAGTTACTGTTCTACGAGCTACATTTTTTACGTGTACCACAGTATGAATAGTTTTGTCTGCGGCGGCAGTAAAATCAACTGTTTCGATAGGTAATCCTAATCCAACTTGTTTAGAGTAAGAATTTGGTGCGACAGTTACAATTGAGTTTTTTTCACCAAAAAGGGAGCCGTTGTTATCAAATAATAACTTGTAAGCACCAAGTGTAGTAGCTCCGCTTAATAAAGACACTAAAAATAAGGTTGAGAATCGTTTCATAGTTGATTAGTATTTAGGTTATCTATTGTAAATTTATATCAAAAAAAAAGTGAAGTAAAGTGGTTTAACTCTCTTTAACAATGATTAACATTTCATTAATAGTTCGTACTTTTGTAGTTAATAATTCAAGAATAATTCAAGAATAATTCAACAATAATGCAAGTAGAATTTTATAAATATCAGGGAACTGGAAATGATTTTGTAATGATTGATAATCGTTCAGAATTTTTCCCAAAGAAAGATACAAAATTAATTGAACAGTTGTGCCATAGAAGATTTGGAATTGGTGCAGATGGACTTATTTTGTTAGAAAATGATTCTGAAACCGATTTCAGAATGGTATATTATAATGCTGATGGAAACCAAAGTTCTATGTGTGGTAACGGCGGGAGATGTTTGGTTGCATTTGCTAAAAAACTTCATGTAATCGAAAATGAAACTACTTTTATAGCTACAGATGGTTTACATCATGCTACAATAGCACCAGATTCGATTGTTTCATTGCAAATGATTGATGTTGATACTGTAAATAAATTTGAAGATCACACTTTCTTAAATACAGGTTCTCCTCACCATGTGCAACTAGTTGATGATTTGGAACATTATAACGTTAAAGAAAAAGGTGCAGCTATCCGATATGGCAATTTGTATGGTAAACCGGGAAGTAATATCAATTTTGTAAAAAAAATAGATGATAAAACATTTTCATTACGTACTTATGAAAGAGGAGTAGAAGATGAAACTCTTGCCTGTGGAACTGGAGCTACAGCAGTGGCAATAGCAATGAATGCAATAGGCGAGACAAACGAAACTGATATCAACTTAAATGTTGAAGGAGGTAAATTAGTGGTTTCTTTTGAAAAAATGGGAGAACATTTTACAAACGTTTTTCTTAAAGGACCTGCTGAATTTGTATTTAAAGGAACAATAGAAATATAGATATTGTGATCTAATTATTAGCCTGGCAAAATTTAAGGCTAACTAAAAGCATCAAATGATAACATTAAAAGGAGATACTATTTATATACGAGCATTAGAGCCCAATGATTTGGAGTTTATTTATGCTGTCGAAAACGATCTTAGAATTTGGGAAGTAAGTAATACTCAAACCCCTTATAGCCGGTTTTTGATAAAACAATATCTAGAAAATGCACATCAGGATATATATGAAGCTAAGCAATTAAGGCTGGCAATTTGTCAAGAGCAAGATTTCCCTGCTATTGGTTTGGTTGATTTATTTGATTTTGATCCTAAAAATAATAGGGCAGGCATTGGAATTGTAATTCAAGATAATGAAAAGAGGAATCAAAATATTGGTTCAGAGGCTTTAGAGTTATTAATTAGGTATTCTTTTTATCATCTTAATTTGCATCAATTATATGCAAATATTGGTGTTAAAAACGAACCAAGTAATGCACTTTTTACTAAATTTGGCTTTGAAAAAATTGGAACTAAAAAAGATTGGCTTTTGGTTAATGGTGTATACCAAGACGAAGCAATGTTTCAGTTAATTAATAAGAAGTTTTAAAAAAGTTTAGTTTTAGGTTATAATTTTAGAAATACTAGCAAATAATGCAACCCCATATGAATATAAAGAAAATTATAACGATAAGTGCCGTTATTGTAATTTCGGTTTTGATGGTTTATGGATTCATTTTAATAAACCAGATTTTTAGTGCTAATACTAAATTTTCAGAGAAAGAGGTATATGTATATGTGCCTACAGGATCTAATTATGACGATGTCAAAAAGTTATTAGAGCCTTATGTAAAGGACTTAAGTAATTTTGAAATGGTTGCCAATAAAAGAAATTATCCTGAAAATGTAAAACCAGGACGTTTTTTATTGACCAAAGATATGAACAACATGGATTTGGTAAGAGCAATGCGTTCAAATGTTCCAGTTAAATTAGCGTTTAATAATCAAGAACGTTTGGAGAATTTTGCAGGACGTATTGGTTCTCAAATTGAAGCAGATAGCTTGTCTTTGTTAACAGCTTTTAAAGATCCTGAGTTTTTGAAAGAAAATGGTTTTAACGAAGAAAATGTATTTGCAATGTTTATTCCGAATACTTATGAAGTGTATTGGAATACTTCGGCATTGAAGTTTCGTGATAAAATGATCAAAGAATATCATAATTTTTGGACAGATGAACGAATTGCAAAAGCCAAAGCACAGGGATTAACACCTGTAGAAGCTACTATTTTAGCTTCAATTGTGCATAAAGAATCAGTAAAAAAGGACGAGAGACCAAGAATTGCAGGGGTTTACTTAAACAGATTGCGTTTAGAAATGCCATTACAAGCAGATCCAACGGTTATTTATGCAATTAAAAAGAAAACAGACAATTTTGACCAAGTAATAAAAAGAGTTTTCTATAAAGACTTAACTATGTCTTCTCCATATAATACATATATGAATACAGGACTTCCTCCAGGACCAATTGCTATGCCAGATATAACAGCATTAGAAGCAGTCTTGAATCCTGAAAAAAATGATTACATCTATTTTTGTGCAAGTGTAGACCGTTTTGGCTATCATGAGTTTGCTTCTACTTTAGCGCAACACAATGTAAATGCAAAAAAATATTCAGATTGGATTAACAGCCAAGGAGTGGTAAGATAGTTTTTAAGAATAAAAATATCAATTTTATCTAGACAGGATTTTAGATACAATTTAAAAATATAAAAGATGCTGGAGCTATAAAACTTCAGCATTTTTTTTGTGAATTATTGAAACGTAATATTTGTTTATAGAATTGATCAAATTTACTTGAATAATAGAGTTTGGCTTTAGCAAGATACTTGACTTGTTTTTATTGAAAATATAGAAAAAAATGACATTTCTTTCAATGTTAAGTATTTAATTATTGTTTTCAGGTTTGTCTATCTCTCGACGCTTTTCTTACAAAAATTGAAGGAAAATTACTTTTTACGAAAACGTTTTTATTGGCTTTTAGCAGTATTATGAATTAAAAATATTTTTTGGAACGTTCTTCTAACTAGGGGTTTAAGGCGGATATTTTGTGATTTTAGAAAAGTTTAACTAGTTGATTTATAGCTTTGTAAAATTTGTTGTATCTTTGCAGGCAGAAATTTTTGAATGGGACAGCGTTCAAAAGAAAAACAATCTATGATAAAGAAATGGTATTTTTACACAACGTTAACAGTTATAATTGCTTTTTTAAGCACGGGTTTTAAGCCCTTTAAATTAGACGCCAAACCTTGGTTTCTTACAGAAAATACAGATGGAACAGAATACTTATTACCATCTAAAGAGAAGAAAGATTACCCTGTCGCAGACAGTATTCCTTTCACCGGAAACCACCTAATCGGTTTCAAAGAAGCAATCGCTTTAAAAGAATCTCAAGGCAAATACAGAAAAGTAAATACACTTGGCTATATGGGAAAATATCAATTCGGAACCCAAGCCTTACGTGCAATTGGAGTTCGAAATGAGGAAGCATTCCTGAAAAATCCTGCGTTACAAGAAAAAGCATTCCTTGCTTTGTTGTCAAAAAACAAATGGATATTAAGAAAAGAAATCGAAAAATATGAAGGAAAGCTAGTAAGCGGAATTTATATTACCGAATCAGGGATATTGGCAGCAGCCCATTTAGGAGGTGCTGGTTCTGTTAAAAACTTTTTTAAGCATAATGGGAAAAAGTATTTCAGAGATGCTTATGGAACGTCTATAAGAAGTTATATGAAAGCTTTTGGAGGATATAATGTATCTTCAGTCGAAGCAGATAATGATGCTACGGTACATTCAATATAATTCGTTAAAATAAATAACGATTAGTTTATACTAATCAGTTACAAATAAAGCCCTTGTATTTTTTTGCAAGGGCTTTTTATTTTATAGAATCTTAATTTTATTTTTGTTGCTGGTTTGTACAAGTACTTGATAATGATGTGTTACCAAGAGAGAAACCTGTAAGTATATTGGAAGTGTCAATAAATTAAGCGGTATATTTCTTTGTGTTTTATTTTTCAGATTTTTTGTTCCAAATATCCATATTTGGAAAATTATATTTACTGTTATCAAAGACAGGGTCAATTCCGGCTTTAATCTGCTTGTTGTAATCTTTGAAAAGTACGACTACTTTTTTGTGTAATAGTATGATAGCAACAATATTAAGCCAAGCCATTAAGCCTACGCCGATATCACCAAGTACCCAAGCTGTTTTTGCTGTAGCTATACAGCCAATAAAAGTTGAGAATAAAATAAATATTCTTAAAGACCATATCAATAATGTACTTTTATTTTTACGCATTACAAAGCTAACATTGCTTTCTGCAATATAATAATAAGCCATAATAGTTGTAAAGGCAAAGAAAGTAAGTGCAATAGCCACAAAACCACTACCTATAAGAGGGAAGTGCTGAGAGACTGCAAATTGAGTATACTCAGGTCCCATTTCTACATTGGGGATATTCTCTACAAGAAATCCTCCTTTAGGATTAACTACATTGTATTGTCCTGTAAAAATAATCATTAAGGCAGTAGCTGTGCAAACAAATAAAGTATCTACATATACAGAAAATCCTTGAACTAGACCTTGTTTTACAGGGTGAGATACTTCCGCTGCCGCTGCCGCATGTGGTGCAGTTCCTTGACCTGCTTCGTTGCTATATATTCCCCTTTTTACACCCCAAGAGATTGCTAAACCTACAATTCCTCCAAATGTTGCGTCAAAGCTAAAAGCAGAATTGAAGATAAGTGAAAATACTTCTGGTATTTTAGTTATGTTTAGTGCAATTATAATTAAAGACATGATAATATAGGATCCTGCCATAAAGGGAACTACATATTCTGCTACTTTACTGATTCTTTTTACTCCACCAATTATGATGACACCGAGTAATAATACTAGCCCTATACCTGTTTGATATAGAGGAATGTCAAATGCAGATTTTACTGCAACAGAAATACTGTTACTTTGAACGCTAGGTAATAAAAAACCAGTGCTTATTATTGTTACAATAGCAAAAACCCATGCAAATACTTTATTATTTAGTCCTTTTAATATGTAAAAAGCAGGGCCTCCTCTATATTGTCCATTTTTTTCCTCTTTATACATTTGTCCAAGTGTAGCTTCTACAATTGCCGAAGCACTCCCTAAGAATGCAATAGTCCACATCCAAAAAATAGCTCCTGGACCACCCATTGCTATTGCTGTGGCAACTCCTGCGATATTACCTGTTCCTACTCGGCCAGAAATAGCAAGAGAAAAAGCTTGAAATGAAGAGATACCTTTATCAGAGGAACTATTGTTAAATAAGAGTTTAATCATTTGCTTGAGATATAAAATCTGAGGAAATTTAAAACGAATACTGAAATATATTCCTGTTATCAGACAAAGAAATATTAGAGCATCATTCCAAATAAGATTGTAAACTTTTTCTATAAATAGTTCCATTTTCGATAATTTAGATATTAAGGTAATTGCTAAAATAGAAAAAAGAAACCGATGACGACTGCTGTTATTTGTTTATTTAGGGATTGTTTTTGGTATTTTGATGTGTTTTGATGCGTTTTGTTTTGTAAGTAACTGGTTTGTAAGTGGTTTGTTTTTTTGTAAGGATAAAAGAAAAATATTTTTTATATAAAGAGGATTGAATGCTAGGTAAGTATAAAAAAACCTGCAAGTATTTGCAGGTTTTAGTTTTTAATCAATTAAGATTTCTAGAATTGTTATTGCGGCTTCACTAATTTTTGTTCCAGGACCAAAAACAGCAACTGCGCCAGCATCAAATAAATATTGATAATCCTGTGCAGGGATTACGCCACCCACAATCACCATAATATCTTCGCGGCCATGTTTTTTAAGTTCTTCAATAACCTGTGGCACTAGCGTTTTGTGTCCTGCAGCAAGTGAAGAAACACCTAGAATATGAACATCATTTTCTACAGCTTGCTTGGCTGCCTCTGCGGGGGTTTGGAAAAGCGGACCAATGTCTACATCAAAACCTACATCGGCATAACCAGTTGCAACTACTTTTGCACCTCTGTCATGTCCGTCTTGCCCCATTTTGGCAATCATAATTCTTGGGCGACGACCTTCTTGTTTTGCAAAAGTGTCGGCCAATTGTTTTGCTTTCTCGAAGCTTTTGTCGTCTTTTATTGCTGCACTGTACACGCCACTAAAGGATTTAATTTGTGCTTTGTATCTGCCAAAAACAGTTTCTAATGCATCACTAATTTCGCCTAATGTGGCACGACTTCTAGCGGCATCAATAGCTATTTCAAGTAAATTTCCGTCGCCAGTTTTTGCACAATGGATTAATTTTTCGAGTATTACTTTTACTTTTTCAGGATCTCTCGTGGCTTTAATATGGTCGAGTTGGGCAACTTGTTGTTTTCGAACCATTTGATTGTCGACATCAAGAATCTGTAAAGGATCTTCTTTTTCTAGTCGGTATTTATTAACACCAACAATTATATCTTGTCCGCTGTCTATTCGGGCTTGTTTTCTTGCCGCAGCTTCTTCTATTCGTAATTTTGGAATTCCAGCTTCGATGGCTTTGGTCATTCCGCCTAGCTCTTCTACTTCTTCAATAAGTTTCCATGCGTTGGTAACTATCTCATTTGTTAAGCTTTCTACGTAATAACTACCCGCCCAAGGGTCAGCAGTTTTTGTTATTTTGGTTTCTTCCTGCAAGAAGATTTGTGTATTACGGGCAATCCTAGCCGAAAAATCGGTTGGTAAGGCTATGGCCTCATCAAGTGCATTTGTGTGTAAAGATTGTGTTCCACCAAAAGCTGCTGCAGTGGCTTCAATACAAGTACGTGCCACATTGTTAAATGGATCTTGCTCAGTTAGACTCCATCCGCTAGTTTGACAATGTGTTCTTAATGCTAAAGATTTTTCGCTTTTGGGATTAAATTGCTGGACCAATTTAGCCCAAATCATTCTTCCAGCGCGCATTTTGGCAATTTCCATAAAGTGATTCATTCCTATTGCCCAGAAAAAAGACAATCGTGGCGCAAACTCATCTATAGACATTCCGGTTGCTAATCCAGTTCTGATGTATTCTAATCCGTCAGCAAGAGTGTAAGCTAATTCAATATCAGCTGTTGCGCCTGCTTCTTGCATATGATATCCTGAAATAGAAATCGAGTTGAATTTTGGCATTTTTTTGCTTGTATATTCAAAGATATCAGCAATGATTTTCATCGAAGGAGTTGGTGGGTAAATATAAGTGTTACGCACCATAAATTCCTTTAAGATATCATTTTGTATTGTTCCTGAAAGTTTTACTGGAGGAACACCTTGCTCTTCGGCAGCCACAATATAAAAAGCCATAATTGGTAAAACGGCGCCATTCATTGTCATGGAAACTGACATTTCTTCAAGTGGAATTTGATCGAATAAGACTTTCATGTCTTCGACTGTATCAATTGCAACTCCAGCTTTTCCAACATCACCCACAACACGTTCGTGATCTGAGTCGTAGCCACGATGTGTAGGCAAGTCAAAAGCAATCGATAATCCTTTTTGACCAGCAGCTAGATTACGTCTGTAAAAAGCATTGCTTTCTTCGGCAGTCGAGAAACCTGCATATTGTCTAATTGTCCAAGGCCGTCTAACATACATAGTTGCATAAGGGCCTCTTAAATTTGGAGCAAATCCAGCACCAAAACCAATATGCTCTATATTTTCAAGATCTTGTTCGGTATAAGTTGCTTTTAAATCTATACCCTCGGCAGTTTCAAAGTTTTTAGCTGGTTGTTGGTTCTTAGAAACAACGTCTAACTTCTCACTTTTGACATCTAGCTTGATATGGTTGAGGTCTTTTCGTATCATTGAAACACTTTTTGTATGGGTTGTTACTTTAAAATTGAATTATTCAAGAGCTAAACGTTCCTGTTCTAATTTCTCAGACAACCGTTTTTCTATTATTGGTGTAATTAATGTCTTTCTAGGTTTTATTTTTACAAAAGGAAAGAGTTCTAGATCATGTTTCATTTTGTCGTCTTTGTTCGGGTATTTATTTGTTCCGAGCAATATTTCTTTCTTTGTGTCAAATAATTCTTGTTCCTTATCTGCACTTTCCTGAATTCTTCTTTTGATGGTTCCTTCGGTCAAAAGTTTTAAGAAACCACCATTGGTCTCGATTTCTTTAAAAAGCGTTAATGCTTTTTCAGCAAGTTGCTTAGTAAGACTTTCGATATAATAACTTCCGTCGGCAGGGTTATTGACTTTGTCAAAATAACTTTCATTTTTAAGAATCAATAGCTGATTACGAGCAATTCGATCTCCAAATTCATTGTCTTTGTGATATAAAGCGTCGTATGGTAAATTAGCAATTGCATCAGCACCACCAATTATTGCCGACATGCATTCGGTTGTGGTACGTAGCATATTTACATTGTAATCATACAAGGTTTTATTTCGCTTTGTTGGTGAAACTAATAAATGACATTCTAGATTCGGATTGTATTCAGTTGCAACTAAATTAAAAAGCAATCGCAAAGCACGAAGTTTTGCTATTTCAAAAAGTAATTAGTACCCACAGATATTTCTAATACAATCGTTCCATTTATTGAAGGGATTCTATTAAAATATTCGTTGGCATGGGCAACACTATAAGCAATTTGTTGCACCATATTGGCACCAGCATTTTGATATAAACCTGAATTTATACTTATTAATGACGCATTTGGAATTTCTTTTGAAAGAATTTCAAGTGTTTCAAAATTGTTCTTTTGTTTGGTTGTAAATGAAAACCAATTGCCATCTTTTGCCAATTGCCCAATTGGATCAATAGTATAATAAAAAGTGGCTTTTTTTTGTTTCGAGATTGTATTTAATCTTTTAACGAAATCGATTGAGATGAAATTCAAATTGAAGTAAACGTTTTTATTTTCTAACGTTAAATTTTGGAATAATTTTTCCACATCAATGGAGTCGTCCTCAATCGTAAAGCGTAGGCTTTCGGCTCCTCTTTTTAAAGAATCTAAAGCCCTTTCAACTGATTTTAAAAGGTCATGAACAAAAATGTTCTGGCATATTTTAAAATCAGTTGCTTTAGTTGTTATCTCAACAGGCTTTATATCTTCATCATTATGATAAAATGGTTTTACCTGAATGTCTTCTGGTGAATTCCAAATCAGGGTTTCGTTATAATCGGCACCATCCAATTCAAATTGTATTTGTTGTTTCCACTGTTTGGATGATACAGGACTAAAATTATCGAAAAGGGGAGTAGCCATTTTTATCTTTTTATAATTCTGAGTTTATTTTTTTTTGATAGTGTCACCTTCAAATTCGATGATGTAAATGTCTTCACTATCTTTTTTCATAAAGTACTTTTCTCTAGCATATTTCTCAATCTGCTCAGGGTTTTTAAGTTCTTTTATTTGTTCCTGATCTTTTTTTATTTCTTCTTGATAATAGGTTTTATTGTCTTGTAACTCATTTATTTGATTATCGAGAAAGCGATGGTCAAAATAGGAGTAGTTATCTAAAAAAACCATCCAGATTATAAAAAACAATAAGACCCAAACGTATTTGTTGCTTAGGAATTTAAACCAAGATTTGTCTTTATATGGATTTTTCATTTTTTATTTTTTAGCCCCGGTAGAGTCGATATCCTTTGTGAGGAACGAACAAAGATAAAGGCGAAAACGGGATTAGCTCCTAATCATTAATGCAATAAATTTACAATAAAATTATAGAATACGTTGCGTAATTACTGCACGAACTACATCTATTGCTACAGTGTTGTATTTGTCGTTTGGAATTATGATGTCTGCAAAAGCTTTAGTAGGTTCTATAAATTGCTCATGCATAGGTTTTAACGTGTTTTGGTAGCGTGTTAAAACTTCGTCTAAATCACGTCCACGTTCTGCGATATCACGCTTTAAACGTCTGATAAGTCTTTCGTCTGAATCGGCATGAACGTATACTTTAATGTCAAAAAGATCTCTAAGTTCTGGGTTTGTAAGAATTAAGATTCCTTCTACAATCATTACTTTTCTTGGGTGTGTGCTAATTGTATCGTCGGTTCTGTTATGAGTTATAAAAGAATAAACAGGCTGGTCGATAGTTTTTCCTTCTTTAAGGTCTTTTAAATGGCTTACTAATAAATCGAAATCTATCGCACGTGGATGATCAAAATTAATTAGAGCTCTTTCATCAAAAGATAGATTTTTATTTTCTTTGTAATACGAATCCTGAGAGATTACGCCCACTTCAGCATGAGGTAATTCATTCATGATTTGATGTACTACGGTTGTTTTCCCGCTTCCTGTTCCGCCTGCAATTCCAATAATGAGCATAAAAATGTTGTTATAATTTGAAGCGGCAAAAATAATAATTAATACGGATTTGTCATTAGATAAAATTTTTAAAATTGCATATAGTTTTTATCTTGTTTTTTGATGGATTTTATAAAAATAAAAGGCTTCAATTACAGTGTAATTGAAGCCTTTTGTGCAATCAGTAATTTGTTTAAATACCTGACTTTAGTAAGCACTTATTATTTGTTTTTCTTTGCCTTTATCATCATTTCAAGCTGATCCCAAAGTTCTTCAGGAATTGCTTCTAATAAATTAAATTGTCCAGCACCTTTTAACCATTCTCCACCATCAATAACAATTACTTCACCATTTACATAGGCTGAGAAATCAGAAACTAAATAGGCTGCTAAATTGGCTAATTCTTGGTGATCTCCTACACGCTTCAATGGCACTTTCTTTGACATGTCAAATTTTTCTGCCAGATCTCCAGGAAGTAATCTGTCCCAAGCTCCTTTTGTTGGGAATGGACCTGGAGCAATTGCATTAGTGCGTATTCCGTATTTTGCCCACTCAACGGCAAGACTTCTCGTCATGGCAAGAACACCTGCTTTTGCAGTTGCACTTGGTACCACATAAGCTGAACCTGTCCAAGCATAAGTAGTTACAATATTTAAAACCGTTGCAGCTGTTTGTTTGGTGTCGATCCAGTGTTTTCCAAAAGCAAGAGTACAGTTTTTAGAACCTTTTAATACGATATCGATAACAGTGTCAAAAGCATTAGCAGATAATCTTTCGGTTGGTGAAATGAAATTTCCAGCAGCGTTGTTTAGTAAAACATCTACTTTGCCAAAAGCTTTTAAAACTTCTTGTAGCATGTTTTCTACTTCTTCATAATGACGTACATCACATTGCAAGGGCAGGCAGGTTCCACCAGTTTGTGCCTCAAGTTCTGTTGCTGTGTTTTTTAGTTTTTCTAAATCTCTCGACGTGATAGCTACTTTTGCACCTAATTCTAAAAAGTATTTGGTCATTGCTTTTCCTAGGCCACTTCCTCCACCGGTTACCACTATTACTTTGCCTTGCAAGGCATCGTCTCTTAACATTTTATCTGTATAACTCATGTTTTTTTAAGTTTAAAAGGTAAATATATGAATTTAATAGTATGCATGCATAATATATATGTTAATTTTAGTTTGTGCTAAATGCTACATAATCGTTTGGCAGCTGCTTCTAGTGTAGTATTGTCTTTGGCGAAACAAAAACGGATTAATTTTAAATCTTTTCCATTAGCATAGAAAGTTGAAATAGGTATTGCGGCTACTCCGTATTCTGTAATTAATTTTTTGCAAAAAGTAACATCATCTTCATCGGAAATTGACTTATATGATGCGACCTGAAAATAAGTTCCTTCGCAAGCTTTTAATTCGAATCGGCTTTTTTCTAGTAGTTTTTTTAAGTAATCTCTTTTCTCTTGATAGAATTCGCCAAGTTTGGTTACATCAACAATATCTAGATATTCGCTTATGGCTACTTGAGAAATGCTGTTTACGCTAAAAACTAAAAATTGATGTACTTTTTTAATCTCTATCATTAAGTGTTCTGGTGCTACTACATATCCAATCTTCCATCCTGTAATATGAAATGATTTTCCAAAAGAAGAAATCATGATACAACGATTAAGGAGTTCTTGGCGGGTATGTGCTGAGATGTGTTTTTCTTCAAAAGTGATGTATTCATATACTTCATCAGATAAGACTAATAGATCGGGGTATTTTTCGAGGATTTTTTCTAATCTTATAAAGTCCGCTTCTGCTAAAATTTTCCCTGTCGGGTTATGCGGATTATTGATAATTATCATTCGGGTTTTTGCCGAGCAAGCCTTTTCTATAATTTCCCAATTTGGTGTATAATCATCGTTTAAGGGAACTCGTACAGAATGTGCATTGCACAATAATACAGGAGCTTCATAGCAGTCATAACTCGGATCGAGAATTATTACTTCATCGTTTGCTTTAATTAATGCTAATATGGTGGTGAAAATACCTTGTGTAGCCCCAGCAGTTACTAAGATTTCGGTTTCTGGTTGAACTACCCGTTTGTATGAATCTAGAACAAGTTTGGCTATTTTGGTTAATAGCGGTGGGTAACCTGACATGGGTGTATATTGGTGAACATTCTCGGTTGCGAGACGTTTTACAATACTAGTTAGTCGTTCGTCAACTGGAAAATTTGGAAATCCTTGCGATAGATTAATTGCATTGTGTTCGTTTGCCATTTTAGACATAACGGTAAAAATACTTGTGCTAATCTGTGGAAGTTTGCTCATAAAAATCTATAATTGCTTTCATAAAGATAGCTTTTTTATGATAATTTGAATTTCTTTTATGAAATCAATATTTTTTTCTAAAAAGAGAATTTGTGATTTGTTAGTTTATAGCAATTGGCAAAGTATAAACTACTCTTACGGGGTTGTTTTTTATTTTTGCGGGTGTCCATTTTGGAGATATTTTTAAAACCTGTATAGCTTCAGCTCTATGGTCCATGTCTCCTAAAACTTTAATATCGCTTAATGTTCTATCTTTTTCTATTACAAAGCCTATATGTATTCTTCCTGTTATTTCTGTTTTTGGATTTTTATAGTTCTCTTTTATAAAACGTTCAAGTGCTTCCGCGCCTCCTGGGAATTCTGATTTTATGTCAGCACGTTCATTGTAATAGATGTGATTTTACTATAATATACAGTTTGTTTCGGGATAGTTTTATCAACTAGACCTACTGTAAGAACAAGAAGGTCGTCTTCTTTAGTAGCTTGAGAAAATATATTTTGTATAAAGCAAATCAAAATGAGGATTAAAAAAATCTTCATAGATGATATGGTTATGCGATTTGATTACATTTTGTGGATAATGAAAATCGTTGGGCGATTGTGTAAATCTACTTTTATTTTTTTCCAATCAGAAACACGCATCGTTTTGATAAACTCGGTTGGTAGAGTAATATCTGTAGCAATACAAAGATGCGTTGCGGGATTTAATATTTGTAAAATATCTTCGACTAATTTATTGTTTCTGTATGGAGTTTCAATAAAAAGCTGTGATTGATTTTTATCCTGGGATAACTTTTCAAAATACTTTAATGCTGATTTTTTTTCGTCTTTATCAATAGGTAAGTAGCCATTGAAAGTAAAGCTTTGTCCGTTCATTCCAGAAGCCATCATGGCTAGTAAAATTGAAGAAGGGCCCACTAGCGGCACCACCTGAATTCCTTTTTCATGTGCTAGCTTTACAATTACAGCACCTGGATCGGCAACGCCAGGGCAACCAGCTTCGCTCATTAGCCCAACGTTTTTACCTTCTAATAGAGGTTTTATGAAGTCTAAATGTTCGCTTGGTTCTGTGCGTTTATTTAGCGCAAAAAGTATTAGTTCGGATTGTTTTTTTTCGGGAGAAACTGCTTTTATTGACTTTCGTGCAGTTTTTTCGTTTTCAACAATATAATGATCAATGAAATCAATGCTTCTCTTTATTGTTTGTGGTAAGACATCCATAGGATCGCTTTCGCCTAAGGTTGTCGGAATCAAATAAAGTTTACCTAATAAAGAAGTGGGTTTCATGTGTTTTATTTTTTTGTTTTATACAGCCGAATTTGGATTTTGATGTTTGGCTATTAGTTTTTTTGCAATCACTTCAGAAACTTGGTCTAGCATTTCGTAAACTGAGTCAAATCCGTTTGGTTTTCCATAATAAGGGTCTGGAACATCAACATTTTCGGAAGGGAATAATTCGTTTAGAATAAGTTGAACTTTGTCTTTTTGTTCTTGGTTTTTTGTCAATGTAACCACGTCATCATAATTAGAATTATCCATGACGTAGATGTAATCGAAAATATCAAAATCAGAAGTTTTGAATTGTCTTCCTTTTTGGTTGGAAATATTTAATCCATTTTTTTTTGCTATGGCAATAGAGCGTTCGTCGGGAGCGCTACCAACATACCAAGAACCTGTACCCGCCGAATCAACTAAAAAATCATCTTTAGGTAATTTTGAGGCTAATATGCCTTCGGCTAATGGTGATCTGCAAATATTACCCAAGCAGACCATTAAGATTTTTATGGGCATGTTGCGTTTATAGCGTTAGTTTTTTATTGATATCTTCGACAAATTTTTTGAATTGTTTGTCTGTAGAGACTAAGTTGTCAACAGTTTTACAAGCATGTAATACAGTTGCGTGATCACGATCACCAATTTGTGAGCCAATATTTGCTAAAGATGCTTTGGTGAATTTCTTTGCAAAAAACATAGCTAATTGTCTTGCTTGAACAACGTGCCTCTTTCTAGTTTTAGATTGAAGTGTTTCGATGTCTAGCTGGAAATAATCAGATACAATTTTTTGAATGTAATCAATAGAAATTTCTCTTTTTACATTTTTAACGAATTTTTCGACTACACTTTTAGCCAGTTCAATTGTTACTTCTTTTTTGTTGAAAGAAGATTGCGCAATTAATGAAATAATTGCTCCTTCTAGTTCACGTACATTAGATTTAATGTTGCGTGCTACATATTCGATAATATCTTCTGGAATTTCAACTCCATCACGATACAAAATGTTTTTCAAGATAGAAATTCTTGTTTCGTAATCTGGTTGATGTAATTCAGCAGATAATCCCCATTTAAAACGTGATAATAAACGTTGTTCAATGTCTTGCATGTCTACAGGAGCTTTGTCAGAAGTCAAAATTACCTGTTTTCCGTTTTGATGTAAGTAATTAAAAATATGAAAGAAAACGTCTTGAGTACCTGATTTTCCAGATAAGAACTGAACGTCGTCAATAATTAAAACATCGATTAACTGATAAAAGTGAATGAAATCATTACGATTGTTCTTCTTTACCGAGTCAATATATTGTTGTGTGAAAATTTCGGCAGAAATATATAAAACCGTTTTTTCTGGATATTTGTCTTTTACTTCAACGCCAATTGCGTGAGCTAAGTGTGTTTTACCTAAACCTACGCCACCAAAAATCAATAAAGGATTAAATGATGTTCCTCCAGGTTTGTTGGCAACAGCCATACCTGCAGAACGAGCTAATCGGTTAGAATCTCCTTCAAGGAAATTGTCAAAGCTATAATTTGGGTTTAATTGAGACTCAATTTTTAAATTACGTATTCCAGGAATTACAAAAGGATTTTTTAATTCAGGATTTAAGTTTTTAAACGGAGCATCAACGTCTTGAGGTTTCATTGGACCTCTATTAGCACTTGGTAACTGTTCCGTAAACGGTTGTTTGTTACCATAAGTGTTTTCCATTTTAATTTTATAGAGTAACTTTGCATTTTTCCCCAGTTCTTTGGTAAGGGCAACTTTAAGTAATTTTACATAGTGCTCTTCCAACCATTCGTAGAAAAATTTACTTGGGACTTGAATATATAATGCGTTGTCGGTTAGCTCAACTGATTTGATTGGCTCAAACCAAGTTTTGTACGCCTGATCTTGAATGTTGTCTTTTATGAAAGACAAACAGTTTTCCCATACCGATTGTGCAGTTTTAGTCATAGATTCAATTAAATTTATGTGTATTGATAATATTAGTCTTATAAAAACGAGGTTGGATATTTGTCATTTTTTAAGATAACAAATATGTGAACAAATTTCGTTAAAAAAAAATATTTTGGATGGTAATTTTATAAAATATTATTGTAAGGCATGCTGTAAAATGTAAAATTTTTTTTAATAAATATATAATGAAAAATCATCAAACTCAAGTGCGTGTTCGTTACTCAGAAACGGATCAAATGGGAGTCGTTTATCACGGGAATTATATTCCCTATTTTGAAATAGGTCGAGTGGAATGGCTTAGAAATAAAGGGGTTTCGTATAAAAGCATGGAAGAAAGCGGTATTGCTTTGCCGATCGTTTCTATGAATATTAATTATAAAAAATCCGCACGATATGATGAATTATTAACAGTGCATACAACATTTAAAAGTCAGACTTCTGTTAAGATAGAATTTGATTGCGCAATCTATAATGAATCAAATGAGTTATTAACAACTGCTGTGTTTATTTTGGTATTTGTATCTCTAAAAACAGGTCGTCCAATGGCTCCTCCGAGCTACATTTTGGAGCTTCTTAAAAACATTGATAATTGCTAATATTTGGCTTAAATGAGGGCGGTTTCAGCAAGGTTTTATATCTATTTCAAACATTGAATCAAAAATGTCGAATACCATTTCGGCATTTTTTTTGCGTATTTGAACCGTTATCTTACCAATTGGCAGGCCTGAAACCTCGTTTATTTCCATTTCTTGGGATATAATTTCTAATTTTTTTTCTTTAATTACGCGCATTACTTTGTTCATGTTTTTGTAATCAAACGATATTAAAAACTGAACATCAATCGTTTTTTCGACAATTTCACAAACTTCTAATGTCATTTGTGCTGTTGTTCGGTACGCTGCAATTAAACCTCCAACACCTAATTTGATTCCTCCATATATACGTACAATAACAATAATAACGTTTGTGACGCCAAAAGATTGTATTTGTCCATAAATAGGCATTCCTGCAGTATTGCTCGGTTCTCCATCGTCATTGGCTCTGTAGCTTATAGTAGGTTCAATTCCTAATTGATAGGCATAGCAATAATGTACAGCACTTGGATGTTGTTTTTTTAAAGTTTCGATAATGGGTTTAACTTCTTCTTCGGATGTTATTGGGTAAGCATAGCCAAAGAACTTGCTGCTTTTTTCTTTGTACAAGACTTCTTCCGAAGGGTAAGCTATTGTTTGGTAAGTATCTTTGATTTCCAAGATTGTTTTTTAAATTATTTTTTTGTCAAATAAATCTACGACATCTTCTTTTCCTACTTGTAGGTTCCAGACCTGAAGGCCTAATTCGGCTGCGGCATTGGTGTTTTCGATTTTGTCGTCAACAAACAACGTTCGTTTTGGGGATAGCTCGTGTTTGTTTATAATGTAGTTGTAGGCTTCGTGATTTGGTTTTCTCATTCCAATTTCGAACGAAAAATACACTTTTTCAAAACATTGGTAGAAATCACTGTAAAAGGAAACTCCAGTTCTGTGTTCGAATGTTTTAATATGAATTGAATCGGTGTTGCTTAATAAGAACAGCCTGTATTTTTCAGAAAGCATTTGAAGGAATTCTAATCGGTATAAAGGGAAATCAAGTAAGATTGCATTCCAGGCATTGAGAATATCTTTTGTTGAAGCATTTGGGATTTCTTTTTGAAATCCGGCTATAAATTCTTCTGGTGTGATATTGCCTGTTTCGAATTTAATATTCAATTGATCTAAATTTTTATTCCATTCAGATAGGCCAAGTTTTTTTAACCCATCAATTGTGGCTTGTTTGTCTAGGTTGATAAAAATATCCCCAAAATCAAAAATGATAGTGTCAATCATGGTTTCTAACTTGTATTAATTCGTCTTTGCCAATGTGTGTTGTTTCTGATTTTTTACTAGCAACTTTAGGAGCTTTAGTGCCTTTTGTAAAGTAAGTATTTCCAACAAAAAAACGCCCTTCATCCCAAAGATTAGTGTCAATAAAGGTTTGTAAAGTTTGCAGTCCGCCTTCAATAATAATCGATTGAATTTGGTGTTGGTACAAAACTGCAAGTATTTGCGGGATTATATTTTCTTTAAAATCAATTACTTCAAAGATAAGGTTTTCTTTTTCAATGGCAATTTTGATTTTTGTAAATACGATAGTTTTAACATCGTTGCTAAAAATATGACTGTCTTGTGGAATGCGATTGTTCTGGTCTAAAATTATCCGAACAGGGTTGTTTCCTGCCCAATCACGAGTGTTTAATTTTGGGTTGTCATCGATTACGGTTTGTGTTCCTACTAAAATGGCTTGTTCCTCACTTCGCCATTTGTGTACTAGCTGTCTGGAGTATGTGTTTGTAATCCAGATGGGTTCTCTTTTTGCGATTGTATTGTTGTCTTTTTCTGGAGCTAAAAATCCATCTTTGGATACTGCCCATTTTAAGATTATATACGGTCTTTTTTGTTGGTGAAATGTAAAGAAACGCTTGTTTAGTTCGTTACATTCGTCCTCTAAGACTCCAATAACAACTTTTTTTCCAGCTTCAAGGAGTTTTTTAATTCCTTTACCTGCAACTTTTTCGTTTGGATCAACTGTTCCAACTACTACATTTGGAATCTCATGTGTGATAATTAAATCGCAGCAAGGAGGTGTTTTTCCAAAATGGCTGCAGGGTTCCAAGCTTACGTAAATAGTTGCTTTTTTTAGTAACGATTTATCTTTTACGGAGTTTATAGCGTTTACTTCGGCATGAGGCTCGCCGGCTTTTTTATGCCAGCCTTCTCCTATAATCGTATCATTATAAACAATTACACTACCAACCATGGGGTTTGGGTATGTAGTTCCTAAGCCATTTTTGGCAAGCTGAATGCAGCGTTTTATGTATTTTTCATGTATATTCACAATGCAAAAGTAGTTATTTTTGAGTTTATGATTTAGTTTTGAAACTATCTAAAATAACAATAAAGTATATTTACTTTTGTGTTTAAATAAGGCAGAATACGAAGAAATGGAAAATTTGATTATCAGAAAAATAATAAAAGAAGACAATCAGGCTGTGGCACAATTAATAAGAGCAGTTTTTGATGAGTTGAATATCCCGAAAGTAGGAACGGCATATGAAGATCCGTATTTAGACTTTATGTTTGAAGAATATAATAAGCCCAAATCAGTTTATTATGTGGTTGAAAACAATGGTAAAATCGTAGGATGTGCAGGAATTGCTCCTTTAGCGAATGAAGTACCAGTAATTTGTGAGTTGCAAAAGATGTATTTCTTGCCTGAAACTCGTGGCTTAGGAATAGGAAGTAAAATGATGGACAAATGTTTGGAGAGTGCTAAAAAATTTGGTTTTGAAAATTGTTATATCGAAACAATGCCTTTTATGCATGCGGCCCAAAAATTATATAAAAAATCAGGTTTTGAATATCTTGATGCTCCAATGGGGAGCACGGGTCATACTTCATGCCCAGTATGGATGTTGAAAAAACTATAAGCGTATGAAAAAATTAGTTGTTGGAATTGTTTTAATTTCAATCCTATTGTCGTGTAAAGATTCTAAAGAAGTAAAAATAGAAAAAACTGTTGGAGTTAGTGAAAAACCAATTGTAAAAGATTCTGTTCAAAAAGAAGAAGAAGTTTCGGATGGAGATTTAAAAAATGACTTTGATATTTTGTTACCTAGAAGTTATAGAAGTTATGAAGGTGAAAATCCTGCTGCTTCTTTAACTAAAGCATGGATTGATTTATATGAACAGAATGGGGAGTATTATTTAGGGAAGGCAGATTATAAAACAGAAAAAGGATTCGATGAATGTTCTGGAGATTCTTTAATATCAATTATTCCTAAAAACAAATCAATTATTTTTATGGATTATCCTAGTTTGAAATTAGGGAAAATACAGTCTTTAAAAATTAATAAAGACAAAATATGGCCAACCGAAAAAGTAACTTATATATTTAATAATATCAATTATACTTTGCGTGCCGAAGGCAAAGTGCTTTCTTCTGAAATAGTTTCTACAGATGATAACAAAGAAGAGGTTTTTAAGAAGGTCGAAAACTATAAGCTTTATCTAACTGCGGGGAATACTTCGGAAAAATTACTTTTAACAGAGCAGTCATTTAACGATACATTTGTAGTGTTGCTTTTTGTTGGAGATATTGATGGTGATGGAAAATTAGACTTTGTTTTTAGTGCAAATAGGGATTATGAAGAGGAACGAGTAATTTTGTTTCTTTCATCAAAAGCAAAAAGTGGAGAAGCGATGAAAAGAGTTTCTGAAGTTGCAGTGCAATTTGATTGCTAATTAAGGGCTGCTTTTTAATAACAAATATAAAAATGAAAATAAAACAATACAGAACGCAATTTATTCAAGAGCTTTCAGGGATTTACGATGTTCTGGAAGTGGAGAGTTTTTTCTATTTAATTTTAGAAGAGAAACGAAATCTTAAGCAAATAGATTTGGCTTTAAATCCAGATTTGTCTTTTTCAGACGAAGAGATTAAGGATTGGAATATTCTCGTTACTGAATTAAAAAAGGAAATCCCAATTCAATATTTGTTAGGGAAGACTAATTTCTACGGATTGGATTTTGAGGTAAATCCCAATGTTTTGATTCCGCGACCAGAGACAGAAGAGTTGGTGGAGTGGATCATATCTAATCATCTTGCAACTCAAAAAAACAAAAGTTTAAAAATTTTAGATATAGGTACAGGAAGTGGTTGTATTGCAATTTCGTTGGCTAAGAATCTTTCTGAGGCTCAGGTTTTTGCGATTGATGTTTCAGAAGGAGCTTTGGCTACAGCCAAAAGGAATGCTATTTCTAATGACGTTTCGGTTACTTTTTTGCATCGAAATATTCTGGAAACTGATGATTTAATGCAGGAATTTGATGTTATTGTATCGAATCCGCCTTATGTTCGAAATTTAGAAAAAGAGGAAATTAAGAAGAATGTTTTAGATAATGAGCCTCATTTGGCGCTTTTTGTAGCCGATAATAATGCATTGATTTTTTACAGAAAAATAGCAGAATTGGCACAGAAAAATTTAGTAAAAAATGGAAGCCTTTATTTTGAAATCAATCAATATTTAGGCAAAGAAACAGCTGAGTTGCTCGAGAATTTAGGCTTTAAAAACATCGAATTGCGCAAGGATATTTATGATAATGATAGGATGATTTTTTGTGTGAAATAAATTTTTTGTTTTGTGAAAAGTGAAAAGTAAAATGAGAGTTTCCTCCAAGGTTTTCTGTAACCTTGGAAGAAATACTACGACTGTAAACTGAATTATTCGTAGCGTAAAGCTTCGATAGGGTCAAGTTTGGATGCTTTTATTGCTGGATATAATCCTGACACAATGGTAACTACAAAACTGGTGCTGAAAGCAGCGAAAATTGCCATCCAAGGAATTACGAATACAAATTTCATTGCAGATGCAAATGCAAAACCAACCAGGATTCCTAGAATAATTCCGATTAAACCACCTAATTGTCCTATGAGTAAGGTTTCGATAAAGAATTGTACGGCAACCGTCGACTTTTTAGCTCCCAAAGCTTTACGAACACCGATTTCGCGGGTACGCTCTGTTACCGATACGATCATGATATTCATTAAAGCAATCGATGAACCTAAAATAGTAATGATACTAATAGCCCATGCTGCTAAGCCAAGGTATTGTGTGATACTGAGGATGCGATTGATAAGATCATCGCTTCGTACTACGCCAAAATTATTATCGCGTATGGGGCTTAATTTTCGAACGCGACGCATGGTACTTGTTGCATTATCGATAGCTTGATCTAGTAATTCTTTTTTAGAAACCATTACGCTTATCGTATAATTTATGTTTGGTGCTGTAAATAAAGAACGGGCTACTTGTATCGGAATTAGTACGCGTAAATCCTGACTGTTTCCAAATGTGGATCCTTTTTCTTTTAATACGCCAATAACTTTAAATCGTGCGCCACGAATAGAAATAATTTTATCAATTGGATTTACGTCTTTTAATAATCCTTTCATGAAATCAGAGCCTAATATACATACGTAAGTATTGTTCTCGATATCAAACTGATTGAAGGTTCTACCTATGCTAGTTTCTAAGCCTGAGTTACCAATAAAGTGCTCGTCGACACCTAGAACTTTAATTTCGGGATCGGTTTTAGTGGATAGGTATTTTACTTCGGCGGTAGAAGTTGCTGTAAATGAAAGCGATGTTTCGGTAAATGGGTATTTGAATTTGTTTTTGAAAGCGACAGCTTCGGGATACGAAATGATAGGGTTTATAATTTCTCTTTCGTTTCCACCACGATTTCTAACTTCGTTTTCGTATTGATTAATATTGAAGGTATTTGCTCCCATAGAAGCAAAATCGGTAGAAATGGTATTTTCTAAAGCCGAAACTACGGTTAGAATTCCAACTAAAGCAGTGATGCCGATTGCAATAATTAAAACGGTAAGAATCGTTCGTAATAATTGAGTTCGGATCGAACCAAATGCAATTCGGATATTTTCTTTGAATAATTTTAGCATCATACTAGTTTGTCACGAAAATACAATTTTTGTTACAAGTTTGTTTTAGAAGAGTCATTATTTATTTTAAAATTGAGATATTTGCATTCGATTTACAATTCTGAGAAATCTGAAACTATAAGTCTAAAATTTAAAATACCAAATTAAATGGCATCAAAACCTAGTATTCCTAAAGGAACCAGAGATTTTTCACCAACCGAGGTGGCAAAGCGTCAATATATTATTCAAATTATAAGAAGTAATTTCGAGAAATTTGGTTTTCAACCAATAGAAACGCCTTCATTTGAAAATTCGGAAACCTTAATGGGTAAATATGGCGAAGAAGGTGATCGCTTGATTTTTAAAATATTGAATTCAGGTGACTATTTGTCTAAAGCAAACGAAGCGCATTTAGAAGCAAAAGACAGTACGAAATTAACTTCTAGTATTTCTGAAAAAGCCTTACGTTATGATTTAACTGTTCCTTTTGCAAGATATGTGGTACAGCACCAAAACGAAATTGAATTTCCTTTTAAAAGGTATCAGATTCAGCCAGTTTGGCGTGCAGATCGTCCGCAGAAAGGACGTTTTAGAGAATTTTTCCAGTGTGATGCCGATGTTGTTGGTTCAAAATCATTGTGGCAGGAAGTAGAGTTGGTACAATTATATGATACTGTTTTTACTTCTTTGGGGTTAAGCGGTGTAACAATAAAAATTAACAACCGAAAAATATTATCTGGAATTGCAGAAGTTATTGGAGCTTCGGATAAATTAATTGATTTCACAGTTGCATTAGATAAGCTTGATAAAATAGGTGAAGATGGTGTGAAAAAAGAAATGATGGAGAAAGGAATTTCGGAAGAAGCCCTTGTAAAAGTGCAACCATTATTTAGTTTTACAGGAACTATTTCAGATAAAATTAATCAGCTTTCTGATTTATTAGCTTCTTCAGAAGAAGGGATGAAAGGAGTAGAGGAATTGCGATTTATATGTGACAATGTTTCTAGTTTAGGGTTGTCTACTGCAATCTTAGATTTGGATGTTACTCTTGCTCGTGGCCTCAACTATTACACAGGAGCAATTTTTGAAGTTGGTGCGCCAAAAACGGTTGCAATGGGATCTATTGGCGGTGGCGGAAGATACGATGATTTAACTGGTATTTTTGGATTGAAAAATATGAGTGGTGTTGGAATATCTTTTGGATTAGATCGTATTTATTTAGTGTTAGAGGAGTTGCAATTGTTTCCTGAAACTGTTACAGCAACTTCAAAAGCTTTGTTTATAAACTATGGTGATAAAGAAGCATTTTATGCGCTAAAAGCCATTCAGGAATTAAGAAAAGAAGATATTAAAGTTGAATTATATCCTGAGAATGTAAAGGTAGGAAAACAGTTTCAGCATGCGGATAAACGTGCAATTCCTTTTGCGGTTATTGTTGGTGATGTAGAAATGGAATCAAATTTGTATTCGCTTAAAAATTTGCTAACAGGCGAACAAGTTTCGGTTGATTTAGAGGGATTAAAGAAAGCATTATTGGTATAAGAGTTTAACCGCAAAGTGCGCTAAGATTTAATTTTACTCACGCATAGAAAACACAAAGTTCGCAAAGCTAGATCAATACAAAGCTTTGTGAACTTTGTGTTTTTATAAAACTATATTTTTAAAAACTTGATGGTCTTTGCGGTTATTTCACAAAGTTTTTGTTTTGATTAAAGAATGTAAAATCCACAAAGTTCTGGAGGTGATTGTGTTAGTGGATTGTTGGGATTTATTAGCTTAAATCTTTTCAAATTTGCGTGAAATAATTGGTGAGAAAGAAAAAAAAGCGTTTAATTTGCGGCTCTAGTTACGGGCGTAGTTCAAGGGTAGAATAGCGGTCTCCAAAACCGTTGATGGGGGTTCGAATCCCTCCGCCCGTGCAATTACTTTGACAGAGGCTTTCAGTTAGAAGGTGTAAAAAAAGCAAAAAAAAGCTTCGTCTATTAGGCGAAGCTTTTTTTATTATAGTAAAGTTGAATTAATAATTTATTATAAAAGCCGAAGGCTAACCTTTGATTCAATTTTAATAGATAATAATAACGATTTTGTTATTACCTCAAATGTATTTAATCCTGAAGGTAATTCTCTTAAAATTATATTAATTTTTTGAGAATATCATTGCTTTAGATGGATTAAATAGTGGCTGAATAAAATGAATATTTGTCAAAAGATGACAATTTGACATTTTATAAGATTTGGCAGTACTTTTGCAATCCATAGAAAAGAATAAAAAATGAAGTTTAAGAATATTTTTAAAAATAAAAGTAATATGACTACGGAGAATACAGAAATCGATCAAGAAATAGATGACGTAACGTTAGAGAATAATGCCAATGGCGAACAAATTATTATTGAGGAATTAAGTGTAGAAGAACAATTAGCTCAAGACTTAGCCAAAGAAAAAGATAAATTCTTGAGATTGTTTGCTGAGTTTGAAAATTACAAAAAAAGAAC
Source organism: Flavobacterium sp. 140616W15 (assembly GCF_003668995.1). Classification (NCBI taxonomy): domain Bacteria; kingdom Pseudomonadati; phylum Bacteroidota; class Flavobacteriia; order Flavobacteriales; family Flavobacteriaceae; genus Flavobacterium; species Flavobacterium sp. 140616W15. Next base: position 262,265 of record NZ_CP033068.1, read on the forward strand.
TTCAAAAGAAAGAATGGATTTGTTTAAAACCGCTAATCAAGAGGTGTTGTTAGCAATGCTTCCTGTATTAGATGATTTTGACAGAGCAATGGTTGAAATCAGCAAATCTAATGATGAAACATTGACTAAAGGAGTTGAGCTAATTCACGAAAAACTAAAAAGCACTTTAGTTGCTAAAGGTTTAGAGCAAATTGAAGTGAGAGCAGGAGATGCATTTAATGCAGATTATGCAGAAGCTATTACTCAAATTCCAGCACCTTCAGATAAATTGAAGGGTAAAATCGTTGATGTTATAGAAAAAGGATACAAATTAGGAGACAAAATTATTCGTTTTCCTAAAGTTGTCGTTGGAAACTAAAATAACAAATTATAAATCCCAAATCCCAAATAGATAGTTTTGAATTTTCAGAATTGAGTTATTTATTGGGTTTTGTTTTTTGGAATTTAAACAATTATGAAAAAAGATTTTTACGAAATATTAGGCATTTCAAAAAATGCGGATGCTGCTGAGATTAAAAAAGCGTACCGTAAATGTGCGTTAAAATATCATCCGGATAAAAATCCGGATAATAAAGAGGCAGAAGAGAACTTCAAATTGGCTGCAGAAGCATATGAAGTTTTAAGCGACCCTAATAAAAAAGCCAAATACGACCAATACGGACACCAAGCCTTTGATGGTTCAGGTGGTTTTGGAGGTGGTGGACATGGTGGCATGAATATGGATGACATATTCAGTCAGTTTGGCGACATCTTCGGAGGCGGATTTGGTGGTTTCGGAGGAGGCGGTGGCGGAGGCCCTCGTCGTACTAAAGGAAGTAATCTTAGAATTAAAGTTAAATTAACTTTAGAAGAGATTGCAAATGGTGTTGAGAAAAAAGTAAAAGTAAAACGTAAGGTTCAAGCCAAAGGGGTTACTTATAAAACATGTTCTACATGTAATGGTCAAGGGCAGGTAATGCGTGTGACTAATACTATTTTAGGTAGAATGCAATCCGCTTCGACTTGTCCAAGTTGTGGAGGTTCTGGTCAGATTTTAGATAAAAAACCTGCCAATGCAGATTCGCAAGGAATGGTTCAGGAAGATGAAACTGTATCAATCAAAATTCCTGCAGGAGTTGTTGATGGAATGCAGTTAAAAGTTTCTGGTAAAGGAAACGATGCGCCAGGAAATAGCGTACCAGGTGATTTAATTGTTGCAATTGAAGAACTTGAGCACGAATTACTGAAGCGTGAAGGAGAAAATTTACATTACGATTTATATATAAGTTTTCCAGAAGCTGTTTTAGGTATCTCAAAAGATATTGAAGCTATTAACGGAAAAGTACGAATTAAATTAGAAGAAGGAATTCAATCTGGGAAAATTCTGAGATTGAAAGGAAAAGGAATTCCAAGTATCAATGGATACGGAAATGGAGATTTATTAGTGCATGTAAATGTTTGGACACCAAAAACATTAAGCAAAGAGCAAAAACAGTTCTTTGAAAATGCTTTGAATGACGAACATTTTACTCCGCATCCTGAGAAAACGGATAAATCATTTTTTGAAAAAGTAAAAGATATGTTTTCATAAACAATCTTAATCTTTTGTAAAACGTTATAATTAATTTACAACCCGTCTTAAACTTTGTTTAAGACGGGTTTTTTTTTGTAACAATATGAAGTATTCGCTACTAATTATTTACTTTTACACACGCGAGGCCAAAAAGGCCATATTGATTTAGTAAATCCAAAAAAAAAGCATGAGCAACTTACTCGAAGTACATAATGTCGTAAAACAATACGGTGATTATGTTGCGCTTAATGAAGTTTCATTAAATGTTCCTAAAGGTAGTATTTACGGACTGTTAGGGCCCAATGGAGCAGGAAAAACATCACTTATACGAATTATAAATCAGATTACTTATCCAGATAGTGGACAGGTGATTCTTGATGGCGAAAAATTAGACCCAAAACATGTTCAACATATTGGATACCTTCCTGAAGAAAGAGGTTTGTATAGTTCTATGAAAGTAGGAGAGCAATGTTTGTATTTGGCTCAGATGAAAGGATTGTCTAAAGCCGAAGCTAAAAAACAATTGGAATATTGGTTTGATAGATTAGAGATACAAGGATGGTGGAACAAAAAAGTTCAGGAATTGTCAAAAGGAATGGCACAGAAAATCCAATTTGTAGTTTGTGTATTGCATAAACCAAAATTGTTGATTTTTGATGAGCCATTTTCAGGTTTTGATCCAGTTAATGCCAATGTCATAAAAGATGAAATTTTGGCATTAAAAGAACAAGGGGCAACAATTATTTTTCGACACACCGAATGGAAAGTGTAGAAGAACTTTGTGATCATATTGCTTTGATTCATAAATCGAATAAACTGATTGAAGGAAAATTGGTTGATGTAAAAAGACAATTTAAGACAAATAGTTTTGAGGTTGGTATATTGACAAATAACGTCGAAGGTTTGATGTATGATATTACACAAAAATTCACTGTTTTGCCTGCAAATTTTAAATCATTAGGAGATGAATTAAAACTAGAAATTCAAATAAATAACGCTACTCCAAATGAATTATTGAATATATTGACACAACGCGGACAAGTGACACATTTTGTTGAGAAAATTCCAAGTGTAAACGATATTTTTATTCAAACAGTAACGAAATAGATTGTTAGACTTGCTTAGATTTTTGGACTACTTAGGTTAATCTTAAAATCTAATAAGCCCAAGAAAGTCTAGAGAAATCAAAAAATGAATAATCAAATAATCTAAGCAAGTCTAAGTAGTCTAAAAATCTAACAATCTAAAATAAAAAATGAGTATTATATCATTAATTATAAAAAGAGAATTTATTTCTAAAGTTCGTAATAAGTCATTTGTTGTAATGACTTTTTTAAGTCCGCTATTGTTTGTTGGGATAGCAGCTTTTATCGGATATTTAAGTTCTATGAAAGCTGAAACAAAACGTATTGCAATTCATGACGAAACGGGTTTGTTTGCTTCACAGTTTACAAAGCAGAATGCGAAAAATATTGAGTTCAGATATCTTGATTTATCAAAAGTGCCATTACAATCACTAAAAGATAGTATTGCTAAAGAAAGTTTAGATGGATTGCTTTTGATTCCTAAAACGGATAAGATAAAAGATTTAGAAGGTCGGATTGAATTTATATCAAATAATAGTCCAAGTATTTCTTTTATAGAAAACACACAAAATACAATTGCGGACGAGATTACGAGAATTAATTTTCAAGAAGCAGATTTAGATACATTAGCGATAAAAAATGCTCAGGCAAAAGTAAATATTCATCTTGCAAAAGCATCTGGAGAGGAAAGTTTAAAAGGATTAAATGAAATAAAAATTGCTATTGGAGGATCATTTGGCTACTTGATAATGATGTTTATTGTTATTTATGGTAATATGGTTATGCGAAGTGTAATCGAAGAAAAAACCAATAGAATTATCGAGATTATTATCTCATCAGTAAAACCTTTTCAGTTAATGATGGGTAAGATAATTGGAACTTCATTAGCAGGGTTATTACAGTTTTTAATTTGGGCAGTAATAGGATTTGCTTTAATGTTTGCTGCATCGGCATTTTTTGGTGTAAATGTTGGTCCAACCGCCAAGATTCCGCCAGAGTTAATGCATGCAGCTCAAAAGGAATTCATAGGAACGGCACAAATGTATATCAATGAATTATGGAATTTGCCAATTGCAAGTATCTTAATGGGATTCGTGGTTTATTTCATAGGAGGTTATTTTTTATATAGTTCGTTTTATGCCGCTATTGGGGCAGCGGTTGATAACCAAACCGATTCGCAGCAATTTCTTTTGCCTATTATTATGCCTTTGATTTTGAGCGTTTATATTGGTTTCTTTACTGTGGTGAATGACCCGCATGGGACTATTGCTGTAGTGTTTTCGATGATACCGTTAACCTCACCGATTGTTATGTTAATGCGACTTCCGTTTGGAGTGCCTTGGTGGCAAATAGTTATTTCAGTAACTTTATTGTTTGCTTCGTTTTTTGCAGTAGTTTGGTTTGCTGCCAAAATTTATCGCGTAGGAATATTGATGTATGGTAAGAAACCTACATGGAAAGAATTATATAGATGGCTTAAATATTAAAAAAGTAACAAAGGTACTGAGCGACAAAGGGACAAAGGTTTTAGGTTTTGTGCCTTTGTTCTTTTTAGTCTTTGTGGTTAATATTAAAATAATAATAAAGCTGTAGGGTTGTAAAGATACAAAGATTTTAAACTTTGTACCTTTGAGCCTTTACAACTTTGAGCCTCAAAAAAAGATATAGAGCAACAAAGGGACAAAAGCTTTAGGTTTTGTGCCTTTGTTCTTTTTTAACCTTGTGGTTAATACTAAAATAATAATAAAGCTGTTGGGTTATAAAGTGACAAAGATTTTAAACTTTGTACCTTTGTGCCTTTGCAACTTAGAATCTCAAAAAAAATGAGTAAAATACTAATTATAGAAGACGAAGCAGCTATTCGTAGAGTACTTACCAAAATACTATCAGAAGAAAATGATAGCTATCAAGTGGAGGATGCAGAAGATGGTATTTCGGGACTTGAAAAGATAAAAAATAACGATTACGATTTGGTTTTGTGTGATATCAAAATGCCAAAAATGGATGGTGTTGAGGTATTGGAAGAAGTGAAGAAAATCAAACCTGAGATTCCAATGGTTATGATTTCTGGCCATGGTGATATGGAAACAGCAATTCATACCATGCGCTTAGGAGCATTTGATTATATTTCAAAACCGCCAGATTTAAATCGTTTGTTAAATACAGTTCGTAATGCTTTGGACAGAAAAAAGCTTGTTGTTGAAAATAAGATTTTAAAGAAAAAAGTAAGTAGAAATTATGAAATGATCGGTGATAGTGAAGCTATTAGTCATATTAAAATTATGATTGATAAAGTAGCCGAAACCGAAGCAAGAGTTTTAATTACAGGGCCTAATGGAACCGGAAAAGAATTGGTTGCACATCAACTGCATGAAAAAAGCGGACGTTCTAATTATCCTTTAATTGAAGTAAACTGTGCAGCGATTCCTAGCGAATTAATCGAAAGTGAATTGTTCGGACATGTAAAAGGTGCTTTTACATCGGCTGTAAAAGACAGAGCAGGTAAGTTTGAAGCAGCTGACAAAGGGACTATCTTTCTAGATGAAATTGGGGATATGAGTCTTTCGGCCCAAGCCAAAGTTTTGCGTGCTCTACAAGAAAGCATGATTACAAGAGTAGGAGCTGAAAAAGATATAAAAGTAGATGTTCGTGTGGTTGCCGCAACGAATAAAGATTTAAAAATCGAAATTGCAGAAGGACGTTTTCGAGAAGATTTATATCATCGTTTGGCTGTGATTTTGATAAAAGTTCCACCTTTGAACGATAGAAGAGAAGATATTCCTGCTTTGATTACTCATTTTGTTGAAAAAATAGCATCAGAGCAAGGAAATGCTGTTAAGTTATTTTCGCCTCAAGCAATACAATTATTGCAAGAATATGATTGGACAGGAAACATAAGAGAGTTAAGAAACGTTGTGGAACGCCTTATCATATTAGGTGGAAGTGAAATTTCTGAAACAGATGTAAAAATGTTCGCAAGCAAATAAAAATTAATTTAATGATTTAATGATTTAAAAATTTAAAGATTGAACTAACGTAGAATCTTTAAATTTTTAAATTTTTAAATTTTTCAATCTTTGAAGATGAAACTAAAAAAATAAACGAAAAGTTACAGGAAGCATTAATTGAAAACGGTTTAACTGAAGCTAATGCATTGCAGCAGGAAACTTTTTCTACACTAAAGAGTGGGGTGGATTGTATTGTTGTGGCTCCAAAAGGAAGTGGGAAATCAACAACGATTGTATTGAATGTTATTCAGCAATTGGCAGGTAAAACTGAAGAATCACCACGTGCTTTGATTATTGTAGAAGACAAAGCAAAGGTGCTAGAAATGGAAGAACTTTTTGAGAAATACGGTAAGTATAATAATCTTGAGGTTTACGGAGTACATGACAAAGGAGATATGGATTATGATAAAAACTATATATCGACTGGGATTGACGTTTTAATCGGTACGCCAAATAAACTAAGCGATATGTTTACTACTGCAGGATACAATGTAAATCGTTTGAAAATGTTTATTTTAGATGATGCTAATCCAATCTTAAAATTACGTCATGAAACTAAAATCATGCGTATTTCTAATAGTATTGCTAAAACGCAACGAATTGTTTTTGCAGAACAACTGACAGAAAGCATCGAAATTTTGACTGATAAAATGTTACTGGAGCCTTATTTATTCGAAATAGATGAGGAAGAAGACAACGAGGATGAAGAAGAGGATATTGAAGAATAGATTTTAATTAAGATATTAATAAATAAAATAGAAATGATATGGGATTAATGAAAGTATTTTCGGGGAGTGAAATTTTAGCACAAGCGTTACAGCAAAAATTGGAAGAGGCGCAAGTAGATACAGTAATTAAAAATAATATCCAATCGGCTCGTTTAGGTGGTTTTGGAAATACAGATTTAGCTGTTGAAGTATTTATTCAAGAGACTGATTTTGCAAAAGCAAATCCTGTTATCGAAGACTTTAGAATGAGTCTTTAAGGACAAGTAATTAAGCTTACAGTTTTCAGTCGCAGTTTACAGTGTTTACTGTGACTGAAACGGGTAACTAAAAAAAGAATATGCAATATAAAATGCTGGTTTTAGACATGGATGATACCTTGTTGACCGATGACCATAAAATTTCGGAAATTAATAAAGAAATGCTTCTTAAGGCTCAAGAAAAGGGAGTTTATGTAGTTTTGGCTTCTGGTAGACCAACTTCGGCTATGACTTCTTTTGCAAAAGAATTGGAATTAGATTTAAATAATTCCTATATGATTTCTTTTAACGGAGCTGTTATAAGTAGCGTAAAAGAGGATGAGGTGCTTTTTGAGCAAACTTTGTCAAAAGAACAAATACATGAATTGTATGATTATAGTGTGGAAAAGAAAACACACATTATTACCTATTTGAATAACGAGATTATCAGCGAAACAGACTCTGAGTTTATTGAAATAGAAAAGACAATTACTGGTTTAAAGCATACTAAAGTCACAAGTTTTAAAGAGGCAGTTACTACTAATGCTGTGAAATGTATTTTGCTCGAAGAGCCAAATTATTTGAAAGGTCTTGAAAGTGATTTAAAAGCGAGGATGCCTCATTTAAGCGTTGCAATGTCTAAGCCTTTTTTCCTTGAAGTAGCTCAAAACGGAATAGATAAAGCGACAAGCCTTAAGCTTTTGGCAGATAAATTAAACATTCATCAAAGCGAAATTATTGCTGTAGGAAACGCAGGCAATGATTTAACGATGATAGAATATGCAGGTTTAGGAGTTTGGGTAGACAACGTTACTCCCGAATTACGAGATAGAGCCGATGTTATTGTTGCTTCAAATAATGATCATGGTGTTGCCGAAGTAGTGCAACGATATATTTTAAACTAAGTATGAAAACTCCAATTGAGACAGAACGATTGTTACTAAGAGAACTTTTTTCTACAGATGATGTAGGGCTTTTTGAATTGGAATCTAATCCTAATGTACATAAGTATGTAGGGAAGAAGCCGATTACTCATATTGATGAAAGCCGTGCTTATATTAAATTTGTACAACAGCAATATGAGGATCATGGAACTGGCCGCTGGGCTGTAGTTCTCAAAGAAACCAATACTTTTATAGGTTGGTCTGGAATAAAATTTATTACCGAAAGTATCAATAATCACAAGGATTTCTACGAAATAGGATATCGTTTTATTGAGGAGCATTGGGGTAAAGGATATGCTACTGAAGCTGGGAAAGCTTTTATAGATTATGCTTTTAATACAATGAAAGTAGAAGGAATTTATGCTTATGCAGATGCAGGAAATAGTGGTTCTAGAAGTATTCTCGAAAAACTAGGACTAAAGTATGTGAATTCTTTTATGCTTGATGGTGAACAAGAAGTTTGGTATGAACTGAAGAATCCTCATCTTTAGGCTTTAAAAAACACAATGTCTCCCAAATCTTTACAATCTCTTAGTTTTAATCTAGAAACAAAATGTAGGTAAGTTGTTGCTGATTTTGGTATGTAAAGATTTGGGTAACACCGTTCCGTTACTAGATAACGGTATATCTTAAGTACTTTTGAACTTATTTTTTCGCAACTGAAATAAAATATTTATTTCCATCTCCCATTGTAAGTTTTACACGTTCGTCGCAAAGGTCAATAGAGTAATTAGCATTCTCATAACAAGAACAAGTTGTGTTTTTGTCTTTTGACATTTCTGTTTTACAGTTGTTGCTTTTGTATGTTGACAATTGTGGTGTGTACAATGATACTAAATCTGTCGAAGCAGTTACTAGTGATATAATACTTGCAGTATTACCATTTGCAATTCTATAAACGATTCTGTCTGTGTAAGAAATGTCGTTTACAATTACTTTTCTGATGTAGGTATAAGCAGTTGAACCTTCCTCAACAGATTTTACTTCAAATTTAAATCCAATACCACGTACTTCAATATCAAATTTTGATTGTGAATTGTAACTTGCCCAAGAGGTAAGTGTGGTAATAGAAGGAAATGGATTTGTAGTAGCACTAGTAGTTTGTGCTTGTACTCCAAAAGTAGTTAATAGCATTAATAAGATTGTAGGGAAAAATGCTTTCATGTTTTTGTAATTAATTTTAATATACCTACTCTATATGGTTTTCGGTTTGCCCATTTATATTTTCATTCAGTTAAGAATTCAATATGTTTATGAAAAAGTAACTAACGTAAATTGATGCCAATTAGTATTGTTTTTACCACATTTTTCGTGGCGTGAATTTAAGGCGAATATTTACGCGAACAAAGCGTATAATAGGAAAACTTTATTTTTTAAATTTTTTATTTTTCACTGGGTGTATCTTGTTGATAGTTATATAATTGTGTGGTTTTTTTTAATATAAAAAGGCTCTGTAGAAAAAAAATAGGATATATAAATAGGATTTATCTGCTAGTTAAAATGCTTTTTTGATTTTGATCTTTAAAAAAAAGTCTAGAGAGCATTATTATTGGGGTAAAATGAAACTTTTTGTTCTTTTTTTCTAGATTTTTCGTTTCATTTTTCTCAAAAGTAAAAAGAGTATTGCTTTTTCGGTATTTTTTGGAGGAAATAAATGTTACTGTAAGTCAAAATATTGATATATAGCTTATTATTGATTTCATTTTAAAAAATATTGTACGTAAATTTGCAAACTCTTTTGTAAAGAGATAAATTATAATAGATACTACTTAAAACGTAGTTTATTGCTATGGAAAATAGAAAAAAAGTTGCTTTTTATACGCTTGGATGTAAACTGAATTTTTCAGAAACATCAACAATTGCCAGAAATTTTAATGATGAAGGTTTTGATCGTGTCGATTTTGAAGATGTTGCTGATATATATGTGATCAATACATGTTCAGTTACTGAAAATGCTGATAAACAGTTTAAGCAGGTTGTGAAGAAAGCGATGAAACTTAACGATAAAGCATTTGTTGCAGCTGTTGGGTGTTATGCACAGCTTAAACCAGAAGAATTGGCATCGGTAGATGGTGTTGATTTGGTTTTGGGTGCAACCGAAAAGTTTAAGATTACTGATTACATCAATGATTTGAGCAAAAATGATATGGGCGAAGTTCATTCTTGTGAAATTTCGGAAGCCGATTTTTATGTAGGAAGTTATTCAATTGGAGATAGAACTCGTGCCTTCTTAAAAGTACAGGATGGTTGTGATTATAAGTGTACCTATTGCACAATTCCGCTTGCAAGAGGAATTTCACGTAGTGATGCTTTGGAGAATGTATTACAAAATGCAAAAGAAATATCAGCTCAAAATATCAAAGAAATAGTTCTTACTGGAGTTAATATTGGAGATTATGGAAAAGGGGAATTCGGGAATAAGAAACACGAACATACTTTTCTGGATTTAGTTCAAGCTTTGGATAAAGTAGAAGGAATTGAACGATTGAGAATTTCTTCGATAGAACCCAATTTGTTAAAAAATGAAACAATTGAATTTGTATCTAAGAGCAGAACTTTTGTGCCACACTTTCATATTCCGTTACAATCAGGAAGTAATGATATTTTGAAATTAATGAAGCGTCGTTACCTTCGTGAAGTATATACAGAGCGAGTAAATAAAATTCGCGAAGTTATGCCTCATGCTTGTATTGGAGTCGATGTAATTGTTGGATTTCCTGGTGAAACGGATGAGCATTTCTTAGAAACCTATCATTTTTTGAATGAAATGGACATATCTTACTTACATGTTTTTACTTACTCTGAACGTGACAATACCGAAGCGGCTAATATGCCTGGAATTGTTCCTGCAAATGTGCGTGCCAAACGTAGTAAAATGCTACGAGGATTATCAGTAAAAAAACGCCGTGCTTTTTACGAAAGTCAATTAGGAGCTAATAAAACTGTACTTTTTGAAAGTGAAAATAAAGAAGGCTACATTCATGGCTTTACTGAGAATTATGTAAAAGTGAAAACGCCTTGGAATCCTGAACTAGTAAATACGCTACACGAAATTAATTTAACTACCATTGATGAAGACGGAAGTGTACGATTAGAGTTTGTAAATAAATTAGCAGAAGCCTAAAAGAGAAAGATAAGACTGAGCAAGAAAGCAAGACTTACGAGATTTTATAATAGAAGAAAGAACAAACACAAATTCCACAAATTTACACGAAACAGTTAGTGTAAATTTGTGGAATTTGTGTTTAATATAATTAACAGTTTTTAATTAAGGATTTGTAGACCAAATACTGCTGTTTTTAATAAATACTCTTCGATTTAGTTTAAGTTGGGCAATGATTAGTTCTGCAATATCTTCAGATTGCATTACTTTTTCAGGATTACCATCTGTTAGTTTTAATTCTTTTGCCATATCGGTTGCTACAGTGCTTGGTGTCAAAGCAGTAACTCTGATATTGTGCTTTCTCATTTCTTGCATTAAAGAATCAGTTAGTCCTAGAACTGCAAATTTTGAAGCACTATATGCGCTAGTCAATGCATTTCCGTTTAAACCTGCTGTTGAAGAAATATTGATGATATCTCCAGTTTGGTTTGCAATCATATTTGGTAAAACGGCACGAGTTACATAATAAGTACCCATTAAGTTTACCTGAATAATTCTTTCCCAAGCAACTGGCTCTAATTCTAAGAAATTACCAAATGCTGCAATTCCTGCATTGTTAATTAAAATATCGATAGTTTTAAATTCTGCTAATGCTTTCTCTACGGCATTATTTACAGAGTTAATGTCAGATACATCAGCAGTAATTGCTAATGATTTTACTCCAAGTGTATTTATTTCGGCTGCCACAGTATCAATATCAGCTTGAGTTCTTGCCATTAAAATTACATTTACACCTTCTTTTGCTAATGCAATAGCAACTGCTTTTCCAATTCCTTTTCCTGCACCAGTAATTAGCGCATTTTTATTTTTTAGATTACTCATAGTAGTTATTTTTATGTATTGTAAAGTACAATTTGTTTAAAATAGTTTGTCATGCAAAAATACCTATTTTCAACTTTGGATGTGGCTTTTAACAGGGATTCTTAATATAAAATTAACTGGTTTGTCACTATTACGTTTTCGTTTTTTTATTTTAAAATACATTAAATATTTTATTGATATCTTTAAATAAAGAAACAAAAGGAGAAAATTATGTAATGCATTTTTCTATTTAATAAGCCAAATTTGTAATAAACACATTTATTATGAAAAAGACACTTCTTATTTTAGCTATAGCAATTCTGTCATTCTCATGTAAAAAAAATGAGACTCCAGAGATTAAAGAAATAGAAATACGAAAAAAACCTGCAACTATTTCTTATCGTATAGAAAACAGAAAAGATTGGTTAAAGGCCAATACTACTGCCGATGCACAGTTAGATATCCTTGTTGCTGTTAACCGAACTGATAAAACCAATTTTGCCAAGATGGATTCTATTTTGGTACCTTCTGATTTAAAAGGTAAGATCGAACATTATCTCCCGTTTCCGTTGACAGTACCCTATTTGAGAGCTATCGATAAGGTAATTTTCTTTTCATACCCATCGCAAACTTTTGCCGCTTATGAGAAAGGGCAGTTGGTTTATACTGGACCTACTAATATGGGGAGAAAAAAGGATCCTACTCCAACAGGGCTTTTTTATACTAATTGGAAAGCAGAGAAAACAGTAAGTACTTTTAATGACGAGTGGGATTTAAAATGGAACTTTAATATAGAGAACAAGAAAGGTGTCGGTTTTCATGAATATGCTTTGCCGGGATATCCTGCTTCGCATTCGTGCTTGCGACTTCAGGAAAAAGATGCTCGTTATCTTTACGATTGGGCCGATCAATGGGTATTGGCAGATAAAGAGAATGTGAAGGTTAAAGGAACTCCTGTGATCGTTTTTGGTACTTATGATTTTGATGGAAAGAAACCTTGGTTGCAATTAGCTAAAGATCCTAAAGCTTTGGAAATTTCTCCTGAAGAAATAGAAAAAGAAACAAAGCCTTTCTTGGATAAGATTTTGACTGAACAGAAAAATAGAGAAGCATACCAAAATAATAAATAATAAAAAAAGCCACGAATCCTTTTTGTTGAGAATTCGTGGCTTCAATTATTTTAGGTATAATTTTATTCTTTCAATACCATATCAATACACATTACCGCTGCTAAGATAAGTTGTCTAGAGTTATCATCTTGGCTAACGGTATTTTCAATTTGAAGTACATAATTATCAGCACTGGTAAAGAATTCTTTTCCGATACCTGCCCATTTTTTATTTACTTGCCCAAGCATTTTGGTGTCTTTAGTAAATTTAAAATCCCAACCAGTCCATTTTCCTTGTAGCATACAAACGGTTTTTTCATTCTTATCTAAAATTTCAAATTTTCCTCCAATAGAAAGCAATTTTTGTTTGAATGTACCAATTAAGCATTCTTTTTCGTCGAATACTTCTACTGTAGAGCGAAAAATTGCTACTCCACGTTTTATATTGATTATTTTTTCTCCTGCAGGTGTTGCAATTTCTATGTTAAAAGGTGTTGCTCTTTTAAAATCGGTAAAACGTAATACTTTAGTAAAAAAGCCTAGATTTTTTTCTCGGCAATTCATTATTAGTTCGTTGTTCTCTGGATTGTAGATATCGTAGTTATTTGCAGCTTTGAACATCCCGACATGTTCTTTTACTAAAAATAAATTTTGATTCAAGATTGGGTTCATTCTAATTGTTTAAAGTTAATTTATTAATTGTTTTTTGTAATATCCTTTTGGGTTTTAAGATCATTAATAATAATCTCAGTTCCATTAGGATAAATTATTTTTAAATATGATTTATTGTTCGTAACAAATGTCATTGTAAAATTCGACGATTTGTTCAATATCAGTAAAAAGCCATTTATCGCCTTTTAATTTTTTAACGATATAATCACAATCCGCGAAAAATTTAGAAGTATTTCTTCTCCAGGAATTGATGACTCCACAATTTAGACAAGTTGGATATTTATCTTTTCCTTTTTTAACATAATAAAATTCAGGGACGTCTCTTGGTTGAGAATATTGTCCGTTAATATATGAACCATAAGATTGTACTTCATCATGCGGATTTGATATATGATCAAAAAGGCTGTAATCTGAACCTAGTTTTTTATACAAAGTAGCTTCTCCTTCTGTAATAACCTCCACTAGTTTAGGTTTGTCCACTGAGTTTAATGTCACATATTCAAAGGTTCTTTTTATTTCAAAACCAAAGAATGTGATTTTTTTAATGTGTTCGTAATCCCATGTATCGGTTTTATCGTCAAGAGAGATTTTAAATTTTATTTTATTGAATTTTAGTGCAGCAAAACCCTCAATGGAATCACCATTTTTAAAAAAAATTATTGCCTCCTGTGTTTGGGAGTAACTTTTAATATTGATAAAGAATAAGATGATTATAATGCTTTTGTAAATTTGCTTCATTTTTAGGTTTGCTGATATCCGATGACTTGAATTATTGATCTGTTTTACAGAAGAGGCGCAACTTCTTATTGTAATTTACATTAGGGCAATCTTTAATATTCTTGAGATTGTCTTTTTTGCAATATTTATCCAGTTGATTATTGTTTGTGAATTACTTAATCGGAAGGTTTAATTTAAAAATGGTAGTCTCTAATAATTCCGTATCGTTGTCTTCGCAAAGTAAAAATTCGATTGTATTATTTGATTTTTTATATAAAGTCAATCCTTCGAATTTGTTGGTAGAACTTATTTTTTTGGTGTAGTCGATTTTCATAGTTTTAAGATCCATTTGACCAATGAAACTACCTAATATTTCTCCATCATTGTAAGTTGATTTTGTGTCTTCGGCTGTAGCCAAAAAGTAAATTTTATCATCAACGAGAATTGCATCCGTAAAACTGCTTCGAACTCCTTTTATTTTTGGGAGTTTATAATCTACAGAAATAAGACTAAATTCTTCTCCTAAACTTTTGGCATGTATGGTGAATATGGCATTTTTATTGGTTTTTCCGTTTCCACGATTGAATAAATACCAATTCTCACCATCAAAAATAGCACCTTCGAGATTGAAATCTTCTGGTTTGATACCTGAGAAATTTTGCATTACGGCATAAAAATCGGTTAAGTTATTTGTAGCAATTTTAGTTTTTGATTTTAAATCAAATTCAACCATTTTGTTTCTTTGATCGGTAGAGCCAGAGCCAAAAATATACAAGGTGTCGTTATGATGCGTAATAGATTCGAAATCTGGTTTTATATTTTTTGCAATATTTTCGGTTGGATTTGCAATTATCTCATGTTTTTTTAAATCGGAATTATCGATGTTGTATTCGTATAAATAACCACTATTATCGCCAATGATATATAATGAATTGTCTTGATATATAAGTCCTGATGCTGATCCGATCCCGATGATTTGGAATAGGATTTCGAGTGTGAATTTTTCCATGATTGTTGTTTTAAATGTAGTTGTTTTAGCCCCGAGTGTAATGAAAATACTTTGAGAGGAAATTGTTGTTTTTTCTTGAAGGAACAGAGCGACCAGCGGAAGCTCCTGTTACTTTTTAGAAAAAAGCAATTTACTGAAAAGTATTGTAATGCAAAGCGGGAAAAAGCTGACCAAAAATAGTATATTTACTTTAATTAAAACGAGGAATTATGAAATCAATTGACCCGAAAAATTTTAAAGTTGTTGATAAAATAAAATTATCAAAAATCCCGACTTTGTTGGATATAGATGCCGATGAGAAAGAAAAGGAAGTGAAGCTGGATAAGGTTCAGGCCAAATTGAGTAAACTACAAGATAAGATGTACGCGCATAATAGGTACGGCGTTTTGATTTGTTTGCAAGGGATGGATACTTCGGGGAAGGATAGTTTGATTCGTGAGGTTTTTAAGGAATTTAATCCGCGTGGTGTTGTGGTTCATAGTTTTAAAACGCCTACTTCGGCTGAGTTGGAACATGACTATTTATGGAGACATTATCTTGCTTTGCCTGAAAAAGGGAAGTATGCGATTTTTAACCGTACGCATTACGAGAATATTTTGGTAACACGCGTACATCCTGAATTTATATTAAACGAGAATTTACCTGGAATTGAGAAGGTAGAAGATATTCCAGAAGATTTCTGGAAGGACAGGATTGAGCAAATTAATAATTTTGAGAAGCATATTACTCAAAACGGAACTATTGTTCTAAAGTTTTACTTGCATTTGAGTAAAGAGGAACAACGCCAAAGATTATTACGACGATTGGAGAAAGAAAAACATAATTGGAAATTCTCTGTGTCGGATTTGAAGGAACGTGGGCATTGGGAGGAATATCAGCAATATTATGAGGAAGCGATAAATAAAACTTCGACCAAAGATGCTCCCTGGTATATTGTTCCTGCTGATGATAAAGAAATGGCACGTTATATTGTTGCCAGAATTATTTGGGAAGTAATGCAAAAACATGCTGATATTAAGGAACCAGAATTGCCTGAAGCGATAAAAGATAATATCAAGATGTATAAACAACAATTAGAAAACGAGTCTTAGAAATAAGGCTCTTTTTTTTGTTGTGATGTTACTGAAAGTTTATGAATGTTTTGGATTACTAATTTAATGTTAATTATTTTAGGGTTTATTGGGTGGTTTTGATGTGACTTTTGTTTTTTTGATAATATCTAAATCATTTTTAGTTAAAGAGTGGGGGCTTACTTTGCCAAAAAAATATAAACCAACTTAAAACTAAAAATGAAAAGAATTATTTTACCCCTAATTATTCTAGGATCATTAATTACATCGTGCAACAACGATTCTAAAGATCAAGAAGAAGTTGCAACATCTAGTGTTGTGTTAAAAGACCAATCGGTTACACCGAGTTTATTAAAAGCAAAAGCAGGTTTTGAAAACTTGAAAATTTATTCACTTTTTAGTTCTGATGATGTTTTTCCAGATAGTCCAAAGTTTGTTTTTGGAGGTTCTGCTGATGGTTCTGGCTTGTTAAAAAATACTGATGGGACTTTTACTTTTTTGGTAAACAACGAAGATAATTTTGCCGTTTCCAGAATTACTTTAGATAAGACATTTAAACCTACTAAAGGAGAATATTTGTTGAATTCTAGTGGAGGTACTTGGAGATTATGTGGAGCTACAATGGCTACACCAGCTGAGCATGGTTTTGGACCAGTATATTTAACTTGTGGAGAATCTGGTGAAGAATCTCGTACGCATGCATTGGATCCTTACGGAAGTGTAGGTTCTGCATCAGTATCTAAAGAGTTAGCAGGATTTGGCCGTTTGAGTGCTGAAAATGCTTTGCCTTTACGTACAGGTGCTTATAAAGGAAAAACAGTTGTTGTAATTGGTGACGATGATTCAGGAACTTACGGAGGTCAGGTTTTTATGTATGTATCGAATACTGTAGGTGATTTATCAGGTGGTTCTTTATATATGTTAAAAAGAAACGATGATAACCAAAGAGAGATGGATATGGTAGTTAGTAAAACTTACCCTATTTCTTTTGTAAAAATTGATAACCATAAAACACTTACGGGTGCTCAAATCAATGCATCAGTAAATACTTTAAAAGCAATTAAATTTGGTCGTGTTGAAGATTTAGATTACCGTAAAGGTGGTGGTGCAGCAGATCGTGAATTGTATTTTAATGCTACAGGACAAAATACAACTGGAACAAATGCAGATGCTTCTAGAACTAAATATGGTAGAGTTTATAGATTAAATCTTGATGCAGCTGATCCATTAAAAGGAACTTTAGAGGTTGTTCTTGATGGAGATAATCGTTCAGGAATTGCAGGTAAATTTCAGAATCCAGATAATATTTGTGTAACTAAAAACTTTGTTTACGTTCAGGAAGATGCTAACGGATATGGTGATGAAACTCATGATGCTTATATCTATCAATATAATATTGCAACTAAAGATTTAAAAGTTGTGGTTGAATTGGATCACCGTCGTACACAAGCAGATGCAGCTAAATATAACGTAGGTGGTATGTCTAAATTTGGAGATTGGGAATATGGTGCTTTGATTGATGTTTCTGAGCAAGTTGGCATCGAAGATACTTTTATGTTAAGTGTTCAGCCTCATAGCTGGACTGGCGATAAATATAAAGGCGTTGATGGTGGAACAAACCGTCCGAATGAAAAACAAGCAAGTCAAATCTTAGTTCTTAAAGGTTTAGCAAGATAATTTTTTAAGTAATTATAAAACAGCTATCCACTACTTCAATATGAGGTAGTGGTTTCTGTTTTTCTGAATATTCCTCTTTTTAATTGTTATTAAATCATGAAAAAAATATACTGTTTGTTGTTGCTAGTAATGTTAGTTGCTTGTCAGAAAAAAAACAAACATCAAGAAGTAAATGAATTGTTTAAAGCTGATATTACTTTATTGATTCAGAAAGTTGCCAAGCTCAAATATTCAGTTCAGTCTGATTCGACCGAAGCACAAATTCAGAGACAATTTTTAGAGGCTCATCAAAGTTATAAGAAAGTCGAGATGATAAGTGAATATTACTCGCCAACAGTTTCTAAAGCTATTAATGGCCCTGCAATAAGTGAGTTTGAGGAAAATGATAAGATAACTGTTCCGCCTGAGGGATTTCAGGTTATTGAGGAATTAGTTTTTCCAAAATATAATGCCACTAGTAAGAAAGAATTAGTTCAGGAATTGGGAGTACTTACCGCTAATTTAACTCGTTTAGAAAAAGTTTCGAGTACTAATGAGCTTACCGATGCTCATGTTTTTGATGCTATGCGATTACAAGTATATCGAATTATTACTTTGGGAATTACAGGATTTGATTCGCCAGTTGTGTTTAATTCCATTCCCGAAGCATTGGTGTCTTTAGAAACGATTGAAAAATATTATCGTGTTTTTGTAGAAAATAAGAAGGTTTCGAATGCTAAAGAGGTTCTTGATATCTTTGAGAAAGGAAAAAAATACTTAAAATCAAATACTGATTTTAATACTTTTGATCGGGCACATTTTATTAGAGAAATTGCGAATCCGTTGAGTAGAGGACTTTATAAAACTCAAATAGAATTAGGGATTCCGTTTATGACAGAATCTAGAGGTTTAAAACCAACAGCACAAACTATATTTGATAAGGATGCATTTGATGCAGAAGCATTTTCGGGTTTTCCAGATTATAAAACAACACCAGAGAAAATAGCGTTAGGGAAAAAATTATTTAATGATCCTATTTTATCTGGGAATAATACAAGGTCTTGTGCTTCGTGTCATCATGAAGAAAAAGCATTTACGGATGGCTTAGAACGAGCGATTTCATTAGACGGAAAATCGATGCTTCAACGTAATACGCCAACGCTTGCTAATATTGCTTTCCAGCGAGTGTTTTTCTCTGATTCCCGAGTAGGCTATCTCGAAGATCAGGCAGTTGCAGTTATAAAAAATGAAAACGAAATGCATGGTTCTCTAGAAAAATCTGCTATTGCGATCCAGAAAAATCCAAACTATGTAAAGGAATTTAAAAAGGCATTCTCGAAAGGAGAAATAAATGAATTTGAAATAAAAAATGCTTTGGGATCCTATATTCGTTCTTTGAGTCATTACGACTCTAAGTTTGACAGATATATGCAAAATAAAGAAGCATTTACAGCAGATGAAAAAGCAGGTTTTAATTTGTTTGCAGGTAAAGCCAAATGTGCGACCTGCCATTTTATTCCGCTTACAAACGGAACCGTTCCTCCAAATTTTGACAGATCAGAGAGTGAAGTATTAGGTGTACCAAATAAAAATAAAACACTTGATGGTGATTTAGGGAAGTTTGTTTTAACACAAGCGGCTATTCATAAGTTTTCGTTTAAGACACCTACAATAAGAAACATAGAGCTTACGGCTCCTTATATGCATAATGGAGTCTATAAAACACTTGAAGAAGTTGTTGACTTTTATAATGAAGGTGGAGGGATAGGTTTAGGATTTGATCTTCCTAACCAAACGTTACCTGAAGACAAATTAAACTTAACTGAAAAAGAAAAGAAACAATTAATTGACTTTATGAAGACGCTAACGGATGAGAGATATCTAAGAAGTAAGAAGTAAGAAGTAAGAAGTAAGATGGGGGAAGAAGCTAGATTATAGAGGCAAGATGAAAGACTGAGAGATTATATATAATTTAATCTGCTAATGGGTCACGTGTTGCTTTACGAACTTTGTGTTTAATTTTTCTGTCCGTTGGTCAAAAGGCTAATGCTGTTCATCAAACTAATTTTAATAGGGATTATAGTTTATGCTCCTTTGCATCAAATTAATAAAAACTATTATCATGAAAATTTACAAATTAGTATTGTTCACAGCTGTTTTCTTATTAGGCTTAATTTCTAGCAAACTTCATGCGCAATCTCCACTACCGATTCATTTTGGTATAAAAGGTGGAGCAAATTATTCAGAGTTGCCTGTTTCAGATGGTTTTAGCTCTAAATATGCGTCAGGTTATTTTGGAGGAGCAATGGCACGGTTTGATGTAGGGAGATTTTATATTCAAAATGAAATTTTGTATAGCGAGAAATCTTCAAAAATTGAAAAGACTTCTTTAATGGGGACTCGAAATGTAAAATGGAAAAGTATTGAGGTTCCATTAGTGATCGGTTATAAAGTAGTAAACTTTGATGCACTTAATGTGAGAGTTTTTGGAGGAGGGGTTTATTCTTATGTTATCGACGAGAATGTTACGTCATTGAATCAATTAAAGAACTCATTTGGAAAATTTAATAAGTCCAATATAGGATATCAGGTAGGAGCTGGTGTCGAGATGTGGAAATTTACTTTAGATTTTACTTATCAAGGAGGCCTAAATAATATTAGTAAAGATTTCAATTCTAAAGCGAATTCTTTTAATGTAAGTGTTGGATATTTTATTTTATAACCTCTTTTAAGGTTAACTCAAAAGCAGCAGCAAAGAATCTTTTTGGTTCTTTGCTGCTCTTTTAGAAATATCGAGTTACTTTTGACCACTAATTTTCTCTTATTTCCTTTTTAGATGAAAACAAAAAATAAAGATCAATTTCACTGGATATTTTTAATCTTTTTCTGGTTTATACTCGGGACAACCATTTGGGCGCAACTGATTGCTGATTATGGTACAATGGCGGCTATACGCCAGTCAGCTCTAATATTATTAAGCGCTATTGTTTTGGCGCATTTTCTTAGTGATGTAATGCTTCCTAAGGCATTACGCAAAAATAAAATGACACTATTTGCGATACAGGCTTTTGTTGTAGTATTGCTTTTGTCACTTTGCCTAGCTGTCATTTATGCCAGTTTTTCAGATTCGCGCACACGTAACCGATTATATCCAGAAGAAGCAGATATGACTACTATTCAGTTTCTGTGGGCTCGGTTTTGTGGAAGTATTCCCGCTGCAATTTTGATTTGTGGCACCGCTTGCGGACTTCGATTTTATCAGGAACATAATGAGATCGAAAGAAATCATGCCGAATTAAAACAAGTTCACTTAGAAGCTCAGATAAAAATTCTGCAAGATCAAATCAATCCGCATTTGATGTTTAATATCTTGAATCATATTCATATTTTAATGCAAAGTAATGTACAACTAGCCTCAGATTTATTGATTCAGTTTTCGGATATTTTACGATACCAATTGTATGAATGTAATAAAGAATATGTTTCGTTATATCTCGAAATCAAGTATCTAAAAGATTTGGTTTCGGTCGAAAAAACCAGATGGGGCGATGAACTAGATGTGAAAACTAATTGGAATATCGAAGACGGACAGTTACAAATTGTTCCATTGCTTTTAGTTCCTTTAATAGAAAATGCGTTTAAACACGTTTCGCGATTACCACACCAAAAAGGGTATGTGCATTTATCTTGTGGACAAGAAGATAAACAATTAATTTTTCAAATAGAAAATTCATATACAGAGCAATACAAAATGCCATCTAAGAGTCAGGGGTTAGGGCTTGAAAATGTTAAGAAGAGACTTGCAATTCAGTATCCAGACCGACATGAATTAAGGATAAACAAGACCGATTCGGATTTTACAGTTAGGCTTGTTTTGGATTTAAAGTAATCGACATCAAACAGATTTTTTACCGTAGCGGGTGCAAAGATTTTGCATACTGATGGTTTTATAAAAACGCAAAGCTCGCAAAGCTTTGTGTTGAACCAGCTTTGCGAACACTGCGGTTAATTTTTTAGCCACAGATTGTAAGGATTAAAAGGATTTTATATGTAGTATAAATGATAAATCTGCTCAATCTGCAAAATCTGCGTGTAAATTACCATCAAGTGATCCAGATTATCTGATTTATCTTTGGATGAAAAGATAAGATTTCAGATAAACTTTGTGAGCTCCGTGGTTATTTTTTGCCACAGATTATAATGATTAAAAAGATTTTAAAAAACTTTGTTTTGAACTAGCTTTGCGAACTTTGTGTATCCCGATAGCTATCGGGACTGTGCCCTTTGCGGTTAATTTTAAGACACAGATTAAAAGGATTAGATAAAGCTTTACGAACTATGCAGTTAAGTTTAAAGCGTTAAGAATTTAAAAAAAATATAAGTTATGACCATGAAATGCCTGGTAATTGATGATGAACCTATAGCTAGAAATGGGATTGTAGATTTTGTTTCTAAGATTGATTTTCTGGAAGTAATAGGTACCTGTGCTTCGGCTTTGGAAGCTACTTCATATATTCAGGACAAGCAAGTAGACTTATTATTTCTTGATATTAATATGCCCTATCTTTCAGGATTAGAATTTTTGGAGTCTTTGGATAATCCGCCGTTGGTAATTTTTACAACAGCTTATTCCGAACATGCTTTGGATGGATATCGTTTGCAAGTGATCGATTATTTATTGAAGCCTATTACATTTCAGCGTTTCTATCAAGCTTCTTTAAAAGCAAAGCAGTGGCATCAAATGATTGGAGCTCCTAAACAAACTCCACTAGATTCATTTCTGTATGTGCGTCAAGAGGAAGGATTTCAAAAAATTTCTTGGGTTGATATTTTATATATAGAAGGAATGCAAAATTATGCTAAGCTGCATTTTAAAGATAGAGTGCTTGTGATTCATCAAACTATGATTTCGTTGGAAGAAACACTTCCAGCGGATATTTTCTTTAGAATTCATAAATCATTTTTAGTAAATATTACTCATATCGATTCAGTTTCCGGAGGGCGTTTATTTATAAAAGGGCAAGAACTACCAATTTCAAGAACACGTAGAGAAGCGTTATTGAAAGAGGTAGTTTATAAGAATTTATTGAGCCGATAATCTAGAACTTCCATTTAAGAGCAACAGCTCCATAGAATGTGGTTGTGAATTTTGGGTCAGCAAGGTCTTTTTCTTTAAAAATTTCTTTTATTTTTCGATCATTGGTCGAGAAAGAGCGAACTAAAGTTGATCCAATAGTAGGTTCAAATATCCAATTTTTACCCAGTTTTACTTGTGGCTTAATACCAGCAATAATTTGTTGGTATCCTAATAACATTGATTTGTTTCCTATTCTGGTTTCGGCTGTCATTCCGCTTAATTCCAAAACAGCTTTTAGGTCAAAATTTTCAGTCATTCGATAGCCCAATTCGATTCCTTCTGGAAAATTAACTTTAAAATGTAAAGCGCCATGAGATTCCCAATTAAAATAAATTCCTGGAAGAACCATCGGAACACCAAAACTATTGGTAAGAACTGGTCCTAAACCGAAAGCTAAATTAGGGTTGAATTGTTTTATAAAAATTACACCTCCTTGAACCAATACATCATCCTTGTTAATTTGCTCCATATCGCTATAGACACCAACAGAAGCCATTATTAATAAAGACCAAGACTGAGAAATGGAGCGTAAGTGTTTAACTCCGATTTGTGCATTTAAAATCTCTGTAGGGAATCCATTTGGTAATTCTGCAGGAAGCAATTGCATGTCGTAATCTTTATTTTCCATTTTAGCATAAGCTCCCATAAGCAATACTGACCATAATCTAGGGTTATTGTATTTGTCCATTTTTAAAGAAATGGGAATTTCTAGAGCAACTTGAGCTCTTTTAAAATTACTCTTTGCATCAGTTTTAGAACTGTCTATTGGACGAACATAATTAGAAAACGGGACATAATCAATTTTAGCTTCTCCAGATATACCGGTTTGTGCTTCTGCAGAAATTGAAATTAATAGAAATAAGAACAGTTGAGATAGATAAAAAACAGATTTTTTCATGATTTAAATTAAAATTTTACACGAAGTACCATGTTCTATAGTGATACTAAAAATAGGTTTGACTAATGGTTGCTATCTGTTGACCAATGGTAAAAATTAGCATGTATTAAATTGCATAAAACTAAAAAAGCCTCTCTTTCGAAAGGCTTCTTATGAATGTTTTATAACGAAGTTTACAATTTAAACCCGTATGCCAGTCGCAATGCAACCTGATTGGTGTTGAATTTTGTATAATCTTCATATCGCACACTTATATCAACATATTTATTAGCATACCCAATTCCTGGAGCCCACAAAAATGTAGTGTCATTGTATCCGTTTGTAACTGCAAAACCTGCACCAACTTCACCTAATACATAAAATTGATCTTCCCAGATAAAAGCTTTGAAACCTGCTTTTGCAGGAATGAATCCGATGTCTTTTAAGTCCTGTTTGTTAACAAATAAATTGGTAAAACCAGTTGTTAGGGTTAAAGATGTTTTCATAGATAAATCATACTGTAATCTAACATCACCACCTAAAGACCAGCTATACACTTTATTTGTCGGAATTCCACCGTTTAAACCAAATCCTAAACGGAAACCTTGATCATATTTTTTTATTTCGGTGCTTTGTTGTGCCGTTGCAGAAGTATATATAATTGCAAAAACTGCAATTAATAGCATTTTTAAATTGATTGTCTTTTTCATAATATCAGATGTTTTAGTTTATTAATGATGTAAAAGTAGTAGTAGGGTAGTGTGAGGACGTTATATAATTATTAGCTTTTATTATATAATATTGAGGTTATCAATAAATTGAATAATAAATAGGCTTATAAATTGAATAATAGAGAAAGAATTGAAAGCTTCTAATTATCTTTGCACACTAAAAAAATACAAAGTGAACTTTTCTCAATACACAAAAGAATTTTCTTATAATCTAAAATTAGCTTATCCAATAATATTAGGAATGGTAGGACATACCCTTATAGGTATTGTCGATAATATAATGGTGGGAAAACTAGGAAGTACAGAGCTGGCTGCAGTTTCGTTAGGTAACAGCATGATTTTTATTGCAATGTCATTAGGAATTGGATTCTCAACTGCAATTACTCCTATAGTAGCCGAAGGCGATGCCGAGAAGAATGATAAAAAAATTCGCAACGCATTTCATCATGGATTATTTTTATGCACCATTTTAGGATTAATGCTTTTTGGAGTAGTTGTTTTAGCAAAGCCCATAATGGAATTACTGAAACAACCAGCAGATGTAATCGCACTTGCTAAACCTTATCTTGACTGGGTTGCTTTCTCATTGATTCCTTTAATTATGTATCAGGGATACAAGCAATTTGCAGATGGGCTTTCGCTTACTAAGTATTCGATGTATGCTATGGTTATGGCAAATGTCCTGCATGTAGGTATAAATTATTTGTTGATTTATGGTATCTGGATTTTTCCTAAAATGGGAATTGTTGGAGCAGCACTTGGAACAGTAATTTCAAGAATATTTTTGGTAATGTTTATGCACATTATGATATCTAGAAGAGAAGAATTAAAACATCATTTTCAGAATTTTAGTTTTTCAGAAATTAAAAAGGAAACCATTAAAAAAATTATAAGTATAGGATTTCCATCAGCGATGCAAATGCTTTTTGAAGTAGTATTGTTTACAGCATCAATTTGGCTTTGTGGTAATATTGGAAAAACGAGCCAGGCTGCCAATCAAATTGCTTTAAGTTTGGCTTCGATGACCTTTATGTTTGCTATGGGATTAAGCGTAACTTCAATGATTAGAGTTAGTAATCAAAGAGGATTAAACGATTTTAAAAACTTAATTGTAGTGGCACGTTCTATCTTTTTACTAGCTATTATAATCGAAACTGTTTTTGCTATTCTGTTTATAGCCTTCCATAATTACTTACCACATATCTTTTTGAATATGGAAAATGGAGGACAGCTTCTAGATAATAATGAAGTAATAGCTATTGCATCGAAATTACTCTTAATAGCAGCAATTTTTCAAATTTCAGATGGAATTCAGGTAGTTGTTCTAGGAGCTTTACGCGGATTACAAGATGTTAAAATACCGATGTATATTACATTTGTAGCCTATTGGATTATCGGTTTTCCTATTTCCTATTATTTAGCCGAATATACCGATATGAAAGCAGAAGGAGTTTGGATAGGTCTTTTGGCAGGATTAACTGCAGCGGCTATATTTTTGTATATTCGTTTTCATTACCTAACAAAAAAATTAATCAATAATTCAGTTTCAAATTCATAAATTTGGAGCATAATAAATACACACAGACAAAGTAAATCTGTATAAAAAAACAGTCTGTATAACAGACAATAGAAAAATAAAACAAAAACAAAATGGAATTACCTAAATTTTTACTCGGCGACAATACTGATTTCCCAGATGATATCTTCATTATTCATCTTGATTACCCAAGATTTATTATCAATTTAAAAGATGATGAGGTTGAGTTTATGGAAGAAGCAGAAGATCTTGATGAGGCTGAATTAAATGCCGAAATGGAAGGATTAATTGTTCTTGCTAATGAGTTTTATGATAGAGAGATAAAACTTTACGAAGAATAAGCACCTTATTTTAATTTAAATATTTTTTTCAACACTTTAAAAAATCCTTATTAAATGAAAAAATTCGCTTTTTTAAAACCGATTTTTAATTTTATAGCAATTGGATTGCTAATTACTACATTAAGTCGAATATTTTTATTTTTCATATTTAAGGATAGAGTAGTTGAAACTCCTAATTTCTGGTATATCTTTCCAATCGGGTTACGAATGGATTTGATATTGCTATGTTATTTGTCATTTCTTCCAGCACTTTTGGTTACTTTATTACCAAATAACTGCATCAAATTTACCAATAAGTTCTTGGTGTTTTATAGTTTCTTATTTCTTTTTCTGATTCTTTTTGTAGAATTGGCGACACCTGATTTTGTAAAACAATATGATACGCGTCCAAACAAGATATTCTTAGACTATTTAATATATCCTAAAGAAGTTGTAGGCATGCTTTTAAAAAGTTACTTGGTATCTATCATCGTTACTTTTATAATTTTAGGGGTTGTAGTATATTTTGCTTTTAAGAAAGGACAAAAATATTTTCATACCCATCCAGCAGATTATAAATTAAAATTAATTGTATTTCCATTAGTGGCTTTTCTGTTGTTCTTTGGAGCACGTTCAAGTCTTACATCTAAACGACCAATTAATGCAAGTAATGCGGTTTTCTCTACAGATCAGCTAACAAATACTTTAGGATTAAATTCATTTTATACAGTAGCTTTTGCAGCTTACTCTATTAAGAATGAAGGAAACACTAAGATGTATGGTAAAATGGAAGAAGCAGAAGCTATTGCTCGTGTAAAAAAGTACATGACAGTAAATCCTAATGATTTTACAGACCCAGAAATTCCATTTTTACACATTCAAAATCCAGATACACTTTTAAAGCGACCATATAACTTGGTTATATTTTTGCAAGAAAGTCTTGGGGCAGAGTATGTTGGGATTTTGGGAGGTAAGCCATTAACTCCTGAGTTTGATAAACTTTCAAAAGAAGGATTACTTTTTACAAATTTATATTGTACAGGAACGCGTAGTGTTCGAGGAATTGAAGCTGTAGTTACAGGATTTCTTCCTTCACCCTCAGAAAGTGTAGTAAAATTAGGGAACTCGCAACAAGGATTTTTTACTTTGGCAGATGCCTTAAAACAAAAAGGATATGAAACTAGTTTTATATATGGAGGAATGGCCAATTTTGATAATATGGCTTCTTTCTTTAACGGAAATGGATTTCAAGATATCGTAGATCAGGAAGATTTTGATAGCGATGGACATAAATATGCATTTAAAGGGACTTGGGGGTATTCTGATGAAGATTTAGTTGTAAAAGCAAATAATTATTTTAAAGCCAAAGGAGATAAACCATTTTTCTCATTAATGTTTTCAACTTCTAATCACGAACCATTCGAGTATCCTGAAGGTAGAATAAAACCATATGACAAAAAAGCTGCTACAGTTAATAACGCTATGAAATATGCCGATTTTTCGATTGGTAAATTCTTCGAAATGGCTAAAAAAGAACCTTACTTTAAGAATACTATTTTTATCGTAATTGCAGATCATAACACAAGAACATACGGAAAGAATTTAGTACCAATAAACAAATTTCATATTCCAGCCTTAATTATGGGGCCTGGAGTTCCTAAAGGGAAAGCATATGATAAATTGGCGAGCCAGATTGATATTCCTCCTACGTTACTAAGTTACATCGGAGCACAGTTTGAAACGCCAATGATAGGAAGAAATTTAACTAAAATAGGGCCAGATGTAAAAGGAAGGTCAATTATGCAGTTTAATGATATTAATGCTTTTAGAGTAGAGAACAAGGTTGTAATTATGCAACCAAATTTAAAGCCATTGCAATTCGAAATTAAAAATGATACAACCTTAATTCCTGTTAAGCTAGACGAAGAACTTGCAAAAGATGCTTTGGCACACGTAGTAACAGCTGGGAATTTATATAAACAAAATAAGTATAAGCTTAGAAAGAAAAAGTGATTTTGAAATACAAAGGTGCAAAGTGACAAAGGTTTTTTAAGTACTTACTAAGATTTAGAGGTTAAAAAGTCTTGTTGAATCTTTGTTACTCTGTCCCTTTTTTGAACAATTCCAACAAAATAGTAGCAGCTGCAAAAGGTGAAATTTCATCATTTTGCACTGCTTTTTTGTTTTTATCAAGTTCAGCTATGATCTCAGGATGATTGTAGAAGTTTGTTTTTAATTGCTCATTGATAGTTTCCATCATCCAAAATTGATTCTGCTCTTTTCTTTTTTCTTGAAAATAAAGCGTGTCTTTTGCCATTTCTTGATAATCAAGGATAGTTTGCCAAACTTCAGGGATTCCTTCATGAGTAATAGCGCTACAAGTTGTTACAGTAGGTTGCCATCCCGATTTTTTAGCAGGGAATAAATGCAAAGCTCTATTGAATTCAGTTTTAGCAAGTCTAGCTTTTTTTATGTTATCACCATCTGCTTTGTTTATAGCAATAGCATCAGCCATTTCCATAATACCTCTTTTAATACCCTGTAATTCATCGCCAGCACCAGCAATTTTAAGTAATAAGAAAAAATCGACCATGCTATGAACAGCCGTTTCACTTTGGCCAACCCCTACGGTTTCAATTAGTATGGTATCAAATCCTGCAGCTTCACAAAGTATAATTGTTTCTCTGGTTTTTCGGGCAACACCACCAAGAGTATCACCTGATGCACTAGGTCGGATAAAGGCATTTTTATCTTTAACAAGTTCTTCCATTCGTGTTTTGTCACCAAGAATACTTCCGTGTGAGAACGAACTGCTTGGATCGACTGCCAATACTGCTAATTTCTTTCCTAATCCAGTGAGTTGTTTGCCAAAGGCTTCAATAAATGTACTTTTTCCAACACCGGGCACTCCTGTAATTCCTATTCGAACCGATTGATTGGCA
Organism: Flavobacterium sp. 140616W15; assembly: GCF_003668995.1. Lineage (NCBI taxonomy): Bacteria > Pseudomonadati > Bacteroidota > Flavobacteriia > Flavobacteriales > Flavobacteriaceae > Flavobacterium > Flavobacterium sp. 140616W15. Next base: position 291,558 of record NZ_CP033068.1, read on the forward strand.
TGAGGTAAGCAATCATTGATTATCTCATTTGCTTTGGCCAAATGGTCGGGATTGGTACTTTCTATAAGTGTGATTGCTCTGCTTAATGCAGTTATGTTTCCTGACAAAATACCAGAAACTAATTCTTTTGCAGTAGGTTGAATCCGTCTAAAACGCTGAATTTGCTCAATTGATGTTCCACTGGTGATTTCAGGTTGTGAAATTCCAGGTTTTTCATTTAAACTGCTCCCTTGTTTTTTATGTGCTGACAAACTCTTTACTTTTGAAAGGTAAAAGTAATCAAAACAAGAACAGTTTCAAAAAGACTATATACCTTTTGAAACTGTTATTTTTTGTCGCAAATTCACAAATTAAATAATTTCTGTATGTCATCTCGAGGAACAGGGGATTTCCAGAAGAAACTCTACAATCAAAATCTCCAATCTTTATCAAGCTACTTGTGGAGATCCTTCCTCCGTCAGGATGACAAAAATGAGGTAATAATTCGAGTAAATTCGTGCGATTAGTGGCAGAATAAAAAAATTAATATGCTGCAGTAAAACGTACTTGATGGTGTTTAGGAGTTTCAGCTTCGTCAGCAATTACTACTGCTAAATCTTCTACAGATAGGATACTTCTTTGGTTCTCATCAAAAATAGGATTATCTAATCCCAAACGATATTTACCAGTTCTACCTGTAGTAATTCCAGGATGCATTTCAAAAGCTGGGCTGAAAAATGCCCAATCCAAGTCTTTTTCTTCTTTAAGGATATTCAAATAATCTCTTGCTGCCGATGCTCCAGCGTAGTATTCTTTTGGAAAATCAGGAGTATCTACAGCTTGTAAATTAGGTGCAACAAATAAACTTCCGGCTCCTCCAATTGTAATAAAGCGTTTTACTCCCGATTGTTTAACAGCTTCTTGAATAGATTTTGAGCCTGCTATAAAATCATCATATAAATTAGGGTTTGTCCAACCAGCATTATAAGCACTAATTACAACATCGTTTCCTTTTAAAATACTTGCTAATTCTGTTGTATTCAGGATATCAGCTTTTACCCAATTTACATTAGCAGAATCTTTTGGATTTCTTGCTATTGCGGTAATTTCGTGATTGCGATTTGCTAATTCATTTAAGATTGTTGAGCCTACAAAGCCTGTGGCTCCAATAATTGCGATTTTCATAATGTATAATTTAATTAGTAATAAAAAATGTTACAGTTTTGTGTAAAAAAATAGATTAGAACTGATTTGAAAAATTTTCTAATGTGATTGTGCTTAGTTGCGCATTTATTTTTTCGTTGATATCAGCATATAATAAGTCTAGATTTTCGTTTATTTTCTTTCCAACAGGACAATCAGGATTAGGCTGATTTTTAGCGTAACCAAGATTTACGGTATCAAAAGTCATTTTAAAAATATCAAGTAAACTGATTTCTGATGCAGGTTTTAACAATCGTGTACCTCCGTTTTTACCTTCCTTACTCTCTACAATATGATTTTTTTTAAGGTTCGAAATTTCTTTTCTTACCAAAACAGGGTTCAAATTTATGCTACCCGCAATATATTCCGATGATAAATAATCATTAGGGAATTTAGAGAGTAACGTAAGAATATGTGTCGTTATGGCAAACTTACCTGAAATCATACTGTAATAAAATATGTTACAAATTTATAAGTTTTTATTCAACTGACAAAATAATTTACTTTAAAATTAAATAATTTAAGAAGATATTAAGTAGTATTTTTGTTTTTTTTCAAAGATGACCAACTTTATTTTAATTTTTGTTTTTATTACTGCGGGGCTTATATTGCAAAATATCAAGGGTTTCCCTATACATATCTATAAGACGTTAAACAAAATCGTAATTTATTTATGTCTTCCTGCTTTGGCATTGTTTTTTATTCCAAAAATAAAATGGAGCACAGAATTGCTATTTCCTATTGGAGCTGCGTGGATTGCTTTTGTAGTTGCATTTCTTCTTTTTTCGATTTTAGGAAAAAAGTATGGATGGTCAAATAAACTAATAGGATGCTTGATTCTCACAGCTGGATTAAGTAATACCTCATTTCTTGGTTATCCTATAATAGAGGCATTGTATGGAAAATCAGGTTTAGAAACCGCAATTTTGGTAGATCAGCCAGGTTCCTTTGTTGTCATTTCGACCTTGGGTGTTTTTGTAGCGGCATTTTATTCTAAAGGAAGTCCTAATTCATTCGCAATTGCAAAGAAGATATTGACTTTTCCACCTTTTATTACTTTTGTAGTGGCTTGCTTTATGAATGTTTTTAATTATGATTTCAATGAAAATCTTCAATTTGGATTTCAAAAGTTAGGTAGTTTGGTTACACCACTTGCATTACTTTCGGTAGGTTTGCAACTTCGTTTTGAAAAGAATAGTAGGCATTGGAAGTTTTTGACCTTAGGATTGTTTTTTAAGCTTATTATCACACCATTATTATTTTTGATATTGTATGTCTTTGTTTTAAAACAAAATTCATCAGTAATTAAGGTTACAATTATGGAAATGGCTATGGCGCCTATGATTACAGGAAGTATTTTGGCCTCGACTTATGGTTTAAAACCTCGGCTAAGCAGTATGATGATTGGTTTTGGAATTCCTATTTCATTTGTGACACTTGCTGTTTGGTATTTTATTATGAATCTTATCTAGTTTATATATTAATTTTTTTAGTTCAATTTTATTATGAGTTCGTCTAGTAATACAGCTACAATCGATGGTTCGGTTTTAGTTCAAAAAACAGTTTATTCTGTATTGTTTTCAATAGCATTTGCGCATTTGTTAAATGACTTAATGCAAGCAGTAATCCCTGCTACATATCCTATATTAAAAGATAATTTTAATTTAAATTTTACTCAAGTTGGATTAATCACTTTTGTTTTTCAGCTTACCGCTTCTTTATTACAACCTTTCATTGGATTTTATACTGATAAAAAGCCTATGCCGTATTCATTAGTTATAGGTATGATTTTTACTATTTCGGGTTTATGTCTGCTGTCTGTATCTAGTGAATTCTGGATGCTGTTAATTTCAGTTGGATTAGTAGGTATTGGATCTTCTATATTTCATCCGGAGGCTTCTAGGGTTGCGTTTCTAGGTTCAGGAGGAAAGCGAGGTTTGGCACAGTCCATCTTTCAATTAGGAGGGAACGCAGGAAGTGCAATAGGGCCATTATTAGTAGCTTTAGTAGTTGCTCCTTATGGACAATCGCATGTTGTTTGGTTTGTGATTGCAGGAATATTGGGGATTATCATTTTATCTAGAATTGCAGTTTGGTATGAAAATCATATGAACTTGCGAGCTGTAAAAAAAATAGATTCAGAAGAGACTACCGTTCCTTTGTCTAATAAAAAAATAACTATTTCAATTGTTGTTTTATTGATGCTTATCTTTTCTAAGTTCTTTTATATGGCAAGCATGTCTAGTTATTTTACTTTCTATTTGATAGATAGGTTTGGAATGAGTATTCAGGATTCTCAGTTTTATTTATTTGTTTTCTTGGCATCTGTTGCAGCAGGAACATTAATAGGAGGGCCATTAGGAGACCGTTTTGGAAGAAAGTATATCATTTGGATTTCTATACTTGGAGCAGCGCCATTTACGTTGCTTTTGCCTTATGCTAATTTATTTTGGACAGGAATATTGTCTGTGATAATTGGAGTTGTAATTGCTTCTGCTTTTTCGGCAATTTTGGTTTTTGCGCAAGAATTAAAACCTGGTAAAGTGGGAATGATTTCTGGTTTATTCTTTGGGTTTGCGTTTGGAATGGGAGGATTAGGCTCGGCGGTTTTAGGTTATGTTGCTGATCAAACAACTATTGAGTATGTGTTTAAAATAAGTTCATACTTACCTTTAATAGGAGTTTTTACTTATTTCTTGCCAAATATCAAAAAGAAAGCCTAATTCTATCAAGTCTATCAACTTTATGATTTTTTTATAGTAGTAGATGTTTTCCTTGTACTTTTTTTACTTATTTTTAAATAAAATTTTAAATAAATACTCATGGCAACATTACGATTAGGAGATATAGCTCCAGATTTTGAAGCAGATACCACTCAAGGCCCAATAAAATTTCACGAATGGTTAGGAGATTCTTGGGGAGTGTTATTTTCTCACCCCTCAGATTTTACCCCTGTTTGTACAACAGAGCTAGGAACTGTGGCTAACTATTACCCAGAATTTGTAAAAAGAAATACAAAAGTTATTGCTCTAAGTGTAGATGGTTTAGAATCACATCTAGAATGGATTAAAGATATTAACGAGACTCAAAATACGACTGTAAATTTCCCTATTATTGCCGACGAAGATAAAAAAGTGGCAAATCTATATGATATGTTACATCCAAATGCGAGTGATAAATTTACTGTACGTTCCGTTTTTATTATTGGAAACGACAAAAAGATAAAACTGACATTGACTTATCCAGCATCAACAGGAAGAAATTTTGATGAATTGCTCCGTGTGATTGATAGTTTGCAATTAACAGCAAATTACAGTGTTGCAACACCAGCAAACTGGAAAGACGGTGAAGATGTGGTTATATCTCCATCAATTCCTGACAGTGATATTGCTGCTAAGTTTCCAAAAGGACATAATCCTATAAAACCATATTTAAGGATGACTCCTCAGCCTAATAAATAGATTTAGGTATTAAATAAAAAAAAAAGGTATAATGAAAATTATACCTTTTTGTGTTATACTTTTTTTCCGAATTGTTTCATTCGTTTTTTGTCTCCAACGACCCAGATGATATCGTCTTTTTCCAAAATCAGCTGTGATTCTGGATTAAGGATTCGTTTACCGTTTCTCTCAATTCCAACTACTAAAGCATTTGTTTGATGTCTGAATTCACTAATAGTTTTCTTAGCAAATTCATTATCAGATATTTCTAATTGATTTAAAACAATCTCTGATTCTTCAACAGCTTGTGGTATTTCAATTTCATTTTTGGTTAGATAATTTGTAAACTCATTAACTTGAGCATCAGTACCAATTACACATATTTCATCTCCAGGAAATAAACGTTCTGTTTTAGTTGGAATTTGAATAGTAATATCGCCTCGTCTTATAAAAGCGATGTTGATTCCTAATTCTTCTCTAATTTTTAATTCTTCTAGTGTTTTACCAGCAAGATTAGATTCTTTTGCAATTTCAAATATCGACATGTGACCATCCCAAGGAGTTAAGTTGGCATATTTTCTATCTATTTTAGTCGATGATTCACGATCATTAAGGTTTTTTAAGAAATGACTCTCTATTTTGTGGTATTGTTCGTTTAGTTTTTTAGGGAAAAATTGATATGCAGCTACAGCAATAACTAAGGCAATAAAAGCAACCAAAGGAGAGAAGAAGATATTCAATAGGAATCCTACATAAAATAATCCTAGTCCGATTCGTATTAAGATCATCATCATAATCGGGCCACGGTATTTTCTTTCTTCCCATAAAAGTTCCACTTCTTTTACTGCAACTCGTCTTAATGAAAGTGCCCATAAAAATGGAGCTATAACGACAAGAGTTATAAATGCGGCAATTGCATTTCCAAATCGGGTGTCTTCAACTAATGGAGCTATATATTTAGAAGAAAGTAAAATTACTGCTGTTATTATTATTGTGTGTATTACAATTTGAGTGATGTAAGAGCGTAATACAATCTGCCATGTACTAACAGATTTTATTGCTTGTGCATTAAGACTATAACGGTTGATGTTTTTGATCCATTTACGAGGTAGTTTTCGTTCTAAGTAATCTGAGAACGGACCTGCAAATTTAACCATAAATGGGGTCGTAAATGTGGTTACAGCAGATACTGCAACAACTATTGGGTATAAAAAGTCGCTTGTTACATGAAGTGACATTCCCAGCGTGGCTATAATAAATGAAAATTCTCCAATTTGAGCCAAACTCATCCCTGTTTGTACTGATTGTTTTAGCGGTTGTCCAGAGAGTAAGGCACCAATAGTAGAACTTATTGATTGACCGAAAATCGTAACAAGGGTTAAAATAGCTACTGGAATGGCATGTGTGATAAGCATCTCAGGATTGATTAACATTCCTACTGATACAAAGAAAATAGCGCCAAATAAATCTTTTACAGGTTTTACTAAATGCTCAATATGTTCTGCTTGTGTTGTTTCGGCAATAATAGATCCCATAATAAAAGCTCCCAAAGCTGGAGAAAAACCAACATTTGAAGCTAAAATCACCATCATTAAGCATAAAGCAAGAGAAATGATAAGCAACATTTCATCTGTTAGTAAATGCTTAGCTTTTTTTAATAAAGTCGGGATAAAGAAGATTCCTCCAACAAACCAGGCAGTAAGAAAAAAGGCTAGTTTTAATACTGAAAGTAATAATGCACTTCCCGAAAATTGTTGGCTTACTGCAATAGTCGATAGTAAAACCATCATTAAAATAGCAACTATATCTTGTACAATTAGAGAGCCTATTACGATACCGGCGAATTTTTGTGCCTTGACACCCAACTCATCAAACGTCTTGAGGATAATGGTGGTGGAGGAGATCGATAAGATTACACCTAGAAAGATACTATCCATTTTAGACCAATCCATCCATTGGCCGACCAGATAACCTAAGGCGACCATTGTTATTATTTGGGTAATTGCAGTTATAGAAGCGGTACCACCAACTTTCATTAATTTCTTAAAGCTAAATTCGAGTCCTAGACTAAAAAGTAAAATAATTACACCAATTTCGGCCCAAACTTCTACACTTTTATTATCGGTTACAGAAGGAAAAAAATCAATATGATTTCCTGCTAAAAAACCAGCGATTAAGTAGCCAAGAACCAAAGGCTGTTTTAATTTTTTAAAAATTAGCACAGCAATTCCTGCAGTCATTAGGATTAATCCTAAGTCACTAATTAATGGTTCTAAATGTTGTGTGGCATTTGTTACAGTCTCTGTTGGACTCATGGGCATATACTTTTATATATTTATTTTTTGAATTGTTGTAAGTTAGCAAAAATTAAAAAAAAATGAAAGTATTTAGATTTAGAAATACAAAATTTAAGATAATTTTATAAAAGAAAATCTCGTTATTTATAGTAAAAGTACTTATAATTAACGAGATTTTTATCTGTAAATGAGTATTTTAGATACCTAAAAAGTTGCTAGGTGTAATTTTCATCAGCTCAGCTTTGATTTCTTCTGAAACATCTAGAGTTGCAATAAAACTATGAATAGCGTTTTTGTCAATTGCTTCATTTGTTCTAGTTAAACCTTTTAATGCTTCGTATGGATTTGGATATGCTTCACGACGCAAAATGGTTTGAATTGCTTCGGCAACAACTGCCCAGTTTTTTTCTAAATCTTCATGGAATTTTGATTCATTTAAAAGTAATTTATTCAATCCTTTTAATGTCGCTTCAAAAGCAATGATGGTGTGACCCATAGGAACACCTACATTTCTTAAAACAGTACTGTCAGTTAAATCACGTTGTAATCTTGAAATTGGCAGTTTAGCCGAAAGATGTTCAAAAATTGCATTGGCAATTCCTAAGTTTCCTTCAGAATTTTCAAAATCAATAGGGTTAACTTTATGTGGCATAGCCGATGAACCAATTTCTCCAGCTTTGATTTTTTGTTTGAAATATTCCATTGAAACATAGGTCCAGATATCTCTGTCTAAATCAATGATTATATTGTTGATTCTTTTTAAAGCATCAAAAAATGCTGCAAAATGATCGTAATGTTCTATTTGTGTCGTAGGAAAAGAATGGTGTAATCCTAAAGTGTTTTCTACAAAATTACCTCCAAATTTTTTCCAGTCAATTTGTGGATAAGCAACATGGTGTGCATTGTAGTTTCCAGTTGCTCCACCAAATTTTGCAGCAAATGGGATATTAAATAACAAACGCATTTGCTCCTCAATACGTTCTACAAAAACGCCAATTTCTTTACCTAAACGAGTAGGAGAGGCTGGTTGTCCATGAGTACGAGCAAGCATAGGAATGTCTTTCCATTCTACACTAAGCTCTTTTAATTTGGCAGTAAGCGTAATTAATGATGGCATGTATACTCTTTCAAAAGCTTCTTTTGTAGAAAGAGGGATAGCTGTATTATTAATGTCTTGAGAAGTTAATCCAAAGTGGATAAACTCTTTGTATTCAGACAGGCCTAGTTTTTCAAAAGCATCTTTGATAAAGTATTCAACCGCTTTTACATCGTGGTTCGTTACTTTTTCAGTTTCTTTTATCCAAAGGGCATCTTCTGTAGAGAAGTTTTTATAAATGTTACGTAAACTTTCAAAAAGATCTGAATTTACGTTTGCAAGCTGTGGCAATGGCACTTCGCATAAAGCAATAAAGTATTCAACTTCAATCAATACCCGGTATTTAATTAGCGCTTCTTCAGAGAAAAATGGAGCTAATGAAAGGGTTTTGTTTCTATATCTTCCGTCAATTGGCGATATGGCATTTAATTCGTTTAAAGTAGTCATTGTTGTGTTGTTAATTTTGAAAGATGCAAATGTAAGTTATTGTTAAAACTTCTGAAAGTTACTTGCAAGTTATTATAGTTAAACATTGTAATTTTAAATGATTGTCTTAAAAATTTTATCCCAAATAGTAAAATAAAAGCCAAAATTGTGAGATTCATTTTTATGATGGTTCGAATGGAATTGCGTGGTCGAAATCCATTTAGTAACACTATTTTCTTTCCAGAATTCAGGAAAAATGTCTTTGTTTAAATGCCCTAATATCCCGTAAGATAAATTGAGGATTAAATATAGTATTATACTGAAACAATTGAATTCTAATATAGAAATTAGAATAAGCCATATAGCGCCAAAACCTAGAGTCTCGATTGGATTAAGAACAAATAAGCTATATACATTTGTGTCGATATGGGTGTGATGTAATTGATGAATGGGGTGAAACCACGCTAACTTATGAGCCAAATAATGAAAGCAAAACATAAAAAAATCCATCAAGAAAATTAATAAAAGAGTGTCTAATACTATTGTAAAAAATGAAGTAGAAAAGTCTATTTTAATAATTTGATATTGATATAGTTTATAGCCTATTAAAGTTACTAGCGTGTTACATAGTAAGGTGCTAACAACCCATTTTATATCTGATTTTTTTATTTTTGTAGCCTCAGGATCAATTATTTTACCAATACCAATTGCTAAAAACATAAGTGCTAAATTCTCGATAAGAAAAATTGTTATAACAGTATATATGTTACAATATGATAATAAGTCGAGTAATTCTTCTGGTATCATGTTTATAGTTTTCTAATTTGTTATTTCAGCTAATTTTGTTTTTAAGATTTCCATTCCTTTTGAGGCTATTTCAGGAATAACTTCAATTTTGTTTCTCAAGTTTGGAATTTTAATGGGCTTTGGATCAATGTAAAAAAGAGGTGCGTTAGCAGGAGTATATGAGATTAATCCAGCAGCAGGGTATACTTGCAGTGAAGTTCCTATTACAGCAAAATAATCTGCTTGTTCCGCAATTTCTATTGCTTCTTCTAAGGCTGGAACTTCTTCGCCAAACCAAACGATATGTGGGCGAAGTTGATTTCCTTTTTTGTCTAAATGATTCATGAACAAATCATCATGCCAATCTAAAATATAATTTAAATCTTGGGAACTTCGTACTTTTAGTAATTCACCGTGCAAATGTAGAACCTTGGAGCTTCCGGCACGTTCATGTAAATCATCGACATTTTGAGTTATGATATGTACATCAAAATCCTTTTCCAATTCGGCTAAAATAATATGCCCTAAATTAGGCGTTACTTCTTTGAGTTGTTTACGTCTTTGATTATAAAAATCAAGAACCAATTCAGGATTTTTGTACCAACCTTCAGGTGTTGCTACATCCATTACATTATGACCTTCCCATAGACCATCACTATCACGAAAGGTTTTGATACCACTTTCGGCGCTAATTCCAGCTCCAGTTAAAACGACTAGTTTCTTTTTCATTTCTATCTTATTCTAAAAAAAATAAAATTAGTCAATTTATAAGCAAAACAGACTATCAATTTTGTAAAGAATGAATTTATCAAAGTATATGTTTTTTTAGTATTTTTACTATAAGTTAATTTCAAAAGATTGATCTATATTGTTTTGGATTTGCTAACAAACACATACTTATTGAAGATTTTTAAATGATATTAATACAATTTACAGGTTTATCGGGTTCTGGAAAAACTACATTGGCAGAAAATGTGGGGAGTTTATTATTAGAAAAAGGATATAAAGTTGAAATAATCGACGGTGATATATATAGAAAAACACTTTGCAAAGACTTAGGATTTTCAAAAAATGACAGATGCGAAAATGTGAGACGCCTTTTTAATGTTGGTCAGGATTTTATTAAATCAAAAGTTATTGTATTAATGTCAGTAATTAATCCTTACGAAGATTTACGAAATGAAATAGGACAACATGAGTTTGTTAAAACCGTATTTTTGGATAGTTCTATTGATAACTTAATTAAAAGAGATCCTAAAGGTTTGTATAAAAAAGCCTTATTACCAGATAGTGATAGTAATAAAATTAGAAATTTTACGGGAATAAGTGATGTTTATGAAGTTCCCTTACATGCTGATTTAATGCTAAAAACTGACTCAGAATCGGTGTCGGTTTCAACTGACAAACTTTATTGTTTTATAATAGAAAATATACCTAATACCACTATTTAAAGTATTGTTTATTTCTAACAGTCATTTATGTTGATTGTTTTTGTGAAATATATATGTTTACGTTGCAATACGATAGAAACTTAATAATAAATTTATAAGAAAATATATTTATAAAAATGGAAAACTCAGATCATCCTCTTTTAAATTGGATTCCGAATAAGTTAGTCGAAACAGATGGTAACATCTATTTTGAATGGATTTATCTAGGAGATAAAAGGTATGTAGATCCTTTTTTTGATGAAACTCTTATGAAATGTAAAGTTCATTATAATAATTCAACAAGATACAAAGTAGTGAGTAGCGTAGAAAATCTTATTGACTGGTCTACAGAATTGGTTTCTGTAGAGTTAAAGTCATTATTGTTTCATGTGTCTCGCTGTGGTTCTACAATGATGTGTCAGTCTTTGGCTGTTTCTCCTCAAAATATTGTGGTTTCTGAAGCTCCAATTATCGATCAAATTATAAGAAGTGATCTTTTTGATCTGGATAAAAAAAGGATTCTTATTAAATCAGTAATAGCATTATTGGGACAGAAGAGATTTGTTGAAGAAAAGAATTTAATTGTAAAATTGGATTCTTGGCATACATTTCAAATTGATGAATTGAGAGCGATTTTTCCTGAATTGCCTTTTGCACTGCTTTATAGAAACCCAAGTGAAGTATTGAAATCTCATGCAAAATTAAAAGGAATGCATATGGTTCCCAATTTGTTGCCTGCTACTGTTTTCGGAATTAGTGATGAGGAAATTCAAACAATTAGTTTTCAGCAATATGGAGCTGTAGTTTTAGAAAAGTATTTTCAATCTTATCTTGATTTTTACGGTACAGACAAAAATGTTGTAATGTATAACTATGAAGAGGGAATGAAATCTATTTTGGAGCGTTTTTTATCTTTTATCGATGCCGATTATTTTGTAGAAGAAGTAGATCAAATGTGTGAACGTTTAACAAGACATTCTAAAAAAGGAGATGTTACTTTTAAGGGAGATTCTTTTACAGATGATGTTTTGGTAATAGATTTGACTAAGGGGAATAGTCTTTATGAGAAATTAAATAGTAGCATAGCTAAATCTTTGGTTACCAATATAACTTAGGAAATTGTTTTTATAGTCTTAATTGTGTGGGTTTTTAGTATTTTTGCCACAAATATTATTGAAATGATTGATTTAGATTACCTCGCTTTCCTTGAAAACATACTTACCGAAAACCGAAAGAACAAATTTTTAAAGGTTCTCGAAAACCGCACTAAACACTTTACTATTGTTGTCGAAGATATTTTCCAGATGCATAATACTAGTGCTGTTATGCGCAGTTGTGAAGTTTTTGGAATTCAGGAACTCAATGTTATAGAGCAACGTTATGGTAAAAGGATTGATAAAGAAATTGCTATGGGGGCTCAGAAATGGGTTGATATCAATGCATTTGATAACATTAGTAATTGTGTAGATACATTGAAGAATAAAGGATATCAAATTATTGCTACAACACCTCATGAGAATGACTGTTTGCTGGAGGATTTTGATATAACTAAGCCCAGTGCTTTATTTTTTGGTACCGAAAGAGATGGTTTATCAGAAGAGATTTTACAAAAGGCAGATGGATTTCTTAAAATTCCGATGGTAGGATTTACAGAAAGTTTGAATATCTCGGTTTCGGCTGCGATAATTATTCAGAATCTAACAAGCAGATTGCGAAATACAGAGATTGACTGGCATTTATCTGATGATGAAATTTTAGAAAAACGTTTGGCTTGGGCCAAAAGCTCAATTAAAGATATCAAACGAATTGAAGCTCGCTATTTTGAAGAGAATCCAAAATAAAAAAATCCCCAATTACATTATAATTGGGGATTTTTTTTGAGTTTCTAATTTCTATATTCAGTCTCAAAAGGTGATAGAGACTGAATATAGATATTGAAGATATTATTTAACGATAACCCATTCGCCAGAAGCTAATAAGCTTTCTGCTTTTTTAAATTTCATCGTTTCGATTGCTCCAGTAGCAACTTGTTGTACTGTTACATTATCATTACGATTAATTTTAGGCATATCTCTAGTAATAGTTTCAGTTACTTGACGTTGCTGAGTTTCTCCAGCTTCGCGGTTGATCTCTTCGCTATTTTCGATTTCGTCTTTACTTAATTTATAATTTTCTTTCTGACGGACTTCTCTTGCTTCCTGAATTTCTGGAGCGTTTTGAGCAGGTAAATCACCTTTGAATAAGAATGAAATTACTTCTCTATTTACGTTATCCAACATTGAACGGAATAAGTTAAAAGCTTCTAATTTATAAATAAGTAATGGATCTTTTTGTTCGTGAACGGCTAATTGAACTGATTGTTTCAATTCGTCCATTTTACGTAAATGTTTTTTCCAAGCTTCATCAACAATAGATAGAGTGATGTTTTTTTCGAAATCAGCAACTAATTGTGCACCTTCAGTTTCGTATGCTTTTTTAAGATCAGTAACAACATTTAATGTTTTGATACCATCTGTAAACGGAACTACAATACGCTCAAATTGATTGTTTTTCTCTTCGTAAATACCTTTAATGATAGGGAAAGCTTCTCTTGCACTACGTTCTGTTTTTTCAGTATAATAGGCTAAAGTTTCTTTGTATAATTTTCCTGTAATCTCATTTTCTGGTAATTTGATAAAATCAGCTTCAGATATTGGAGATGTTATAGAGAAATAACGAATTAATTCAAACTCGAAATTTTTAAAATCATTTGTTGCTTTGTTTTGGTTTACGATAAGTTCGCATGTATCGTAAAGCATGTTTGCGATATCAAGTTTTAAACGCTCTCCAAACAAGGCATGACGACGACGTTTGTAAACTACTTCACGTTGTGAATTCATAACGTCATCATATTCTAATAAACGCTTACGAACTCCAAAGTTATTTTCTTCTACTTTCTTTTGAGCACGCTCAATAGATTTTGTCATCATAGAATGTTGAATCACTTCTCCTTCTTGTAACCCCATTCTATCCATTACTTTGGCAACTCTTTCAGAACCAAATAAACGCATTAAGTTATCTTCTAGAGAAACGTAGAATTGAGAGCTTCCTGGGTCACCTTGACGACCAGCACGACCACGTAACTGTCTGTCAACACGACGCGAATCATGACGCTCTGTACCAATAATTGCTAAACCTCCTGCAGCTTTTACTTCTGGAGACAATTTAATATCGGTACCACGACCAGCCATATTGGTTGCAATGGTTACTACTCCTGGTTTTCCTGCTTCTTCTACAATTTGTGCCTCTTGCTTGTGCATTTTGGCATTCAATACGTTGTGTGCAACACCTCTCATTTTAAGCATACGGCTTAATAACTCAGAGATTTCTACTGATGTTGTTCCAATTAATACTGGTCTTCCTGCGCTAGATAGTTCAGTTACATCTTCGATTACAGCATTGAATTTTTCACGTGTAGTTTTGTAGATATAATCTTCCTTGTCTATTCTAGCCATAGGGCGATTTGTAGGAATCTCAACTACGTCTAATTTATATATTTGCCATAACTCACCAGCTTCTGTTACTGCAGTACCTGTCATACCAGCTAATTTGCTGTACATTCTGAAATAGTTTTGTAATGTAACAGTTGCAAAAGTTTGTGTAGCAGCTTCAATTTTTACATTTTCTTTAGCTTCAATCGCCTGGTGTAATCCGTCTGAGTAACGACGACCATCCATGATACGACCTGTTTGCTCATCAACAATCATAATCTTGTTGTCCATGATAACGTATTCTACATCTTTTTCAAAAAGAGCATACGCTTTTAACAGCTGTGTTAAAGTATGAATACGTTCGCTTTTTATACCAAAATCTTGAAATAATCTTTCTTTGGCTTCAGCTTCAGCATCTTTATCTAATTTTTGTTTTTCGATAGCAGCAATTTCCGTTCCGATGTCTGGTAATACGAAAAAGTCTGCATCTGTATCTCCTGAAAGGAATTTGATTCCATTATCAGTTAGTTCTACTTGATTATTTTTTTCTTCAATTACAAAATATAAAGCCTCATCAATTTTATGCATCTCACGATTGTTGTCTTGCATGTATTGATTTTCGGTTTTTTGAAGTAATTGTTTGATTCCTTCTTCACTCAAAAATTTAATTAAAGCTTTGTTTCTAGGTAAACTTCTGTAAGCTCTTAATAATAAGAATCCACCATCTTTAGTGTTTCCTTCTTTTATTAATTTTTTAGCTTCTGCTAAGAAACCATTTGCCAATTGGCGTTGTAAACTTACTAAGTTTTCAATTTTTGGTTTCAATTCATTAAATTCATGACGGTCTCCTTGAGGAACTGGACCAGAAATGATAAGTGGTGTTCTTGCATCATCAATTAATACTGAATCGACCTCATCGACGATTGCATAATTGTGTTTTCTTTGTACCAAGTCATTTGGCGAATGCGCCATATTATCTCTTAGGTAGTCAAATCCGAATTCGTTATTTGTTCCGTAAGTAATATCTGCATCATATGCTTTCTTTCTTCCTTCTGAACTTGGTTGGTGATTATCAATACAATCAACAGTTAAACCATGAAATTCAAATAAAGGTGCTTTCCATGTGCTATCACGTTTTGCTAAGTAATCATTCACAGTTACTAAGTGCACACCGTTTCCTGTTAAGGCATTTAGATAAAGAGGTAAAGTTGCTACCAAGGTTTTACCCTCACCAGTTTGCATCTCTGCAACTTTTCCTTCGTGTAATACCATACCACCAATTAACTGAACATCGTAGTGAACCATGTCCCATGTAATTTCTTTACCAGCAGCATTCCATTTATTAGCCCAGATAGATTTTTCTCCATCTATTGTAATATATGTTTTTGTAGCCGAAAGTTCGCGGTCTTTTGCTGTAGCAGTAACTTCAATTTGTGAGTTATCTTTAAAACGGCGAGCTGTTTCTTTTACTACTGAAAATGCTTCTGGAAGAATTTCCATTAATGTTTTTTCCGAAATTTCGTAAGCTTCTTTTTCTAAAGTATCTATAGCTTCGTAAATGTCTTCTCTTTTGTCGATATCTTCAATGCTTTCTACTTCTGCTTTAAGAGAAGCAATTTTCGCATCTTTTTCGGCTCTTGCGTCCTTTATCTTTTGTTTAAAAAATGCTGTCCTAGCCCTAAGTTCGTCATGCGACAAAGCCATTAAGCTAGTTTCGAAAGTTTTAATTTTGTTTAAATAAGGTTGTAAAGCTTTGACATCTTTTTGTGATTTATCACCTACAAAGACTTTAATAATACTGTTAATGAAACTCATGATCTGTTGGTATTTCTATAATTTATCTAAATGTGTAAATTTAAACAAAAAAAAAGCCTCTTTTTTGAGACTTTTTCTTTGGGGTTACTTTTTAATATTCATCCTCATTCCAAAGATAATCTTCGTCTGTTGGATAATCCGGCCATATTTCTTCCATTGATTCATATATCTCACCTTCGTCCTCAATTGACTGTAGGTTTTCTACTACTTCTAATGGAGCTCCTGCTCTAATAGCGTAGTCTATAAGTTCGTCTTTGTTAGCAGGCCACGGCGCATCACTTAAATATGATGCTAATTCTAATGTCCAATACATCTTTTGTCAATTTAGTTTGTGCAAAAATAATTTTTTTACTGAGAAAGACAAGTAAAAAATGATTTATTTTAGTAAAATTTAAGAACGTTCCTTTTAGTATTCAATTTTCTGTTACAGTTTACATTGCAAATACTAAAAACTGTAGCAGATTACTTTCTCGGAATCCATTTAACTTCCTCCGCTTTTAAGTCAGAAGACAACTTTCGTGCCAAGACAAAAAGGTAGTCAGAAAGTCGGTTTAAGTACTGAATAGCTATTTCTGGAACAGCCTCATTATGACTTAAATGGACTGCCAGCCGCTCAGCACGACGACAAACGCAACGCGCGATGTGACAATATGACACGGTTTGATGTCCTCCGGGTAATACAAAGTGCGTCATTTGTGGAAGTGCTTCTTCCATGGTATCGATTTCATTTTCAAGTAATTCGATGTCAGTTGCTACAATACCTAGATTTTTAAGGCGTAATTCACCGTTTTTTAAGACTTCTTTTTCTACAGGTGTAGCTAGAATTGCTCCTACGGTAAATAATCGGTCTTGAATTTCGATCAAAATAGCTTTATAATGTGCATTCATTTCCTGATCTCGTATAAGACCTATGTGTGAGTTTAGCTCATCAACGGTCCCGTAACTATCAATACGGATATGGTCTTTAGGAACGCGGGTACCGCCAAAAAGAGCAGTAGTACCTTTGTCTCCAGTTTTTGTATATACTTTCATTTTTTAAAGGGCTGATTTTTTAATTTATATCCTAACCTATTTTATGGTCTTTGTATCGCTTTCGATAAGGCCATCACGCAAACGAATGACGCGGTGTGCATAGGCGGCAATATCTTCTTCGTGTGTTACTAGAATCACGGTATTGCCGTTGGCATGAATATCACCAAATAGTTTCATAATCTCTACAGAGGTTTTACTATCTAAATTTCCAGTTGGTTCATCGGCGAGTATAATCGATGGTTTGTTAACTAATGCTCTTGCAATAGCGACACGTTGGCGTTGTCCTCCTGAAAGTTGATTAGGTTGGTGATCCATTCTGTCTTCAAGATTTACTTGTTTTAATACTTCGGTAGCACGTACAATTCGTTCCGATTTAGAGTATCCGGCATAAATCATTGGTAGAGCTACATTATCTAATGCAGTAGTCCTTGGTAAAAGATTAAATGTCTGGAAAACAAAGCCAATTTCTTTATTTCTAATTTCTGCCAATTCATCATCTTTCATCTGGCTAACATCTTTTCCGTTTAAGATATAAGTTCCAGAAGTTGGAGTGTCTAAGCATCCTAATAAGTTCATTAATGTTGATTTCCCTGAACCCGATGGTCCCATTAAGGCAACATATTCTCCTTTATTTATTTCTAAATCAATTCCTTTTAAGACATAAACAATTTCGTTTCCAAGTACAAAATTTCGTTTAATATTGGTTATTTTAATTAATGGATTTGCCATTGGAGTTTATGATTGTTGATTTACAATTTTTAGATTTTAAAAGTACAAAACACTTTTGAATTAATCATAAGTAGTTTAAAATACATTTTTGTTACAGTCAATTGTTGTTTGCGAGGAGATAAGGTTGTTTTTTAGGTGTAAGCTACAAAACAGATAAAAATACTTTATATAATTATTTGAAAAAATTACATAATTATCATATTTGATTAATTTTTGTAATTTTTATTTAATTAAAATCATAATATTTTGATAAATATTTAATTTTGCTTAAAAATAACATTATATTTGATGAATAACATTAACAAATCAGAATTATGAAAAATACACAATTATTATTCGGACTAGCATTTGTTGCCATGGGATTTGTCTCGTGTAAAGATGAAAAAGCAGCACAAGCTGAAAAAACTATTGATTCATATGTAGTATATGTAGATTCAATAAAAAATGTAACTGCAGAAAACGCTAAGACCAATTGGAAAGCAATTGAAAGTGGGTATGCAACACGTGTAGAAAAAGCTGAAATGGCTTTGGCTGATATCAAAGAGAATGCAAAAGCTCAAGAAAGATTAGAATCAAGTAAGGCTAAATATGAAGCTTTTAAAGCCGAAATGGCCGCTCTTAATGCACCAAGTAAAATGCAAAAAATGCGAGATGCTTTATTTGGAGAAGGAAAAATAGGAGAGGATATGAATTTTGATTGGGTAAATGCCAAAAACATTCATAGTGTTTACCAACAATTTGTACACACAGTTGAAAATAATAAAGACAGTTATTCTCGAGAAGACTGGGATAAGATTAAAATGATGTACGAAGCTCTTGATAGTCGTAAAAACACAGTTGAAAAAGAAGGACTTTCATCTGAAGATAATAGAAAAATTGCTGGGTTGAAATTGAAATTTGCACCAATGTATACATTAAATAGAATGGGAGCAAAATCAGAAGAAACTGCTAAAGCAAAAGAGTAGGTTAATTAAGTATTTATATTAGGATTAGGTTAAATTTGAATTTTGAGCAAAAATGACAGTCAGGAATGGCTGTCATTTTTTTGTTTATCTAATTTGATTTTCAATTATCATGAGATTTCAAATTTTTTTAAATCTTGTAAAAAAAGTTGCCAGATGGTCTCTTTAAAATTAGTCTTAAAAACACCAAAATGACCAATGTTTTTGACACTGAATTCTTTTGCTGTTAGATGTATTCTTGTTGTTTTAGCATTTTTAAATTGTGCGATGATCCAATCGATTGCAGCAACTGGAGCATAAAAATCATTTTCAATACTGTATGATACTATATTACAATTTATTCTGTTATAGTTTTCATGAGCATCTTTAATATAGTCAAATTGATAGTTTGGGTTCCTACACCATTTTGCCCATTCTAAAACCATTCCTTTTGGTAAATCTTCCATGCCACTAACTCTTTTGGAAGGAAAATAATTAAATAAATTAGTTATAATAGGAATTCCTAAGTACCATAAAAGTTGCATTTTAATTCTGTCAAAACCTTTCCAATGTATCCAACTTCCTGATTGTGATGCTACCATGATAACACCATCAAATAAATTATTAGAAGGGACTAAACCTATAAGTTGACCGCCAATACTATGAGTTATAATAAATAATTTGCTCTTTGGATTTTTGTTTTTAACGTATTGAACTACACTTTCAAAATCGTTTTGTGCCCAATTTGAAGCTGTTGTAGAAAATTTAGAAAGTGGTGTGGGTTTAGATTGGCCAATTCCACCGTAATCAAATGTGTAGACAGAATAATGATTATTGGAAAGAAACTTGGCAAAATTGGAATAGTAATTTTGCTTAACACCTGTGGCAGAGGCAATAATTATGCAATTTGCATTTGGAGTATCTGAAATGAACTCTTTTACGGCTATTGAATAGTGTAATGGTGTATCGATTTTTATTGCTTCCATAATTATAAAATTAATTATAAATGTAGAAAAAATAGTATTTCTTGTGTAATTAAGAAGCTCTAATTATAAAATGTTCTTTTTCTTGTTCGTATCTAAAAAAGACTAATCCCCATTGGTATGTATCGATGGTAACTTTTACTTTGGGATGGTTTTTTATTATTTCCCAGGCTTCTTCCATTTCTGGAGACCAATGGATGTCATCGAAAATCCAAACGGTATCATTAGAAACTGTGGGAAGTAATAGCTCAAAATAATCTAAAGTTGCTTTTTTAGAATGATTTCCATCAAAATAAATGAGGTCATAGTTTTTAGTTTCAGTTTTCAATTTCAATTGAAGACTTCTAAAGTAACTTTCAAATTCTGTAACAACCGATTCTACATTAGTACAATTAAATTTTTGTAATTGTAATTGAGCTAGTCTTGCCGTTTCAGGGCAACCTTCGAGTGTTGTAACTGTAGCTTTTGGGTTTCCTAAGGCTAGGGCAGAAGTGGCTAATCCTAATGATGTTCCGATTTCGAGAATAGAATTAGGTTTAAAGTAAGCTGTAATTCGAAATAGTAATTTAGTCCTTTTAGGTGAAATTCCAGCTGTTTTTGCAATTTTAGAGATCTGTCTCGTATTATTTTCAAAGATTTTTGATCCTGCACCAAAATCAGTTACTTCGATTGTGTTTTTATTTTGTAAAAATGATTTTCGATAAGTATTTAAAATGGCATATTCTGGTTTTGCTTTCTTATCATAAAAACATTTCGTTAGTAAGTTAAACACAAAAGGCGAATGCACTGCGTGTTCGTTTTTAGAGTTCCAAAGGAATTTAAAGTATGATTTTATTTGAAATAACATAATGACTTTTACAAAGTAGGCGCGAAGATACAAAAAGGCGAGAGGTGTAAAGTCTAAAGACATAAAGTAAAATGTGAAAAGTAAAATGTGAAAAAGGAGCCTTTATGATTTCGGACTATGAATTTTTAAGACTCTAAAAAGACTATATTTGCGGGCTTTAAACAATAGGTTTTTTTATGATGACGAAGGAAGAAATGGAAATCAAGAATACAATAACTTCGGAAGAAATAGACCGATGTATTGCTGTTTTAGCTCAATTAAACACCGATACCGATCAAATATTTGATATTCCCAAAGAGAAAAGAATTGCTTTGCTTAAAGAAGCAGGAATGTTTTCTAGACCAGACAGAGGTGAGTTTTCTAGAAGAATTAAAGACGGAAAAGAAGCTACCAAGCGTAAAAAAGAAAAAAAGGATAAAACGGCTCGTAAAGAAACCGGAATTCGATATGCTCGTGAAGCTAGTATATTTGTCGCACCAAAGTTATTGGCTTATACTGATCTTGCAAATAAAGAGCAATTAGAATTAGAAACGCCTAGAAATTGCTATGTATGTAAAACGGGATTTACTAAAATGCATCATTTTTATGATACAATGTGTACTGACTGTGGTGATTTTAATTATGCCAAACGTTTTCAAACTGCAGATGTAAAAGGACAAGTGGCCGTGATAACAGGTTCTCGTTTAAAGATTGGGTATCATATTACATTAATGCTTTTGCGTGGTGGAGCAACTGTTATTGCAACAACTCGTTTCCCTGTTGATTCTGCATTGCGATTTTCTAAAGAAGAAGATTTTATGGAATGGGGGCATCGCTTAAAAATTCACGGATTAGATTTACGACATATTCCTAGTGTGGAGATTTTTTGCAATTTTATAGAGCAAAAGTATGAGCGATTGGATATTTTAATTAATAATGCTGCGCAAACGGTGAGACGTCCAGCAGGATTTTATACCCATTTGATGGAAAATGAAGAGCTTGCAATATCTTCTTTACCTAAACAAGCACAAGAATTATTACTAGATCATACTAATTGTTTGGATGAGCTAAAAGTATTGACTTCGGGAGCTTCTTCTAATCAAAATATGCCAGTAACATGGCACGGTCCTGAGCCTGGAATTGGATTACGTGCTTCGGCTAAATTATCTCAAATTCCGTATTCTTTTGATAATGCGCTTGTTGCAAATGAGGTTTTTCCAGAAGGAGAGCTTGATGCTGATTTACAACAGGTTGATTTACGTAAAACCAATAGCTGGCGCCTAAGATTGGGACAAATAGAAACGACTGAGATGATTGAAGTTCAATTAGTAAATTCGGTTGCGCCTTTTGTTTTATGTAATCGTCTTTCGGAAGTAATGAAGAAAGATAATACAGGGAAAAAACATATTATAAATGTTTCGGCTATGGAGGGTAAGTTTCATCGCTTTTTTAAAGAAGATCGTCACCCACATACCAATATGGCAAAAGCTGCCTTGAATATGTTAACGCATACTTCATCGGGAACGTTAGCAAAACATGGAATCTTCATGAATGCTGTTGATACAGGTTGGGTGACCGATGAAGATCCTGCTGAATTAGCCAAAAAGAAGCAAGAGCTTGAAGATTTTCAGCCGCCATTAGATATTGTAGACGGTGCTGCGCGTGTAATGGATCCTCTATTCGACGGAATTAATACAGGAAAGCATTGGTGTGGTAAATTCTTAAAAGATTATAACCCGATTCCTTGGTAGAATTAGTTTTGAATCTCTGACACAGTCTCAGTTTTTTATCTCATAAAAAAAGCCACAACAGAATTAAATTTTGTTGTGGCTTTTTTTGCTTGAGTAAATGATGCTGTCTAAATTACAATTAGTTATTTCTTGATATCCAGTTTCATTTTTAAAATAGGATACTCTTTTCCTTCATCATCTTTATCGGTTCTGTCGTATGGTAGAAAACCAAATTTGGAGTAAAAATTAACTGCATTATGATTTTGTTCGTTTACATCAACTTTGTTAACGCCAAGTTCATTGATGGCAAAATTCATCAATGTTTTGCCAAGTCCTTTTCCTATATACTCTGGAGCTAAGAATAACATTTCTATTTTATTCTCTGCAATACCAATAAAACCAAGAACCGTATCAGCTTCTGTCAGGCAAAAAACGGGAAAAGAATTGAAATCGATAGACGATACGATTTTTTTATAATAATCAATGTCAGATGGAACAAGAAAATCATGTGTGGCACGAACAGAATTTTCCCAAACAAGAATCAACTGTTCTTTAAAATTATCATTGTAAGGTTGTATTTCAAAGCTCATTTTGTGTTTTTTACAATAGTTATTTTATAAAATAAAACCACAACAGAATTAGATTTTTGTTGTGGCTTTGTTATTTAATTAAAGCTAGGCTTTTAGTATTCTTTTCAAGGTTTAATAAATAAACAGTGAGGTAGTAGTTTAGTTTATAGAAATTAATTTAATGTCAAAAATAAGCACTGATCCTCCGGGAATAGAGCTATAATCATTGTCTCCATATCCTAAATGAGCAGGAACGATAAGTGTACCGCTACCTCCAGTTTTAAAATAAGGAATACCTTCTGTCCATCCTTTTATAACTTGGTTTAAACCAAAAGAAATTCCAGCACTACTTTCGTCAAATACTTTTCCATCGATAAATGAGCCTTTGTAAGCTACTGTAACATTAGATGTTGGTGTTGGTTGCGCTCCAGTTCCAGGTTCGTTAATTACATAATATAAACCAGATTCAGTTCTATGAGCATCCAATTTATTTTTGGCTACATAATCTTTGATTTGCTGTTCGTTTTTAGCAACATTGTCAACAGGAGCGTCAGTGCTTTCGGCTTTTTTGTTTTTAGCACAAGAAATAAAAAGTGTTAAGGCTAATAGTGCAGGTATAAAGTGTTTCATGTAAAGGGATTTTTTAAAGGCGTAAATATAGTATAATTTTAGTCTCGATTTTTAGTCTCAGTTTACGGTCTCGGTACTCATTGCTATTATTTATGTAGCAACTTGATATTTGGCTATCTTGTGTAAGCTGAAAATTGTAAATGATTACTAAATCACGTAACTAAATTTATTAGGATTGTTTATCATGTAATTGATTAGTTTTCCAATTTCAATGCTTCTGTCATTTAAATTATCAAAAGTTTCTTTGGTTATGTAGTTGCATTGTAAACAAAATTGTAACCAAACATTTGTTTCAGAGTTTTCAGCATCGCTATCAGTAAGTTTGCTTATAAAATGATTCACCTATCTTCTTTTCTGATATGATTCAGAAATATTAGCAGATACGCTTCTGGATGAACGATGTATTTGGTCGCTAAGAGAGTATTTTTCTTCAGAAGGAAATGATTTTGATAGTTCAAATATTTCCATTGCAAGTTGAAATGATTTTTGATACGCTAATAATTCTTTAAATCCCATTAATTTAATTTTTACGAGTAAAGTAAAATAAGACAAAACCTGCTATTTTGATTTAAATAAGTTTTGGTTAAAAATTAAATATAAAAGGAAAATCATAATTACTGGGGAAAATTAAAAAAGCCACAACAAGATTTTACTTTATTGTGGCTTTTATTTTTATATAAAATAAGAGGTTTTACTGTTCAACTGTAACTAAAAGCTACTCATGAAACTGAAAACTGAGACTGAATTTACCCTTCAATCTTAGCAGAAAGCTCAAACCAGCGTTCTTCTTTTTGATCTATTTTATTAATGATATTTTGCAACTCATTGGCTTTTTTCTCAATGTCGGCATCGGCTACTTTTCCGTCAGAGAATAATTGCTCAATTTTAGTTTTATCTATCTCTAAATCTTTGATCTCTCTTTCTAGTTTTTGATATTCTTTTTGCTCATTAAAAGTTAGGTTTCCAGTTGGATTGTTTTGTTTCCAATCTTTCTTTTCGGCTTTGTTTTCTTCTTTTTGAGCTACATCAGCACTATCTTCATACGCTCTAAAATCGGAGTAGTTTCCAGGAAAATCCTCAACAACACCTTGTCCTCTAAAAATGAATAAGTGATCCACAATTTTATCCATAAAATATCTATCGTGAGAAACTACTAATAAACATCCTGGATAATCTAAAAGAAAACTCTCCAAAACGTTTAATGTTACGATATCTAAATCGTTTGTAGGCTCATCTAGAATAAGGAAGTTAGGATTCTGAATTAGGACAGTACATAAATACAAACGTTTTAATTCTCCACCACTTAATCTATCTACAAAATCGTATTGTTTTTTAGCATCAAAAAGGAAACGTTCTAATAATTGTGAAGCCGATATAATCTTTCCTTTCATCAACGGAATATATTCTCCGTATTCTTTGATAACATCGATAACACGTTGTCCTGGTTTTGGGTTGATTCCGCTTTGAGTATAATATCCTATTTTTATTGTTTCTCCAACAACAACTTTTCCTGAATCTAGCGGAAGTGTCCCTGTTAATAAATTAAGGAAAGTCGATTTTCCAGTTCCGTTTTTACCAATAATTCCGATACGTTCTCCACGTTGAAAATCAAAACTGAAATTATCTAAAATAACGTGATCTTTGAATTTTTTAGAAATTTTGTGAAGCTCAATAATTTTGCTTCCCATACGTTCCATATTAATTTCAAGCTCGACTTTATTTTCGCGACGACGACTTTGTGCTTTTTCTTTAATTACATAAAAGTCATCCTGACGCGATTTAGATTTTGTTGTTCTCGCTTTTGGCTGGCGACGCATCCATTCTAATTCTTTTACGAATAGGTTTTGTGCTTTATCTACACTTGAGTTTTCAGAAGCAATTCGCTCTTCTTTTTTCTCTAAGTAATAAGAGTAATTCCCTTTGTATTGGTATAATTTTCCGTTGTCTAATTCTATGATTTCATTACAAACACGCTCCAAGAAGAAACGGTCGTGTGTTACCATAAACAACGTGATGTTTTCTTTTGCAAAATAACTCTCTAACCATTCAATCATTTCAAGATCCAAGTGGTTGGTAGGCTCATCCAGAATTAATAAATCAGGACGATTGATAAGAATAATAGCTAATGATAAACGTTTTTTCTGACCACCAGAAAGACTTTTTACTTTTAGTTTAAAGTTCTCTAGCTTTAGTTTAAATAGAATTTGCTTGTATTGTGTTTCGAAATCCCAAGCATTGTGTTGATCCATTCCGTCAAAAGCTTTTTGATATGCTTCTTCATCTTCAGGATTTTCTAATGCTTTTTCGTAAGCTTCAATAACTTTTAGAGTTTCATTATCAGAAGCAAATATGCTTTCTTCGATAGTAAGTTCCTCTTGTAAGTTATTGTTTTGCGAAAGAAAAGCCATTCTGATTCCTTTTCTTAAAACTACCTGACCTGTATCTGGTTCTTCTAAACCATTGATAATACTCATAATAGTTGTTTTTCCAGAGCCGTTTTTGGCAATGAAAGCAATTTTTTGGTCCTTATTGATTCCAAAAGAGATGTTGTCAAATAAGGTTCTTTCACCAAATGACTTGGATATATTTTCTACAGATAAGTAATTCATGGAAATTTGTAACTGAAAATCAGTTTTTTATTGTTTAAAAATAAGTAACTCAATTAGTCTCTACATTTTTAATAGCAGTTCCTAAAAAAGTTCGCGCAAAGATAGCCTTTTGGAGCAAACAAAAAAAGGGACTTTTTAGCTATCTTTTTCATTGTATTTTACATAGTTAATTTAAAATAACATCCCTTTTTATGAGAGTTGGTAAGTCAGTTTGTTTTGATTGAATAGGTATAGTAAGGGTATCACAAGAAAAAGGACTGAGATTGTAAGAGTCATAAAATAGGTTTGCTTCTGTTTGTTTAAGAAAATAACTACAATTTTAAATTTTGTATTCTTACAAAAAACAAATGGATTAATTGTCATAAGTCCAAAAATGACATACTCAATCAGTATGTTTTTTTCTTAAAATATTTGAGTCTCCAATTTTTCTTAAAATTCAAATATTACAGGGAAATTGTAGCATATGCCAATATTTTTTGGATGTATAAATTGCAATAAAATCATTTTGAGATAGTCTCATCTTATTGCTAAAATTATTTCGCTATACTTTTTTTTAAACTTCTTTTCTTGCTAATTATTTAATTTTAACAGTATTTATTTTCAATATTGAAATATTAATTTATTATTGCTTCATAAAGAAGCGATAGAAAGATTGAATTAATTTACTTCTATTAGATATCGTTATGAGGTTAAAATGGAATTTTATAAAAAGAAGATTAGAAGTAATATTAACTAAAACCAAGCAAATATGAGATGTAAAATTATGTATGGAATTATTGTGATGAATATGGTGTTTTCTATCGCCAGCTATTCTCAGATAAAGAAAGATAGTATTGTAAGAATAGAAAAAGACAAAAAAGAGACAAAATTAGTTAAGGAAGAAGCACAAAACGTGATGTTGAATGCTTCTAATGATAATGGTCCCCGAAATGTAAATATTGGTTTACCAGCTAGTATTGGTGGTACTACAATATTAGAAAATGGACTTCCTGTTGTTTACAATTGGGTAGGTCAAAATCCTACAAGCGCTTGGCGAGCAGGATCTGGTTTTAGTAAATTTCAGGTGCAAACAGTTGGTGAAACTGCTATTTCTATAGGTGATGTGGGAGTTTCAGTAAGTACCTATAGTAATAGAGGAACAGAAAAGCATCAGCAGAATTTGGCTTTTAATTCTAATGGATTTGGGCTTTTAAGGGGAGATGTGAGTTTTAGTGGCCCTTTAAAAAACAATTGGTATTATGCTGGAAGTGTGTTTTTAAATTTTGACCCCGGTACTTTTAAATCTGATTTCACAAATTATTTTGATAAAACTCAAATTTATAAAGGGGTAATTAGTAAAAAATACAATGGAGGCAAAGGAGAGATTTCTGTGCAATATAAGTTTGCAAATTCAGAAGGAATTAGTTCAAAAGTAAGTCCATATACCTATAATTTGGATGGAACAGTAAGTCAGTTTGGGAATTTTAAAATTGGTAGAGATTCCTATTTAGAACGTTCTGGAAAGTCAACAATCATTAATCCGATTACGGGACTAAGAGAAACACTTGATCAGATGAAAGATATGGGATCTACGACTAATGCTGTAGATATCATGGGAAACAATGCATTAACTAATGGTATGAAGTTAGATTACGTTGTTCGTTTTCAAAATGCTAAATCGGGTTTGTATAATCCCTATTTTACAAGTTTAAGAAAAATTGATGCTTCAAAAAATCGCTATGTGTATGTAGATGATCAGGATCAAGTATATCAAGGGGATTATGTACAGGGAGTATTAGCTCTTAATACACCAAAAATTTCTCAGAATACTATTATGGGAAGAGTTGATCTAAGTAAAAAAACACAAAAACACCATTGGTCAATTGGTTTAAATGAATTTAATTATAAGATAGATAATTCTTATCAGGCTAGCTATAATATGGTTCAGGAGGTAGCAGATAATCCTGGTAAATTAATTACTCAGATAAAAGATAGTAATGGAAACTGGATAAATGATTCAAAAGTTGATGAGTATGGAAATTCAGGTTATAATGCGGCATTACAATATTATTCGGGTAACGAGAATAAATTAGCACTTTACGGTACTGAAAAATGGACAGTGAATGATAAGTTAGAGTTTAATTTTGGAGCTCGATTAGAATGGCAACGTATTGATGGTTTGTGGT
Organism: Flavobacterium sp. 140616W15; assembly: GCF_003668995.1. Taxonomy (NCBI): domain Bacteria; kingdom Pseudomonadati; phylum Bacteroidota; class Flavobacteriia; order Flavobacteriales; family Flavobacteriaceae; genus Flavobacterium; species Flavobacterium sp. 140616W15. The sequence continues at coordinate 319,714 of NZ_CP033068.1, forward strand.
ATCCTAAATCTAGCAGGGATGCTGCAAAAGAAGATGGATTTATAAACAATCAAATGGATATGTCTAAAAGACAGGCAATACAAAAAGATTGGTTCAATAAAGCATTCACGGCTAGTTTCCTTCATAAAACATTTGATAATGTTGGTTTCTTGGGAGACATTTCTTATACAGAAGTAGCAGGAAATTTAAGTAGTTATTCGGGTGCTGATGATCCTAATATTTCGCCTTCGCAGATTCCTGGAGCCTCTGTGGGGACTTATTTTAATCATCCTTTAGTGAGTTTAGTTTCTAAAATTACGTACATACAACGCAACAATTTTAAAAACAATTCTTCTTTTCAAGGTGGGCACAAACAGACTATTACCTACGATATTCAAACAATAGGATGGACAACCGATATGGAAGTAAAGCCCTTTAAAGGTTTTAAATTTCATGCGTTGCTGACTCTTCAAAATCCAGAATACAAAAATTTTGTGGTTGACTTAAGTGAAGTTGCCGCTGAAGGAAATAAAATTTATGATTTTAGTGGAGGAACTGCTCGTAGTGTATCAAAAGTGCTTATTGAGTTGGATCCAAGCTATTCTTATAAAAATTGGAGATTATGGGTTAGTACACGTTATTTTAGTAAAGAAGCGGCTAACTATCCGAATACGCTGTTTTTTGCAAGTCGCTGGGAAACCTTTGGAGGTGTTGCTTGTAAGTTGAATAAAAAAATAGATTTGAATCTTAATGTTGTGAACTTTTTAAATCAAAAAGGAGCACAAGGATCTATTTCTGGAACAAATACAACTACTATAGAAGAGGCTCAAGCCTTTGATGGTAGACCATTAGTTGGGACTTACATACGACCTTTTACAGTTGAATTTGGAATAAAAGTAAAATTATAATTAACGAAATCTATCATTATGAAAACGCATAAAATTATCTTCTTATTGGTTGTCTTTTTTACAGCAACTTCAATTAGTACGGCACAAAAATCTAAAAAAGCAATTAAAACAAGTCCACAAAAGGTTACCTTTTATATTGCTCGTCACGGAAAAACGATGCTTAATACACTCGATAGAGTACAAGGTTGGTCTGATGCGCCATTAACTCAAGAAGGAGTTGAAGGAGCAGAATTTTTAGGCAAAGGGCTTAGAGGAATTGACTTTAAAGCAGCTTATACAAGTGATTTAGGACGTGCGACTCAAACAACCAATATTGTATTACAGGCAAGAGGGGGTGAAAAAATAGCTATTATTGAGAATGAAGGATTGAGAGAAACCAATTTTGGAAGTTATGAAGGTGATTTAAATTCAAAAATGTGGGGTGATGCCGCAATCTATTTACATTTTCCAACTACAGAAGCTCTTTTTGCTGATGTAGGCAAAAAGGGAGTGAAAGAAGTGCTTTCGGTAGTGAAAATACTCGATAAATTAAATATGGCAGAAGATTATGACCAAGTAAGAACACGTACTCAAAATGCACTGAAGTCTATTGCCGAAAAGGAAGCGACTAGTGGTGGTGGAAACATATTTATGGTAGGACATGGAATGGCAATAGGTACTATGTTGTCTAATATAACAGGAGAAGAAGTACCACGTTCCCATATGGCAAATGCTTCTGTGTGTAAAGTAATCTATGACAAAGGTAAGTTTACTGTAGAATCTTTTGGAGATACGAGCTATATTGAAAAAGGAAGACAAAGCATAGGTAAATAGAAAGGAAAGCATTTGTTGCTTCGAACAAAATAAAATGAAAAAAGGCATGACCTAAAAACTTAATATATGAAAACAAAAACCATAAAAACAGTTACAATTCTCTTTTTATTCCTTTCTTTTTTTAATGTAAATGCACAAAAAAATAAAAAGAAAACTGCTTCAGAAGATAATATTGTTACTTTTTATATCGCTCGTCATGGAAAAACTATGATGAATACTCTAAAAAGAGCTCAAGGTTGGGCAGATACGCCACTTACTCCACAAGGAATAGAAGTAGCTGAATATTTGGGAAAAGGACTAAAGGACATTTCTTTTAAAGCAGCTTATTCTAGTGACTTAGGCAGAGCACATCAAACGGCTCGAATTGTATTAGATACAAAAGGAGATAAAAACATGAATATTATCACAAATGCAGGATTTCGAGAAGCATGTTTTGGTCGTTTTGAGGGCGATTTAAATGACAATATGCTTACAGCAGCTTCTATATATATGCATTATCCTTCCACAGAAGCCATGCTAAAAGATTCTGGGGAAAAAATGATGCGAGATTTATTTTCAGCTATAAAAGCAATGGATAATCTTGGAATGGCAGAAAATTTCGATGATTTGAGGTACCGTACACAAAGAGCATTTCAGGAAATAGCTGAAAAAGAAGCCGCAACAGGAGGTGGAAATATCTTGCTTACGTCACACGGATTGGCAATAGAAGTTATGCTCTCAGGTTATGATTCTAAAATACCAGTTACCGCACAATTAGGAAATGCCTCTGTGAGTAAGGTAATTTATAAAAATGGAAAATTTACAGTAGAATCTGTTGGGGATATGAGTTATGTAGAAAAAGGAAAAAAAGAATTATCATCTAAATAGGTTACTCAAAAAAGATGCAAATAAATAATAAAAAAGAGGTTTAACTTTTAATTAAAGTTGAACCTTTTTTTTTGGAATGTAATTGATAATCACTCTTTAATTAAGGAGTGACATTTGTTTATTCTTGGTTCTTGTTATTTCTTCATAAACTTGTACTTCATTTTTTTTCATCCTCTCAAATAGAATAGTTAAGTCTGGTTGAAAAAGAATAGCATAAAAAAGAAGCTAAGTCAAATTCAAAAAGATAGAGAAGGAAGTGCCTGATTTTCCATCGCTTTCCATTTTTATGGTACCACCATGTAGTTCTACAATTTGTTTGGTAAGATGCATACCTAGTCCAGTTGTGTATTCACCAGCTGTTCCTACACGTTTTGCTTGGGTAAATTTATCATATATATATTCTTGTAAATTTTTAGGAATACCAATTCCGTCGTCTTTTACAACTAGTTTTAGTTTATTGTTTTCGGTAGAAGTAGAGATGTCAATAGCTCCATTTTCATATGTAAATTTAAGACTGTTAGATAGTAAGTTATGAATTACTCGTTCAAATTTTGGACGGTCAATCTTAATCGTTTTACCGAAATTAAGGCTCTTTACTAATGTAATCTGTTTTTGCTCCAGTTCCTTAGAAAAATAAGTAATGGATTCTTCAATTAGACTATCAAAATTTTCTTGTGTATAAAAGGTTGGTTCTTCAGTTACTTGCTCAGTTATTAGAACATCTTCGATAATTTTAAAGGCAAAGTCACAACTTTGATTTAAATAGTCTACCAGCTGTTTGTTTTCTATAAGTTTAAGATTATTTTGAAGCATGTCGCTTATCATTCTTATAGAAGCAATTGGATTCTTTAGATCATGAGCAGCCCATTGCATCGTTTGTTTTTGAATGCTAAGGCTAGAATTTAGATGATATATGATGTCATTTTGAGAAATTGTACCTACAAAAGTCTCCTTGTCATATACCATTAAAACATTTTGTCCACTACTGTCCATGATATTAAGAACATCAGTAATTTTATCCGTTTTGTAAACAACAGGTTTTTCGGTGAGGCAATCTATAATAATTAAGTGTTGTTTTTTGGCTAAATCAGAAGAGGTAAGAATACCAATGGCTTCATTTTCTTCCATTACAACAATCCCTTTTTCTATATACTCGCTACGTCTTGCTGTTACAACACCTGCATAGGCATCTAATGTAACATAATCGTAATTTACAAATGGTGTTATACTCATAGTTAAAAATCCTTAAGCACTATATTTTTTACAGAAATATTTATTTTGAAATCTACACTTATAAGTTCGCCCTCTGAAATATATGGGAAGACATTTTTTTCTAAAATTTGGATTACCTTTTTTTTGTCAATCTTAGTAAGTATGTTTTTATTGACAAAAACAGTTTCTATATTTTCATTGCCAACGTCGATAGTTTCAAAGCCATTCGGAACTAATAATTCAAATGATTTTGAAAGTCCAATTTTACCTTGAATTGAATTTTTTGCAAGAACAAGAATGTCTTGAAAAGGAGGAAGCTTTATTTCTTCAAAACTAAGATTAATGGTGTATGTTTTGTTTAAGTCGTTCATATTGTGAGTGGTAAAAAAAATAAGCAGAGAGACAAATATACATTTAAATTTTCATCTTTAAATAAGCCAATCTAAAGCAATACTATTCACTTCAGATTTTTCTTATTTTGAGTATTTGGATTTAATGTAGTGTTATATTCCTTAGCCGAAATTTTATATTATTGAGATTGATGTTTTCTTTAAATGCGCGTTGGCTTATTAGATAAATATAGTGTTTTAATGTAGTTTTTTTACGACGTATATGAAAAAATGAATGAGTTTTAGGATTAAAATAATAACGAATAAATAATAATCTATGTATTTGTTTGGTTTTTAATGATTTATTGCTGGTTTTTAGAAGGATAAATTATGTTAAATATAAATCTTGCATTATGAATTAATGAAGTTTGTACATAAAAAGAGAACAGAAACATATTAATTATCAAATCATGGAAGAACTAAATTTTACTTAAATTGAAATAAATGATTCGATATTTAATAAATATAACCATTCTTATAAGAGCTTGATAATTTATTGTTGCGATATAACCATAGTGTATGGTTAGAAACTGTATAAAAAAAATGCTTAAGAATTTAATTCTTTATAAACAGCCCCCATAATTTTTAATCCTTCAGTAAGTTCCTCCTTGTTTAGAGAACCATAACCAAGTCTTAAGGAATTAGAAGATTGGTTGTTTACATAAAAACTTCCTGGAGGTACAATTTGAACTCCTTTTTGCTCAAGTAGCGCAATATATTGGATGAGGTCTATCGGCTCATTAAATTTTACCCAAAAAGCGAGTCCTCCTGTTGGTTTATTAAAACTAATGGCACTTCCAAAATTTTCATGTAAACAAGATTCCATTAAATCACGCCTTTCTTTGTATATAGCTACTACTTTGCGAGCATGTCTTTTTATGGTTCCGTCTTCCATTAATTCAGCTATAGCATGTTCAAGAATAGTATCTCCTTGACGATCAATTTGCACACGCAGGTTTACTAGAGATTCCATAAAGGTTGCAGGACCTGTAACGTAACCCACACGTATTGCAGGTGCTATGAGTTTACTTAACGAACTAATATATATGACATTAGCTGATTTTTCATTACTGGCTAATGCGAGTTTGTTTCCTGCACCAAAATGATATTCGTGGTCATAATCATCTTCGATTATAGCAAAATGATATTTTAAGGATAATTCTAGTAATTGTATTCTTCGTCCCGCTTTCATAGTAATTGTAGTAGGGAATTGGTGGTGAGGAGTGACATATACTGCTTTGATTCTTGTCTTGCCACATAATGCTTCAAGTTCCTCAATATTAATTCCATCATTATCTATTTCGACTGTTTTTAAAATAGCTCCTGTTTCTCGAAATATCTTTTGAACGGCATAATAAGAGGGATTTTCGACTACCACAGTATCGCCAGATTTAATAAGAACCTTGGCAACAAGATATATCGCCATCTGACTTCCTCTGGTTACACATATCGTTTCTGGGTTTACATTAAGGCCTCTATCTCTCGAAAGCATTAGTGAGAGCATTTCTCGGAGTTTATGATCTCCTTTTTCACTGCTATAACCAAGTAATCCCCATTTTCCTTTGCGTTGAAAGATACGTTTGTATGCTCTCGATAATTCTTTAAGCGGGACCAGTCGGGTATCTGGAGCACCTTCATTAAAAACAATGCGGCTTCCTTCAAGTGCACGGTCGGTAAGATAAAAAGGATTGTAATGTATGTGTTCAAAAGTGGCCGCTTTTTTTTGAACTGCAGGTTGCTGTTTTTCTATTAATGGTAAATTCTCGGATACAAATGTTCCAGATTTGTATTTACTCTCTAACCATCCTTCCTCGATGAGGGCTTCGTAAGCAAAAACAACAGTTTTTCTATTTACTCCAATATCCTCAGCTAAAATTCTGGTGCCCGGTAATGGTGCTCCTCTTTCAAGCCTTCCTTTAATAATTTCTTTTCGAATTACGTTGGTTATTTGTTCTACCAAAGTTTGATCGGAATTAAACGAAATATTGAAAATTGTTTTCCAGGGTCTTAACATTGGTGTTTTTATTTTATTAGAATATCCTTTTGGATTCAAATTTAGCCATTTTATAGTGACTTACTTTATCTGGACCTATTTGTTTGTAAAAACTGGATTAATTAAACACTCCTGTAATGCAAGACATTTGCCCTTTTATAAATCATTAATTAAAATTATTAAATTATGAAACACATTGAAATTGCTACATTAGATCATTTGGATGAATTTGCTGAATTATTCAATAGTTATCGCGTTTTTTATAGACAGCCGTCTAATGTCGAGATAGGGAAAGTTTTTCTTAAAGAACGAATCAGTAACAATGAAACAACTACTTTTTTAATTAAAGCCGATGGTAAATTTGTAGGATTTGCCCAATTATATTCATTATATCACTACAAGGCATTACAACGACAATGGCTGTTAAGTGATTTATTTGTTGCTCCCGATTTTAGAGGACGAGGTTTTTCTAAGGACTTAATTGATAGATGCAAGCAATTTTGTGATGAAACGGATGCTTGCGGTTTGTTATTAGAAACAGAAAAGACAAACGAAATAGGTAATATTTTATATCCTAAATGTGGTTTCGAACTAGATCAGGATCATAATTATTACAATTGGTGGAAGAATGCTTAATAAGCTTAAATGAAATAATCGAGATAAATTGTAGATTAAAAGAGCTGTTCAAATTATATTGAACAGCTCTTTTGACTTTGAATTGATTTGAGGTTTTATTTATAACGTTTAGATTATTTTGTTGCCTGTTGATTATCTTTCATAAACTTCTGGAAGTTTTCTTCAGAGGTAAAATAAGCGACATTGCCTTCTTCGTTTAAGGAGACAATATATGCCGAGGCTTTATCGATTTTTTCTCCTGTAAACGGGTCAGTTGCTTTACGAACATTTTCGTCGGTTGGGATACGTTCTACGCACATTGCACAACATCCGTAGTACATTTTTCCATCAAAGGGAACTTCCATTTGCTTTTTTTCCATGTGTTTGTCATTGACCATGCATACCTCATCGGTAGGAACATGTTTTGCAATGTTAGGAATATCTTGTTTTACCGGTACTTCTTGAGGAGTGTGGGCTACAGTTTGTTCTTTGGTTTCTTTGTCTTTGCAAGAAATTAATACTGCTGCAATTGCGGCTATAATTAGGTATTTGCTATATGTTTTCATTGTTTTATTTTTTAATTTTTGTTCCTTCTACTATTTCTTCAGTTGCTTTTAGGAGTATGTTATCGTCTTCATTTAATTCGCCAAATACTTCTATTTTGTCCATTAATGGGCGTCCTTTTGAAACGGGGATGTTTTTGGTTACTCCGTTTTCGATGCGAATTACATACATGCCGATATTACTTTCGACTAAGGCTGTTTTTGGAATGAAAAATGTTGCTTCTTTTGCTTGCAACGGAATCATTGCTTCAACTACCATTAATGGTTTTAGCTCTGGATATACTTTCATTAAATCGGCTTCGATGCGTTCAGAACGAAGTTTGAAATCTAATACTCCTGATTTTCGAGATATTTTTGCCATATACTTTTTTTGAGGTATCGAACTTACTTTGAAATGTATCGAATCTCCCAAGTTCAAATAAGCTGTATTTGCCTCAGGAACTGATAAGGAAACTCTTAATTTCTTATTATCCTGAAGTACCAATAAGGGCTTGTCAGAACCTTTTCCCATTGGACCAACATACGAACCTAAGTCGATGTTTCTTTCGGCAACGATTCCGCTAAACGGCGCTCGAATTACCAAGTAGTCATTCATAATTTGTATTTCCTGATAAGCTGATTTGGCTGCTTCTAGTTGCGCTTGGTCGGCTAGTTTTCTTGCTGTAATCTGGTCTAAAGCATCTTTGGCAATGGCGCCTTTTGTTTCATTGGCTTTAAACATGCGGTCGTAATTGGATTTTGTCGCAATGTATATTGCTTCCTGTGCTTTCCACTTTGATTTTGCAGATGCTAATTGTGCCTGAATCTCTGGCGCTTCGAGTACAAGAATAACTTGTCCTTTGGTCACTACTGAGCCAATATCTACGGGAAGTTTCTTAACATAACTGTTTACTTTAGCATAAATAGCCGTTTCCTGATCTGAGACTAATTCTCCGGCTAGTTTTAATGGTACTAGTGGATTGCTTTTTTTGATGGCTATTGTTTCAAAATTTGGCATCATCATCATTGGCATCGCGTCTGTTTTTTCGGCCTTTTTAGTTTCTGAATTGCAGGATGCAAATACAATTCCGATAAGGATATAATAGATTAGTTTCATATGTAGATAATTTATTTTTCTGATGTTATATAATGTGTACTGTTTTCGTCCTCAGGATCTAATGATGGGGATTGAGTAGATGCTTTGCCTTGTATCCATACGAATACTAATGGCAGTAAAAGCAATACACTAAATGAGGATGCGATTAATCCACCTATTACGGCTCTTCCTAATGGGGCAACCTGATCGCCACCTTCGCCATGTCCTATAGCCATAGGCAACATTCCCGCTATCATTGCCAGCGATGTCATGATAATAGGACGAATACGTAATGATGCTGCCTGAATGGCCGCCGTTAATGCATTTCCGTTTTGCAGGCGCAAGGTTTCGGCATTACTTATTAATAATACGGCATTGGCAATAGAAACTCCTACGGACATAATGATTCCCATGTATGATTGTAGGTTTAATGTTGAACCTGTTACCTTCATTAATAACAACGAACCTAAGATTACAAACGGAACGGTTGTTAGAATTACAAACGAAACTTTGAACGATTGGTAATTGGCTGCCAACATCAAGAAGATAACCATAATAGCAATTAATAATCCTAATGCCAGACTGCTCATGGTTTCATCTAGTACAGGAACCATTCCTGAGATTTGAATATTTACTCCTTTTGGTAATTCTCCCAATGATGCAATCGCTGCTTGTACATCTTTTTGTGCACGGCCTAAATCGGCATTATGAATATTTGCCGTAACAGGTGTGTAACCCATTGTTCCTAGATTGTAACTTTCTCCCAAAACTTTTGTTGGAGTTATGGTAGCTACATCGCCAAGAACTGGTCGATCGGAGTTTTTTCCTAACGGTACATTAAGCAATTCGTCTTTGCTGTTTAATATATTTTGAGGCGTTTGCACTTGCACATCGTAAGCAATTCCCATCATTCCACCTACCCACATATTTTTGCTTGTATAGCGTGAAGATGCTGTAATTGGCACTAATGAACGAGCAATGTCTTGTGCATCGATTCCTAATTGTGCAGCTCTTAATCTGTCGATATTAATTTCGAAAGCAGGATAGCTCAACGATTGCGGAATTTGCTGGTCTCTTAAATAGTCAATTTCTTTTAGTTTTGCCAATAATTTATTGGCATACATGATGTTCATTTTTTTCATCATTCCAGAAAAGCGAACTTCAATAGGCGTATTGGTTCCTTGGCTAAGAATCTTTTCTGTAAGTTCTATCGGTTCGAAAGAAAAATGCAATTCAGGCATTTTTGTTTTCATATGATGACGGATTTTTTCTTTTAAATCATTGGTGTTTCCGTCAAAATCTTTTAATGCAATTTGCATCAACGCTTCGTGTGGTCCTGCATTGTATAGGTAAATTGGACTTACCGCAAATGACGATGGGTGCTGACCGATAAATACCGAAGAAATTGCAATATGGTCTTTACCAATTACAGTTTCTAACTCACGTAATACCTGTTTGATTTTTAGCTCCGTTTTTTCGATTCGAGTTCCTTCAGGCGCTTTTATACGTACCTGAAACTGACTTGAATTTACGGTTGGTAATACATCTTTTCCTGTATTACTGTACATTACAAAAATACCTAAGGCCACTACAACAAAACTGGCAATTAAAATCGTTTTGCGTTTCTCCATTATAGATTGTAAGAACGTTACAAAACGATTTTTAAATCTATCGAATTTATCTTCTTTGTGTTCGTGATCTTCTTCTTTGGCTTTCATTAACCAGTTTGCCATTACGGGAACAAAGGTTTGTGATAGGAGGAATGATAAAATCATTGAAAATCCTATAGCAAGTGCCAATGGCATGAATAATGAACCTGGAATTCCTGTCATCATAAATGCTGGAGCAAATACTGCCAAAATGCAAAGCAGAATCAATAATTTAGGAAAAGCAATTTCACGACAAGCATCTAAAATGGCTTTGGCTTTTGTCTTGCCCATTGCAAGATGCTGGTGAATGTTTTCTATCGTAACTGTACTTTCGTCAACCAAGATTCCTATGGCTAGAGCCAATCCTGATAAGGACATAATATTGATACTTTGTCCAAATAATTTCAGGAATAATACGCCTGAGATAATAGAAATTGGAATCGTTAGTACCACAATTAAAGCGGCTCTTTTATCACGTAAGAATAGCAATACCATTAATCCGGTTAATAAAGCACCTAATACGCCTTCGAGAATTAAACTTTTTACGGCATTGATCACATATACCGATTGGTCAAATTCATAAGAAATAGTAACATCATCCGGTAAATTATTCTGAATCATTGGGATGGCTTTCTTTAAATTTCTTACCACGTCCCAAGTCGATGCATTACCCGATTTTGCAATATTGATATATACCGAGCGTGCTCCGTTAATCAAAGCATAACCTGTTGTAATATCAGCACCATCTTTTACAGTTGCCACATCGCGAATATAAACGTTATCGACTGCACCTTTAAAAATTGGAATATTTCCAAAATCGGCAACTTCTTTAATTGTATTGTTCGTCGGCGTTAAATAATTAATATCATCAATGTATATATTTCCTGAAGGTGAAGTAATATTATTGCGGCTAATAGCCTCTACAATTTGCTCAGGAGTTAGTTGATGGGTACGTAATTTATTCGGGTCGATGTTTATTTCGATTGTTCTTGGGCTTCCGCCAAAGGGAGGTGCGGTGGTTAATCCAGGAATTTTAATCAAAAATGGTCGAGCCGTAAAGTTGGCAATATCCTGTAACTCGTTATTGGTTTTTGAATTACTCTTGAAAACCAATTGTCCAACAGGTTGCGACGATGCATCAAATCTTATGATGAATGGAGGCGGAGCACCCGGCGGCAAAAATACCTGAGAACGGTTAGAAAGGGCATTGATTTCAGCAATAGCCTGACCCATATCTGTACCTTCATAAAAGTTTATTTTCATTAGCGTAAGTCCTTGAGTATTCTTGGTTTCGATGCTTTCGATTCCGCTTGTAAACAACATCATGTTTACGTACATCTTTGTAAAATAGCCTTCCATTTGTTGCGGTGTATAGCCATTAAAAGAATGGGCAATATACACGACAGGAAGATTCATATCTGGCAGAATATCTACCTTTATATCTTTAGTAGCTTTAATTCCGAAGAATAAAAGCCCTAGCACCATCACCATAATCGAGATGGGCTTGCGCAAGGCAAAACGTATTAAATTCATAATTTATGCTTTAGTAAATGGCGTTTAATAAAATAGACAGATCCCCTTTGGCAGCAGCTTTAATCCATAAGGCTTGCCAGATGTTGTTTTGTGCTATTTCATAGTCTATTTCGGCTCTGTTGAGCGTATAGAAAGATTGTGTCAGATCTACAATAGTCGTTAATCCGTTATTGTATAATGCAGTATGTTGTTGGTAAGCTTCTGTAGCAGCTTTTACTTGTGTTTTGGTTTCTTCAAAATTTTCAAATGCATTTTTTAATTTGTCATCTGCCAATTTTTGTTGCGCCACAAGTTCTTGATTCATATACTCATATTCCTTTTGCAAGGATTGTGTGATGAATTTTTGCTCTTTCTTTTTGGATGACTGACGGTATATATTCATCAGATTCCAACTGATACCAATACCCACAAGATAATTGCTGCGGTCTATGCCAACTCCATCTGAGTAAGATTTAGAAAAAGCCGAATTGTCTTGTACATAATTCCAATCGAAGCCTGAGCCACGACCTTGTATTACACCAAAGGACGAAATAGTAGGAAGCCCCAGTGCCGATTGTAGTTTTTCTTGTTGTACGCTTTTTTGAACCGCACTGTTTTGCCATTCCAAAATAGGATGTTTGCTAGTTTCTAATGAAGATTCAAGAAGTAGCATAGGAGTTTTGTTGGTAAAAAGGCTATCGAGTTCGTACTTACGATATTCTTCGCCCATCATAACAGCCAGCGCTTTGGAGTAATCGAGTTCCATATCATAGGCTTTTATTACTGCCGATTTAGCATTGGCAACTTCGGCTTTAGCCAAAGAAAAATCGACCTCTGGAATCAAACCGCTATTCGAACGGCTCTCGGTAGTTGTAGCGACAACTGCAGCACGTTCCAGGTTTTTGTCCTGCACAAACTTTACGCGTTGTGCGGCTAAGAGGTTCAAATAAGCAGCACCAACTTTTACCTGATGTTGGAATTTTAGTTGATCCAAGTCTTTTTGAGCAACAGTTTCATCGGCTTTGGCTATGGAAACCTGACTTTTTATTTTACCAAACGTAAATAGATTCCAATTGATGTTTGCCAAGTAAAGGGAGCCAAAAGCGGCATTCCAGTTTTGCTCCTGCAAAGGCATAGAAGTCGATGCAACACCCAAACCACCAAACCCATACATAGGTCCGTTTTGAGCGTTGATAGTTCCATAACTCTGTTGTGCCATCAAGGTAAAATCAGGCAAATATTGACTTTTTTGGTGTATTACATTTTCTCTTGAAGCAAGTACCATTGCTTCTTTGGCTTTTATTTTTTCAAAATTCTGAACAGAACGTTCAAGAGCATTTGGTAAAGTTACGGTCTGCGCCAAAAGATTTCCAGAGGCTAAACCGAAGAATACCAATGCAAAGAATTGCATTTTCATACATTATATATTTAAAATTAAACAATAGAAGTCCCGTGCTATTCTTTAGAAATAGCACAGTGTATCAATTGAATAAAATCAAATTCGGTACACGCAATAATAGATGTAGAGTAGGGTATTCCTAATAGGAATTGTCGTAAAGACGTATGAAAAACTATCAGTTTTTAGCTGTGGAAGTTCATAACCAAAGACCACTTTAAAGAAATGGAAAGGCAAGGCAACGCCCAAGTATTTTAAAGAAGAATGATTATCAGAAGAGGCTTTTTGAGCCTTCTCTGTTATTTTTAATAATTTAGTTTCATGCTTACAGCAATCCTTAAGTATTTTTCCGTCTTTTCGATCGCATTTGGTGCAAGGTTGTCCTTCTTTATTGTTTGTAAAAAAGTAAGTTTCTTGTTGAACTCCCTTACAGATATGAGTATTCTTGGTAAAGCCGGATGACAATACCAAGTAAAAAAAGGCGAGGAATAAGATTAATGCTTTTTTCATATCAGAGAACAAAGGTTGCTATCTTATTGTAAATGGTTGTTGCATAATTTTGGTAGTTATTTGTAAGATTTACAAAATTTCATTTTACCGTTGAGTTTTTTACCATTAAGAGATTAAGGGAAATTAAGTTTTAATTGGAACGAGGATTTAAAAATTTACTGCAAAGTGCGCAGTCCCGATAGCTATCGGGGTACGCAAAGGTTCGCAAAGTTTCTCCACGATATTGTCATTCTGAGCGGAGTCGAAGAATCACACGCAGGACGCTATAATCTGTGGTAGAAAATTTAACCGCAAAGAGTGCAGTCCCGATAGCTATCGGGATACACAAAGAGCGCAAAGTTTCTCCACGATATTGTCACCCTGAGGAACGAAGGGTCTCCGCGAGTAACTCGATAATAATAGGACAAGTTTGTGAGAACATGGAGCATATACTCTATATGTCTGTTTTTCACAATAAAGGAGTTAAGAAAATGTAAGTTTAGCGTAATGAAACTTAATCACTCAAGGATTAGATTTTATTTTGAGATTATCGTTCCAAATAGGTGCTGAGAAAAGTACTTAAGTCAACTCGATGAATTTGTTGAGGTATATTAAGTACAGGTTTTCTAACTAAAGATTCATTGGTTAAATAATAATGTAACCCATCTTCGGTTGCGATACCTTCAATTTGATGGAATGGCAATGCAATATTGATTCTTCGTTTATTGCCTGAGAGAAAATCATTGTTTTTATAATCATACAAAAGATATAAAAATGGTTTCCCAATTTTTGAATAACCAGAAAGGACTATCAGTTTCTTAGAAGGCACATAAGTCGCACCAGTTACCAATCCTTTTACATCGAGGGTTTCTTTTAGTTGCGCAATATGATTTCCGGGTGTATTGGGTAAAGCATAAATGCTGGTTTTAGTTTGTTTCCATTGTTTGGTAAACAAATAAATACTGTCGTTTGTAACGATAAAAGCTTCGCAATCAAAGTTGGTTTTGTTTGGGTTTTTCTTGGTAAAATTGGTTTGATTGGAATAGGTAAACGAAATGGTATCGATAACAGGTTTTCCTGCCAGAAACGATTCTTTTTCGATTTTAAGGATATGCAAATTGCTTCTGTTTCCTGTATAATTATTTCCAAAATCGCCGATGTATATATGTGTGCTGTCTTGTGAGATTTCTTCCCAGTCGGTATTAATTACTCCCTCCAGTACGATTTTCTTTCTAATCTCTCCTTGATGATTTAGCCCATAAATGGTTTTGTCATGGTCATCATTATGTGTCCATAACAACGAATCGAAAGCTATTAATCCCGAGGTTTCTTTTATAGAATCACTTATTTTATTAGAATACTCTGGTTTTATTTTTACTGATTTGTATACACAGCTTCCATCATTCTCAGTAGCTTTTGGATTGTAGTTTTTAGACAACGGATCGGTACAACCTAAGATTTGTCCATAAGTTGATGTAATGCATAAAAAGAAAAGCAAAAGGGCTTTTTTCATTGGGATGAATTATGATTATCAAAAGTAAAGGAATATTTTTTGATTGTTGGTGTTCTGAAATCTTTCGTATAAAAAAACTACAACTTTTTGGGTTGTAGTTTTATGAGTGTTGTAGTTTTATTTTAAAATTAATGGAACTATATTGGATTTTATTTCTTTGTCATATAATTTATATCCCATTTGTTTTAGGCTATCGAGAGTTTTTGAACTCAAAAACTTAGTAGCTAGTTCTTTTTCTTTCTTTGGATAATTGATCGCGATTTTTAGTTCTTTTTCATTTTTGTAATTTTCTAATTCCCAAGTACAATCCGTAGAAATTTTTATGTACAAATTCATCGGTACTCTAATCTTTAGGCTTTTGCTAGATTTTAATAAAATTAAATCTTTTACAGCAATAGTTTTTCTCTTTTTTCTCCATAATTCATCAACTTTATCTAATTCCTTGTCGAATTCAGAGTTGCAATTTTCTGAATACCAATGTCTTTCTTCGTTTCTGGAATTATAACCAATCTTAAAAATAAAAAAGAGTCTACGTTCGTCACTGGAAATAATATATCTCCATTTTTCACTATCAGATAAATTTATTATTGGTAAATAATAATTAGATGTTGTATGATTTGTGATTTCTAAATTAATAAAAGAATTATCTACAATAGATTTATCTAATATTTTAAATTCAATCGTATTATTCATTTTTTTTTGTGAAGTACAAGAAGTTATTATTAATAAAAATAAAATGATTTTTTTCATGCGATTTTAAATTTTTAACTTGTTGTCTAAACTAATTACTGTTTTTTTATTGAATTGTACTAACTTTCGAATTAAATCCTTTTTGTTTTCTGGTTACATTTATAGAATCAGGAGATTTTGTATTGATTTAGTTCTTTGTTTTTTCAATGGCTTAAGGATGTGTCGGTATCTTTAAACTAACCATTGAAAAGCGGAGAGAAGCGAACGTTGCTGAGACGTCTCAATCTATTCATTATTCTCAGTTCTTGTTTTATCATATGTCTTATAGATTTTATCTCTGTTTTTATTCGCTCCGATTAAGAATAAAAAACCAAGGATTATAATAAATAGAATTATCAAAAAGCCTCCTTTTTTGTCTTTTTTAAGATCTTGTTTTAAAAAACGCATTGGTTTGATAAACAAATAATAGTTAATTACATGAATAATTAACATTATGAATATGGTTTTCAGTTTGTCATTTGATAAAAAAGATGGAGCTTGGTTTTCTTGAAAAAAATATAAGAATCCAAATATTGTAATTAAAATTACATACAAAATTAAAGAACTTATAAAAGATGTAGTAATCAGAGCTCTTTCATGGCCTTTTTTTGGTGAATCTCTATAATGCCAATACACACGATATAAAAAATAATAATAAGCTTTCATAAATTTAATGTTTAAAAGGTACTGGAAATAATGGGGTTTGAGGGGAACAAGAATTATAAATTACTTTTCCTAAAAAGTGTTTCCATGTACTAAAAAAATGAGAGATATTTTTTTAATGTATTTATATGCTTGCTGTTTCTTTTGAGATTTGTCAAACGTAAGGAGGTAGATTGTGAGTATTCTAAGGTTTTGTTAAGTTGTAAAAAATAGTATTTTATTAATTAAACAACTAAAACAGCATTTTCTATTTTAGTTGTCTAGTTAGCCCTAAAATTCAATTCGTAAACCTATTTGATTTGTACTTGCTAATAAGGTTGTTTTAGGAGCAGGACTATAATTTTCTACCAAGCCGTCATTGTATTTTGCAAGAGCTGATTTGATTTTTTTAGGGTAACCAATTTTAATAGGGATAGAAGCAACAATCAAAGCTCCACCAATAATGGCTGCAGTCATATTTGTTCGTTCAGATTTTACCGAAGGGTTATATCCATTTCCAGGATAAGATGTAGAACTATTATCTGTATTCATACCGATAATTAAGTTCGTTGCCACAAGACCTATTCCTCCATAAAAAAGAACATTTCCCCATGTTTTTTTGCTTCTTCCTGCATTATAAAGGCTTAGTGCTTCACTATTATTAGCTAAAAGTTGTCGAACTTCATCGGATGATAATCTTTTGTTTTCTGCATTATAAACGGTTCCTCCACTTTTATAAGTAAGCTGTTGCGAAAAGGCTGTTAATGATAATGTTAAAAAAAGACAGGTAATAATTTGTTTCATGAGTTTTTTGTTTGTTATTGGTTTTGTAAATATTTTATTGTTGTGGTTATGATTTTTTTTTTGTGCTATCATTATGTTGATATCTTTATAAAGATACTTTCAAGAGGAATTTCGGTTTTTGTATCACTGATTCAACCAATGATTAAGGGAATTATTGTAGTATATATTAACCTGTTTTCATACTTAACTTTCCTTTGGTTTTATTTTCTTACTATTTAGATGATAGCGAGAGTGTGACTATAAAGGCCATGCGTTTTTAATGATTATAGATATAAATTCCTGAAATAATGCCGTAAAGATAATTTTTTGAACCAAATAAAAAAATCCCACTTTTACCGATATTTAACATAAATAAACAAGTTTGTCAGTCTTTTAAAATCTCCTTTGATTTCTCCTTGAATATTTTATATTTGTTAGTATTAATACTGTAATAGATATGAAAATAAAAGAAGATTTATTCAATAAAAGAATTATTTCTATAGATGCTTTTCGTGGGATTACCATTTTTGTTATGATTTTTGTCAATGAGTTGGCAAGTATAAAAAATGTACCACAATGGATGAAACACATGCCAGCGGATGCTGATGCAATGACATTTGTTGATTTGGTATTTCCTGCATTTTTATTTATTGTAGGAATGTCTATTCCATTTGCATTTAATGCAAGATTAATTAAAGGAGATACGCCTAAAACTATCTGGACACATACCTTGAAAAGAGCATTGGCACTAATCATTATCGGAGTTTATATGGTAAATGCCGAATATGGTTATGATGCATCCAAGATGGTAATTTCGGTTGCTTTTTGGGGGCTTTTGGCATATACTATGCCAATTCCTATTTGGAATAAATACGATAAATCATTTCCTAGAATTGCTAAAAATATATTGCAATATGGTGGAATGTTGGTTTTGGTATTGTTGTATTTTTTATATGTTCAGGAAAACGGAAATATAGGAATCACGCCAAAGTGGTGGGGGATTCTTGGGCTTATAGGTTGGGCCTATTTAATTTCCGTAGTTTATTACTGGCTGGTTAACGGAAAGTTAATAGCAATGATTGCATTTCTTTTTATTTGTCTTATAGCAAATGTTTTAAATCAAATTCAAGGATCTTTTGTTCATGAAATAAAGTGGATTGGTTTTATTGCAGGACATATGACGCATGCTACATTGGTTTCAGCAGGAGTAGTAATATCTCTTTTGTTTTTTGAAGGAAAAATATCTGAGAAAATCAATTGGAAAGTAATAGGTTTTGGAGTGTTGTTTTTCGTGCTAGGATATGTATTAAGACCCTATTATGAGGTTTCAAAAATAAGAGGAACACCATCATGGGTATTGTATTCAGCAGGTATTTGTACAGTAGTATTTTATTTCTTGTATTGGTTAATGGAAGTCAAAAAACAAACCAAGTGGAGTAATTTTTTTATGCTAGCTGCCGCAAATCCACTTCTTATTTATATACTTCCTGGAATAATATATTATTTCAATTTAGCATTTAAAATACATATAATTCCAGATTATTTTCGCGAGGGAACTCCAGGAATTATCTGGTCTTTAATATTCTCAACGATTATGCTATTTGCTATGCGAATTTTTAATAAATATAAGATTCAACTGCATTTGTAAAGTTTCAATTGAATGAGTTTGTATTGAAAGAAATTATTTATATTTTCGGTTATATTTTTGAAAATTACATTATGACTGAAGAACAACGCAGACAAATAAAAATTGATAATGATGCTATCATAAAGCAAAAAGAATACCGAGTAAATGATTGGTTGCCAATTTTGGATGCACCAAAGCTAAGAACTCTGGAAGAGATAAAAGGAAGAATGTCAGTTATGAATGCTTTGATAAACATTGCTTTTGAAGCTCCAACTTATATTATTAAAGAATGGATTGAGAATCATGATTTGACTAAATACTTATCAGATTCAGAAAAAGAAATATTAGAAAAAGAAAATGATGATTTAACTGAATACGAAGTTAATTCCCTAAGATGGTATTTAGAGTCTTTATGGGCTTTTATGTGGGTAACAGAGATGATTTCTGGGCTAGAAGCAGAGGATTATATTGGAGATAATATGGCTTCACTCTTACCAAATTTGGAAAATGGAGATAGTAATCAGAAATTAGAAAGTTTGCAGCGTCTAAAATCAGAAGTTGAGATTTACACTATGCTTGATTATTATTACCGAATTCATTGGTATTGTGTAGATGAAAGACTAAATGGTCGACAAGCAAAACTAAACGAAGGATTAGTATATGAAAGACGAAAATCATTAGAGTGGATTTATAATCGAGCCGATGATTGGGATAATGTAGAAATGGGTACATAAAACAATAACAAAAACGGGTTTAATCATAGTATTAAATCCGTTTTCATTTTTTTACAAAAAATCATCTCACAAATTATAGTTTTAGGTTTTGAATCTGTACTGATTTGATTTCTAAAATAGCGCCAGAAACAGGATTGTAATTCACGAAATTAAATTTGCAAAGATTATGGATATTCAATGGTTTATCGTTTAGTTTAAAATCTGACCAAGGAATCTTTATTGTAGAAAATTTATCAGGTGAAGCAGGTAAATCTGCCATAGCGTGTGTTCCTCCATGTACACAGCCAGTTCCAGAATCATTTCCTTCGCGAGCCTGCAATTTGATGGCTTGTGATGATTTATAAGTAATGCTTACAAAACTAGAATTGCTAGGCAAGTTGGTTGGTTTTTCATCATTAGATTCAGAAGGAGTGATCATTACATTTAGCTCAATTTCACCAAGAGGAGAGTCTTTTGCAGTTACACGAATAATTCCTTCTTTGTCCCGAATGGTATTAATCATTTCCTGATTTTCTATGGTGGGCCCAGCAATATACCATGTGTTTGAAATAACTAAATCTGAACTATTAGTAGCGTGTTGAAGTGAGGAAGTTTTGCAACTTGAAAAAAAATAAGAGATTGCAATAAAAATTATAGGTAAAATTCGATTAGTGATTGTTCTATATTCCATAAAGATTAATCTTGTTTTTTTGCTAAAATAAATAATTAACTAATAAGTGGTTATATTATTTTAGAGCCAGTAATAATATTTAGTCTTTGAGGTTGGGATTAGCAGAAAATTTTTAACTTTCCCCAAAATATATAGCTCAATTTTTTCATGCAATTATCAGTAATCATACTTAATTACAATGTGCGTTATTTTCTAGAACAATGTGTTTTAAGTGTTCAGGATGCTCTTTCTTCAATAGAGAGTGAAATCATAGTCATTGATAATAATTCTTCAGATGATAGTTGTGAGATGATTCGCAGTCGTTTTCCCAATATAAAACTGATTCAGAATTCCGAAAATCTAGGTTTCCCAAAAGGGAATAATATTGGAGTTTCTCAGGCTAAAGGCGATTATATATGTATTCTAAATCCAGATACAGTAGTCGCCGAAGATACATTCACAAAAGTATTGGTCTTTGCCAAGGAGCAGCATGATTTAGGAATAGTAGGAGTGAATCTTATTGATGGGGCAGGTAAATTTCTTCCAGAGAGCAAGCGTGGTATTCCAACGCCTTGGGTAGCTTTTACTAAAATTGCAGGATTGTATAAGATTTTCCCGAATTCAAAATACTGCAATAAATATTATGCGCAACATTTACAAGAAAACCAAACAGGAAAAGTCGAAATACTCGTGGGGGCTTTTATGGTAATGAAACGAGATTTATATAATGAAATTGGAGGTTTCGATGAAGATTGCTTTATGTATTCTGATGATATTGATTTATCATATATGGTTTTGAAAAACGGAAAAACGAATTATTATTTTTCTGAAACTACTGTAATTCATTATAAAGGAGAAAGTACTATAAAGGATGAGAAATACATGAAACGCTTTCAGGATGCAATGAATTTCTTTTATAAGAAGCATTTTAAAGTGTCATTTTTATTTTCCCTTTTTATGAAAATAGGGATTGTCTTTTTTTCAATTATCAAAATGATTCAGGGAAATGCAACGGTAAAAACAACTCCTAAAGAGTATTTTTTGTATAGTTCAAATGATAATTTAGCCGAAAAATTGCGTTTAACTTTACAAAATAAAGTTACATTTTACGATTTAAAAAAAGAAAAAATGGTAAATTCGTGCCTGATTTATATAGTAAAAGGAGCTGAAGTAATTTTGGATAATCAATACATATCATTCAAGAAATGTATCGATATCATAAAAACGGAGAGGCATAAGAAGATTACTTTTAAAATTTTACCCAAAACCACTGCTTTTTTAATCGGAAGTGATTCTAGTAATGACAGAGGTAAAATCGTTAAAATCATATAAAAATTATATTTAATGTAATTTATATTTAAAAATTTCAGTAATTTCGCAATCTGAAAATCAAAATCACCTTTGAGGTTAACAATATGGCAAGATTTGAATTAAAACTTCCTAAAATGGGAGAAAGTGTCGCTGAAGCAACAATCACGAACTGGTTGAAAGAAGTTGGAGACAAAATTGAAATGGATGAAGCAGTGCTTGAAATCGCTACCGATAAAGTGGATAGCGAAGTGCCAAGTGAAGTTTCTGGGATTTTGATTGAGCAATTGTTTGGTAAAGACGATTTGGTACAAGTAGGGCAAACTATTGCTATTATTGAAACAGAAGGTGGTTCTTCATTTTTGGTTGATAAAGTAGCAGAAGAAGCAGTTGTTCCAGCGGAAGTTGCAGCTATCGAAAAAACAATCGAAATTGCTAAAGAAGCGGTTGCTCCGACAGATTATACTACATCGGATAAATTCTTTTCGCCTTTGGTAAAAAACATTGCTAAAGAAGAAAATGTCTCTATCGCAGAGTTAGAGAGTATAAATGGTTCAGGAAAAGACGGTCGTGTGACCAAAGAAGATATATTGACTTATATTGCTGGTAGAAAAGACAAACCGGAAGCTCCAAAAACGGAAACCAAAGTTGCTGTTGCTGCACCAGTTAAAGTGCAGGAGCAGGTAGTTTCAAAAGCAGCGCCAGTTTCTGTGAATGGAGGCGATGAAATCATAGAGATGGACAGAATGCGTAAGCTTATTTCTGGTTATATGGTGGCTTCAGTTCAAACATCAGCGCACGTACAATCGTTTATTGAGGTGGATGTAACTAATATTGTAAAATGGAGAGAAAAAGTTAAAACTGCTTTTGAGAAAAGAGAAGGAGAGAAGTTAACTTTTACACCAATTATGATGGAAGCTGTTGCGAAAGCATTAAAAGACTTCCCGGGAATGAATATCTCAGTTGATGGTGATTATATCATTAAAAAGAAAAATATAAATTTAGGGATGGCGGCTGCGTTACCAAATGGAAATTTAATTGTTCCGGTAATTAAAAATGCAGATCAGTTAAACCTTGTTGGAATGGCAAAAGCGGTTAATGATTTAGGTAATCGTGCAAAAGCAGGAAAATTAAAACCAGATGACACACAAGGAGGTACATATACAGTAACTAATGTGGGAACATTTGGAAGTGTTTTTGGAACACCAATTATTAATCAACCACAAGTAGGTATTTTAGCTCTTGGGGCAATTCGTAAAGTACCAGCAGTTATAGAGACTCCAGAAGGAGATTTTATCGGAATTCGCCAAAAAATGTTCCTTTCGCACAGTTATGACCACCGAGTTGTAGATGGGGCATTAGGGGGAAGTTTTGTGAAGAGAGTAGCTGAATATTTAGAGGCTTTTGATGTAAACAGAGACTTCTAGAAAATTCAATCTTATAAATAATTAACCCTTTTAACGTTTTAAATGTTGAAAGGGTTTTCTTTTTGCTGCATTCTTGCATTACAGATGGTAATCGGCAACTTTCTGAAAAAAACAAGTGAAATTCGGCTTTAAAAATTATATTTGTAAACTTATAAAATTAAAAAATGGAACTGAAACTCAACAAACCAATTTGCTTTTTTGATCTTGAAACTACAGGAATTGACATCGGAAAAGATAGAATAGTAGAAATTTCAATATTTAAAGTTTTTCCAAACGGAAATAAAGAAAGTAAAACTTGGTTGGTGAATCCTACAATTCCAATTCCACCACAAACTACCGCTGTTCATGGTATTACCGATGAAAAAGTAGCCAATGAGCCTACATTTGCAACATTGGCTCCGCAGGTTTATAATATGATAAAAGATAGTGACTTGGCTGGATTTAATTCAGATCGTTTTGATATTCCATTATTGGCAGAAGAATTGCTGCGTGCAGGAGTTGATTTTGACATGAAAAATAAATGTTCTGTCGATGTGCAAACTATTTTTCATAAAATGGAAGAGAGAACATTAAGTGCTGCTTTAAAATTTTATTGTGGGAAAAGCTTAGAAAATGCGCATTCGGCAGAAGCGGATACAATGGCGACATATGAAATTCTTAAAGCGCAATTGGATCGTTATCCAGAATTGGAAAATGATATGAAATCATTGTCGGAATTTACAACCAGAAAAAAAATAGCTGATTTTGCAGGAATGATTGCTTTTGATAAAGATGATGAAGAGGTTTTTACTTTCGGAAAGCATAAAGGAGCAAAGGTGGAAAAGATTCTTGAAACAGAGCCAGGATATTTTAGCTGGATACAAAATGCTGATTTTCCTTTGTATACTAAAAAGGTATTAACGGCTATTAAATTAAGAAAGTTAAATACAAAATAAGGCTCTAAGAAAATAAGGTTCTAAGGTTCTGAGTTTTTATGCTTGATTCTCTTAGTGGCTTAGCGATTTAGTGGCTTAATAACTTAAATAGAATGAAGATAATCTGTATCGGTAGAAATTATACCAATCATATCGAAGAGTTGCAAAACGAACGCCCAACGGAGCCAGTTGTGTTTATGAAGCCTGATTCGGCAGTTTTATTAAAGCAACATCCATTTGTAATACCTGAATTTTCTGAGGATATTCATCACGAAATCGAGTTAATTGTTAAGATTAACAAGGTGGGAAAGTATATAGAGCCGAAGTTTGCGCATAAATATTATGATGAAATTAGTGTGGGAATCGATTTTACTGCTAGAGATCTGCAGGCTAAGCTGAAAGAGAAAGGCTTACCTTGGGAGAAAGCAAAAGCTTTTGATGGTTCAGCAGTAATAGGTGAATTTTTGCCTAAGACGCAATTTAGTTCGTTAGAAAATATTACATTTGAGTTAACAAATAATTCTAAGAGCGTTCAGAAAGGAAATTCTAATATGATGTTGTGGAAAATTGATGAGCTTATTTCGTATGTTTCTCAGTATTTTACATTAAAAATTGGAGATATTATTTTTACAGGAACTCCAGAAGGAGTTGCGGCTGTAAAACCAGACGATGTTTTAGAAGGATTTTTAGAGGGAAAAAAATTATTCAGAATACAAGTAAAATAATGGCTTTAAAATACAACCTTTCAAAAGTGTACGCACTTTCAGATAACGATCCGGAATTTGTAAATGAAATTCTTAATTTGTTTGTAACCGAGGTTCCAGAGGATTTAAAACAAATTAAAGAAGGGATAAAAAAGAAAGATCATAAGCATGCCTATGCGTATGCGCATAAAATAAAACCAACACTTGATTTATTAGGTCTTAATATGGCTTTTGAGGAGATTCTTCAGGTTGAAGCCTGGACAAAGGCAGAAGGGAAGAAGAAAGCTATTGAAGAAACTTTTAAGAGTGTAAAAAATCAAGTAAAAGAAGCGATTAAAGAAATTAAGAAAGACTTTGATCTGTAAAAATTAAAGATAATTTTCCTGAAGTTTCAGGTTAGATTATCTGTTATGTATAAAATTCACTAACCGTATAATTGAATATAAAGGTTAGTGAATTGATTTTCTTTCTTCGTATTACTTCGCGATAAACAAGGATATCTATTGCTACTCCCTATGCAACTCCTTGCGAGAAATAATCTAATGTAGTAATTTGAACTTCACATACATGAAAGCAACAATAATAACAATTGGTGATGAAATCCTAATAGGGCAAATTGTAGACACAAATTCTGGTTTTATAGCTAAATCTCTAGATAAAATCGGAGTCGAAGTCCATGAAATGATTTCGATAAGCGACGATAAAGAGCATATTTTAAATACATTTTCTCAATTACAAAACAAAGTCGATTTAGTAATTATCACGGGAGGTTTAGGACCGACTAAAGATGATGTAACTAAAAAAACATTCTGTGATTACTTTGAGGATGAATTAGTGGTTGATCCTGGGGTTTTGGAGCATGTTACGGCTATAATCGAAGGCTTTTACAAGCGACCGATCACTCAGATGAATAAAGATCAGGCATTGGTCCCTTCAAAATGTACCGTGCTTCATAATGAGATGGGAACGGCACCAGGAATGTGGATGAAAAAAGAAAATACTGTTTTTGTCTCTCTTCCGGGTGTTCCTTATGAAATGAAATATCTGGTAGAAAGTGTTATAATTCCTAAGGTTGTAAAAGAATATGAACGGCCATATATTATTCATAAAACGATACTTACATACGGTCAAGGCGAAAGTTTAGTAGCGGAGCGTATTGAGGAATGGGAGAATAATTTGCCTGATTTTATAAAATTAGCTTATTTGCCAAATCCAGGAAGAGTGCGATTGCGACTTTCGGCACGAGGTACAGATAAAGAAATGCTAGAAGCGGCTATTGAGGCCAATGTGCAATCGCTAGATGCAATCATTCATGATATTATTGTAGGTTTTGATGATAATGAAACCATCGAGGTAGTGGTTGGGCAGTTATTAGCTAAGAAAGGAAAGACGATAGCAACAGCAGAAAGTTGTACGGGAGGGAAAATCGCGTCACTTTTGTCAGCGGTTTCTGGTGCTTCGAGCTACTTTAAGGGAGGTGTTGTGCCGTATTCAACTGAACTAAAAACTACTATTTTAGGTATTTCAGCGAGTTTGATAGAGGAAAATTCTGTAGTAAGTTCAGAGGTGGCTTCGGCGATGGCTTTGAGTGTAAAGCGCCTAATGAAAACTGATTACGCAATAGCGACAACTGGAAACGCCGGACCGACAAAAGGAGACTCAAATGCAGAAATAGGTACGGTTTTTATTGCAATTGCAACTCCGAGTGATATAATTGTTGAAGAATTTAACTTTGGGCAACCACGTGAAAAAGTGATAGATAGGGCTGTAATTAAAAGTTTAGAAATGTTACAGAAAGAAATTTTAAAAAATGTGCGATAATTTTTTGTTTCAATCGTTTATTTTTCTTTTCTTTGCACCCTGATTTTGAATAACGATAAAACATAAGTATAATGTCAAGAGTTTGTGACCTTACAGGTAAAAGAGCGATGGTAGGAAATAACGTTTCTCACGCTATGAACAAAACTAAGAGAAAATTTTCTGTGAACTTAGTTAAAAAGCGTTTTTATCTTCCAGAAGAAGATAGATGGATTACTCTTAGAGTAGCAGCATCTACGATAAAAACAATTAATAAAAATGGAATTTCTGCAGTTTTGAAAAAAGCGCAGTCAGAAGGATTTATCAAATAATCTTTTCCAAAATAAATATATAGCAAGATGGCAAAGAAAGGTAATAGAATCCAAGTAATTTTAGAATGTACTGAGCACAAGACTTCTGGTGTAGCAGGAACTTCAAGATACATTACAACAAAGAACAAAAAAAATACTCCAGACAGATTAGAGATTAAGAAATTTAATCCAATCTTGAAACGTGTAACTGTTCACAAAGAAATTAAGTAATAATTAGAGATTTTATAAATCTCAATGGTTTTCCCATTAGAGCTTTATAAGAACTTCAAATAACATTTGAATCATGGCAAAGAAAACCGTAGCATCGTTACAAACAGCTTCTAAGAGATTATCAAAAGCCATCAAAATGGTGAAATCTCCAAAAACTGGTGCATATACATTCGTAGAATCTATTATGGCTCCTGAAGAAGTTGATACTTTCTTGAAAAAGAAATAATTAACAATTACAATATATAGAAAAGCTACTTTCATTCGGAAGTAGCTTTTTTATTTTTTATATTTGTCTCGAGATATAAGAGAAGCCCAACATTAGTCCTTTTTTTAAGCAATGTACCCGCTTTTGCTTCAATCTTTTGGTTCTGAAACCCAGAACAAAAGGATTTTGCCGCAATCGGGGCTAATTAAAGACATTTGTCCTTTTTTAAACTCAAGGATTGTTGTAGATTGTGAGAAGATCTAAATAATTCAAAAAACTAACAACCTATATAAAATGAGTTTTTTTAAAAAAATATTTTCATCCGATAAAAAAGAGACATTAGACAAAGGTCTTGAAAAATCAAAAACCTCTTTCTTTTCTAAATTAAGCAAAGCAGTAGCTGGAAAATCTAAAGTCGATGACGACGTTTTAGATAATTTAGAAGAAATTCTTGTTTCTTCGGATGTTGGAGTAGAGACAACTCTAAAAGTTATTACCCGAATTGAAAACCGTGTAGCGGCAGATAAATATCTTGGAGTTGATGAGTTAAACCAAATCTTGAGAGAAGAGATTGCAGGTTTGTTATCAGAAACTAATACAGGTGAAGCAACCGAATTTGTAATTCCGATTCAGACAAAACCATATGTTTTAATGGTTGTTGGAGTAAATGGAGTAGGAAAGACTACAACTATTGGTAAATTAGCTTATCAGTTTAAAAAAGCGGGCTATAAAGTAGTTTTAGGTGCCGCAGATACTTTTCGTGCAGCAGCGATTGATCAATTGCAAATTTGGGCAGATCGCGTAGATGTGCCTATTGTAAGACAGAATATGGGTAGTGATCCTGCATCAGTAGCATTTGATACCTTGCAATCTGCAGTAGCTCAAAATGCAGATGTAGTAATAATTGATACAGCAGGGCGTTTGCATAATAAAATCAACTTGATGAATGAACTTACGAAAGTAAAACGCGTAATGCAGAAAGTTGTAGCCGATGCACCACACGATGTACTTTTGGTTTTAGATGGTTCTACAGGTCAAAATGCTTTTGAACAAGCCAAACAATTTACTGCAGCAACGGAAGTAACCGCTCTTGCAGTTACTAAACTAGATGGTACTGCCAAAGGTGGTGTCGTAATAGGTATTTCGGATCAGTTTAAAATTCCTGTAAAATACATTGGTGTTGGAGAAGGAATTGAAGACTTGCAGGTTTTTAATAAGTATGAATTTGTTGATAGTTTCTTTAAATAATTTCAAGATGAGTTTTAATACTATTTCCCCAATATATTTTTATTTTGGTAGCATTCTTTCTTTTGTTTTGTCTAATATATTTAGAGAGCAAAATCTAACCGTATATTACATTTTATTGATAATAGGTGTGATTTTGTTCCTTCTTGGTCTTCTTAGAAGGATTCAAACAAAAAGATAATTTAATAAGCAGATATTTTTTAATATCTTTTTATAATATAAAGCCTTTCGTTATTAGGATAAGCTTTGTTTAATATATAAAAAACCAAGGAAAACTTATCGTATTCGTTGGTTTTTTGCTTTATAGATAAGTCTGAATAAATAGAATTGTTTATTGGGTTTTGGCATTTTTTTTCTTCTTTATCAATTTTATAAAGTTAACTTTGTGTTTAACAAAAAACATCCATAATTACCGTGAAGCTTTAGCCTTGATAGAAGCGGTATCCTTTATTATGATTTTTTTTCATAATAAAGATATAGTGAATAGCAAGAAGTAGCTTCTCAAAAAAATGAACTATAATGAAAAACGTATTTAAAATTCTTTTTGTGTCGCTTTTGTTTGTCGCTTGTCAACAAAAAATAGAACCCGCCGATATTGCAAAATTAAATGGATATTGGGAGATCGAAAAAGTTGTTTTTGAT
Source organism: Flavobacterium sp. 140616W15 (assembly GCF_003668995.1). Taxonomy (NCBI): domain Bacteria; kingdom Pseudomonadati; phylum Bacteroidota; class Flavobacteriia; order Flavobacteriales; family Flavobacteriaceae; genus Flavobacterium; species Flavobacterium sp. 140616W15. Next base: position 348,635 of record NZ_CP033068.1, read on the forward strand.
AAGGGTGAGGATAAAGATTATGGTATGAACGAAAGCTATGATTATTTTATGATCGGAGCCGATAATACAGGGACACGTCAAAAAGTAATGCCGCAGTTGGATGGAACTTTTGTGACAAATGATGTACATGAGGATGTAAAAGTAAGATTTAAAGACGGTAAAGCTTTTTTAGATTATTCAACGCCTTATATGAAATGGAGCGAAGAGTTGATTGCTTTAACAGACAGTGAGTTAGTGTTGTTGAATGCCGAGAAAAAAGAATATCATTATAAGAAAGCAGGACCAATTAATATCAAAGACAATGGCAAAGAGACTAAATAATCAGAGTACCGTTGGGGATATTTTACAAAAAATTATTGAGGTAAATAAACTTCAGTATGGAATGGATGAAATTGATGTAAAGGACGCATGGAGACAACTGATGGGAAATGGTGTGAATAGTTACACAAGAAACGTTATTTTAAAAGGAAGTACGCTTTATGTTGAGCTTACATCTTCTGTTTTAAGAGAGGAACTTACACATGGAAAATCTAAGATTATTACGATGATAAATGAAGAATTACGAAGAGATGTAGTTCGAGATGTAGTTTTGAGATAGATTTTTTTAAGCTCTAAGTTTTTGAGCTTTTGATTAATCTTTTCAAGCTGGATAAAGTTTGAAGTAAGATGCAGTAACATGAGTTCAAAGGATCTGAGTTAAAAGGTTTTAAACCGACACTATAAAAAAAAAACAAAACCCGCTTCATTGAAGCGGGTTTTGTTTTTTTTATGAATCTTAGAATCTAAAAAGTCTAAGTGTCTAAAAATCTAAGCTAGTCTAAAATTAGAATTGCTCTCTTCCAGCAAAATGGAATGCACCTTCGATAGCAGCATTTTCGTCGCTATCAGAACCGTGAACTGCATTTTCTCCGATAGAAGTTGCATATGCTTTACGAATTGTTCCTTCAGCAGCTTCAGCAGGGTTTGTAGCTCCGATTAAAGTTCTGAAATCTTCAACAGCGTTGTCTTTTTCTAAAATTGCAGCAACAATTGGTCCACGAGACATGAATTCTACTAATTCTCCGTAGAAAGGTCTTGCAGCGTGAACAGCATAAAATGCTTGAGCATCAGCTACAGTTAATTGAGTTAATTTTAATGAAACGATTTTAAATCCTCCATTAGTAATCATTGCTAAGATATTTCCGATGTGTCCGTTTTGAACAGCATCTGGCTTAATCATTGTAAAAGTTCTATTTGTTGCCATTTTTGTTTTTATTAAATTTTGTGCAAAAATAGACTTTTTTTGTGAATTGAATTTAATAAATTCATAATTAAAACTACACAGGCTGTCTTTATGATAATTAATATTTAAAAATGGTGTATCGACTAAGATGTACTAGTAGAGACAGGTCGTAATGCGTGTACGTTTTGTATATAAACTCAAGGCAAATTAAACCTTAAAAATAAGTTTGTTCTTGTAGAAAATCCATAAAATAAATGTCCAAATAGCAACATATGTGAGTGCTCCAGCTAATGAAGCCGTCATAGGGTTACTGAAAAATGGTGCAATCCCAAAACTATATAAATAATCTAAAAGATTAATTTGTTGATCTGGATTATGTGGATTTTTAAATTGAATCATTACTAATCCTTGTGGGATTATTTGAGAAAAGAAAAAAACGATCATTGGATTTACTCCCCAAATCAAGAATAATTTAATTCCTTTTTTTAAGTTCAGAATGTCAATAAGATAATATAACAATGCTAGACAAACTGTTGCTAATCCTGCAGTATATAATACATATGTACTTGTCCATAAGGATTTGTTTATTGGGAAAACGATACTCCAAATCTGAGCAACAATAATTAGGGCTATACCTGCAATTGCCATTTTTTTAGCAATCTCTATTTTGGGTATAGAGCGGTGTAATAACTGACCAATAAGTAAACCAATAATTCCAGTTGCAATTGATGGAATTGTACTTAAAATTCCTTCAGGATCCCATGTTACCGTTCCGCGGTACATATGGCCTTTTAACAAGATACTATCTATCCAGGAAGCCAGATTAGTTCCTTTATCAAAATTAGCTTCTCCAATTCCAGGAACAGGGATTAATGCCATTACTGCCCAATATCCTAATAATAGGAGAGAAGCAACTAGTATTTGTATTCTTTGATTTGATTTTAAATACAAAAGGGAGACTACAAAATAGACTATTGCAATACGTTGTAAAACTCCAGGTAATCTCACGTCTTGATATGCTTTGATACCACTATAAGCCAAAAAGAGGTAAATAAATAGAATCGAAAAGGCTAGGATATTTTTTACTTTGGAACTAAAATTTCCCATTAATGCATATCCTACCGCAATAGTTATGATTAATCGACCAATAAGCAACGGAATTCCTTCGAGTCCAAAAAGTTGTATTTTGGCAAAGAAATTAAAGAAAATTCCAAGGCAGAACATTCGTAACGAGCGTACTAGTATTTTATTAAAAGTTGTGCTGTCAAAGGTCTTTGTAGGCATTGCAAAAGAAACGGCGACTCCCATAATGAAGATGAAAAATGGAAAAACCAAATCGGTTGGTGTGCAGCCATGCCACTCAGAATGTAATAGAGGAGGATAAATAGCGCTCCAGCTTCCTGGATTGTTGACGATTGTCATTAATAAAATAGTTAATCCTCTGAAGACATCTAGTGAAATCAAGCGCTCTCTGGTCATAATGTTTTGGTAATAGGTTAGTTTTTGTTTTAAAAGTTAATAATTTGGTTTAGTGTGTAATAATCTCAGAAGTAAGCGGTTATTTATTTTCTTATGATTATTACTTTATTGTTTTGCTTTTAAGAAGCTGCCTAAATTTTGAGGAGGTTCTTATATCGTTATAATATTAAAATTAGATTCTAATGGTTTTAATTCTTTAATTAAAAGCGGAATTAATTCTTCACCTTTTTCCATATAAAATTCTGAAAAATTGATTTGACGTTCCTGTAAGCTTTTGTTAGGGAATAATTCATTTTGCAAGTTGGTTATACGTTGCAAAATGTCATTTAGCTTTCTCTTTTGAGCTTTTAATAATCTTTTTTCAAGGTTGTCTAATCCTTTTATTTGTTTGATTTCTTGTGCTTTTACTGCTCCTGTAAACGATTTGTCAGTTTGATTTGCCAATTCATAAAGATATTCGAATTGCTTCTGTAAAATCTCTTTTTGAGGAGTTAAATCAATAGAAAAAGGAGATAATTCTCGTGTGCTTTTGTTAATTAAATTCTCTTGTTTTGAGAATAGATCGCTCCAAGATAAATTTAATTGGTCAGCCTTTTTTGCTTGTTTTTCGGTTGCTAAAAGTACCGAATTTCTAATTAAAAGCATTGGAAAAGTAATCTTAACAGTGTCAAAAAAGGATTTTAATTCTAACCAATAAGCAATTTCTCCACCGCCGCCAATATAGCATAAATTAGGTAAAATAATTTCCTGATATAATGGACGCATAATCACGTTGGGGCTGAATTTTTCAGGATTGCTTTCTAATAAATCGAAAATTTCTCGTCCTGCAAATTCAATTCGGGTGTTGTTTACTCTGTATTTTCCATTTTCAAAAACAATACGTTCACGTAATTCATCTTCGATGTAAAATAAATTAATCTCACGCGGATTTACTTGTATTGTATAATCTTTTAGTTTTTCAATGGTTTCCTGAACAGCTTTGTAGGAAGATTGAGATTCTAATTCTTCTTTTATATAAGGGATAAAGGCGCGTTTTAAATCGGCATTATCGGCATCTAAAATTACTAAGCCTTGAGAAGCAAATAAACTATTTGCTAAATAACGAGTTGCATCTGCCAGATTATCATGCTTTAAATAAGCTTCCTTGAATATTTTTTTTAAGACATTAGCATTAGTGCTAGAACCTAATTCTAAAGCATATATTTCGAAAAAATCGTCAAGCCCTTTTGTTGATAATCTGCCTACAGGCCCACTACTTTCAGCATTCCATCTGAATTTTTTACCTTTAAAATTGAAGTAATTAATTTCTTCAAAATCATGATCTTCAGTCGCCATCCAATAAACGGGAACAAAATTATAAGAAGGATATTTTGACTTTAATTCGGTGGTAAGATTAATTGTAGAAATTATTTTATACAAAAAATATAGAGGTCCACTAAATAAGTTTAATTGATGACCAGTTGTAACAGTAAATGTATTTGGGAGAGCTAATGCTTCAATATTTTGCTTGGTTGAATCTGAAAGGTCAATCGTAGCATACTGCTTTTTTAAGACAGAAACCAAAGGTATTCTATTGTTATCATCGAAATTTTGTTGTTTTTCAATGATTTGTTTTTCAAAGTTTTCCAGAGTTGGAAAATTATTATATAGCGGTTTTAAATCTGATTTTTGCTCTAAATAATCATGTATCAATGTTGAAAAATATCCTGAGGTCTGGTAGCTGATACAGTCGGTTGGCATAAGTATTGGTTTATTTTTGATAGCTGTAAATTTAATCAAAATTTATACTTAAAAATGGATTTAACGATTGCTTATGATTTGATTTTTAAAATTTGTTTTAATTACTTAAAAATCAGTAAGTTAGTTGTTGTATAGGAAAATACTTGTTTTTAAATTTGTTTATTCAAAAAATAATTCGCAAAATTTGCATCAGAAAATAAATCATTAACCAATTAATAACGAAGACAATGTTTGTATTAAACTTTACCTCTCAAAACATCGCATCAGGATTAGATTCTGTTGTCATGTGTCTTCGTGGCTTTTCGCAATCATAGCAAATCAATTTTAGATATATGAATAAGCCCGAAGGAAATTAACTTTCGGGCTTTTTTTATTCTAGACACTTCAAAAAATTCCCGATACCCCGCACTCAATTTATCTATTTGAGATAAAATGCTTTTGTCTTGTATTTTTTAATACTTGACAGGAAAACTATAATTTAAATTTTTTTAAATGGACAATTATCTTTTAGATGATTACATCCAATGTAGTCGTTTAAAGACAAAAAGACAAAAAAAGAGATTAGTTAAAGAGGATTTCGAAAAACAATTAATTCAGTTGAATAAACTCCAAGATGAACTTTGGGAAAAGAAAAGATGTTTGCCTTTAGTTCCCTTAGCAATGCCTTATCAAAAAGGATGGCAACGCTATTTTGTACTAAGGGAAGATATAGCAAGATCTAAAGAGGCATTGTTCTATAAAACAGTATTAGAAAAGATAAATACAGTGCAATATTCTCCTGATAAATCTTTCAAGAAAAAGAAAAAGAGGAAAAGAAAGCATGTATATGTTGAAAAACTTCAGATTGTAAAAGAGTTTTCAGAATCGGAATGGAGAAGTCCAAAATTAACATTGACTGAAAAAGAAAAAATACATTTTTATAAAAGGGAACGCTGGTGTCCTAATTGTAAACGCTATAAAGTACATTATATATTTAATGAACCTTGGCGTTATGTATTACGTGTTAGACCCAATATGATAACACATACTAGAATGGTTGATGCAGTTTTGGAAAGTGAAATAGATAGATTAGAAAATTATCTAACAAGAAATTTTCTTAGATATACGATGATGAAAATGAAAGATGGAAGTTTGGACAATGGGCAATGGAGAGTGGTCAAACAATTGAAATATCTAAATCCTTTAGACTACAAACAAATTCATACCGTAATGGATGAATATTATAAAGAAAAAGAATATCTAAGTAATGGGGGAAGAGACCCTAAAGATAAATAATACAATGGGAAATAAATTATCCGGAAAAGACCTGATTAAAATAGGCTTTCCAAAAAATAATAGTATCAATATCGCCTTGGGGCAGATAAATAGATACCGCAAACGAGAAAAAAAAGAGAGTATATTAAACGAAGCCAAAGAAGTTTTACTGTCACCTGAAAAATTTACAGGACATGGCACTTGGGGTAAAGTTGCTGAAGGATTGGTTAATCCGGTACAGGTAAGAATGCACCAGTTAAATAATACTCGTGCACCATTTTCCATATTTGGAGAAAATGAAATTGATGAGCAGGCTAAGTATCAGTTATATGATGCTTTAAAATTGCCAATTTCAGTTGCAGGTGCGTTAATGCCCGATGCACATTCTGGCTATGGTTTACCAATAGGTGGCGTGCTTGCTACAGATAATGCGGTTATTCCGTATGGAGTAGGAGTGGATATTGGCTGTCGAATGAGTTTGTCAATTTTTGATATACCAGCATCTTTTTTTAAAGGAAAAGAGCATCAGTTGCAAGCGATTCTAAAAGATCATACGAAGTTTGGAATGTACGAAACGCATACCATACGAGCAGATCACGAAGTGTTTAGCCGAAGCGAGTTTCAGGATATTCCACTTATAAAAAACTTATTAAGTAAAGCATATAAGCAACTTGGTACATCTGGTGGAGGGAACCATTTTGTTGAGTTTGGGATTGCTAAAATTACCGATCCGCTTAATGAATGGAAAATTGGAGTAGGTGAGTATTTTGCAGTGCTTTCGCATAGTGGGTCAAGAGGTTTGGGAGCTAATATTGCCAAACATTATACGTATCTGGCAACAAAACAATGTCCGTTGCCAAAAAATGTGCAGCATTTGGCTTGGTTGGATTTAAATACACACGATGGACAGGAATATTGGCTGGCTATGAACTTAGCAGGAGATTATGCCAAAGCTTGCCATGATGATATTCATCGCCGAATTGCCAAAGCAATTGGTAAACGTGTGGTTGTAACAATCGAAAATCATCACAATTTTGCTTGGAAAGAAATGGTAAATGGTAAGGAAGCTATTGTGCATCGTAAAGGGGCAACTCCTGCAAATGTAGGTGAACTTGGAATTATTCCGGGTTCGATGACTGCGCCTGGATTTATTGTTCAGGGTAAAGGAAATGCAGCCAGTTTAAATTCTGCATCACATGGTGCAGGACGCCTTTTTTCTCGTAGAAAATGCAAGGAATCGTTTACGCAAAGTGAGATTAATAAAGTCTTAAAAGCAAACGATGTGAGTTTAATTGGTGGAAACATTGATGAAGCACCAATGGCGTATAAAGATATTAATAAAGTAATGGCTAATCAAACAGAATTGGTGGATGTTTTAGGAACATTTACACCAAAAATCGTTCGAATGGACAGATAATTTAAAAAATTAAAAAAGATGAAACGATTTCAAGATGAAAATAAATTTTTAGGAAATTTTGCTAATGAAATTTTGGTAAAATGTCCGAAATGCGATTCAAAATCAGCTGTTAAAAGAGAATATAAAGAAGGATGTAATTGTGGACGTTGTTATGCTGCAGTTTTTGAATGTAAACACTGTTTTTATAAACTCAATGAACCAGTTTATCAATACATTGCCTATGGAAAATCATATTGCAATCATTGTTTTGAAAAATATGAATTTGAATCGCAACCTTTAAAAGAAAAGCCTGAAAAATATAAAGCTAAATGCCCACATTGTAACTTTCAAGAAGAATGGAAACCAAAAATTAAAGCGGTTTTACAAAACTCAAAAGCAAATGATGGTTTAGTAACAGATACATGGTATAATTTACCTCTTTGGTTTCAAAAAGAAGTAGATGGAGAAATATTTTGGGCATACAATCAAGAGCATATCGATTATTTAGAAAGGTATATTGGAGCAGATTTGCGAGAACGAAATTCAAAGATAAATTACAGTTCAAGTTTAGTAGCTCGTTTACCAAAATTTGTAAAAGAAGCTAAGAACAGAGAAAAACTGTTGAAAATTATAGAAAGATGGAAAAAATAATTCAAATAACATCAGGTCGTGGCCCAGCAGAATGTAGCTGGGTTGTGGCTCAGGTTTTAAAAACATTCCTAGAAGAAGCAAATGACAATAAAATAAAGACTACTTTGCTTCAAAGAGAAACAGGAATAGAAAATGGTACAGTAGAAACAGCAACAATTTTACTAGAAAGTAATAACCTTGATGAGTTTGTAAACTCCTGGATTGGAACAATTCAGTGGATAGGACAGAGTCAGTTTAGAAAATTTCATAAACGTAAAAACTGGTTTGTCGGAATTTTTGAAGTAGATAAAAAGACTACAACGCAAATTTCTGAGAATGATATTCAGTATCAGGCAATGCGAAGTTCAGGTGCTGGGGGGCAACATGTAAATAAGGTAAGTTCTGCCGTAAGAGCCACTCATCTTCCTACTGGAATAAGTGTTGTGTCTATGGATTCGCGTTCACAGCATCAGAATAAAAAACTAGCAACCGAGAGGTTATTACAGAAATTTAAGGATGAAACTGTCAAACAATTCAAAGCCGAATTTCAGATGCAATGGATGAACCAATTGCAAATTCAGCGAGGTAATCCGATTCGGATTTTTCAGGGTTCAGATTTTAAAAAACAAAAACAAACAAAAAATTACAAACAGGAAAGACAAAGATTAAAAGAGAAGATTATTTAGAAAATGATTAGCCTCTAGAATCTTGAATTTCTAAATAGAATAAATTATGAAAACAGTAGATAAATATCTTTTTCAGGCATTAGATAGTTATCCATATTCGTTGGAAGAAACTATCGAATCTTTGGATTATGCCTTGTCTTATGATGATAAAAACACAATGGCTCTATGCTTATACGGGCAGGTTTTAAGCGATCAGTTATTTAAATATGAGGAAGCAAAAGAATATTTTCAGCAGGCGATTTCGATTAATATTAATTCAATCGAAGTATATCCTTTTTATATTCATACTTTAATTTTGAATGAAGATTACAAAGAAGCAAAGAAACTGATTGACTTTGCATTGACCATTAAAGGGATTAATAAAGTAGAGCTATTTCTTAAGAAAGTAATGCTCTTGGAGAGTCAACAAAAGTTTAAAAAAGCTTTGAAGGCTTTGAAAAAAGCAAAACTTGTAACTATAAATTCAGCTTACGATTATGATATTGAAGTGACTGAAAAAAGAGTAAATAAAAAAATAAAAAAAGACTCTAAAAAAGAGCAACCTGTTAAAAATAAAAAGAAATAATACTAGAAAAGGATGTCGTAATAGATGTCCTTTTTTATTTCTAGAAACTTATATCTATTAAAAGAATATTTTAAATAACGCCTAAGTAGAGTGCTACATTTTGATATTAAGTTTTTCACAAACATACTTTAATTTTAAAGATAAATATTTGTTACTTTTAGGAATTAGCCTCATTTTTACATTCTGTTTTCTTAAAATACATATAGAATCATATGAAAAATAATTCAAAAAAAATAAATTCTACAAAACACGTTCTTTTTGGTAGTTTAATAGGTACTACAATCGAATTTTTTGACTTTTATATTTATGCCAATGCAGCAGTCTTAGTTTTTCCGCAGTTGTTTTTTCCAAGTTCAGATTCGACTATGGCAACATTAGAGTCGTTAGCTACTTTTTCAATTGCTTTTTTATCACGCCCTTTGGGTTCAGCATTTTTCGGGCATTATGGAGATAAAATTGGACGTAAATTCACTTTAGTTGCTGCCTTGTTAACTATGGGGATTTCGACAGTAGCCATAGGTTTTTTACCAAGTTATGCCAGCATTGGTGTTGCAGCTCCTTTATTATTGATGTTATGTCGATTTGGACAAGGAGTCGGGTTGGGTGGAGAATGGGGAGGAGCAGTTTTGCTAGCAATCGAAAATGCACCACCAAATAAACGGGCTTGGTACGGGATGTTTCCGCAATTAGGTGCGCCAATTGGCTTGCTACTTTCAGGAGGTACTTTTTTATTACTTACAGATTCAATGAGTAATGAAGATTTTATGAATTATGGATGGAGAATTCCTTTTATTGCCAGTTCACTTTTGGTAGTAGTTGGGTTTTATATCCGAACTAAAATTACAGAAACACCTTCTTTTGAAAATTCTAAAAAGGAACAAGAAGAAGTGAAAATTCCATTTTTAACTTTGGTTAAGTCGTATAAAAATCAATTGATTTTTGGAACACTCGCAGCCGTAACAACCTTCTTGGTGTTTTATTTAATGACTGTGTTTACATTGAGTTGGGCAACTTCTGATTTGGGTTATGCAAAAAGAGATTTCTTATTGATTCAGTTGTTTTCAGTATTGTTTTTTGCTTTATTTATCCCTATTTCCGCTGTAGTAGCAGATAAAATAGGACGCCGTAAAATATTAATTTTAACTACGGGAGCTATTGCTGTTTTTGGTTTTTTCTTTTCCTATTTTCTAAATTCAGGAAATGCAGCGATGGTTACTTTCTTTTTATGTCTTGGAATGGGCTTGATGGGCTTTACTTACGGTCCTTTAGGAACCTTTCTGTCTGAATTGTTTCCCACTGCCGTTCGTTATTCAGGAGCTTCATTAACCTTTAATATGGCAGGAATCATCGGTGCAGCATTTGCCCCAATGATTGCGATTTGGCTAGCAAGTACGTATAATTTAACCTACGTAGGTTTCTATCTTAGTATTGCAGCTTTTATTTCGATGTTGTCATTATTAGTAATTAGTAAAAAAGAACATAAGTTTTAAGAATTTAATACTAATAAAAAAGGGTCGTCTAATTATTTAGACGACCCTTTTTGTTTTATCGTTTTAAGCTAAAGTGGCTTTTGAATTCGGCTCCGTTTAAACGAGTAACTACAAACCAATAGTCTGATGAAGGTTGATTTTGACCAATGTATGTTCCATCCCACGAAGTATTAGTTGCTAATTCTTTAATGAGTTTTCCATAACGGTTAAAAATTTGTATTCTCGTATTTGGCTTTAAATAGCGAAAATCAATTGTCCAAGTATCGTTGTAACCATCATTATTTGGAGTGAAAAATTTTGGAAAAGGAAGTTCGTCGACATAATTAATGCACTCTGTGGTGGTCGGTTCGAGGATATTAATTGTTATTGAAGATCTTTCGCTTTCGCATCCATTAATTGTTTGGGAGGCATAATAAATGATTCCATTTTCTAATGGAGTTGATTCCGATAAATCTGTTCCAGTTGTAAACGAATCGTACCACTTTATGTTTTGACCATTTATTTTTATATCGCTAATTGTAGCATTTTGCTGTGCACAAAAACTTTGATTCCCATTAAGAATTGGAGGTTGAGTATCTTGAATTTTTACATTTACTGCAAGTCTTTCGCTTTCGCAACCATTTATTGTTTGTGTAGCGTAATAAATTTTATTCTCTAGTATTGTTGTATTTGCTAAAATAGTACCCATGGTTTGAGCATCATACCATATAATTGAGTTTCCCGTAATATTTATATCAGCGATAGTTGCATATTGGTCAATACAAAAAGTTTGTTGAGTATTTGCATTTGGTATAGCAGTATCGTATACATTTACTAAAACAGCGAGCCTTTCACTTTCGCAACCAACAACTTGTGATACATAATAGGTGGTGTTGTTTTGTAATAAAGTGTTGTTTGGTAATGAAGATGCAGAGAGGTTAGAATCATACCACCTCAAATTCTGTTCAATAATATTAATGTTGTTTAAAGTTGCATTTTCGCTTTTGCAAAATTTCTGATTTGTATCTCCAGTAGGAATAGCAGGTGTATTTTGAATAGAAACTGTAACTGCTAATCTCTTGCTTTCGCAATTATTAAGAGTTTGCGAAGCATAATATGTAGTTCCATTTTGAAGGCTGGTGTTATTTGCTAAGCTAATTCCATTGGTTAGTGCATTATACCATTTTATATTTTCTCCTGTAACTATAATATTATCCAAAGTTGGATTTAGACCTGTACAAAATGGTTGATTTGCATCACCAGATGGAGAAGGAGTATCTTGAATTTTTATAGTAATAGCCACTCTTTCACTCTCACATTCATTTATTGTTTGTGAGGCATAATAAGTCTTACCATCTTGAAGCAAAGTTGTGTTTGTTAAAAGTGTTCCACCGATTTGGGCATGATACCATTTTATGTTTTGACCTGTAATTTGAATATTGTTTAAAGTTGCATTTTCTTGGATGCAGAAAGTTTGAGGAGAAGTTATTGTTGGTTTTATAGGTTTAGGGGTAGTGTAGAGTTTTAAATCAGTTTCAACGAAACAAAAAGGATTGTTTTTGAAATAGCTTTTTACTTTTATTGTCTCTTCATTTTTAATTGTATTTGTAAATGGGTTTGGTAAAGGACTTGGTAATAATGTTCCATTTGAATCTCTATACTCAACTATCAAATTAGTTTGGTTACCAATAATAGTAGTACTAATGTCTGAAGTATCAAATGAATTAGAAATACCAGAACCAGAATTCGATTCACATGCATACTTAGGGTTTAAGGAAGTGTTAATAGGAGTTTTAGTAATTGTTATCTTTTTTTGTATCGTTTGAGATTCACTTCCACATTTTACCACTGCAGAAATATTATAGATTCCCTGTGTGGTAAATTGATGTTGAGGATTATTTATGTTAGACGTATTGTTCACAGTAGAATTTGGGTCATCAAAATCCCAAAGAATAGAATCAAATGTTCCTCTTACAGTGAAGTTTGTAGGAGTATTAAAGCAAGTGTTTTCTGCTAGTATTTCTCCATTATCAGATGTTGTTGAGTTTATATTAAATTTATAGAGCATTGCATCAGGGTCATTATTACCACTGTTGTTGTTAATAATTGCCCCATTAAGTTTCATCGGATTGCTACCAAAAGTAGAAGTTAAATATAAATTATCCCCATTAAAAAATAAATTCCCAGGGAGATTAGTGACAAAGTAACTCAAATTAGGTACTCCATTAGACTGAAACATAAATTCACTACTAAAGTCCGATAACTTCATTTTGAATAGAATTAAGTCTTCAGATGAATGAATGTTGTTATAATATTTTGTACTGGTTGCGATCCCATTAGGGAAAACCATTGTACCTCTGAAGCTAGTTAAAATATACAAGTACCCATTTTTTTCAGTCATATATGCAGATCTTCCATATTGAACTGCACCAGATGAAGAAATGATGTACGATGATGAATTGTCAAATCGTTTAATGTTTTCTAAATTTCCATTAGCGGTGTTGAATTCAGTTAGAACACTTTGAAATTCATCATTTCTTGAACTCACAAAATAAATATTTCCTAATATGTTTGTAGTTAAACTTATTTTTCCCCAAATGTAAAGTTTATTGTTTTCAGCATTAAAATGTATTCCAGTGGGAACATAAATTCCGAATGCGTTACTGTTTGTATTGCTTGATAAAATTTTTGACCAATTTAATTGTAAAGAAGAATTAAATTTATCGATATTTGAATTTTGAGCATTATAATGTGATCGAGTTAGATAAATATTTCCTTGATTATCTATTTCTGAATATTTAAAAATATCATCTCCATTTCCATGGCTAATAGCATCCATGAAATTTCCATTAGTATCGTATTTGGCTATAAATGCTTTTGAGTGATATGTATATGGCAAATTAAAAGACTTACTACTTGTGAAAATTATATCTGTATTAAATGTACCTGTGATATATAATTCATTATTGTGAAAAAATATATTTTGCATGTCGTGTCCTATTCCATTTAGGCTAACAATACTTTTAGACCATATAATTGTACCTAATGAATTTAATTTGAAAAAATTTAAACCAGGTGACATTATAAAACCATTATAATTAAACGGACCAAGACCTCCATTAAGACTTTCAAAATTGTAAATTAAAATGTAAATATTACCCAATTCGTCACTTGATACAGCTTTAACAGCAATATTATTATAGCCAAAGGTTTTAGACCAAATAAGATTACAATTAAAATCGTATTTATTAATTATTGATGATGTAAAGCCACCAGAATCTATTAAATAGACAATTCCATCAATAGTTTTTTCAATATCCATAGCTGAATCATCTGTCCAGTTTCCTATGTTTTTATTACATTCAAAGCATTGACTATGGATTGTAAATGAAAAACTAAGAAATAAAAAAAGTAAAATTCGCTTCATAAATAAGGGTTTGGTAGATTCGCAAATGTAATTAAATATCTATTAAATAAAATTAAAAGTCTGTGCTTCAAATTATAAATTATTACTCCAAAATCTTTTTGCAAAAACATTATAAATATCCCGTATTTTTGCAGAAAATATTTCCCTTTGAAAACGAAGCTTTTTGTAATTACACCTCCATTTACCCAACTGAATACGCCGTATCCAGCAACTGCTTATATCAAGGGGTTTCTGAATACTAAAAACATTGAATCTGTTCAGGCAGATTTGGGTATAGAAGTAATTTTAGAATTGTTTTCGAAGAAAGGATTACAAGATTTGTTTGAGTTTTGCTCCGCCAGTTTGGCTTCCAGCCTCGGGCCAAGTTCAAAATTAGAAGTTTCAGAGAATACAATTTCAGATAATTCTAAACGTATTTTTGCATTACAAGAGGAATATCTTAAAACTATTGATGCTGTAATTGCCTTTTTACAAGGAAAGAATCCAACATTGGCATTACAAATTTGTCAAGAAGATTTCTTGCCAGAGGCTTCTCGTTTTGCACAATTAGAAGAACTTGACTGGGCTTTTGGAACAATGGGAACACAGGACAAAGCGAAACATTTAGCAACCTTATATCTAGAAGATATTTCGGATTTTATTGTAGAATGTATCGATGAGAATTTTGGTTTCAGTCGCTATGCAGAACGTTTAGGACGAAGTGCCAATTCTTTTGACGAACTGTATCAAGCTTTACAACAAGAACCTACTTATATTGATCAGGTTTTAATTTCGATTTTAAAAGAGCGAATAGAATCGGTAAAACCAACGTTGTTCTTAATATCAGTCCCATTTCCTGGAAATTTATACAGCGCATTTAGATCGGCACAATGGGTAAAAAAGAATCATCCTGAAATTAAAATTTCAATGGGAGGAGGTTTTCCAAATACCGAATTGCGTTCACTTTCAGATCAACGTGTTTTTGAGTTTTTCGATTTTATTACTTTAGATGATGGAGAAGTGCCAATTGAAGAATTAATTTCGAGTATCGAAAATCCTGAGATTAATTCGTATAAACGAACTTTTCTGTTAGAAAATGGGGAAGTAGTTTATAAAAATAATTCGCTTAAACAAGATTATAAGCAATCTCAAGTTGGAACACCAGATTATTCCGATTTGCTTTTGGATAAATATATTTCGGTTATAGAAATTGTAAATCCAATGCACAGAATGTGGAGTGATGGACGCTGGAATAAACTTACCATGGCGCATGGTTGTTATTGGGGGAAATGTACATTTTGTGATATTTCATTAGATTACATAAAGGTTTATGAACCTGTTGCGGCAAGTTTGTTATGTGATCGAATGGAAGACATGATGGAACAAACGGGACAAAATGGTTTTCATTATGTAGATGAAGCTGCTCCGCCAGCACTTATGCGTGCTTTGGCACTCGAAATCCTTCGACGAAAGTTGGCAGTAACTTGGTGGACAAATATTCGTTTTGAAAAAAGTTTTTCAGCCGATTTATGTTTGTTGTTAAAAGCTTCGGGCTGTATTGCCGTTTCAGGAGGTTTAGAAGTTGCTTCGGATAGATTATTAAAACTTATAGATAAAGGGGTAACAGTAGAGCAAGTTGCAAAAGTGACACGTAATTTTACAGAAGCAGGAATTATGGTTCATGCGTATTTAATGTATGGATATCCAACACAAACGGTTCAGGAAACCGTTGATAGTCTTGAAATGGTGCGCCAGTTATTTGAAGCAGGTGTTTTACAATCAGGATTTTGGCATCAGTTTGCTATGACAGCACATAGTCCAGTAGGAATGTACCCTGAAAAATTTGGTGTAAAAAAAGCAACAGAAACCATTGGAACTTTTGCAAATAATGACATCGATTATACTGATTCTACTGGAATCAATCATGATAAATTTAGTTTCGGGTTAAAGAAATCATTATTTAATTTCATGCATGGAATTTGTTTTGATTATGAGCTTCAAGACTGGTTTGATTTTAAAATTCCAAAAACTAAAATTGGATCTGATTTTATTTATGATGCATTACAGGAATCAGAAGATTTTAATATAAAACCTACTGCCAAGATTGTTTGGTTAGGAGGGAAGCCTTTTGTAGAATCTTTTACAAAATCAAAAAAAGGGAATTCTTGGGAAATGCTAACGCTTACTTTTCATGATAAAAAAGAAAGCTTTAGTATTCAGACAAATAAAAACGAAGGAGAATGGTTAGTAGAAATGCTACAGAAAATTTCGGTTGCAAAAACTAAAACTTATACATTTCAGGAAATCAAAGCTGATTTTGAAACTAGTTTTGAAGACTTCGAATTATTTTGGTATTCTAAACCTGTGAATACATTAAGAGAGTTTGGATTATTGGTTCTATAGATACTCAACATATTCACCATCATTTGGAATTGAAGTTTTTGACAAAAGATTATTTGCGGTTAATGCGGCTTTTAATTCTGTTCTGGTTGTTGGACAATGATTTAAAGCCTCTAAATGATTTGCGAATACCTTGCCAGGTGCAAGTGCAATAAATTTTATAATATCATTTATTCTCATCAACAATGGCTGTCCAAAATCTAATCTTGCAGTACCGCAGGCAATAGTTGCGATATCAGGTTTGAGTTCGGTTAATACTTTTTCTACATCTTCGGTAAGAATGGTGTCAGAACTAATATAAATTGATTTTTCATTAAGTAGTTCGATATAAAACCCCATTACATTTCCCATTAGTTTTGCAATAAAACCATACCCATGAACAGCGGGTATGCCCATTATTTTTCCGTCTAAAAAATCTTGTGGCTTCCAATAGTCCAGAGTTTGGATAACGGTTAAGCTTCTTTTAATAAGGGCATTTTTATCTTTGCTATTGCAAATAACAGGAATCGATTTTCTTCTTAAAAAAACCTCGCCAGCTTTATCTAGATGATCTGGGTGTAAATGGGTGATGATGCAATGTGTGACTTTACTTAGAATATCTCTGCTATTTTTTGGCAGATAGGTAAGTGGATTTCTTTTAGGTTTGTAACGAAAAATACTAAAAGGAGCAATGGTCTTCCTTTTACCTAACATTGGGTCAACCAAAATGACATGTTTTTCTGTTTCAATTACTAAAGTGGCATTACGTAAATGATGCAATCTCATATCTGGAATATTTGAATATTAAAAATACAAAATTCTATAAATTTAGACAAGAATTAGATGGTAAATCGGAAACCAATTCCGTGTAGGTTTTCTATAGAAATCCCCTGTTCGTTTACTAAAATTTTACGTAAACGCGAAATGAAAACATCCAAACTTCGTCCCATAAAGTAATCATCATCTCCCCAAAGTGAAGTTAGAATCTGCTCTCTTTTTAAAACGGAATTTTTATTGTCAAGAAATAATTTTAATAATTCAGCTTCACGTTGTGTAAGGCCAATTTTTTCATTTTCATTATAAAGGACAAAGTTTTTAGTATCAAAATGGTATTTTCCAATTTTATAGATAGATTTATCTATAGAATCATTTTTTTGCGAACGCTTTAAGAAGATTTCAATTTTTAGAAGTAATTCTTCAATACTAAAAGGTTTTACGAGATAATCATCGGCACCCAAACGCAGTCCTTTTATTCTGTCTTCTTTTAGTGTTTTAGCTGAAAGGAAAATAATAGGAATATCGGAGTTGTTTTTTCTTATTTCGGTTGCGAGTTCAAAACCATCTATTTTTGGCATCATAATATCCAAAATACAAATATCAAAATTACCCTTATTAAAAGCTTCCCAACCCAATTGTCCATCGCAACAATGTGTTACTTCGTAATTGTTTTGTTCCAAATTGTCTTTGGTAAGAAACCCTAAGGTTTCATCATCTTCGGTGTAAAGAATTTTGAAAATACTCATTTTTTATATGGAATTGATATGGTTATGGTAATCCCTTTTTTAGGATTGTTAGTAGCATTGATTTTCCATTGATGCAAGTTGCAAATCTTTTTTACATAATACAAGCCCAATCCAAAGCCATTTGACTGGGTGCTTTTTTCATTTGGAATTCTGTAAAACTTATCAAAAATAAAGGAAATATTTTTGTTTGCAATTCCTATTCCGTTATCTATAAAAGCAATTTTTAACAATTGATTTTCAGTAGTTAAACGAATTATAATTTCAGGCTTAGTATCACAATATTTTATTGCATTATCCAGAAGGTTATAAACGATGTTTGTAAAATGAAAAACATCAGCAATAATAGTATAGTTTGCAGAGTCAGACTCAATTTTTATATCAGTATCAGGATATTTTAGTTTAATATTTTCTATGGTTTCCTCAATGGGAGGAATAATTGAAATGTTTTTTAGCTCTAATTCTAATGGGGTATAATCTGATTTTGCAATACTTAAAATCTTCTCTATATGATTATTTAATTTGCCACTTTGGTTGATGATGATTTCAGTATATTTCTCCAGTTTCTTGTCTTCTTTGATCGGATTTTGTTTAATTAAATAATTTGAAGCAATTAAAATAGAGGCTAAAGGAGTTTTGAACTCGTGCGTCATATTATTGATAAAATCGCGCTGTAATTCGGAGTATTTCTTTTGCTGTAAAAGCATGAAAATCGAATAAATATAAATTAGTAGAATGATAATAAGCATTATCGAAAGGACAAGCCAAAATCGCATTGAGCTGAATATATAGCTCGTTTCATTAGGAAAGCGCACGGCAAAGTAATAAACTAGATCTTTGTGTTTTGGAAAATGAACAGATTGTTTTCCTTTTGATTTTTTCGATAAAGAAATATAATCTCCATATATCATTTCATTGCTTTGGCAATTGTACATGGCGTATTCGAAATCAGTCGTAATATTCATTTTCTTGAATTCCGATTTTAAATAAAATTCTAAGATATCGGGTTCAAAATCATTTTCAATGTTTACAACATAATAGTCATTGGATATTTTTTGAATAGGACTTTGTGCAGGTAACTCGTTACTATTGCTCTCATGTAGTTTTTTTGCAACTTCGAGTAATGCAAGATGTGTTTTCTGGTTTAGCTTCTTTTGTTCAAGGGTAAAAGCTTCTTTGGTCCATAGCAATTGTACGACTAATATGCCGATGATCGCTATAAAACCCAGAATAATAATGCTGTTGAGCCTGTTTATTTTCACTTAAATGCAATTTACAAAGTGTAATATTAATCAAAAATATCTTTAAAAACAGCGATTAACAAGTCGTTAACAAACATTTGAAATCGCTTAACAGCGTTTCGTTTTTATCTGATTTACATTTGTAATGTTCAAAATGACAAACCAAATAATCATTTAAAAATTTAAGCTTATGAAAATTATCAGACCATTATTATTAGTATTGACTTTAGGTTTAATGTCTTTCTCAGCAATTGCTCCAGTAGAAACAATAGTAGCAAAAGCTACTGCATTTGCAGGATCAATTACATGGAAAGCAGAAACTATCGATGTTGGGCAAATACCACTGAATGTACCAAAAGAAATTGATTTTGAATTTAAAAACACAGGAAAAACAGCTGTAGTTATTACAAGTGTTCAGGGATCTTGTGGGTGTACTGCAACAAATTACACAAAAGAACCGATTTTACCTGGAAAATCGGCAAAGATTACAGCAACATATAATGCTGCTAACAAAGGCGCTTTTTCTAAAACTGTTACTGTAGTAACAAGTGCAGAAGCAACACCAAAAGTGCTTACTTTAAAAGGAATAGTTTTATAAAAGTAGTTAGTTATAATGTCTAGGCTCCAAATAAGTTAAATTGTTTGGAGTTTTTTTATGTTTAAAACAGAAATGAATCGTTTATTTAGGCAACACATTTATACATTTATAAAAACGATTGCTGTAGTGATTAGAGTCTAATGCGCTAATTGTTACGCTCTTTATTTTTCCAGATGAGGCATGAATAAATTTTGATTTCATACCGTTGGCTTCACAAATTATTCCAACATGACCTATGCTCTTTCGATTTTTATAACCATAAAAAACTAAAATATCTCCCACTTTAAATTCTTCAGGTGATTTTGCCTTGCCTATATTTTTATAAGCACCAGAACTTCGAGGTAAGCTAATATCAAAATATTTAAAAACATAATTGACAAAGCCAGAACAATCAAATCCTTTTTTAGGAGTATTTCCAGCATATAGATAGGGTGTTCCCAGATATCTTTTAGAATAAGTAATAATAGAGTCTCTGTCTATTATAGATTGTATTCCTTGAACTTGATTATTTGTGATTTTTTCATCCTTTTTTATGGTAAATGATGAAAATAGAATTACAACTACAACTGTAAATATATAAATGGTGAATTTCATTTTTTAAGTAAAGAAATGGTTTAATTTATAAAGATATGTGGATGTTCTTTAATATCAAAGGAATATAATATCAAAGAAATGGAAAGTGTTTTTTGATAGGATTAATACAATCTTTAAATGAAGAATTATGTGGGTATTTATGGGGTAATTTTTACAAATAAGTTTCTTTAATTTGTTATCTTTGAGAGACCTCAAAATAAAATATGCTAAGAAATAGCTTTTTTATTAAGAAGGATAATGATTAAAGGTAAGCTGAAAACTTTATAGAGTAAGCATGATTTTAATACATATTTATGGAAAATTCTTTATTTAAAAAAGTAAAAAAAGCTATTGATTACTGGTATATCCCATTGTTAGTGGGCATACTTTTCGTTGGAATCGGAATTTGGTCTTTTATAACACCTTTAGCTGCATATTTAACTCTTGCATTTCTTTTTAGTATTTCATTTCTGGGAAGTGGAATTTTTGAAGTCATTTTTGCACTTTCAAACAGAAAAAAAATAGATAATTGGGGTTGGACCTTAGCATCAGGGATCTTAGGTTTAGTAGTAGGGATATTGCTAATTTCTAATCCATTAATTTCGATTACAATCCTTCCGTTATATGTAGGATTTGTGATCTTATTTCGTTCTATTATGGCTATAGTTATTGCTTTTGATTTAAAGAGCTATGCGGTGCCTGATTGGGCGAATCTTTTGGTTTTAGGGATTCTAGGAATTATATTTTCATTTATATTATTGTGGAATCCTATTTTTGCAGGGCTTTCATTGGTATATTGGACAGCTTTTGCATTTATTGCAATTGGAGTTTTTTATATTTATTTCTCTTTCAAATTGAAAAAAATACATAATATTTCTGAGAAGCTACATTAAAAGATGATTTTATAAAGATTGTTTTGGGATACTCAAAACAATAAAACAATAAATCGAAAGTATTTCAATTAGTATAAATTAATTGTATAATACTTTCGATTTCTTATTTTTACAGAAGTAGAATTAATGTGTTGAGTGCCGTTAAGTTCTTTTCTTTTCAATCTTTAAAATAATAAAATGAAATATAATAGATGCGGAAAAAGTGGTTTGTTATTACCGCAGATTTCTTTGGGATTATGGCATAATTTCGGTTCAGTAGATAATTTTGAGAATGGTGAAAGTATCATTAAAGAAGCTTTTGATAAAGGAATAACACACTTTGATTTAGCCAATAATTATGGACCAGTTCCTGGATCGGCTGAAGAAAATTTTGGGAAAATTCTATGGCATAATTTTCAAGGAAACTTACGAGATCAAATTGTAGTTTCTACCAAAGCAGGTTATACGATGTGGGATGGACCTTATGGTGATTGGGGTTCTCGTAAATATTTGCTATCGAGCTTAGATCAAAGTTTAAAACGTATGAAACTAGACTATGTAGATATTTTTTACTCTCATCGTTTTGACCCCGAAACACCTTTGGAAGAAACAATGATGGCTTTGGATTATGCAGTACGAAGTGGAAAAGCTTTATATGCAGGAATATCCAATTATAATGCTGAGCAAACTAGAGAAGCAACTGCAATTTTGAAGCAATTAGGAACACCATGTTTGATACATCAGGTTAAGTATTCTATGTTTGTTCGTGAAGCCGAAGCTGGATTGCTAGATGTTCTTGAAGAAAAAGGTGTGGGTTGTATTGCATTTTCACCCCTTGCACAAGGACTTTTAACAGATAAATACCTGAAAGGGATTCCAGAGAATTCCAGAGCTTCAAATCCAAACGGCCATTTGCAACTAGAAGAAGTGTCAGAACAAAAAGTGCAAAAAATAATTGCCTTAAATGAGATTGCTAAAAAAAGAAATCAATCTTTAGCACAAATGGCATTGGCATGGTTACTAAAAGACAATCGAATAACATCAGTTTTAATTGGTGCAAGTTCAGTAGGACAGTTAAATAATAATATAGATAGTTTGCAAAATCTTAATTTCTCCCCAGAGGAATTAAAAGCGATTGAAGCCATTTTGGGGTAGGACTAATGTAGAAATGTATTATTCCTCATTTCTAAAAAAAATGTAGTTTTAAAAAGAAATTTAAAAAAAAAAAAACAAAAATCCCAATCTAAATATTCAGATTGGGATTTTTTATTGCTTTAGGCTTAAGCCAAATAAAATTATTTCTTTTTTGTAGGTTTTACAGGTGCATCAAAAATACCTGGAATTGCAGTCATTTCAGCAATTTTCACAATAACATCAGTTGCTTTTTGCATACTTTCTACAGGAACATACTCGTATTTTCCATGAAAGTTATGACCCCCAGCAAAAATATTAGGGCAAGGTAATCCTTTGTATGATAATTGTGAGCCATCAGTTCCACCTCTAATAGGTTTAATTAATGGTTTTATGTTTAATTCTTTCATTGCTTTCTCTGCAATATCAACAATATGTTTTACAGGTAAAACCTTTTCTTTCATATTGTAGTATTGGTCATTTATTTCGGTAATTACGATTGGTTCCCCGAATTTTTTAGCAAACTTATGATTGATTTTTTTAGTGATTCTTTCAATTAATTTTTTACGTCTTTCGAATCTTTTTGCGCTATGGTCTCTAATGATAAGCTCAAGAACAGTTTCTTCGATAGTTCCAGTTATGTGATGTACGTGAAAAAAACCTTCATAACCTTTGGTTTCTTGAGGAGTTTCTCCTTTAGGTAATTCGTTAATAAACTCATTAGCAATAAGCAATGAATTAATCATCTTTCCTTTGGCATAACCAGGATGTACACTTTTGCCTTTAAAAGTAATTTTAGCACCAGCAGCATTAAAGTTTTCGTACTCAAGCTCACCAATCTGACTTCCGTCCATGGTGTAAGCCCATTCTGCACCAAATTTTTCTACATCAAAATGATGTGCACCACGACCAATTTCCTCATCAGGAGTAAAACCAACTCTAATTTTACCGTGTTTAATATCTGGATTTTTAATTAGGAATTCCATTGCAGATACAATTTCTGTAATTCCAGCTTTATCGTCAGCGCCTAATAGCGTAGTTCCGTCGGTTGTAATTAAGGTTTGACCTTTATATTGTAATAAATCCTTGAAGTAACTTGGAGATAAAATAATGTTTTGCTCTGCATTCAGTACAATGTCTTTACCGTCATAATTAGGAATAATTTGAGGTTTTACATTGGCTCCTGTAAAATCTGGAGAAGTATCAAAATGAGAAATAAAACCAATAGTAGGTACAGCGTGCTCTACATTACTTGGTAGAGTAGCCATGATATACGCTTTGTCATCGATAGTGACATCATGCATACCAATAGTTTTTAATTCTTCTGCTAGTTTATTAGCAAGGTCCCATTGTTTAGCAGTACTAGGAGTAGATTGTGAATTTGGATCAGACTCTGTATCAATTGTTACATAACTAATAAATCGATCTATAATATGTTGCATTTCTTTATTTTTTTAGCAAATATAGACAATTTTTTTAGCTGTCTTATTTTAGATTAAAAACATCCTGATGGAAATAAAAAACGATTTTCTTTTATGATGGAATCTTTTTTGGACTGATTTTATTTTTAAATGCTCTTTACACATCTAAAACCTAGATGGTTTGCAGGAGAGCGTATTTCTCCTTTTCCTCTGGTGCCTACCATATATCGAGTGCAATATCGATCAGTACATAAAAAGGAACCACCGCGATGTACTTTTTTATAAAGACCAGGTTCAGACGGATCATTACTCATTTCAGGTCCTTGCGGATTTTTAGTTACTTTTCCACTTTCAGCTAATGATTTGTAATAGTCTACGCCATACCAATCATTTACCCATTCCCAAACATTTCCGGCCATATCGTATAGTCCGTAGGCATTTGGTGCGAATTGTGCTGTTGGCGCAATTCCTATAAATCCATCTTCTCCAGTATCACCATCCTTAACAGGAAAATGACCTTGATATATATTGGCCTGAAATTTCCCTTTTGGTTTTAAAGTGTTTCCCCATGCATATAATTCTCCAGTTTTGCCACCTCTAGCTGCAAATTCCCATTCTGCTTCACTAGGAAGTCTTTTTCCTGCCCATTTAGCATATGCAAGCGCATCTTCGTAAGTAACTTGTACAACAGGATATTTTTCTTTGCCTTTTATTGTACTTTCAGGTCCTTCAGGATGTCTCCAATTAGTTCCACCAATATAAGCCCACCATTGTAAGAAGTTGTCTAAACTAACAGACGTAGAAGTAGGCGTAAACACTACAGAACCTGTAATTAAATCTTCTTCAGCAACCGTAGGAAATTCTTCTTTAGTTGGTTTTTGTTCAGCAACAGTAATATATCCCGTTGCATTTACAAACTGCTCAAATTGCTCATTGGTAACTTCAGTTTCGTCCATCCAATAGCCATCTACATACACGCGATGTATTGGAGCAGCATCTTTGGTTACTCCTTTTATACTGCATAGGCTTTCGTCAGCAACATTACTTCCCATTGAGAATTCCCCTCCAGGAATCCAAACCATGCCTTTTGGGGCTTTATAAGGAGCTGTCTTTTTGTTTGTAATTGTTGGTTTAAATTTAGGTTGAGATGAAGTTGTTTGAATTTGATTGCATTCTAACGTCAGATTTTCTTCAGCAGGTTTTGTGAATTTTGTATAGCCAAAGCTAATAAATAGAATACCAGAGGCTATTATTCCGAATGACCAAAACTTACTTACTTTTTTCATTAATTCTATAGATTTAGTATGGTTTTATTTTTAAGAAATAAAAGTACAATAAAAAACTTTATGCAACATAAAATAGTAAGCTGTTTTTTTACATAAATTAGATGCGTTTTAGTATATTATAATTAAATTTGCAGCCACAAAAACAACAACACACTTATGTATAAATTGCTTATTCGTCCGATACTTTTTATGTTTGATCCAGAGGAAGTTCATTATTTTACTTTTTCATTTGTTAGGTTTATTTCAAAAATACCAGGAGTTTCATCGATTATAAAAGCGATCTACAAAGAAAATGACCCTCGTTTAGAACGAGAAGTTTTTGGAATAAAATTTAGTAATCCAGTTGGACTGGCTGCAGGATTTGATAAAGATGCTAAATTATATAAAGAGCTTTCTGATTTTGGTTTCGGATTTATAGAAATAGGTACTGTAACCCCAGTTGGGCAAGAAGGTAATCCTAAAAAGAGATTATTTCGTTTAAAAGAAGATCAAGCAATTATTAATCGAATGGGATTTAATAATGGTGGTGTTATCGAAGCAGTAGAGCGATTAAAACAAAATAAAGGTGTTTTAATTGGAGGAAACATTGGTAAAAATAAAGTGACTCCAAATGAAAATGCAGTCGATGATTATATTATATGTTTTGATGCTTTATTTAATCATGTTGATTATTTTGTAGTGAATGTAAGTTCTCCAAATACACCAAACTTGAGAGCTTTACAAGATAAAGAGCCTTTGACACAATTATTGCAAACATTACAAGATAGAAATGTAACGCATGCAAAACCAAAGCCAATTTTGTTAAAAATCGCACCAGATTTAACCGATGAGCAATTGTTAGATATTATTGATATTATTAAAACAACACAAATTGCAGGTGTAATTGCAACCAATACGACAATTTCTAGAGAAGGATTACAGTCAGCAAATAAAGAAGAAATGGGTGGTTTATCAGGGAAACCGTTAACTCAAAGATCTACAGAAGTAATTCGTTTCCTCTCAGAAAAAAGCAATAAAGCATTTCCTATTATTGGAGTAGGTGGAATTCATACTGCTCAAGATGCTATCGAAAAATTAAATGCAGGAGCAAGTCTGGTTCAGTTATATACAGGTTTTATTTATGAAGGACCAGCTTTGATAAAAGCGATCAATAAAGCCGTTTTAAAAGGATTGTAACATCATTACTTGCACAATTAGGCCAGTAAGTAATGCAATTCCGAAACTTAAAAGAGTTCCTATAAGAACGTATTCTGTTAGTTTGCGGTCTTTAGCTTCTTTTAAATCACCAAATCTAAAGATAGATTTTGCAGCTAATAGAAAACCAATAGCTTCAAAATGTCCAGTGATTATAAAACAGAAAACAAATAGACGTTCTAATATGCCAATGTAATTTCCTGCATTGGCAAGAGAATTGTCAGTTCTGTTATTGTTTTCGGGAGTCCAAATAGAGATTAGGTTTCTAATGCAAATGGAAGTTGGTTTAGTTAAAAACAGAATTCCAGTTAGAATAACCCAGAATTGGTTATTAAATCCGAGAAAATCTATTTTTTGCTGATTGTATAAAAGTGCAATTGCAATTAAAACTATAAAATGAGCTATTTGGTCACCAATAAACCAAGCTCTTTTGGTGGATGCTTTCTGAAAATGAAGTTTCAAAAAGTCTATCCCCCCATGTGTAACTGCCAATAAAAGAGCGTACCATCCAAAGGATAATTCACCAACCAAAATCCAAGTTATAATACTGTG
Organism: Flavobacterium sp. 140616W15; assembly: GCF_003668995.1. Classification (NCBI taxonomy): domain Bacteria; kingdom Pseudomonadati; phylum Bacteroidota; class Flavobacteriia; order Flavobacteriales; family Flavobacteriaceae; genus Flavobacterium; species Flavobacterium sp. 140616W15. The sequence goes on from NZ_CP033068.1 coordinate 375,249, forward strand.
CAAAGCTGCGTGTATGTATAAATAAAAGCTTTTTTGTTTCTTAATTTCTTTATCAATAACCCATGAATTAGGTTGAAAAATAAAGTCTCCAAGCAGATGTGCCAAAAATAATTTTACAAATAGTATCATAAAGTTAATTCTTTTATTTGCGACCTAAAATAAGAGTCTAAATCCATTATTAAATCAAACTGTGCTCGTTTTTGTCTTCTACTTACAGCAGCTTGGTTAATGCCTAATTTTAAACCAATTTCTTCCTGTGATAATGCCGGATTTTGTATGGCGATTACTATAAATTCAGCAGCAGGGACTAGCCAGTTATCCATAAAAGTCAAACTTAAGCGTAACATCAAGTTGAGTTTTGTATCAAAATCAGTATTTCCAGATTTTAATGCCAAAGTTGTTTTTTGTTTTTTTAATCCTTCAAAAAGTTCCCCAGAATATATAAAAGCAGTTCCGTTACTTTCGGATATCTTCTTTTCTTTGTGTGTTTTATCTCCAAAACCAATGCTCATTCTGGCATCAAGCTTTAGAGTTCTCAAATATGCTTTTATTAATAAAGTTGATAATAAGGCATCTTCGGGATTCTTGATCTCTATCTGAAATTCATCACCACGATAAATTTCCCACTCACTTGGATTTTTGCCAAACTGACTAAATAGTTTTTTTAAACCATTAATCCAATCTTTGGGTTTTAGCTGTTTAGAGCCAATAATATCTCCTGTGATTATGCTTGTCATATCCAAATATAATTAAAAATTAAATATCATTTTGTTTGAAACCTTCTTTATTCTATATGTTTGTTCTTTAGTTATATGAGGTTGAAATTAACATTGTTAGAGTGTAAATATTACAAATATAAGTAATATTATTTGTTATTACGTTTTTGTGTAATATTTTATTTTATTACATTTTTGTGTAATAAAATAAACAAAGCGGATATTTTTTATTTAAATAAAAAAGACAGTAACTTAGCATTCAGAAACAGAGTAGCTTTGAGTAAAGAAATTAAGATTATCGAATGTCCACGAGATGCTATGCAAGGCATCAAAACATTTATTCCTACTAAGAATAAGGTTTCTTATATCCAGTCTTTATTGCGAGTGGGCTTTGATACCATTGACTTTGGGAGTTTTGTTTCTCCAAAAGCAATACCTCAAATGCAGGATACTGCTGCCGTTTTGGCGCAACTAGATTTGTCGCAGACAACTAGTAAGTTACTGGCGATCATTGCAAATACGCAAGGAGCAGAAATGGCCTCAGAGCATAAAGAAATTCATTATTTAGGGTTTCCATTTTCGATTTCAGAGAACTTTCAAATGCGGAATACGCATAAAACAATAGCTGAATCGATAATAACACTTCAGGAAATATTAGAAATAGCGGATAAAAAGAATAAAGAAGTTATAACGTATCTTTCGATGGGATTTGGAAATCCATATGGAGATCCTTGGAACGTGGAGATAGTAGGAGAGTGGACAGAGAAGCTTTCTAAAATGGGAGTAAAAACACTCTCGCTTTCTGATACTGTAGGTAGTTCAACGCCGGATATTATTACCTATTTGTTTTCCAGTCTAATTGCACAATATCCTCAAATTGAGTTTGGCGCCCATTTACATACCACACCAAGTACTTGGTTTGAAAAAATTGATGCTGCTTTTCATGCTGGTTGCCACCGTTTTGATGGGGCAATTCAAGGTTTTGGAGGGTGTCCAATGGCAACAGATAAGCTAACAGGTAATATGCCAACAGAAAAAATGGTATCCTATTTTACGGCACAAAAACAAAATACAAATATAAGAGCAATGAGTTTTGAAAGTGCCTATAATGAAGCTTCAAAACTATTTGGTGCCTATCATTAAACAATCATTAATTTTTTACAAGAAAGTAATAAGTAAGAATTAAAATCCGTTGTTTGCGTTATATTAAACTAAAACTAATTTTGCAATGAAACCGTATCCTCATAATATGTTTCTTAAGCTAATAACCGTTGCGATATTGTTTTGTTCGTGCGCGAGTGATTTAGATTTTGATCAAACTAAAGATCTTACTTTAAAGCCTGCCGTTGTTGCCAATCTAACTTATTTTGATGTTAAAGCAAATGAATTTATTGATAACGGAACAGAGCAAGATGTTTTTTTTGACGCAAAGGATTTTGATATATTTAGAGACAATTTTTTTAGAGATAATTTAAAGAAAGCCGAGTTTAATTTTGATATTGAAAATACAATATCTCGAGCTTACATTGTTAGTTTTGTTTTTTTGGACGAAAACAATCAGGTTATGCATGATACAGAAATAAATGTTCCTGCATACGCAAACATACCCAATAATGTAAAACATACAGATGTCTTCGAAAATGAAACGCTCGATTTATTAAAAAAATCAGTCAAGCTAGAAATAAGAATCACCATGTTGGCTGGAGCACCATTAACAGCAAATAGTTCAGGGAATTTAAAGTTACGTTCAGGAGCAACCCTTTACTTCGAAATAAAATGAGAAAAATTTATCTGATTTTATTATTAGTGGTAAGTATTTCTGGATTAGCGCAGAACAAGCAGGTTTTGTATAACTTTGCTACTATTCCGCAATCCTTACTTGTAAATCCAGGTACCGATATTTCTTATAAATATTATTTTGGAGTACCACTATTATCAGGTATCTCTGCAAATGTTGGTTCGAGTAGTTTCTCAGCATATGATTTATTTGCGAATAACAGAGTCGATTTTAATACTAAATTGAGAAATGCAGTAAATAAAGCATCTAAAAATGATATCGTTTCAGTCAACGAACAAATAGAATTGTTCTCAGGAGGGTTTAAGCTTGGAGGTCTTGAAGACAAAGGGTATATTTCGTTTGGAATTTACCAAGAAGCCGATTTTTTCATGTATGTACCCAAAGATTTAGCGCTATTGGCATTAGATGGGAATCAAAATTATATAGGAAAAAGATTTGATTTAAGTCAGTTAAGTGTCAAGGCCGAAGTGCTTTCTGTTTTTCATGTAGGATATCATAAAAAAATAAATAATAAGCTCATTTTGGGAGGAAGGGCTAAGTTATATTCAAGTGGATTAAATGCAACTTCAACCAAAAACTCAGGATATATTTATACGGGAATGTCAAATACAACAATGTATAACCAGATAATATCTTCTAATTTAGAGTTAAAATCATCTGGAATTGCTGAATATCTCGAAGATGATTATGATGGAAGTATCGCCTCAGATATTGCACATAAAACTTTTTTAGGAGGAAATTATGGAATTGGTTTCGATGCTGGAATAACTTATTATCCAAAAAAAAATATTCAGTTTACTGCAAGTATTATCGATGTTGGATTTATTCGCCATAGCAAAGAAGTAGAGAATTTCACTTATAAAGGGTATTACCAATATGAGGGAGTGAATCCTAATTTTACCAATCCCGATAAGCCAGAAAATGTATTCGATGAATTTGAAGCCGCAATCCCGCGAGATACACTTTATAATAAATACACCACTTGGCGTCCAGTCAAATTTAATTCGTCAATTCAGTATTCTTTTGGAAAATCTAGATCAAATGAAGAATGTAATTGTAAGCCATATAATGAAATAGAATATCTTAACGGAGTTGGTGTTCAGTTGTTTGCAATGTCTACGCCTAGAAGTCCACTGGTAGCTTTGACAGCATTTTATAGACGGACACTTTTTCAAAATCTACAAGTTAAAGCAACTTATACAATTGATTCTTATTCTTCAAAAAATATCGGATTTGGATTTTCAACCACCTTGGGTAAGTTTAATGTGTATGCCATGATCGATAATATTCTGGAATATAAAGATATCACAAAAGCGAATAGTGCCACATTTCAATTTGGTTTAAATTTTATTTTCAAAGAAAATTCTGAATACAATTAAGTTGTTTTTTATTAGAAGCTAATCCAGCTATTCACTGTAATCTTTATTGTTTTAAAGAAAAACAATAAAGGATTTTCGTTGCTATCTGGGCTAGGTGACTAGTGATTTTAAGGTCATTTTTAATGGAGATTTATTGTTAGAATTTATAAAAACAAAAATTTATAAATAGTATAACGTGTATGTTTTCAATTTATTTACTATATTTGCACGCAATTCAACTAGAAATTGCACCATGAAAGCACACAACTCCAAGATTATCGGCGAAGGTTTAACTTACGACGATGTATTATTAGTACCTAACTACTCTAATGTGCTTCCTCGCGAAGTGAGTATCAAATCAAAATTTTCTCGAAATATTACACTAAACGTTCCAATCGTATCTGCAGCTATGGATACTGTTACCGAAAGTGCAATGGCAATTGCTATGGCGCAAGAAGGTGGAATTGGTGTTTTACATAAAAACATGACTATCGAGCAACAAGCTGGAAAAGTACGTAAAGTAAAACGTGCAGAGTCAGGAATGATAATCGATCCAGTAACTTTACCATTAAGTTCTACAATAGCTGATGCTAAAATGGCGATGAAAGAATTCGGAATTGGTGGAATCCCAATTGTTGACGAAAACAGAATCTTAAAAGGAATTGTTACCAATCGTGACTTACGTTTCGAAAAAAATGGAGCAAGACCAATTGTAGAGGTTATGACAAAAGAAAATTTGGTAACTGTAGCCGAAGGAACTTCATTAGAACAAGCCGAAGTAGTTTTACAAGGGCACAAAATAGAAAAATTACCAGTTGTTAATGCAAACTATGAATTAGTTGGATTAATCACTTTTAGAGATATCACAAAACTTACACAAAAACCAATTGCAAATAAAGATGTTTACGGGCGTTTGCGCGTTGCGGCTGCAATTGGAGTAACTGGCGATGCTGTTGATAGAGCTGCTGCATTAGTTGCTGCTGGTGTAGATGCTATTATTATTGATACAGCACACGGACATACAGAAGGTGTTGTAAATGTATTGAAAGAAGTAAAAAGCAAATTTCCAGGAATCGATGTTATCGTAGGTAATATAGCAACTCCAGAAGCTGCTAAGTATTTAGTAGACAATGGTGCCGATGGAGTAAAAGTTGGTATTGGACCAGGTTCAATCTGTACAACTCGTATTGTTGCAGGAGTTGGTTTTCCTCAATTTTCAGCAGTGTTAGAAGTAGCTGCAGCAATAAAAGGAACTGGCGTACCAGTAATTGCTGATGGAGGAATACGTTATACAGGAGATATTCCTAAAGCAATTGCAGCTGGAGCAGATTGTGTAATGTTAGGATCATTATTAGCAGGAACAAAAGAATCTCCAGGTGAAACTATTATTTTTGAAGGAAGAAAATTCAAATCTTACCGCGGAATGGGTTCGGTAGAGGCGATGCAAGGTGGTTCAAAAGACCGTTATTTCCAAGATGTTGAGGATGATGTTAAAAAACTAGTTCCAGAAGGAATTGTAGGTCGTGTTCCTTACAAAGGGGAGTTAAACGAAAGTATGCTTCAATTCATTGGTGGACTTCGTGCAGGAATGGGATATTGTGGTTCAAAAGATATTCCTACTTTACAAGAGTCAGGACGTTTTGTTAGAATTACTTCTAGCGGAATTACAGAGAGTCACCCTCATAACGTAACTATTACAAAAGAAGCTCCAAATTATTCAAGATAATTTAGAAGTTTTCATATAAAACAAAAGGCGTAAGATTTTTATTCTTATGCCTTTTTTGCTATTTCTTCGAGTATAGTGTTGTATAAGATATTTGATTCTGATTCATTTAAAACTTTTTTGGGATAGGAATAAAACACTTTTTTAATTGTATTATTGCTTGGTTTTGTAAGGATCCATTTTATTAATTCATTAATTCCAGAAGGAGTAATTATCCCAGAATCATTTTCAAATTTTGGACATTCTACGAAAACCCCACCATTTAGTCTTAGTACTGCTATTCTTTTTTCTGAATTTTGTTCTAAACCATAATGAATACTAAAAGATTGATTTTCTGCTATTATTGTTATTTGATTTCCATCAAATGTAGTTTGATCATATTCATAAAATACCCACCAAAAATAAGTTTTAAAATCTACTATAATTTTACGTTTCCCTTTTTTATTTATAGCCATAATAAAAGTCTTTCTTAGAAACATAAGTCTTTGGTTTTAATGTAAGTGCAATGTCTCAAAATTAAGTTTTAGGAGTTTTTAGTGTGTTTTAAATCAATCCTTTTATTTTGGCATGTTGTAATAATAAAATGGTTTTAGCGTCTTTTATTTCGCCTGTTGTAATCATATTGTATGCTTCATCAAAAGTCATTTCGAGTACTTCGATGTTTTCATTTTCGCTATCAAGTCCTCCGCCTTCACTAACTTTCATGCTTTGGTCATATTCTCCTGTAAATAAATATAAAATTTCGGTTACAGATCCAGGTGACATATAGGTTTCAATTACTTTGTCTACATTTTTTAAGCGATATCCTGTTTCCTCTTCAGTTTCTCTGATGATACATTCTTTGGGGTTGTCTTTATCTAATAGCCCAGCACAAACTTCAATCATCATTCCAGAATCATTTCCGTTAAGATAAGTAGGCATGCGAAACTGTCTAGTAAGAACTACTGTTTTCTTTTTTGAATTATAAAGTAAAATTGCAGCTCCATTTCCTCGATCGTATACTTCTCGGGTGTGAGTTTCTGGTACTCCATTATTCTTTTGGTAGTCAAAAGTTACTTTGTTTAATATGTACCAGTTATCAGATAGAAGCTTAGTTTCTGTTATTTTTATTTTAGGATTGCTCATGTGTCAATTTTTTTTAGCAAAAAAAAACGCTCTGAAATCCAGAGCGTTTAGTTTTTTTTATTTAAGTATCGTTTGTTTTCTGTCTGGACCTACAGAAACAATTTTGATAGGTACTTCAACTTCTTTCTCGATAAACTCGATATATTCTTTTAATTCAGCTGGTAATTCTTCATAAGTTGTCATTCCAGTTAAATCTGCTTGCCATCCTTTGAATTCTTTATAAACTGGAGTTACATTTTCAGGTTCGATATTATATGGGAAGTGAGAAATGTTTTTTCCTTTGTAATTATATTCAGTACACACTTTTAAAGTTTCAAATCCAGAAAGGACATCACCTTTCATCATCATTAATTGTGTAACACCGTTTACTTGAACAGCATATTTTAATGCTACTAGGTCTAGCCATCCGCAACGTCTTTGTCTTCCTGTTACTGAACCAAATTCGTTTCCGATTTTTGCCATTGTAGCTCCAACTTCGTCAAAAAGTTCAGTAGGGAAAGGACCGCTTCCTACACGAGTTACATATGCTTTAAAAATTCCGTAAACTTCTTTAATTTTGTTTGGTGCAATTCCTAGACCAGTACACGCTCCAGCAGCTGTAGTGTTAGATGATGTTACAAAAGGATATGTTCCAAAATCTACGTCTAATAAAGATCCTTGAGCACCTTCACATAAAATAGATTTACCTGCTTTTTGAGCTTGGTGCATATATTCTTCACTATCAATAAAATCTAATTTTTTTAATTCTTCGATAGCTTCAAAAAACTCTTTTTCAAGTTCTGCTAAGTTGTATTGAATAGCAACATCATAAAAAGCAATCATAGCTTCGTGTTTGTCTGCTAGTGCTCTATAGCGCTCTTTGAAGTCTTCTAATTCGATATCACCAACACGTAAACCATTTCTACCTGTTTTGTCCATGTAAGTTGGGCCAATACCTTTCAATGTAGAGCCAATTTTGGCTTTTCCTTTTGAGGCTTCTGAAGCAGCATCAAGTAGACGGTGCGTTGGTAAGATTAAATGTGCTTTTCTAGATATAATTAATTTGCTTTTGATGTCTAGATTGAATTTTTCTAAACCTTCAATTTCTTTTTGAAAAACTACTGGGTCAATTACAACTCCATTACCAATAATGTTAATAGACTTTTCATGAAAAATTCCTGATGGAATTGTTCTTAAAACATGTTTTATTCCGTCGAATTCTAAAGTGTGTCCTGCATTTGGTCCACCTTGAAAACGAGCAATTATGTCATAATTCGAGGTAAGAACGTCTACAATTTTTCCTTTACCTTCATCTCCCCATTGTAATCCTAGTAATAAATCTACGGTCATTCTTTTTTTAATTTTAATTGTCGAGGCGGTTTTGCCACCTGCTCAGATTAATTAGTTGTCTATTTTATTTGAATATTTTTGAGAGCAATCTTTTTGTTGATTGTCTATTTTTGTTTTTTGTTTCCGTAAAAATACAATGAATGATTCGTGATTTCGATATCAAATATTTCTTCGATTGTTTTTTTTATGGTCTGGATTCTAGGATCGCAAAATTCGATTACTTCACCAGAATCAGTCATAATGATATGATCGTGTTGTTTATCAAAATATGATTTCTCATAGTAAGCTTGATTTTGTCCAAATTGATGTTTACGAACTAAAGCACAATCTAATAATAATTCTATCGTGTTGTATAAAGTAGCTCTACTTACGCGATAATTTTTATTTTTCATTTTGATATACAAGTTTTCAATATCAAAATGTTCTTCACTATCATATATTTCCTGAAGTATAGCATAACGCTCAGGAGTTTTACGATGGCCTTTTTGTTCAAGATATAATGTAAAAACATTTTTTACAATTTCTTGATTTTTGTTGTTGTCAGTTGAAATGAGTGTCATATCCTGCAAAGATAATTTATTATTTTAAATGAATAAAAGTTTCCTGTTTAAAGTTTCACATTCAAATGTTTAATCGTAAAATTTCAGGGACTTACGTTCTGTATTCTCTGGTTACTTTCTCAACTCCATCAATTTTTTTGATATTGTTAATCATTTTCTTAAGTATTGAGTTGTTTCGTACAATTACGGCAATCTGGCCATGAAAAATCCCTGCATCAGTACTCAATGAGATGCTTTGGATATTTACGTTCATGTTATTAGAAATTACTTTGGTTAGTTGATTGGTTAGTCCCAAAACGTCCATTCCTGTAATATTTATAACTGCTTTGAATTCCTCTTGTGAAGAGTCAATCCATTTGGCGGTCATAATTCTATAGGCGTAGTTTGATTGCATGCCAATAGCATTAGGACAATCTTTTTTGTGAACTTTTATCCCTTCATTTATCGTTACAAATCCGAAAACATCATCACCAGGAATTGGGTTACAACATGGTGATAATTTGTAATCAAGTTTATCATGTTCTGTTCCAAAAACCAACATGTCATAATTACTACTAATTACAGGTTTGTGAATATCTGTATCGGCAGTGGTAGTACTGCTGTTGCGTTTTATTTTGTTTTTGAAGAAATTAATAAACGTATTGCTTTTTTGAGCAGCATAGTCTTTTAATTGCTGATTTTCGATTGCGCCAATTCCAACTCTATAAAATAAGTCTAAACTCGTTTTAAGTTTAAAGAAATTAACTAACTCGTTTATAACTTGTTCGTTAATAGTTATTTTTAAGTGTTTTAGTTTACGCGTAAGTAGTTCTTTTCCTTCCTCGGCAATCTTTTTGGTATTTTCGTTTAAAACGTTTTTAATTTTGGTTTTCGCTCGGGATGTGGTTACATAATCCAACCAGTTTATGGTTGGTTTTTGGTTTTGAGAAGTGATTACTTCAACCTGATCTCCACTTTTTAATTCGTAGTTAAGAGGTACTAATCGTCCGTTTACACGTGTCCCACGAGTTTTTATTCCTATTTCGGAGTGAATGCTAAAAGCAAAATCTAATGAAGTTGCTCCTTTTGGAAGCGATTTTATTTCCCCTTTCGGAGTAAATACAAAGATTTCTTTTGAATATAAATTCATTTTAAAATCTTCAACAAAATCTACTGCATTTGTTTCTGAGTTTTCTAAAGCTTCACGAAGCAGGTTTAGCCAAACATCAAGACCACTTTCTTCGGTGGCTCCGTTTTTATATTTGTAATGTGCCGCATATCCCTTCTCGGCGATTTCATCCATACGCTCACTTCGCACTTGTACCTCGATCCAGCGACCTTTTGGTCCCATAACAGTTATGTGTAAAGCCTCGTAACCAGTAGATTTTGGTGATGAAATCCAATCACGCAAACGGCTTGGGCTTGGTCGGTAATGGTCGGTTACGATAGAGTATATTTTCCAAGCCAGAAACTTTTCGTCATGTGGATTGGATTTATATACAATTCGAATGGCAAACTTATCGTAAACTTCATCAAAGCTTACGTTTTGTGCACGCATTTTTCTTCGGATTGAATAAATAGATTTCGGACGCCCTTTTATTATGTACTCAATTCCTTCTTCGTCCAAAGATTTCTTTAGCACATCCGAAATATCTTTGATGTAAGCATCTTGTTCTTCTTTAGTTTCTCGAATTTTACTTACGATATCATTATAAACTTCTGGTTCCGTATATTTTAATCCTAAATCTTCTAGTTTAGTCTTTATGTTATACAGCCCTAAGCGGTGAGCTAGTGGTGCATAAATGTATAAAGTTTCTGATGCAATTTTGGTTTGTTTGTATTCGGCCATTGAGTCCATCGTTTGCATATTATGCAAACGGTCGGCTAATTTTATCAAAATTACACGAACATCATCATTTAAGGTAAGGATCATTTTACGGAAATTTTCCGCTTGCATTGATGCATTTAGATCTCTCTGGACCATCGAAATTTTAGTTAATCCTTCTACAAGTTGTGCTACTTTTGGATTAAATAAACGCTCAATATCCTGAACTGTCAGAGGAGTATCTTCGACAACATCATGCAATAAGGCAGCAGCAATTGAGGTAGCTCCCAATCCTATTTCAGAAGCAACGATTTTTGCGACAGCAATAGGGTGGAAGATGTAAGCTTCACCTGATTTTCGTCTTTGTTCTTTATGAGCATCAACAGCAACATCAAAAGCTTTCCGAATTAATTTTTTGTCTGTAGGACTTAAAGTCTGGTAACTAATTCGAAGTAATTCTTTGTATTCCTGCGCAATTGCTTTATTCTCTTTTTCGATATCTATCTCTGTCATATGTACACCTAGTTCAATTCCCTAAAAATAAGAATAAGTTTCAATATACACAAGGGAATGAAAGTGTTTTAAATATTGAAAATAGAATAAAATGTTTAGAAAAATAAAAGCTTTCTAAGCATAAAAAAAAACACTATCCTGAAATAGTGTTGTGATTTTTAGTTTGTTATGTTTTGTTGCTTAAATTTTAAAGATTCAAATAGGCTTGTCTTACTAATGAATTAAAATAAAGAGCTATTAAAATCTCTAAGTATATGCTCTTTTTGAATGGATTAAATTTACTGAACTTTACTGAAATCCAAATCTTGGAAATCGTAACTAAAATCGGTTAGTTCAGAAATTGCTTGCATCTTTAAGTTAGTAGCTTTTCCATTAGAGTCATATTTAAAAAATAAATGGGCATCGGCATGGAAATAAGCATTATCCCATTTTACCACAAAATTTCCATCTTTGTAAAAGAATACTTCACCTACCAATTGAGGAGAACGTTTTGATGCAAAATATATTTTCCCTTTTTTTTCAGTTATCGTTACATCTCCAAACCAATTGTCTTTGTAAGTTCCAGTGATTTTGGTGAAATCAGTTTTTACTTTGTCTTTCTTGTTTTTTGCTACAACAGCCCAGACTTCATCAGTTACTTTATCTGCTGTTTCTACATTGGCTTTCATACGATTGCTGTATAATGCAACGTAATCTTCAGATTTAATTCCTAAATAACTATCTTTTATGGTATTGGTAATAGCAGTAAATGCTGCGCCAGATTGCTGGTTTGTTAAGACTATAATTCCTAATTGTAGTTCAGGAATTAAAGTAACCTGAGTAACGATTCCTTCTAGACCACCTGTATGAGTAACTTGTTTGTTTCCTTTCACATCGCTCAAAAACCAGCCTAAACCGTATCCGCTAAAATGAGTATTGTATGGTGCTCTAGGTTTTACTGGAATTATAGTTTGCAATTGCCACATTTCGTCATGTTCCTTTTCTGAGAATAATTGCTTGTTTTCGGGACCATATTTACCATTGTTCATTTGCATGATTGCCCATTTACTCAAGTCGTTTACGCTAGAATAAATACCAGCAGCAGCATCAAATAGTTGATTTTTATATCTGGTGATTACTTTTAGTTTCCCATCTATAGGTACATGTGGTGCAATGATATTGGTTGAGTCTTTTAAGCGTAAAAAAGATGCTGCACTATGATTCATTTCTAGTGGTTTCATGATGCGTTCTTCTATGAAATCGCCCCAGCTTTTTCCGCTAACAACATGAACGATTTCACCAGCAACTATATATAATAAATTATCGTAATCGTATTTGGTTCTAAAACCCGAAACAGGTTTTAAATATTGTAAGTTTTGGGTAATATCCTGTACTGTAAAATCACTTCCGTCAGGCCATATCATTAAGTCTCCCGCTCCAAGACCTAACCCGCTGCGGTGAGTTAGTAAATCACGAATCGTAAATTCCTGTGTTACATATTCATTGTACATTTTAAAATTTGGAAGGTATTTTGTCACCTTATCATCCCATTTGATTTTGCCTTCATCAACTAAGATAGCCAAGGCTGCACTTGTAAAAGCTTTACTGTTTGAAGCAATTCCGAATAATGTATTAGCGTCTACTTTTTCTTTTGTCAAGATAGATTTTACACCATAACCTTGTGCCTGAACGATTTTTCCATCTTTAATAATGGCAACAGCAATTCCGGGAACATTAAATGTTTTTAAAGTATTTTCTACTAATGCATCGACTTCTTTATTGGTGATTTGTGCAGCAACCGAAAAACTAAAAAATAGTGATAAAAGCGATAATTTATAATTCATATGTAGATGATATTTGTTATTTAAAAGCATAGCAATTTAATGCCCTATTGATTTATAATTTATTAAAACCTCGTTGTCTTTTTGCTTCAAAAATTAATATGGCAGCTGCAACTGATACATTCATGCTGTCAATTTCGCCTTCCATTGGTATGATAATATTTTGAGTTGCGGCATCTCTCCATTCTTGTGTTAGTCCTGTGGCTTCTGTACCTACAACTAAGGCAGTTGGAGTAGTAAAGTTCTGTGTATGATAGGAAGTTGAGTTTTGAAGTGTGGCGCAGTAAAAATCAATTTTATTTTCTTTTAAAAAAGCAATAATTTCGTTAGTTGTTCCTGTTGCAATTTGGTTGGTAAATAAGCAACCTACACTTGAGCGAACAATATTTGGATTGTATAAATCACTTTTAGGATTGGCAATAATTACTGCAGTTAAATTGGCAGCATCGGCAGTACGCAATAATGCACCAATATTTCCTGGTTTCTCTGGAGCTTCGGCAACAAGAATCAATGGATTATCAGATAGTTTTAAATCCGATAATTGTAATGATTTGGTTTTGGCTATAGCCAAAACACCTTCGGTGGTATCGCGATACGCTAGTTTTTGAAAGACTTCTTTATTTATTTCGATTAAATTAACTTGTTTGCTAGTTAATTTATTGATTTCATTTTCAGAAATTAATTCGGGTAAAAATAAAATCGTTTCTATTTCGTATCCCCCTTTTATGGCTAATGAAATTTCACGTTTCCCTTCAATTAAAAACGTTCCAGTTTGCTTCCGTGCTTTTGCTTTTTCTTGCAATAACACTAATGATTTTATGAATGGATTTTGTATTGAAGTAATTTGTTTCAAGGGAATAAGGTGCTGAGTTTGTAAGTGGCTAAGGTAATAAGATTTTTTAAATTTTAAATTTATTACTATTTTTTAGGAAACGACTAAATTTATTAATTGTAGTTAGCATCTGTTTATAAAGAGTATTTCTTTATTTTTGTCAGAATTATATATTTTATTTTCATTTTAAAAACATATAAATGTTTAGCTTATTAGATATCATTGGGACGATGGCATTTGCAATGTCGGGTGCGTTGACCGCAATGAATAAACGATTGGATCCATTTGGGGTTTTTATAATTGCCTTTGTTACTGCAGTAGGTGGAGGAACGGTGCGTGATGTTTTAATTGGCAGAACACCAGTAGGATGGATGCTTGATCTGAAATATGTTTATGTTATTATTTTAGGATTTATTTTATCTGTTATCTTCAGAAAAAAATTCGATAAACTAAGAACTTCTTTGTTTTTATTTGATACTATTGGTCTTGGTGTTTTTACGTTAATAGGACTTGAAAGGGGAATACTTACTGGTTTGCATCCTATAATTTGTATTGCATTAGGCACCATGACTGCCTGTTTTGGAGGTGTTACTCGAGATATTTTGTGTAATGAAATTCCTGTAATTTTTAGAAGAGAAATTTATGCTACGATTTGTATTCTAGGAGGGATTGTCTTTTTTGTATTAAAAGAATGGAATTTAAATGATGATATTTTGTATCTCGTAACTTGTATTGTTATAATTTTAGTTCGATTAATGGCAGTAAAATATAAATGGTATCTACCAGCATTAGAGCATAAACGATAAATGAATTCTAATATTAAATAGTGAAAAACTACACCGTAAAGTTATATCAGGAAGCAGATTACATAAAATGGAATGACTTTGTTAGTCAAGCTAAAAATGCTACTTTTTTGTTTCATCGTGATTTTATGGAATATCATAAAGACCGATTTAAAGATTTCTCTTTATTGGTTTATGAGAATGAAAAATTAGTTTCGGTTTTACCTGCAAATAGAGTTAATAATGTAGTGTATTCACATCAGGGACTGACTTATGGAGGTTTGGTTTATGATGAAAAAATAAAATTGGTTTCGGTTATTGAAATCTTTAAAAGTATTTTAATTTTTTTAAACGAGATGGCTGTTGTAAAATTACATTTGAAGACGCTGCCAGCAATTTATCATTTAAAACCTAGTGAAGAAATTCAATATGCTTTGTTTTTAGCTGAAGCAAAATTGGTTCGGCGGGATTCGTTGTCAGTTTTGAATTTATTTCAGGAAAACAAGATATCAAAAGTTAGGAGAAGAGGGATTCAAAAGGCTGTTTTTAATGATTTAGTTATCAAAGAAGAAGATGATTTTGAAGACTTTTGGAACAAAGTTCTGATCCCGAATTTGGATAAAAAGCATCAAGCTAAGCCAGTTCATACTTTAGAAGAAATACAGTTACTAAAAAAAATCTTTCCAGATAATATTCGCCAGTTTAATGTGTATCAGAATGATAAAATAATAGCAGGAACATCAGTTTTTGAAAGTAAGAATGTAGCACATTGCCAGTATATTTCTAAAAATGAAAATCAGGATAATTTAGGGAGCTTGGATTTTTTGTTTGAGTTCCTGATAAAGAAAGTATTTAGCGAAAAACAATTTTTTGATTTTGGAATATCTAATGAAGAACGAGGGAAAAAGCTAAATGAAGGGTTATCATATTGGAAAGAAAGCTTTGGGGCGAGTACAATTGTCCATGATTTTTACGAAGTAGAAACAATAAATTACGGTTTATTAAATAATGTTTTATTATGATTTCTTTTTTAGATTTGAAAAAAGTAAACGAGCCATACAAAAAAGCATT
Organism: Flavobacterium sp. 140616W15; assembly: GCF_003668995.1. Taxonomy (NCBI): domain Bacteria; kingdom Pseudomonadati; phylum Bacteroidota; class Flavobacteriia; order Flavobacteriales; family Flavobacteriaceae; genus Flavobacterium; species Flavobacterium sp. 140616W15. The sequence goes on from NZ_CP033068.1 coordinate 390,680, forward strand.
TCAGGAAAAAATGGAAGCAGTTTTGGATAATGGCTGGTATATTTTGGGAAAAGAAGTCAAAGCATTTGAGACATCATTCGCAGCGTATTGTGATGCAAAATATTGTATAGGAGTAGGAAATGGTTTGGATGCTTTAGTCCTGATTTTTAAGGGGTATATTCAGTTAGGAAAACTTAAAAGAGGAGATGAAGTTATTGTACCTGCAAATACATATATAGCTAGTATTTTAGCAATCCTGCAAGCTGATTTGGTTCCTGTTTTAGTTGAACCAAAGTTAGAAACGTATAATCTTAATCCAGATTTAATCCAAAGTGAAATTACACCAAAAACTAAAGCAATTTTAGTAGTTCATCTATACGGACAATTGGCAGAAATGGATGCCATAAATGAAATTGCTGATGTAAATAATCTTTTAGTTGTTGAAGACGCAGCACAATCTCACGGTGCTTTATTAGCAAAAAGCAAAAAGTCAAAAGTCAAAAGTAGGAATGCACAAGCATATAGTTTTTATCCAGGAAAAAATTTAGGTGCTTTGGGAGATGGTGGAGCAATTACAACGAATGATGCTGAATTGGCTATGATTTTATTTTCGCTTCGAAATTATGGTTCAGAAGTAAAATATTATAATGATTTTGTGGGTGTGAATTCGAGATTAGACGAATTACAAGCTGCATTTCTGAATGTGAAATTACCAAATTTAGATGCTGAAAATGAGCAACGAAGAGATATTGCTAAAAGATATTTAGCTGAAATAAAAAACAAAAAAATAGTATTACCATTTTGGGATTTTTCAAATAATCATGTATTTCATTTATTCGTTATTCGAACTCAAAACAGGAATGATTTGCAGGCATATTTATTAGAGAATGGTATTCAAACAATGATTCATTATCCTGTTCCTCCATATAAGCAAAAAGCATTTCCTCAATGGAATGATTTGTCTTTTCCGATTACTGAAAAAACACATAGCGAGGTTTTGAGTTTGCCAATGAGTTCTGTTTTAACGGATGTAGAAGTAAGTCATATAGTTGATATTTTAAACCAATATTAAATGGATTTTACAAAAAGACATGAACTTAAATTAAGTATTAAACGATATGTACCAGAAAAAATATGGATTTCGTTTATTAAGATTTATAATTTTACACATTTAAGGGATTTATACAATTGGTATTTAATTAAAGAAGCACCTGATAGACATAGAAAAGCGCTTGAAATTGTTAGAAAAAAAGAAAAAATAAGAGTAGCTTTCTTTTTGACGCACGAATCAGTCTGGAAATATGAAGTATTATTTGATTTAATGTTACAGCATCCCAGATTTGAACCTCAAATATTTGTTTGTCCTGTTGTAAATTTTGGGAATGAAAATATGCTTTTCGAAATGAATAAAGCTTATAATACTTTTAAAAATAGAGGATATGATGTTGTAAGAACCTATGATACCACTACAGGAGAATATTTAGATATAAAAAAGACATTTTCACCAGATATTATTTTTTTTACCAATCCATATCAAAGTTTAGTCGATTATAGATATTATATAAAGGAGTTTTCAAAAACTTTAACCTGTTATGTGCCTTATAGTATTCCGACGGTTAGTTATGCGTTTACCTATGATCTGAATTTTCATAATTTAATTTGGAAAATTTTTTCAGAAACGAATATTCATCAAAAAATGGCGTCCGAAAAACAAAGGAATAAAGCCATAAATAGGATTTTAACTGGCTACCCGGGATTCGACCCGCTTTTGATAAATAAACGGCCAAAAGAAGTTTGGAAAAATAAGAATCCCGCCTTAAAAAGAATTATATGGACACCACATCATTTAATGAACGAGTTAAGTAAAGTATCTAATTTTCTGGAGTACTATGATTTCTTTTTAGAATTGGCGATTAATTATAAGGATAAAATACAAATTGCATTCAATCCGCATCCTTTATTAAGAGTTAAATTGGAAAATGACCCAAATTGGGGTAAAGAAAAAACCAACAATTACTTCGATAAATGGATAAATCTCGAAAATGGTCAGTTTGGAGATGGTTATTATATTGATCTTTTTTTGACATCAGATGCACTAATACATGATAGTGGTTCATTTATGGCAGAATATCTTATTACTGGAAAGCCATCTCTTTTTATGATTCGGGATGAATCAATTATGGGCTATTGGAATACTTTTGGTGATGAAGCGATGGCAGCACATTATCAGTCGAGAAACAAAAAGCAAGTAATTGATTTTATTGAGAATGTTGTTCTTAATGAGAATGATTGGATGAAAGATACGCGTTATGATTTTGTGCAAAATACTCTAATTCCGAAAAACAGTTCAACTGCTTCCGAAAACATTATGAAATATCTCGAAAATGAGCTTTTTGAATTAGAATATAATTAAAATTTATTTTTATAAATGCATAATACTTCTCTAAAGTCAATCGCAATAAAAGGAATCATTTGGTCAGTAGTTGATAAATTTGCTGTTCAGTTTGGTCAATTCATTGTAGGTATAGTACTTGCTCGAATTTTGCTACCAGAAGATTTTGGATTAATAGGAATGTTAGCTATTTTTATAGCCTTGTCACAAACTTTTATCGAAAGTGGATTAGGTACAGGGTTGATTCAGCGTCAAGATAGGTCAGAGATTGACTTTTCAACTTTATTTGTATTCAATTTAGTTGTAAGCAGTTTTTTTTATTTAGTACTGTTTTTCTCAGCACCTTTTATTTCTTCTTTTTTTGAGCAACGTCAGTTAACTGATTTGGCAAGAATCTTGGGTTTAATTTTGTTTTTAAATGCTTTCGCAATAGTTCAACGAACTAAACTAACAATTGCGATCGATTTCAAATCTATAGCAAAAAGTAATGTAATTGGAATGATTACTGGTGGATTATGTGGAGTAATAGCAGCTATAAATGGATATGGAGTTTGGGCGTTGGTTATTCAAATGCTCATTGGGTCTTTTGCTTCGTCTGTGTCTTTATGGCTTTTAAGTAATTGGACCCCTTCTATTGCTTTTTCAAAAAAATCATTTAAATCATTATTTGGTTATGGCTCAAAGCTGTTAATGGCTGGTTTGTATGCCCAAGCTTTAAATAATGTGTATAATATTTGTTTAGGAAAACTTTATCCAACTGCTACATTAGGATATTACACGAGAGCCAAGAGTTTTGCTGATATATCTGCAGGTACAATTGTAAGTGTTTTACAACAAGCTACATTCCCAATTCTTACAACTGTACAACATGATAAAGAGAAATTAGTCTCTATATTCAGACGTATGATTCGTATGTCGGCTTTTCTGATTATTCCGATTATGACACTTATTGCTTTACTAGCAAAACCAATTGTTATACTATTGCTTACAGAAAAATGGAATGCTGTAATTCCACTTTTGCAATGGATCGTTTTTGCACGTGTTTTTCTTCCAATGAGTAGTGTTAATTTGAATTTGTTAAATGCAATTGGTCGTTCAGATTTATACTTAAAAGTTGATTTATTCAAATTGCCTATGACGGTGTTAGCCATGGTAATTACAATTCCACTAGGTGTAAAAGCAATTGTAATTGGTCATGTTGTTACATCTGCCATATTTTTTATCATAAATGCATATGTACCAGGGAAGTTATATGGATATGGGCCAATAAATCAGTTGAAAGATATGTTCCCCATTTTTATAGCTACTATGGGAATGGCTTTTGTTGTATTTGTAATATCTAGTTTTATGGAAAATTTAATTTTACAGCTGTTCATTGGAGTTATATTTGGAGTAGTAACTTATCTATTTATTTGTTGGTTGCTAAAATTAGAGGAACTAAAAGAAGTTTGGGAGTTATTTTTGAAGTTTAAAAAAAGGACATTATTTACAAAATAGAATTAATTGCTTTTCCAAACTTCTAGATATTTTTTAGCAATTTTGAGATAATCATGTTCTCTTTCTACAAATGCTCTTGCTCGTTTTCCAATCGCAATGATTTCTTCAGGATTTTCAATTAAAAAAGATAATTCATTTACTAAATAATCAACATCTGGAATTGCATTTATGCATACCTTTTCAGAGATATTATAGTATTCCATAAATTCTTTTTCTGCTCCTGTAAAAACAACTTTTCCTTTTGCCATTGCTTCAAGTGCATTATAGCCTTGATCTCGGCTATAAGCTTGATCTAGAAGAATATGAGCTTTGTTGTATAAATCAATATAAACAGGATATGGGATTGTATTGGTAATTATAATTTCTACTTTATCGGGGTATTTTTCTTTAATGATTTTTAATGCTTTTTCAAAATAAGATATCCCCTTTTGACTATAGCTGTATTTGTTAATGCCTAAAAAAATAATTATTTTATCTTGAATGATTAATTCATTAAAAGTTAGTTTGGTATGTACTATTGGATAGGGGATAAAACCAGAAAAGATCGGATAGTTTTTTGTAGCATCTACATAGTCAAAATCAGTAGCAATCAATCCATCAAAATTATTCATAATGTATTTATGAATTTTGATATGTGATTTTTTAAAATAATCATAAAACCAGTTAAATTCTTTTGAAGGTTTTGGGCTTTTTAGAGAGGGCTGATAAATGGATTTATAGTTTTTGTTTTCAATATAAAATTTAAGAGTCATATAATCTAACCCACATGATAATAAAAAAAGCGCTTATTATATCTCACTATTTTTTTTATTAAATGAAGTTCGATTTTTTTAGATGTTTTTATAGATACTTCATTGACAAATTGTACAATATCGTAATTCTTTAATTTAGGAAGAAATAAATAAAAACGAATAGCATATTCTAAATTAACAAAATCAAATTTAAAAAAACGATATATAATTTTTCTTGGAATAGTTAATATTGTTTTTTTAGATATTTTGCCTCATAGTCATAATCAACAGGATAGCATCTGTATCCATTGCTATTTCCTATTAAAACAACTTCGTGTCCTAGTTCTGTTAATCCTCTTTTTAAAGAATTATGTAAAAGACTATATTCTCCGATGAGTAAAATCCGCATAAATTGTATTGTTTAAAAGAAAATAGTAAATGTAAAACAATTTGGCCATTCTAAATAATTGTAAAATTGCTATTAGTATTGAGATTTTTGATAATTATAAAATTTATTTTTGTAGCATAACATATTAATCTATTTCTGAAACTTTACTTATTGGTATGTTTTTATCAATAAAAGCGATATTTCAGGCATTGTTTTGAACATCTTTTTTTGTTAAAAAAACTAAGCGCATTGTATTTTGCATTTAAAAGTAAAAATAATTTACATTTGTTTAAGAGAAAAAATAATTTGAAAGAGATTTATCTTATAACTGATATTGAAATTTTGATTTCGACAAAGAACAGAGATTCATTAGATTTTTTAATGGATATGTTTCCTTTTAAGCATTTTTCAAATTTTAATTTATTGATAATTAATCAATCTGAATCTGAGATTTTAGTTTCAGAATATGATTCAGTTAGGGTAATAAATAGTAACGAAAGAGGTTTGTCCAAAAGCAGAAATTTGGCTCTTGATAATGCTATTGGAAAAATTCTTGTTATTGCTGATGATGATATTGTTTATCAAGAAGGATTTACATCTAAAATAATGAATGCTTATAATAAGTTTCCTCAAGCGACTGTAATAATTTTTTCAGTGATAAATTCAAATAGAGATTTAATAAAAAAATATCCTTCTAGTTCTAAAGTTAATTTGAATATCTTCGATATACTCAATGTGAGCTCAATAGAAATGACATTGAATAAAGCGATTGTTGACGCATCTAATATTCGATTTGATGAAAGTTTTGGTTTAGGAGGAACTTTTGAAATGGGTGAGGAAGCTGTTTTTCTATCTGATTTAAAAGAAATACATCAACAGCTTGTTTTTGATTCGCAAATAATTGTAATGCATGAAAGTCAAACTTCTTCAGAAAAGAAAAATATAACTGATAAGTATTACATTCAAGGTGCGCTATTCTCAAGAATATTTAAAAATAAATATATTTTTTGGATTTTTATCAAATTATTTTTTGATCTAAAACAGAAAAAAATACGATTAAAAAATATTAAAACTGCTTTGAAAAGTGCAAAAAGAGGGCATGAAAAATTTGAAATGACGAAGTATGGAAATAAATAATAACAGGATACAAATTATCTCAATTCCTAAAATAGAAGAGCGAAGAGGAAATCTCTCCGTAATAGAACATGACACAGTTCCCTTTGATATTAAAAGAGTGTATTACCTGTATGATGTTCCAAGTGGGGCAGAAAGAGGAGGGCATGCTCATAAAAAATTGCAACAATTTTTAGTTGCATTAAGCGGTAGTTTTGATGTTGTTTTAAATGATGGGAGAGAGTCAAAAAATATTACTTTAAATAAACCATTTGAAGGTTTGTTGATTAAACCTGGAATCTGGAGAGAACTTCAAAATTTTTCTTCTGGATCAGTTTGTTTGGTAGTTGCTTCAGAGGTTTATATTGAAGATGATTATATTAGAGATTTTGAGGAATTTATGAGCTATACTACTCATAAACAGAAAAATTAATACCAATCTTTTTTAAAGAGTTTTTTAGTTTTAGAAATAAACGTAATGAGAAGGGAGGTAGACTTAATAAAAAACGAATCTTTAAGTTTATGTTTTGTTTGCCGACGTCTTTTAGATAAGAATTCATTTTAGTTGTATAGCCGTAGATATAATAACGCAAGCCATATTCAATTCTGTATAAATCCAAAAAAGATTTAAGAGAAGAGTTTTGTTGTTCTGCTATTTTAAACTGCTTAAAATCCATTAAATTCATAGAGTCTACGTTATTCTTAGCAAGACTATTTGGGATGTCAAAATTATAAATAGCTGTTATTGTATTTGTAATTGCAACACTATGTTTAATTCCGATTTTAGTCCAGAGTTCTAAATCCTGACCGTTTGTTATTCCAGGTGTAAATCCTCCAAATTTTTCTATAATTTCTTTCGGAATTGCTAAACTAGAAGTCCATGTAATTCTAAAAGGGATGTTTGATGAAAAATAATCTTTTATAATTCCGCTAAACGAGCTGTTTATTTGATTATGAGTAGGAATTTGAAAATGTTTTTTGGTTGTTTTAATTTTATAGCGAGAGCAATACATTCCACAATCTGGAAAATTAAGATATAAATTGTTTAGTTCTTCTAGATGATTCGGATACCAATAATCATCTGCATCTAAGAAAGCAATCAGTTTACCTTTAGATTTTTCGATTCCTAAATTTCTCGCAACAGAAACACCTTGGTTCTTTTGATTGTATAGAGTTATTCGAGGATTTTTTAAGTTAAGAACCTTGATTTCGCTACCATCTATCGATTCATCATTGACTACAATGATTTCATAATCCGTAAAGGTCTGTTCGAAAACACTTTTTAAAGTCTTTTCAATATAATCAGCTTTGTTGTATAATGGAATAATAATAGAAAAAAATGCCATATTACTTATTTTTATTGAACAAATATAACTGATTCTGTAAAGGTTAAATAAAAATAAAGAAGGGTTTTGAGAACACAATTGATTAAAAAGTACTTTGTTAAAAATTTTGAAAAATAAATTTCCAGAAGAGATTAATTTATATTTTTTTAAAGAATAGTAAAAGCCTAATATTTTTACAAAATCAGGGTTTAACTTATTTTGTTGATCTAGAAGTATAAGATTGTTTAGGCTGTTTTTTACTTTAGAAATAAAAATTTTACTTTCGTCTATATCTCCATGTTCAATAGCGTTATCAATATGTTTCACTCTGAAATTGGATTTACTAACTTCATAGGCAAATAAGGTATCTTCATGGCCATATTTTGTTAAGCTTGAATCAAATTTTATTTGATTAAAATGTTCTTTTTTAATCAAAGTATTATTGAATAGTAGTGTTTTGTAAATCGCTAAATTTCTTTGAGAAACCGTTTTGTCTTCGATAGTTCTCCCGTATTTCCATCGTAATTTTTGTTTATTGGAATTTACTATTGTAGGGTGAACCCGGCCTCCGTGAATTATATTTGAGTTTTTAATATTGTCTAAATAATTTTGGATATAATTTTTATTAATGACTATTGAATCACCATCTATATAAAGTAAATAGGAATGTTTGGCTTTAGAAGCAAGGAGGTTTCTGTTAGAACTTAATCCAATGTTTTTCGATAATGAGATGAAGAAACAATTTTCTAGTAAATTTATTTTTTCATTATCTTTATTTAATTCAGAATTTGATCCATCATCCTGACAAATAATCTCAAATTCGATTTCAGATTCTAAACATTGCCTATGTAACTCCTTGACAAGAGGACAAATATTGTAATTATATACTGGAATAAGAATGGAAAGCATTAATTGTCGTTTTTTAAAATATATTTGTAAAGAAAATACTTTTTATTAAAAAAATCTCTTTGTTAATAAAAATGATATCAAGTTTATATAAAAGTAAAACACTGAAAATGAATTTAAGATCTGTTTATTATTTTATTTCTCCAAAATCAAGACTTGTTGCACGAAAAATATATTACTCTCCTTTTGATCTGTTCAATTCATTAAGTGGACGTAAAAAGAAAATGGTTCCAAATAAAGGAGATATTTTTATTGGCTCGGGAGACTTCGTAGAGCAAGGGAAACACCATCTTAAGCTTCTAATAGAGTATGCAAAGCTAAAACCAAATCATTCGGTTCTGGATGTTGGATGTGGTATTGGTAGAGTTGCAGTTCCACTTACTAACTATTTATTAGCTGATAGTAGCTACGAGGGATTTGATTTGGTTAAGAAAGGTATTAATTGGTGTAAAAATAATATAACGATAAATTTTCCTAATTTCAATTTTCAGCATATTCCTTTAAACAATGATTTGTATAGCTTAACAAATCAAAAAGCTGAAAACTTTACGTTTCCTTATCTTGATAATTCTTTTGATACTGTGTTTTTATTTTCAGTTTTCACACATATGCAACCATTAGAGATTCAAAATTATCTTAATGAAATTTATAGAGTATTAAAGCCTGGTGGAAGATGTTTAGCTACATTTTTTGTTTATGATGAAATTAATGAGAGTATGATTTCAAACAATAACGGAACTTATATTTTTCCATATAAAAATGAAGGATATAGATTGATGAATGAAAAAGTACCATCAGCTAATATCGCTTTTAATGAAAAGTATTTATATAAAATGGCAGGGCTAAGTAAATTAAAAATTGAGAATAAAATATACGGAACTTGGTCTAAAAGAGGAGATAAGTCCCTATTAGATTTTCAAGATATCTTAGTTTTTGAAAAATAATTTAAAAGTGTATTACACCGTTCTCTGAACTACTTCAAAAATTCTGGCATCTTCACATTTTAATGTTTTTGAAGGGAATTTCATTAATAATGCATAATCGTGTGTTGCCATGATAATGGTTTTTCCAAGTGCATTGATGCTTCTTAAAACTTCAAGAACTTCTGAACTTGTTTGAGGATCTAGGTTTCCTGTAGGCTCATCAGCAAGAATAAATTCAGGATCGTTTAGTAAAGCTCTCGCAATTGCAACACGTTGTTGCTCTCCACCAGAAAGTTGATGAGGCATTTTTTGAGTAAATTCTTTCATGCCAACTTTATCAAGAACTTCATCGATTTTACGTTCCATTCCTTCTTTATCAACCCATCCCGTTGCTTTAAGTACAAAAAGCATGTTATCTTGTACAGTTCTGTCCGGAAGTAATTTAAAATCTTGAAATACAATCCCAATTTTACGTCTCAAATACGGAATATCATTTTCTTTTAGGGTAGCCAAATCAAAGTCAACAATATGACCTTCACCTTCTGTTAATGGTAAGTCGCCATATAAAGTTTTCATGAAACTACTTTTTCCAGAACCTGTTTTTCCGATGATATAAATAAACTCTCCATGTTTTACTTCTAAATTTACATGAGATAAAATATTTTTTCCTTCTTGATAAATAGCTACATCTTTAAGAGACAGTACGATTTGTGACATGATAAAATTAATTTGAATGGTAAAAGTAATAAGTTAACGGCTGTATTCAAAATAAAATTTCCTCATTTAAAGAAATAGTCCTTTATATACCATTATTTAAGGCTATAAGTGTGTGGATGTTGGCTTTTATAAGAGTGTTAAATGATGATAGTTGTGGTTTTGTTTATAATAAATACTAAAACCAATTCGTTATACCCAGTAGAAAATGATACATTTGAAAATTAAATTAAAATCACAATGCACAAACTTTCACGGTTAATTTTTATACTAGTTTTCCTTTTATCGATTAAGGTTTCGGCACAAAAGTCGGCTATTTATACCTATGATTTAAAGGATTTTGACAAAGCAGTTTCTTTATATAATGACAAACAATATGCATCGGCTCAGATTATTTTCGAAAAAGTAAAAGAAAAAGATGCGAGAGAAGAAGTAAAGGCAGATTGTACTTATTATATTGCTAATTGCGCCATAAGAACCAATCAGCCAAATGCTGATGAGCTTATGGAGCGTTTTGTTGAGGATTACCCAATAAGCACCAAACAAAATCAAGCTTACATTGAAGTAGCTCATTATTTTTTCGACCAGGCAAATTATCCAAAAGCATTGCAGTGGTTTGATCGTGTAGATGAAAGCTATATGAGCAAGAGCGATTTAGATAAATTTAACTTCCAGAAAGGATACAGTTACTTTAATTCTAAAAAGAAAAAAGAAGCAACAACTTATTTTAATAAGGTGGTGAATTCTCCTGAATATGGTTCTCAAGCCAAGTATTATTTAGGATTTATGGCTTATGAAGGCGATGATTATAAAGAAGCAACCAAATATTTTGATGAGGTTTCAGGAGAAGAGAAATACAAAGAAAAGCTTTCGTATTATCAGGCTGATATGAATTTTAAATTAGGGAATTTCCAAAAAGCAATTGATTTAGGACAAAAAGCAATGCCGAAATCAAATGAAATCGAAAAGTCAGAATTGAATAAGATTATTGGAGAGAGCTATTTTAATTTAAAAGCATATGATAAGGCAATTCCGTTTTTAGTACAATATAAAGGTAAAAAGGGGAAATGGAATAATACTGATTTTTACCAATTAGGATATGCTTACTATCAGCAAAAAGATTACGAAAATGCTATCTCACAATTCAATAAAATTATTGAAGGAAAAGATTTTGTAGCACAAAATGCATATTATCATTTAGGTCAGAGTTATTTAAATACTGATAAAAAGCAACAAGCTTTAAATGCATTTAAGAATGCTGCCGAAATGGATTATGATAAAGCAATTCAAGAAGATGCGAGTTTAAATTACGCTAAGCTGAGTTACGAAATTGGGAATTCATACCAAAATGTACCAGTAGTATTGCTTGATTTTTTGAAGAAATACCCAAATAATTCTAGTAAATCTGAAGTAGAGAAGTTATTGATAGATTCTTATATTTCGTCTAAAAATTACAGTGAAGCTTTAAGCTTATTAGAAAAAAATAGATCTCCAGAGAATAGATTAGCTTATCAAAAAGTGCTTTTTTACAGAGGTTTAGAATTGTATAATGATAATAATTATCAAGAAGCTTCTAAGATGTTTGTGAAATCTCTTAATGAACAAAAAAGCCCTGAGTTTACAGCTCGTGCTACTTTTTGGAAAGGAGAAACAGAGTATCTGAATGATGATTTTAAAAATGCTTTAATCAGTTATAAACAATTTGCAGGTTTGGCAGCTGCCAAAGCAACTCCGGAGTTTAAAAATGTTAATTATAATATTGCTTATACGTATTTTAAATTAAAAGAATATGATAATGCAGCCAATTCATTTCAAGCTCAAATTGATAATTCAAAAGAGGATACTTCAAGACTACATGATTCTTACTTAAGATTAGCTGATTGTAGATTTGTAACCTCTAAGTATGCATTGGCACTGGAAGCTTATACAAAAGTGATGAGTTTTAAAGGAGTTGATGCTGATTATGCTTATTTTCAAAAAGCCATTTGTTATGGTTTTATGAATAAAAACGACAAAAAAATCGAAGAGCTTAATGGGTTTCTTCAGATGTATAAAAAATCAGAATATCGTGATGATGCTATGTTTGAGTTGGCAAATACATATGCTGCAGTGAAAAAACAAGAGCAGGCAATTAAAATGTATGATCAATTGGTTGCTGAGTTTAAAAACGGAGCTTTCACAGCAAAGTCTATTTTACGTGAAGGACTAATTTATTATAACTCAGATAGAGATCAATTGGCTTTGACGAAATTTAAAAAAGTAGCAGCTGATTTTCCTAGAACTCCAGAGGCTCTTGAAGCAGTTTCTACAGCGAGATTAATTTATGTAGATAACGGAAAAGTAGATGAATATGCAACTTGGGTACGTACGCTGGATTTTGTAGCAGTTACAGATGCCGACTTGGATAACGATACTTTTGAAGGGGCTATAAAACAATATGATCAAAATAATACTAAACAAGCGATTGTAGGTTTGAGTAGCTATGTGAGTAAATTTCCAAAAGGAATCCATGCACTGGAAGCGAATTTTAAATTAGCGCAAGCATATACAGCAGAAGGCTCAGAAACTAAATCGATTCCTAATTACCAATATATAATCGAGCAGCCTCGTAGTGAATATACAGAGCAATCTTTAATGCGATTGGCTCAGATATTCTTAAAAGCTAAAGATTGTGACAGAGCAATTCCTGTTTTATCTCGTATAGAAAACGAAGGAGATTCTTTTCAAAATAAAACATTTGCACAAGCGAATCTGATGAAATGTTATTATGATAAAAATGATTATAGTAACTCGGTTGTATATGCAGAAAAAGTATTGCAAAACCCTAAAACAGATGAAAATGTAAAAAGTGATGCTCAAATTATTGTAGCAAGAGCAGCAATTAAATCTGGTGATGAAGATAAGGCTAAAACAGCTTATGCAAAATTGGCTACAACATCAAAAGGAGAGTTGGCAGCAGAATCATTGTATTATGATGCTTATTTTAAAAATAAAGAAAATAAGTATGATGCTTCAAATACTGCAATACAAAAATTAGCCAAAAACTATTCATCATTTAAATATTTTGGAGCAAAAGGATTGGTGCTAATGGCGAAAAATTTCTATGGACTAAAAGATAGTTATCAAGCGACTTATATTCTAGAAAATGTAATTCAGAATTTTACAGCTTATCCAGATGTGGTTTCTGAAGCTGAAAAAGAATTAAGTGCTATTAAAGCAGAAGAATCTAAAACCAATTCATCGATTACAAAGTAGAAAATAGAACAAAGAATATAGAATAAAGAGAATAGATATTGAAATCTATTTTCTATCCTCTTTTCTCTATTTTCTCAAAAAATAAAATATGAAAATCAATTTCCAAAATAAACATATCGCTTTTCTTTTACTGCTAAGTTCACAGTTGACTTTGGCACAAAAAAAGGATGAAACAAAAAAGAAAGAAGAAACAATTGGAACCGAAGAAGTAAATGTGGTAAAAGCATATTTGCCTACAATCTCAGATGCTTTTAAGGTAAAAGAAATCCCTTCTTTAAATGATGATGGGAATGCTCCTAAAGAAACGATTAAATATACTATTTTTTCTTTTCCAGTAGCATCGACTTTTACGCCTTCAAAAGGAAATGCTCAAGGAGTAGATAAGGCTAAAAAAGAGCATTTATTTACTAATTATGCAACTGCAGGAGTTGGAAATTATGGTAATTTAAATGCTGAATTATTTGTTGCGCAGGAATTAGGAAACAATGATTATGTAGCAGGAATGTTTAAGCATCAATCATCACAAGGAGGAATAAAAGGAATAGATCTTAATGACAAATTTTATGATACTTCATTAGATGTGATCTATGGAGTAAAAAATAGAGATATGTCCTGGAGTATTGATTTAGGATATCAAAATCAGATTTATAATTGGTATGGGCTGCCAGTCGATTTTGGTTCAACTTTAACTCCGCAGGATCGTGGAATGCTGCTTAGTAGTATAAGTCCAAAGCATTCGTATAATGGAATTAATCTTGGAGGGAATATTGATTTCAGTGATGGGATTTTTACTAAAGCAAGTATGAAATATAGTCACTTTTCGGATGGTTTGAAATCTTCTGAAAATAGATTTTACATAAAGCCGTCTTTTAAAGTAGAGATAATGGATCAATCTATTAATACAGATGTAATTGTAGATTATGTAGGTGGAAGTTTTGAGAATAATTACGAGAAAACAAATTTACAGCCTATAAAATACGGTTTTACAAATTTTGGATTATCACCGAGTTTTGTAATGCAACAAGATGATTGGACGCTGAATTTAGGAGCTAAATTATTTTATAGTTTAGATAATGAAAATAGTAATAGTAAAATTTTAGTGTATCCAAATGTGACTGCTTCGTATAAGGTAGTTGGTGATTTAATGATTTTTTACGCTGGAGCGGAAGGGAATTTAGAGCAAAATACTTATATGGACTTTGTGGATCAAAACCCATTTTTATCTCCAACATTAAATATTAATCCAACAGATAAACAGTTTGATGTTTTTGCGGGTTTAAAAGGAAAATTAGCAAATAATGTAAGTTATAAAGTTCAGGGGTCATATGTAAACGAAAGAAATAAAGCATTGTTTAAAAGCAATAATTATACAGAAGATATAGCTAATGAGAATTATGCTTTTGGAAACTCTTTTCAAGTAGTGTATGATGATATGACAACAATGCGTTTTTATGGAGAGTTAAAAGCCGATTTTTCAGAGAATGTTTCTTTCGGAATCAACGGAACTTTTAATAGTTATAGTAATGATTACCAAAGTGAAGCTTGGAATTTGCCAACAATGAAATTAAGTACAAGTTTAGATTTTAATGTTACTAAACAATGGTATGCAGGTTTTAATTTATTTTATGTAGGAGAAAGAAAAGACGAGCAGGTAAATACTAGCTTAGGAATAGATGCAAGTCCGATTACATTAAAAAGCTATTTCGATTTAAATGCGCATGTAGGGTATAAATACAGCGAAAGATTGACTTTCTATTTAAAAGCAAATAATATTACCAATCAGGCTTACCAAAGATGGTTAAATTACCCAGTTCAAGGTTTTCAGATTATGGCTGGGGCAAACTATAAATTTGATTTTTAAGAAGACTTAACCGCAAAGATTTACGCAAGTTTTGCAAATGTTTTAGCCTTGTATTCAGGAATGAATTTATTTTATTCCTGAATACAAGGCTAAGTTTTTTTAAATATATTAATTTGCGATCTTTGCGTGAGCCTGATATACTTTGTTGTTAGAAAAAAAACTTAGTATCTCAGTGTCTAAGAAACTTAGTACTTTAAAAAAATGACTTTCAAACAAAAAATACATACTTATTATTTACAAATGGTTCAGGATCGAATAGATGTTTTTAAAGACATGATTTCGGCATTAACTGAAGATTCTAAAAATGATGCTAAAGGCTCAGCAGGAGATAAGCATGAAACAGCTTTGTCAATGATGCATATTGAACAAGAAAAACTAACTAATAAATTAAAAGAAGCGATTGCTCAAAAAGCAATTCTGGATAGAATAGATGCTGATTTTGTTTCTTCAACTATTATTATTGGAAGTTTAGTTCAGGCAAACGGTATTTATTTGTACTTGAGTGTAGCTTTACCAAAAATAACAATTGATGGAGTTAATGTTATTGCATTGTCGCCTCAATCTCCACTAGGTGCTCATTTGATGGGAAATAAAGTTGGTTTTAAATTTGAGATTAACAAAACGCATTATACGATTGAGAGTGTTTTGTAATAAAAAGGCCTATTACTCCTAAATAATATTTAGACTATTTTTGTTTTAATAATGTGATTAGATTCTGATTTAAGCTTTTAGTATTTATGCCTAAAATAGAAAAGAATTTTTTGTCAAAAGCTTCTACAGTCACAATTGCTTTTTTTGTAATTTCTCTTCCTATTTCAGTTAGTACAACAATTTTAGCTCTGGTATCTGTAATGTGTTCTTGTCTGGTAATAAGATTTTTTTGTTGTAATGTTCTTAATACAGTAGAAGTCGTCATTGGATCTATTTTAGTATGAGATGACAATATAATTTGAGTTACTTCTTGTTTATGAAGTGTAAGCCAATGTATACTTGTCATAAGCACAAATTGAGAATGAGTAATATTGTATTGTTCTAAAGCTTTTTTGATTTCGCGTTGCCAAAGATTAGTTACTTGCCACAACAAAAAACCAGAACTTTCTTCTGGTTTTTCTACACTAAAAGTATTGTCTGTTGATTTACTCATTTTTAAGTTTTTTTATTTTGAATTTGTTGTATCATTTTTATCACAAATCATTTTTGAAGTTATAAAGTTAAAATCATTTTCATTGATTTCAAAGAAACCGTATCGGAATGGATAACCCCAGTATTTTTTGTCTGAGATAAATTCAAGATTTTCAATCATTGGAATTATCGAAATTTGATTGCATTTCATGAATTCAATATTTCTTCTGAAAGGCTTAAACTCTTCTGTCATTTCAAAGGAATACGTATGATCATCAATTACTTTTCCTAGTGCGGTAAACATTTGGCACTTTTTATTTTCTTTCATTGTTATTTTAGAAGAGTATACTATAATGTAATCATCTTTTGTCATTCTTTTTAGAGGTGCTTTTTTTCCATGACAAACCTGAATAAAATTGCCTTTTATAGCCAATTCTGTATGCTCTTTTGAAATAGCAGCAATCCAGTATTTACTCATTGTTAATTTTTTTTGCATTTTTAATTTGATTTTCAATATCAGTCGGTAAATGATTAACAATTTCTTTGGCAACTAATTTTACCCATAAAAAAGATAAAATCCCTTTAACAGTCATTGTAACACAAATTTTCAGACCTTCTTCAGTCTCTTCATAAGTATGTTCTCCATACATTTTAGCAAACGGGAAAGTGGTTAAATCTGTGAATTTTTTATTTTCTAAAATCTCAATCAGTTTAATTTTTATTCTTGGGCCTCCTTTTGGTTTAAGAATAAAATAGTTTCCAACTTTAAACTCTCCTATAAGCTCGGAATGTTCAACAGTATCATCCCATTTTTTCCAATTATTAATGTCTGTTGTTAATTTCCATATTTGTTCCTTAGTTATTTCTGTTGTAATTACAGAATAAGATTTTGTCCACATAAATTTTCTTGTTTTATTTTGTAAGTGCAAATATAGTAAGCGTACTTATTATAATGTAAATAATTTTGATATAAAATAGGGATGTTTTTTTTTTTTTTTTTTTTTTTGAAAGTATTTAAGTGTTTGAAATAGTGGTGTTTATTTATGTTTCGATTTTTTTCTGTTAAAAATAGATTCTTAGCTCTTTATAGTATTTACTCTTTAGAATCTAATAATGTTTGTCTAGTTATTATAGATTTTAATTCCAAGATTTCTTTTAAAATTTGCATTTCAGCACTTTGATTAGCTTAAAAATTGAAATCTTCAAGTTTGAGGCTTTCTTCAGTGTTAAAATTTTACATTTTAGATGTAAAAACAACTATATGGTTACAGAATGAAACTAAAATAGCTATATGTGTTTTGTATTTGTAACTGTTATCGCATATTTGCCTTATCAAAATAAATAAAAATATAAAAATATATAGTTATGTGTGGAATAGTATGTGCCTTTGATCTAAAACAAAAAGCCGAAACCTTAAGACCTCAAGTATTAGAAATGTCTAAAATCATTCGCCACCGCGGACCAGATTGGAGCGGTATTTATAGCAATGATAAAGCAATCTTATCACATGAGCGTTTGGCAATTGTAGATCCGGCTTCAGGAAAACAGCCTTTGTTTACAGAAGATAAGAAATTAGTTCTGGCTGCAAATGGTGAAATATATAACCACAGAGAGTTACGTAAACAATTTGAAGGAAAATATCACTTTCAAACAGAAAGTGATTGCGAAGTTATCTTAGCACTTTATAAAGAAAAAGGACCTCATTTTTTAGATGAAATGAATGGTATTTTCGGATTTGCAATATATGATGTGGAAAAAGACGAGTATTTTATCGCTCGTGATCATATGGGGATTATTCCGTTGTATATTGGGTGGGATCAGGATGGAACTTTTTATGTAGCTTCAGAATTGAAAGCTTTAGAAGGGTATTGTACAAAAATACAGTTGTTTCCTCCAGGGCATTATATGACAAGTAAAGAAGGTGAATTTGTACAATGGTACAAAAGAGATTGGATGGAGTATGATGCTGTAAAAGATAATGAAACAAGCATTCCTGAAATTAAAAAAGCATTAGAAGCAGCAGTTCACAGACAATTAATGAGTGATGTACCTTACGGAGTTCTACTTTCAGGAGGTTTAGATTCTTCTATAACATCGGCTGTAGCCAAAAAATATGCTCAAAAACGCATAGAGTCTGATGATACAACAGATGCTTGGTACCCGCAATTACATTCTTTCTCAGTAGGATTAGAAGGTTCGCCAGATTTAGCTGCAGCTCAAATAGTAGCAAAACATATAGGAACAATTCACCACGAGATTAAATTCACGATTCAAGAAGGTTTAGATGCGGTTCGAGATGTGATTTATAACTTAGAAACTTATGATGTAACTACAGTTAGAGCATCAACTCCAATGTGGTTAATGGCAAGAGTTATTAAGTCAATGGGAATTAAAATGGTGTTGTCTGGTGAAGGAGCTGATGAGTTATTTGGAGGGTATTTATACTTTCACAAAGCACCAAATGCAAAAGAATTTCACGAAGAAAACGTTCGTAAGTTAAGTAAATTACATATGTATGATTGTTTACGTGCAAACAAAAGTTTAGCCGCTTGGGGAATTGAAGGGCGTGTGCCATTCTTGGATAAAGAATTTATGGATGTAGCTATGCGTATCAACCCACAAGATAAAATGATCAATAAAGAGCATCCTATGGAGAAATGGGTAGTTCGTAAGGCTTTTGAAGATATGTTGCCAGAAAGTGTTGCTTGGAGACAAAAAGAACAGTTTTCTGATGGAGTGGGATATAGTTGGATTGATACTTTGAAAGAAGTAGTGGCAAAAGAAGTTTCGGATGAGCAATTAGCGAATGCAAAATATAAATTCCCTTTACAGACACCAACTTCTAAAGAAGAGTATTACTATCGTTCTATTTTTACAGAACATTTTCCAAGTGATGCAGCTGCCTTATGTGTGCCTCAGGAAGCAAGTGTAGCTTGTAGTACAAAAATTGCTTTGGAGTGGGATGAAGCTTTCAAAAACATGAATGACCCTTCTGGAAGAGCAGTTGCAAGTGTTCATGATGATGCATATGTTAAAGCATAAAAGAAATAAAATTATATCAAGGAAAACGCTCTCAATTTTTTGGGAACGTTTTCTTTGTTTTTTTTAAGTAAAAACTGATAATTTAGTGGTTAAAAGAGAATTTTTAGCCATATTTGTTACAGCAAATTTTTTAAACTATTAAAAAGATATAGTTATGTGTGGAATATTAGCCATTATTGGAAAAGGAAAAGACCCGCAACTTGTAAAAGAACTTTCGAAAAGAATGTCACATCGTGGTCCAGATGAAAGTGATTTGCATATAATGGAAAAGGGGCATATTATGAGTCATGAACGTTTGTCGATTATAGATCTACATTCGGGAAAACAACCTATTCAAGGAACATCTTCTGCTTGGATGATTCATAATGGCGAAATATATAATCATCAAGAATTACGTGATGGAATTTTGAAAGCACATACTTTTAGAACAAAATCAGATTCAGAAGTAATCGTTCATTTGTACGAGGAGTTTGGTTATGATTTTTGTAATATGCTCGATGGGGATTGGGCTTTTGTTGTAATTGATGGAGATGATTTTATTGCAGGAAGAGATCCGTTGGGAGTAAAACCGCTGTATTATGGTTTGGATGAAAGAGGAAGAATTTATTTTTCGTCAGAAATGAAGCCTATTGCTGATCAATGCAAGTCATTTTCAACATTTCCTCCAGGACATTATTACACACCAAAAACTGGTTTTGTAAAATATTATCAACCTGAATATGAAGATTATTTAAAGGCTGATCAAAACTTAAATTTGGAATTAATTCGAGAAACTTTGACTGAGGCAACTCGTAAGCGTTTGATGAGTGATGTGCCAATTGGAGTGTTACTTTCAGGGGGATTGGATTCGTCTTTAACATCGGCAATCGCAGCAAGATTATTAGCAGAACGAGGAGAGAAATTACATTCGTTTTCAATTGGTTTAGATGGAGATGCGCCAGATGTAAAAGCAGCTAAAAAGGTAGCAGATTTCTTAGGAACAGAGCATCATGAAATACATTTTACAATAGAGCAAGGAATTGAAGTTCTTGATAGATTAATTTGGCATTTAGAGACTTATGATGTAACATCTGTTCGTGCAAGTACACCAATGTATTTCTTGTCTAAGGCAATTGCGGATTTAGGAATAAAAGTAGTGCTTTCGGGAGAAGGTGCAGATGAGATTTTTGGAGGCTATTTGTACTTTAGAAATGCTCCTTCTGCCGAAGAATTTCAAAAAGAAACTATCGAAAGAGTTCAGAAATTATTTACTGCCGATTTATTAAGAGCAGATAAGTCAACAATGGCTCACGGATTAGAAGCAAGAGTACCGTTTTTAGACAAAGCTTTCTTGGATGTGGCAGTTCGTATTAAACCAGAAGAAAAACAGCCTAAAACACACGAAGGAAGTGAAAAATATATATTAAGGAAAGCATTTGGTACTCCAGAAGATCCTTATTTACCAGATGAAGTGTTGTGGAGGCAAAAAGAGCAGTTCTCAGACGGAGTAGGTTATAATTGGATTGATGAGTTAATTGAATATTGTTCTTCGAATGTTACTGATGAGCAATTAGCTGGAGCAACAACAGAGTTTCCATATAACTCGCCTACTACAAAAGAAGCTTATTTTTACAGATCAATATTTCATAAATACTATCCACAGGTTAGCGCTGCGCAAACCGTTAGGAAATGGATTCCAAAATGGCAAGAAAACCAAGATCCAAGCGGAAGAGCAAATGCAGCTCACGTAAAAGCAGATACAGAAATTTCTAAATCGGGAGTTGTAGTTTAATAAAATGAGTTTCATTTTGAGTTAGAAATAATTAAGTAAGTCAATTAGCAAAATTTCAAAACAGCATTTAAAATGTTCGTTTTGGAATTTTGTTATTTATAATAGTTGGAGATTTTGTTTTTTATACTATAAAAAACGGGTTTTTTTAGTAATATGTTGATAACTTAAATGCTTTAGATGGTATTTTAACGGATATATAATTTGCGTTTTTATATATTTGCGTGTTAGACAAATATTACATTTTTTAGAATAAATTATATGAGCGAAGAAATCAAGAAGAACAATTATTCAGCAGATAGTATTCAGGCATTAGAAGGAATGGAGCATGTAAGAATGCGTCCATCGATGTATATTGGAGATGTGGGTGTTCGAGGACTGCATCATTTGGTTTATGAAGTTGTGGATAACTCTATCGATGAGGCCATGGGAGGATATTGTGATACTATTAGTGTAGCAATAAACGAAGATGGATCAGTAACTGTAGAAGATAATGGTCGTGGTATCCCAGTAGATTTACATAAAAAAGAAGGAGTTTCAGCATTAGAGGTTGTAATGACCAAAATTGGTGCTGGAGGTAAATTTGATAAAGACTCGTATAAGGTTTCTGGAGGTTTGCACGGAGTTGGGGTTTCGGTAGTAAATGCACTATCGGTTCACATGAGGTCAACCGTTTTTAAAGATGGTAAGGTTTACGAGCAAGAATACGAAAGAGGTAAAGCATTGTATCCTGTTAAGCAAATTGGTGAAACAGATAAAAGAGGTACACGTCAGACATTTTACCCAGATAATACTATTTTTACACAGACAACAGAGTTCTCTTACGACACTTTGTCGGCTCGTATGCGTGAGTTATCTTATTTGAATAAAGGGATAACAATCACATTTACAGATAAAAGAGAGGTTGATGAAAAAGGAGAATTTAAAAGTGAAGTTTTTCATTCTGATGAAGGATTAAAAGAATACATTCGTTACCTAGACGGAAACCGTGAGCCGATTATCTCGCACGTTATCTCTATGGATCATGATAAAGGAGAAATTCCTGTAGAAGTAGCTTTGATTTATAATACAAGTTATACGGAGAATATTTTTTCTTATGTAAATAATATTAATACACACGAAGGAGGTACACACCTGCAAGGTTTTAGAACTGGATTAACCAGATCGTTAAAGAAATATGCAGATGCTTCAGGAATGTTGGATAAATTAAAATTCGATATTTCAGGAGATGACTTCCGTGAGGGACTTACCGCAATTATCTCTGTAAAAGTATCTGAGCCACAATTTGAAGGGCAAACAAAAACTAAACTAGGAAATAGAGAAGTTGTTTCGCCAGTGAGTCAGGCAGTGAGTGAGATGATTGAGAATTATTTGGAAGAAAATCCAAATGATGCTAGAATTATTGTTCAAAAAGTAATTCTTGCTGCTCAGGCACGTCACGCTGCTAAGAAAGCACGTGAAATGGTACAACGTAAAACCGTAATGGGTGGAGGCGGATTGCCAGGTAAATTATCTGATTGTTCAGAGCAAGATCCTGCACGTTGCGAAGTATATCTTGTCGAGGGAGATTCGGCGGGTGGAACTGCAAAACAAGGACGTGATCGTGCATTTCAGGCAATTTTACCATTACGTGGTAAGATTTTGAATGTTGAAAAAGCAATGCACCATAAAGTATTCGAAAACGAAGAGATTCGTAATATTTTTACAGCTTTAGGAGTAACAGTTGGAACTGCTGAAGATAGTAAAGCATTAAACTTAGATAAACTTCGTTACCATAAAGTAATTATTATGTGTGATGCCGATGTCGATGGTAGCCACATTTCTACATTAATATTAACATTCTTCTTCCGTTTTATGAAAGAGCTAATAGAGGAAGGACACGTGTATATAGCTGCTCCACCTTTATATTTGGTTAAAAAAGGAAATAAAAAGAATATGCTTGGAATGATGTTCAACGTGATCAAGCTAATGAAAGAATGGGTGGAAGCGCAGGAATTCAACGTTATAAAGGTCTTGGGGAGATGAATGCTGAGCAATTGTGGGAAACTACAATGGATCCAAATTTCAGAACTTTGCGTCAAGTAAATATTGATAGTTTAGCAGAAGCAGATAGAGTTTTCTCTATGTTAATGGGGGATGAGGTTCCGCCACGTAGAGAATTTATTGAGAAGAATGCAGTTTATGCTAAAATTGATGCTTAAAAAAGTTTAATTGTTATATTTGTTTAGTTGACTGTTGCTTATATTAGCTGTTAAGTAAATTGATTGTAATAAGCAATTAATCCAATAAAAAATTAACTAATAACCGAATAAATTTTTAAAATATGAAAGTTACCATTGTAGGAGCAGGAAACGTTGGAGCCACTTGTGCTGACGTTATTTCTTATAGAGGAATTGCAAGCGAAGTAGTATTATTGGATATCAAAGAAGGTTTTGCTGAAGGTAAAGCTTTAGATATTATGCAATGTGCTACAAATACTGGTTTTAATACCAAAGTAACTGGGGTAACAAATGATTATTCTAAAACAGCTGGTAGTGATGTAGTGGTAATTACATCTGGAATTCCTAGAAAACCAGGAATGACTCGCGAAGAATTAATTGGAATCAATGCTGGAATTGTGAAAACAGTTGCTGAAAATGTATTGAAGCATTCGCCAAATACAATAATTGTAGTGGTTTCTAATCCGATGGATACAATGACTTACTTAGCGTTGAAATCTACTGGATTACCAAAAAACAGAATAATTGGTATGGGAGGAGCACTTGATAGTTCTCGTTTTAGAACCTATTTGTCTTTGGCATTAGATAAACCAGCTAATGACATTTCGGCTATGGTAATTGGAGGTCATGGAGATACAACTATGATTCCATTGACACGTTTAGCTTCGTATAATGGTATTCCTGTAACAGAATTTCTTTCAGAAGAAGTTTTGCAAAAAGTAGCAGCTGATACTATGGTAGGAGGAGCTACACTTACTGGGCTTTTAGGTACATCTGCTTGGTACGCACCAGGAGCTTCAGTAGCGTATTTGGTTGACAGTATTTTAAATGATCAAAAGAAAATGATAGCATGTTCTGTTTTTGTTGAAGGCGAATACGGGCAAAATGATATTTGTATTGGTGTGCCATGTATTATTGGTAAAAACGGTGTTGAGGAAATCTTAGACATCAAATTGAATGACCAAGAAAAAGCATTATTTGCTAAAAGCGCAGATGCAGTTAGAGGAATGAATGACGCTTTAAAGTCGATTTTAGTATAAGATTTACGAGTAAATAGGAGAAGACTGCACTTTTGCAGTCTTTTTTTTGAGATTAATTAATAAATAAATTGGTTAATCTTTTCGTTAATTATATATTTGCTCGGTTTAAAAAAATGATGCAATTTATGATTTCGTCATTCTAAATATGAAAACTTGCTCAACGGCTTGATATTGTATGATTTAAAACAAAACAAACTATAAAACATAATTAATTTTTAGTAATAATGCAGAATAAAGGACTTATTAAATTTTTCGCAATTCTATTTGCATTGGTAAGTATTTACCAACTTTCCTTCACTTTTGTCGCTGATAAGGTAAAAAGTGATGCGAAATCTTTCGCAGGAAATGATCCTGATAAAGAAATTAAATATTTGGATTCTATTGGTAAAGAAAAAGTTTTCAATTTAGGATTTACTAGTTTTACTTTTAATGAAGTAAAAGACAAGCAAATCAATAAAGGTCTTGACTTAGAAGGTGGAATAAATGTTATTCTTCAGATTTCTGTAAAAGATGTTTTGAAAGGATTGGCTAATAATTCTAAAAATCCAGTTTTTAATAAGTCATTAGCGGATGCAACTGCAAATCAAAAAGGAAATCAAACGTATTTAGATGCGTTTTTTGAAGCATTTGAAGCAAATTCTAATGGAACAGTAAGATTAGCTTCTCCAGACATCTTTGCTAACAGAAGTTTGCAAGGTGAAGGTGGGATTGATTTCCAAATGAGTGATGCTCAAGTTAAAAAAGTAATCAAAAGAAAAGTTGATGAGTCTGTAGATAGTGCTTTTGGAGTACTAAGAAAACGTATCGATAAATTTGGTGTTACACAACCAAATATTCAAAAAATTGGAGAAACAGGAAGAATTCTTGTTGAACTTCCAGGTGCAAAAGATGTTGATAGAATCAAGAAATTATTACAAAGTACTGCTCAATTAGAGTTTTGGGAAACATACAAAATTGAGGAAATGGGTAATTTCTTAGTGGCTGCAAATGAAGCCTTGAAGAAAACCGAAATCAATAAAGTTGAAACTAAAGCTGTAGTTAAAGATTCATTGAATGATTTACTTACAGGTGGTAAAGATTCACTTGCTACTAAAAAAGGAAACAATCCTTTATTTGATAAAATTATAGGTCAAGGTGGTGGGCCAGTTTTAGGTCTTTTCTCACCAAAAGATACTGCTGTTGTAAACAGTTATTTAAAAAGATCTGACATCAGAGTATTGTTGGCTCCAGATCAACATTACGCAAAATTTGTTTGGGGAAAACCAACAGATGTTAAAGATGCAAAAGGAAAAGAAATTGAAGCAGTTGAATTATATGCTTTAAAAGGAAATAGAGATAACGTTGCTGCAATGAGTGGTGGTGTTGTAACTGATGCTAAAGATACTTTTGACCAAATGGGTAAGCCAGCTGTATCTATGCAAATGAACAGCCAAGGAGCTAGAGCTTGGGAAGAATTAACAGGAAGAGCATATACTCAAAAAAGCAATATAGCTATTGTTCTTGATGATATCGTATATTCTGCTCCAGGAGTTTCTAGTGGTCCAATTTCAGGAGGAAGATCTGAGATTTCAGGTGTGTTTGATGTTACAGAAACTAAAGATTTAGCAAACGTATTAAGAGCTGGTAAATTACCTGCTGCTGCTGATATCGTTCAGTCAGAAGTTGTAGGACCATCCTTAGGTCAAGAAGCTATTGATAATGGAACAACTTCTGCTATCGTAGGTTTACTTTTAGTATCTCTTTGGATGATGATTTATTATGGTAAAGCTGGTTGGTATGCTAATCTTGCATTGGCAGTTAACTTACTTTTCTTATTTGGTATTTTAGCAAGTTTAGGAGCGGTTCTTACATTGCCAGGTATTGCTGGTATCGTGTTGACAATGGGAACAGCAGTAGATGCGAATATCATTATATATGAAAGAGCAAAAGAAGAATTGAGAGCAGGTAAAACACTTGACGAAGCAATTAAAACTTCATATAGCTGGAGAGGTGCAATGTCATCTATTACAGATGCAAACGTTACGCATATTTTAACTGGAGCTGTATTGTTTATATTCGGTTCAGGGCCAATTAAAGGTTTTGCTACTACTTTGTTAATTGGTATTATTACCTCTTTATTTACTTCTATCTTTATTGCTAGAATATTTATTGACAGAAATATTAGCAGAAAGAATGATTTAACATTCGTGACTAATTTCTCTAAAAACATGTTTAATAACTTCCATTTCGATTTCTTAGGAGTTAAAAAATGGACGTACTTATTCTCAAGTGTTGTTGTTGTTGTTAGTATTGCATCATTATGCATAAACGGATTAGATCAAGGTGTAGATTTCGTTGGAGGAAGAACATTCCAAATTCGTTTTGAGAAACCTGTTCAAGCAGAAGTTGTTAAGGATGAGTTGGCTGTGGTTTTTGGTAGTGCTGAAGCAAAAGTTTTTGGTAAAGACAACCAATTAAAAATTACAACTAAATATAAAGTTGAAGAGCACGGTATTAAAGCTGACGAAGAAGTAAATAAATTATTGTTTGATAATTTGAAAAAATATTATTCTGATGGTTTAACTTATGATAAATTCGTTAATGCTTATGAAGGTAAAAAATTAGGTATCGTACAAGCTTCAAAAGTAGGTCCAGCAGTTGCTGAAGATATTAAAACAAATGCATATTGGGCTGTACTTGGAGCAATGGCAATTGTATTCTTGTACTTAATGATTAGTTTTAGAAAATGGCAATTTAGTTTAGGTGCGATTGCAGCTATTGCTCACGACGTTATTTTTGTATTAGGTATTTATTCGTTATGTTATAAATTCATGCCGTTTGGTATGGAAGTAGATCAGCACTTTATTGCTGCGATCCTTACTGTAATTGGATACTCAATGAATGATACAGTAATTGTATTTGACAGAGTTCGTGAATTTTTAGCAGGAAAAACAAAAGGTTCTTTTGAGCAGATTGTAAATGACTCTATTAATACAACAATGTCTAGAACAATTAATACTTCATTAACGATGATCGTGGTATTATTGATCATGTTTATTTTTGGTGGGGAATCAATTAGAGGGTTTATCTTCGCTATGTTGGTTGGTATTATTGTAGGAACATATTCTTCTTTGTTTATTGCAACTCCAGTGTTAGTAGATTCTATCTCTGCAGCTGACAAGATCTCAATCGAAGAAAGACATAAAAATGCGGAATAATACTTCTGTTATTATTTAAGGAAAAAGGATTCAATGAAAATTGAATCCTTTTTTTTATGCAAAAATTTTAGCTATTAAGTTTCATTAAGCTTTGAACTCAATTTTCTTCAATCCATTGAATCTGTGGTAAAAAAATAAATATTAACTGAGTTTCATTAATAAGAGAAACTTAAATTTCTTCATCTCTTAATGGTTAGAGAAAATAAAACATAATGTTTTTAGTTTGAACGATTAAGAGATTAAGTTTCATTAAGCTTTGAACTCAATTTTCTTCAATCCATTCAATCTGTGGTGAAAAAATAAATATTAACCGAGTTTCATTAATAAGGGAAGCTTAAATTTCTTCATCTCTTAATGGTTAGAGGAAATAAAACATAATGTTTTAATTTACAGTCACAGTCGTATTTTGCGGTAAATAGTGAGCAGTTTTTGATTGTCAGTCACAGTTTTCAGTCTTAATAACAAGTTGGTGGTTTGCGGTAAAAAACGATCCATTTAGGTGTTTTTAATCTCTCAGTGAGCGGTCCGTAATTCACAGTAAATAGAGAGTAGTATCGGTTGTCTGTCGCGGAGAGAAGTAGCGATTGGTTAAGAATTTCTGTTTACGGTACTCGGCGAGTATTAAATAGTAAACTTTTATTGCGAACTTTGCATTGTTATATAAACCGAAATTACAACAAACGATCACTGTAAGCTTAAGTTGTAAACTGTGACAGATAATTGTAATATGTAAATTGAAAACTGAGCGTAGCGACTGAAATAAACTGTTATAAAAAAAAACACCCGATGTTCTTATATGAGAATGTCGGGTGTTTTATATATTGTGTTTTATTTAGTTCACAGAGGCTTTTTTATTAGCTCTAATCATGAAGTAAGCTCCAACTATTATAAATGGAATACTTAGCCATTGTCCTGTTGAAAATAAGCCTAATTCGCTTTCTATACCGCCTTGGCTTTCTTTTACAAATTCGACTATGAAACGAACTACAAATAAAAGAACTAAAAATAAACCAAATAAATATCCTGGTTTTTGGCTTGCATTTGTTTTCCAGTATAAATAGTAAAGAATAGCGAATACAAAAATGTAGCAAAATCCTTCGTATAGTTGAGTAGGATGTTTTACTGGAACCTGAGCTAATAAATCAGCAAATTTTGGATCAGTTGCAATTGCATTGTATGCTTCTTTTGGATTAGCAATTTGTGTTTTGTTTATAGCATCATTTTTGCTAAAAGTATCATGTAAGAAACGAATTCCAAAAACAGAATCAGTTTCTTTTCCAATGATTTCTGAGTTAAAGAAGTTGCCTAAACGTACAAATATTGCTCCACTAGCAACAGGAAGGACAACTCTATCTAGGATCCATAATAAGGGACGTTTTAATATTTTTTTGCTGTAATAGTACATTGCAATGATAATTGAAACTGCTGCACCATGACTAGCTAAACCTTGGTAACCTGTAAACTCAAAATTTGGACTAAAACGGAATGGTAAGAAAATTTCTGAAATATGATTTCTGTAATATTCCCAGTCATAAAATAATACGTGTCCTAAACGAGCTCCAATCAAAGTAGCCAAAACTGTCCATATAAAAAGAGAGTCTAATTTGTCGATAGGTTCATTTTCACGTTCGAAAATTCGTTTCATTATGTACCATCCCAATCCAAAGGCGATTACGAACATTAGGCTGTAATATCGAATCATGAAAAAACCTAAATCTATTCCTTCCGAAGGATTCCAAACAATGTTTAAAGCGTGTATCATGTAGTAATATATTTTTATGTTGTAAAAATAAAATTTTAAAATAGAGTTATACTTTATAAAAAGTTAATGTTTTAGATTGCATTTCTTCTCGGGAACGGGGTCGTAGCCACTTCCTCCCCAAGGATTACAACTGAGTATTCGTTTGATCCCTAAATAGCCACCATACAATAAACCGTGAGTTTGCAGTGCTTGTATCATGTAGCTTGAGCACGTTGGTTCAAAACGGCAAGCTGCAGGTGTAAAGGGTGATATCGCATTTTGATAAAACCGTACAAGTAAAACAAATGGATATATTACTATTTTTGATAACATACTTTGTTAGTAATCAGTGTTCAGAAAAAGTATTAAAAGGGTATTTTAATTTTTATAAACTGAGCTAAAAGCCTTTTTGCTATACACTAAATGAAGTTCCATCTTTTCCATCTTTTAATTGAATACCTAATTCAATTAATTGATCTCTGATTTGATCAGAAAGTGCAAAGTTTTTATCAGCTCTTGCTTGATTTCTCATTTCGATTAACATAGTTACAACTCCTTCTAATTTATCATTATTAGCATCTGAGACTTTTTCATCTTTTAAACCTAAAACATCAAAAACAAAAGCTTTTAATGAAGTTGACAGGTTGTTTAAATCTTCAGAAGTAATAGTTTCTTTATTATCTTTTAATAAATTAATATAACGAACAGCTTCAAATAGCTGTGCAATTAAAATAGGAGTGTTAAAGTCATCATTCATAGCGTCGTAGCATAGTTGTTTCCAACTAGCTATATCAATCGATGAAGAAGAATTTGTAGTAATAGAATCTAGAGAGTCAAGAGCTTCCATTAATCTTTTGTATCCTTTTTCGGCAGCAACAATGGCATCATCCGAAAAATCTAAGATACTTCGGTAATGTGCTTGTAACATAAAAAAACGAGCTACAGAAGCAGAAAATGGTTTGCTTAGGATAGTATTTTCTCCGCTTAAAATCTCACCAGGTAAAATGTTGTTACCAGTAGATTTTGCCATTTTCTTTCCGTTTAGGGTAAGCATATTGGCATGCATCCAATAATTTACGGGGCTTTGTCCTGTACAAGCTTCATTTTGTGCAATTTCGCATTCATGATGTGGGAATTTTAAATCCATACCACCTCCGTGAATGTCAAAATGATTGCCTAGATATTTAGTGCTCATTGCAGTACATTCAAGATGCCAACCTGGGAAACCATCGCTCCAAGGTGAAGGCCATCTCATAATATGTTGTGTTTCTGCTTTTTTCCAAAGAGCAAAATCCTGAGGGTTTCTTTTGTCCGATTGACCATCAAGATCACGGGTATTAGCTAGCATATCTTCGATATTTCGTCCGCTTAAAATGCCGTAATTGTTGGTTTCATTATATTTTACAACATCAAAATAAACTGATCCATTGGCTTCATAACCAATTCCAGTATCAATTATTTTTTTGACAATCTCGATTTGCTCAATAATATGCCCAGTAGCAGTAGGTTCAATACTTGGAGGTAGAAAATTAAAAGCTTTCAGGATTTCATGAAAATCTACAGTATAACGCTGTACAATTTCCATAGGCTCCAATTGCTCTATGCGAGCTTTTTTTGCAATTTTGTCCTCGCCTTCATCTACATCATCTACAATATGACCAACATCGGTAATATTTCGAACATAGCGTACTTTATAGTCCAGATGCGAAAAATATCTAAAAATCACATCAAATGACATAAAAGTTCTAACATTTCCTAAGTGAACATTACTGTAGACT
Organism: Flavobacterium sp. 140616W15; assembly: GCF_003668995.1. Classification (NCBI taxonomy): domain Bacteria; kingdom Pseudomonadati; phylum Bacteroidota; class Flavobacteriia; order Flavobacteriales; family Flavobacteriaceae; genus Flavobacterium; species Flavobacterium sp. 140616W15. Next base: position 421,671 of record NZ_CP033068.1, read on the forward strand.
GTAGGTCCGCAAACATACATTCCAACATTTCCTTCATGGATTGGATTGAAATTTTCTTTTTCACCTGAAAGTGAATTATATATTTTTAGATGTTGACTTGTATATAAAGGCATGTTATTTTACTATTTGATTGTTCTAATTGTTGATTTGTTTAATCGTGTAAACGTTTATCGCTAGCTGTATTTTGTTCTTTAGAAAGATAGTATTTTTTTAAACTATTTATCTGATTGCAAATTTTTTCAATTTTTTCAATTTTTTCTCGACAGCTTGCGTATTCATCTTCTGATAATTAATTTAAATCCTTTGATATAATTAAATGATTTAAAGTTTCCATTGCAGATGAATATGAGATAGTTAAGAAATGTGCTTTGTCTTTATTAGTATTTCTAGAGGTTCCTTCTGCAATATTTGTTGCTATTGAAGATGAACTTCTTTTTATTTGAGAAGTTATTCCGAATGTTTCATTTGAGGGAAAATTACTAGTCAATTTGTAAATATCCAAAATAAACATTCTTGAGTTTTGCCAGACTTCTAACTTCTCAAAGGAAAATATGTACATTTTTATTTAATTACAGTTAATCGTTAATCCGTTTTCGATTAACCAAATTAACGATTAACCGATTAAACTAGAACTGAGTTTCTAATTTAATGTAATCTAAAAATTCTCTTCTTGTTTGAGGATCTTTAAATTTACCACCAAATTCAGATGTTACAGTACTACTTTCAATATCTTTAATTCCTCTTGAGTTTACACAAAGGTGTTTTGCATCTATAACGCAAGCTACGTCTTCAGTACCAAGGGCTCTTTGTAATTCCTGAACAATTTGCATAGTTAAGCGCTCTTGAACTTGAGGTCTTTTTGAGTAATACTCAACAATTCTGTTCATTTTTGATAGGCCAATTACTCTTCCGTTAGAGATGTAAGCAACATGAGCTCTTCCTATAATTGGTAATAAATGGTGTTCGCAGGTAGAATAAAGCGTAATGTTTTTTTCAACCAACATTTCGCCATATTTATAATTATTATCAAAAGTAGATGCTTTAGGTTTTCTTACAGGATTAAGTCCTCCAAAAATTTCTTTAACAAACATTTTTGCTACTCTGTTTGGAGTACCTTTTAAACTGTCATCAGTTAAGTCCATTCCAAGTGTAATCAGAATATTTTCAACATCTTTCTTTATCTTTTCAATTTTTTCATCGTCAGTAATTGCAAAAGCATCTTCTCTAATTGGGTTTTGCGCACTTGATCCGATGTGATTGTCACCTATTTCGTCTAAAAAATCTTCGTTATTTATCATTAAAAACTACTATTATAATGGGTATATCTTTTTGAGTGCGTAAAGATAATTAATAAAAGGGAAACAGTTTCTATCGTTTGTATTATTTAATGTACAGTTTTTAGATATACATTAATTTATGTGTACGTATGTGCTTGATACATAAATGGCAACAACGATTAATCGTTGTTGCCATTTGCATATTATTAACTATTTGTTTTTTGTAGTGGTTGCTATTTTTTAGCATTATATACTAGAAGAGCTTCTTTTAAAACTGTAACTGCTTGAATTAAATCTTCTTTGTTTAATACGTAAGCAATACGTACTTGGTTTAATCCCATTCCTGGAGTTGAGTAAAATCCTGCTGCAGGAGCAATCATTACCGTTTTACCATTGTAGTCGTAACTTTCTAAAAGCCATTGTGCAAAATCATCTGCATTAGTAATAGGTAGTTGAGCAATACAATAAAAAGCACCTTTAGGTTTAGTTACTATTACGCCTTCTATTTTATTAAGCTCTGCTATTAAGGTATCTCTTCGCCCTCTGTATTCAGAAATTACTTCATCAAAATAGCTTTGCGGTGTATCGATAGCAGCCTCACAAGCAATTTGTTCAACAGTAGGAGGGCTTAAACGTGCTTGAGCAAATTTCATTACTGTAGCAATAACTTCTTTGTTTTTTGAAATTAAACATCCAATTCTTGCGCCACACATACTGTAACGTTTAGAAACTGAATCGACCATGATTACGTTTTGTTCAATGCCTTTTAAGTTCATTACAGAATAATGAATATCTCCATCATAAGTAAACTCACGATATACTTCGTCAGCAATTAAATATAAATCATGTTTCTTAACTAAATCTGCTAGTTGCAAAATTTCAGATTCAGAATATAAATATCCAGTTGGATTTCCTGGGTTACATATTAATATAGCTTTTGTTTTTGGTGTAATCAGTTTTTCGAAAGAAGCAATACTTGGCAGTGCAAAAGCAGTTTCAATACTAGAAATAACGGGAACTACTGTAGCGCCTGTTGATGCTGAAAAAGCATTGTAATTAGCGTAAAAAGGTTCAGGGATAATAATTTCGTCTCCTGGATCGGTAATTGTTGCTAATGCAAAAAGCAAAGCTTCAGAACCTCCAGTTGTAATAATTATATCTTCTTTGTTTACATTTACGTTCTGATGTTGGTAAAATTGAGCTAGTTTTTTTCTATAACTTTCATAGCCAGCCGATGGGCTGTATTCAATAATACTTAAATCAATATTTTTTATGGCCGAGATGGCGGCTTCGGGTGTCTTTATATCAGGTTGTCCAATGTTTAAGTGATACACTTTATGTCCTTTTTTCTTAGCTATATCAGCATAAGGAGCTAGTTTTCGTATCGGTGATTCGGGCATGTTTTTGCCTTTGTTTGAAATTTTTGGCATGATGTAAATTATTGAAGTGCAAATTTGCGGTTTTTTTTCGAATTTAACGTAAACAATATAAGTAGTTGTTAATTTGTATTAATTAACTAAAATTTTAGTATTTTTATAAGAAATACTCTTAATGAAAAGAAAAATTACTTTGTTTTTTTTGCAAATAATCACCTTTACTGCATTTTCGCAGCAGGGATTTGTTATTGATAAACATATAGATAAGGTTACAATTCCTTTTAAATTAATAAATAATTTGGTTTTTATACCTATTAAAGTAAATGGTGTTGAATTAAATTTTTTATTAGATTCTGGAGTTGATGATACTGTGCTTTTTAGTTTAGAAGATAAAAAAGAGGTTCGATTTTTTAATATTAAAAAAATAAAACTAAGAGGACTAGGTATCGAAGAATCTATTGAGGGGTTGAAGTCTACCAATAATACTTTAGAAGTAGATGGTTTAAAATCTACAGATAACCTTTTGTATGTTATATTGGATCAGGAGTTTAATTTGTCCTCACATATAGGTATTCCTGTAAATGGAATCATCGGCTATCAGTTCTTTAAAGATAATTTGATTGAGATAAATTATCATTCTAAAAAAATTACCGTTCATAGAGCTACCGATAAGTATAATAATAGGTTAGAAAAAAAATTCAAAAAAATCCCGATCACAATCGAGAGAGCTAAGCCTTATCTTTATTCGAATGCAGTTATCGATAGCCTTGGAATTTCTGCAAAGTTGCTTGTTGATACTGGCAATAGCGATGCTTTTTGGATTTTTCAAAATCCGAATATTAAATTACCAGTGAAAAACTTTGAAGATTATTTAGGAAAAGGATTTAGTGGTGATATTGAAGGAAGAAGAGCTAGAATTCCTAAATTTTCTATTGGTGACTTTGATTTTATTCACCCTATTGTTGCTTTTCCGGATTCTAGTTCCGTACGAAATGTAAAAATGGTTCCTGATAGAATAGGTTCAGTTGGTGGTGAAATATTAAGAAGATTTACTGTAGTTTTTGACTATAAAGGTCAAAAAATGTATCTAAAGAAAAACAAAGAATTCCCTCATCCTTTTACATATAATAAAAGTGGAATTGTTATTCAGCATAATGGATTACAATGGGTGCAAGAAACGGTACATTTAGAAACAGTTCCTATTGTAAAAAATTCATCTAGTGATGCAACAGAAAAGATAAGTAATGATTTTAGGTACAAGTTTCTATTAAAACCTGTTTTTGAAATTGCAAATATTAGGAAAAAATCTGCGGCAGAACGATCTGGATTGAGAAATGGAGACATTATTATTAGTATTAATAAAAATTTGGCTTATAAATATTCTTTAGAGCAAATAAATAGATTACTGAAATCTGAAGACGATATATGGATAAGTTTAGAAATTGAAAGAGATAGTCAGTTATTGAAATTCAAATTTCAGTTGACCGATGAATTATAGTCTTGTCTTAACTTCCATAGATAAGTCAGTTTGGGGTAAGTTGTTGTTTGTTAATGTGTAAGTTGTTTAATTGTTTCGGTGATAGGAGGTTAATTAGTTTTGTTTTTTGTGTTTATAAATTGTTTTTGTAGTTTTAACAAAAAATTAATAATACTATATGTCCAAAAAATACTTTGCAAAACTAAAATTGCTTTTGTTTTTACTTACTTTATTTTTGTTGCCTATTAAAAATTTCGGACAATGTGCGGGCTTGGATTCAAAAACAAGCATATGTGATATTCCTAATCCTGCGAGTCAATCCATTAATTTATTTGCATTGCTAGATGGAAATCCTACAGCAGGTGGTACTTGGACAGATGATGATTTTTCGCAAGGATTAGATAGGGCTACAGGAATTTTGAATGCTCAGTTAATAAGAGAAAGTGGATTTTATAGATTTACTTATACAGTTTCAGGAGTAACAGGTTGTGTTGATAATTCGGCTACAATAACTGTTGCAATTGGAGGATATGCTGGAATTTCAGGACCAACAGGGGCTGCATGTACAGATGCTACTGCATATGATTTATTTCATGTTTTTAATGGTGCTTTTTTAAGTCCACAATCTAATGGTAAATGGTATAACAATACTATAAATAGTCCAGTTAATGGTAGTATTATTGATCCTAAGGATTTAGGAGTAGGTACTTATCAATTTACCTATTCAATTCCTGCTATAGGAGATTGTGCTGGACCTGTTTCCTCAATTGTTTCTGTTACCGTTTATAGAGCTCCAGAAGCAGGTAATCCTTCTAATTTGTTGTTATGTGATAGTGATGATTTATCCATTTATTCTAATCTGGATTTAAATGATCAACTTTCTGGTGAAGATCCAAATGGACAATGGACAGATAATGAGAATACAGGAGAGATAACAAGTAGAAATGATCATTTTGTAGATGTTCAAAAAATTTATGAAACCCATGGCGAGGGTATTTATACTTTTACCTATACCGTTAGTAATACTCCGCATCCTATTTGTAAAATTGATTTTGCAACGGTAAGAATACGAATAGAAAAAAGAATTGATCTTACAGGAGCTACTTTGGTTGTGAGCTCTGATATATGTGAACCAGATATTCTTAGAGCCACTTATTCGGCAAAGCTTACAAGCGGAGCAAAAATTATTCCTAATGGACAGTATAATGTTACTTACAAAATATCAGGTCCATCATCGGAAACAAGAACAGAATTGTTGACTATTAATAATGGTTCTGTAACTTTTTCGTTGCCGTCAATATTTTTTCAGAAGGTAGGTCAATATAAAATCGAAATCAAAGAATTTAATGCTTTTGAAACCGAAGGCGCTTGTGTTACTATAATCAATAACTTATCAGATGATCTAACGATACATCCAATTCCTAAGTTGGATTCGGCAAAAATAAAAATCGACCCGGTTTGTCAAAATAAAAGTGCGCTGGTACAAATTACGGGAGCTTCAAGTCTTCCAAATGGAAGATATAGTATTAATTATAAAGTAACGGGGGCAAATAATACCAATGCACAAGTAGCTTCGATTACTGTTGCAAATGGAGCAACAAGTTTTATAATACCATCAACTTTAACTGCTAAGGATGGAAGTTCATTAGTTGTAATTACGAATATTACGAATACTCTTGTAGGTTGTACAAATACTGCAAATGTATCAGGAAATATGGTAGTTAATCCTTTGCCTAATTCAATTGATATTAAGATAGAAATAAAAGATTATTGCTTAAATGAACCAGTACCAGTTTCAATTTCTGGACTTGGAACGTTAAAAAACATTACAATTCTGTACACTATTTCCGGAAGTAATTTGGCCCCAACACAAATAATAACCTTAGCTGTATCAAGTGGGAAAGCGAGTTTTGTTATTCCTCAAAATCTACTTGCTAATACAGGGGCGACCAGAGTTACAATTACAAAAGTTACAAATAATGAAACAACTTGTGATATTGTACCTACAGGTTTATTTGATGATTTCTTGATAAATACCATTCCGATTGCGCCAGCAACGAGTCTTCAAATATTTTGTAAATCAGATGGAGCTACAGTTGCTAATTTAGTACCTAACGGAACACAATATAAATGGTATGATTCTGTCACTGCTATTACACCTTTGTCTGCTACAACGGTATTGGTTTCAGGAAATTATTATGTTAAAGAAACAGCGCTTTCAGGCGGATGTGTATCGCCAGCAAATAGGAGTGTTGTTACTATAAATGATATAGCAGCGCCAGTATTAAAACCAAAAGGCCAAGAATTTTGCGGAATAAATAATCCTACAATTGCTGATTTGTCTAATAATACCAATGCTTCTGCTTCGATAGTTTGGTATGATGCTCAAGATAACGGAAACCAGTTAACTAATGCAACTTTGCTTCAGGACAATACAATATATTATGGGTTTGATTTTTCAACTACTACCAATTGTTTTTCGAATGATGTTTTGATTGCAAAAGTTTCGCTTACAAATTGTTCTACTACAGAATATGCAGATTTCTTTATCCCCGACGGATTTTCTCCAAATGGAGATGGTACAAACGACACTTATGCAATTCCCGATATAGACTTTTTATATCCCGATTATACACTCGAAATTTATAATAGATATGGGAACTTAATGTTTAAAGGCAATAAAAATAAACCAGATTGGGATGGTAAAAATTCTGATTCCAAAATAATTGATGGAGTAGCTCCAAATGGTGTTTATTTTTATGTTGTCCATTTTAATAAAGATAATAGGCCGCCTTTACAAGGTCGTCTTTATTTAAATCGATAATTCCTATTTAATTTAATTTTCAAATGAAAAAAATAATACTAATTATAAGTTTTCTTTTCTACATCATTGACACATCTGCTCAGCAAGATCCAGAATACACACATTATATGTATAATATGAGTATGGTAAATCCAGCGTATGCAACAGGAACTCCATCAATGTTAAATTTAGGAACTTTATACAGAATACAATGGGTTGGAGCAGTTGGTGCACCTAAAACATTTAATTTTTTTGGACATACTTCCTTGAGTAATAAAATAGAAGCGGGAGTCTCATTGATTTCTGATGATATAGGGGATGGTGCTAAAAAAGAGAATAATTTTTATGCCGATTTTGCATACATACTTGAACTAGGAGGAAATAACAAGCTTTCACTAGGATTAAAAGCAGGACTTACTTCTTTGCAAACAAATTTTAATGGATTCCAATTTCAGAGTGGAGATGTAACTACCGATTTGGCTTTCGCCGAAAACATCAATGTTACCAAGCCTAATATTGGTATAGGGGCTTATTATTTTACAGATAAATTTTATGTTGGATTATCGGCACCAAATTTATTGAAGTCTAAACATATTGAAGAAAAATCGGGTATAAACGCATATGGTTCCGAAGATATTCATACTTTTTTAACTGCAGGATATGTTTTTCAGCTTAGTGATATCTTTAAACTGAAACCCGCTTTTATGTCTAGATTCGTTGTTGGAGCACCCGCTTCTGTAGATATAACTGCCAATGTTTTGTATAATGAAAGATTTGAACTGGGAGCTGCTTACAGAGTAAATGATGCAGTTAGTGTTTTAATGAATGTAAACGTAACCAAAGCAATTCGAGTAGGTTATGCATATGATTATACCACAACCAATTTTGGTCAATTTAATTCTGGAACACATGAGATTATGCTTCTTTTTGATTTAGATTTATTAGGAAAAGGATATGATAAATCACCAAGATTCTTTTAAAATGAAAAATATGAAAAAATTACTAGTTATTATATTCGTATTTTCAATACAGTTTGTTTGCGCTCAAGACCAGAATCTTGTTCGGGCAAAGCGATTTTTTGATAAAACATATTACAGTGAAGCCATTCCATTATATGAAAAATTGTTTCAGAGAAGCCTTCGGCAGAAGCCATAAAAAATTTAGCCGACTCCTATTATTATACCAATGATTTAAAGAAAGCACAACAATATTATAGACTTCTGATTAAAAATTATGACAAAGATTTAGATAGAAACTACTATTTTAAATATGCTCATGCACTTAAAGCAACTAATAGTTACCAGGAGGCAAATGACGTTTTAAAACAATACTATTCTAAAAACAGTCAAGATTATTTAGATTTTGAAAACGCTACAAAAGAACTCGAGAATGTTTCGGCAATCGGAGACAGGTATAGGATTAAAAATCTAGCCATAAATACCAAAAATTCTGAGTTTGGAGCAGTAAAATATGGAGATAGTTTGGTTTTTGCAGCAGTAAAAAAGAAGCCAGGATTGTTTGATAAAATGTATAAATGGGATAATGAAACCTATCTTAATTTAGTTTCGGCGCCAATAAATAAGATAAAAGCAGGAGATTCGATTGCTTATTATTTCGCAAAAGAATTAAAAACAGGAATGCACGAATCTAATGCTGTTTTTACAAAAGATGGTAAAACCATTTATTTTACAAGAAATAATTATAAAAACGGAAGGAGAGGAAAAAATGATGATAAAATCTCGAATCTTCAAATTTTTAGAGCGGAACTCATAAAAGGGAAATGGAAAAATGTGATATCATTACCGTTTAATAGTGGCAACTATTCAGTAGAACATCCAGCGTTGAGTTCTGATGAAAAAACATTGTATTTTGCTTCCGATATGCCAGGGACATTAGGCTCATTTGATATCTTTTCGGTAGCAATAAATGAAGGGGCATATGGGAATCCTCAGAACTTAGGAGCACTTATTAATACAGATAAGAGAGAGCAGTTTCCGTTTGTTTCAAAAGATAATAAACTCTATTTCTCATCAGATGGGCATTTGGGTTACGGTTCGCTTGATGTATTTGTTTCAGAAATTAAAGATAGAACCTATACAAAACCTCTCAATGTCGGTCTGCCATTAAATTCAAATTTGGATGATTTCTCGTTTACTATAGATTCAGATACCAAAGAAGGGTATTTTGCATCGAATAGAGCAGGAGGAAAAGGAAGTGACGATATCTATCAATTAAACGAAATCAAGCCATTACTAATTGAAGATTGTAAGCAGCTCATTACGGGAGTAATTACAGATATTGATACAAAACTACCATTAGAAAATGCTGTGGTTATTCTTCAACAGGAAGAAAGCAAGGAGTTGCGTACGATTGTAACTTCAGCTGATGGTAAATTTAATTTTAAAGTAGCTTGTGAATTATCCTATACGATTTCGGCATCTAAAGAAAATTATACCGATAATTCCAGAACCTTAGTTCTTGATAAAACTAGAGGAAAAAGTAATGACGCTTCGATGGCGCTTAAATCTCTTGAGGTTATAAAACAAGAAGAGAAAAAATTAGCTGAAGAGAAAAAACAAAAAGAAGCATTGGAGTTGGTTGTTTTAAAAGCGAATGAAGCTAAAGCTAAAGCGGATGAAATTGCTCAGATCGAAATTAAGAAAAAAGAAAAAGCAGTAAAGGCTGTTGCAGACCAAAAAGAAAAGATAGAAAAGATTATTGCCCAAGAAAAAGATGTAGTAAGAGACAAAGACCGATTAATTATAAAGACGGATCCTATTTATTTTGATTACGATTTGTGGTATATAAGAAAAGAATCTAAGGTTATTTTAAACAGGGTTTATGAATTAATGAAGAAATATCCAGATATGGTAGTAGAGATTGGTTCACACACCGATTCTAGAGGTAATTATAAATACAATGCCAATCTGTCTCAAAAAAGAGCACAATCTACCAAAGAGTATTTGATAGATTCCGGAATTGATAAAAAGAGAATTATCGCAAAAGGATACGGAGAGTCTGTGCCAATTGTAAAATGTAAAACAGACGATGCTTGTAACGAAGAGCAACACGAATTAAATAGACGTAGTGAATTTGTAATTAAGAATTTATAAATCGTTCTGTTGTTTTAAAATAAAAAGGCTTCTAAATAAATCAATATTTTGTTTAGAAGCCTTTCTTTTGGTCACTTTTTTATTTAATTTTATAAGATATATGAACTTAAAATATTTAATTATGAAGAATCTAGTCCTGCCTTTTTTGCTTGTGTCTTGTGTTGTGCTTCAGAGCTGCAAAAAAAATGAAACTCAGAAGGAAGCTGCTAAATCAGAAGCTGAAAGTATTGTAAGTGTTCAATGTTATAAAGCTCTTTATGAAAAAGATACTATAGATTTAAAATTGAATACTCTAAAAGATGGAAAAATAAGTGGGGATCTAGTCATGAAAATGTATGGTACGCCACAAAAGAATGGAGAAGTCATTGGAGAGTTTAAAGGAGATACTTTATTTGTAGATTATACTTTTATTGAAGGAACAAAGAAAGATGTAAAGTTTAAAAATCCTATGGCATTTTTAAAACGAGATAAACAACTCATTTTAGGTAATGGAACTATGGAAACATATTTAGGTAGAACTTATTTTGCTAAAGGTAAGCCTATCGATTTTGATCGTGTAAAATATAAGTTTGAAACTACAGACTGTGTTGATAAATAAACAAGCAAAAGCAAATCAATAAAAAATGGCTTCCTAGAATTTAGGAAGCCATTTGTGTTTATGGGAATTTAATTTGAATACTAATTAGATACTACTCCTTTAATTTTTAAAGCGACACGACCCTCTGGGTAATTTACGGCATTAGTTTCAACGGTAATTGTTTTTCTTATTGGCCCTGGAGGCATATTAAATTTCACTTCAATTTTTCCTGATTTTCCAGGCATAATTGCAGCACTTGGTTTAGATACAATACTAATACCTGCTGTAGATTGTACTGATGTGATCATGAGGGGGGAATCTCCAGAGTTAGTAAATTCAAAAGCCTTAGCTCCGTTGTCACCTTTACTTACTGTACCATAATCAATAGTATTATCCTTGGCAGCAAAATCAATTTTTGGGCCGTTTTGAGCAAGACCAATGGTTGTAACCATTAAGATTGCTATAAATGAGGCTACTTTCTTCATTTGATATTGTTTTAAGTTATTAAGTAAATATACTTTCTTTTAATTAATACACAAATTATTAATTCGCTTTTTATAGTGTACTTAATTATTTACTTTTGTCATCTATAATGAATACAAAAATCAAACCAAAGTGTAAATGTTCATTTGTTTACCCTTTTAAACGCTTATTTAATTGATAAAAAGGCAATTAAAAAAAGGGAAGATAAATAGATGATTAAACAAATTAACGATTAAATATATCCAAGATAAAATGACAATTCCAGCACAATTTGACGCTAAAACAATCGAAAACAAATGGTATGACTACTGGATGAAAAATAATTATTTTCATTCGGAGCCAGATCATAGAACGCCTTATACAATTGTAATTCCCCCTCCTAATGTTACTGGAGTCTTGCATATGGGACATATGCTAAACAATACAATTCAAGATGTATTGATAAGAAGAGCGCGTCTTAAAGGATTTAATGCTTGTTGGGTTCCGGGAACAGATCATGCATCGATTGCTACAGAAGCTAAAGTTGTTGCTAAATTAAAAGCAGAAGGAATTAATAAAAATGATTTAACGCGTGAAGAGTTTTTAGCACATGCTTGGGAGTGGACAGATAAGTATGGTGGTGTAATCTTGGATCAGTTAAAAAAATTAGGAGCTTCTTGCGATTGGGAACGTACTAAATTTACAATGGATCCAGATATGTCGGCTTCGGTAATTCGTTCGTTTGTTGATTTGTATAACAAAGGATTGATTTATAGAGGATACCGAATGGTAAACTGGGATCCTGAAGCAAAAACGACTTTGTCTGACGAAGAAGTTATTTATGAAGAACAACAAGGAAAATTATTTTTCTTAAAATATAAAATTGAAGGAACAGAAGAGTTTTTAACAATTGCTACAACGCGACCAGAAACTATTTTTGGAGATACTGCTATTTGTATCAATCCAAATGATGAACGTTTTACACATTTAAAAGGTAAAAAAGCAATTGTACCTATTTGTGGAAGAGTAATCCCTATTATCGAAGATGAATATGTAGATGTAGAGTTCGGAACAGGATGTCTTAAAGTGACTCCTGCACACGACATGAACGATAAGACGCTAGGAGAGAAGCATAATCTGGAAATTGTAGATATTTTTAATGAAGACGCTACACTTAATAGTTTTGGATTACATTACCAAGGAAAAGATCGTTTCGTGGTTCGTACCGAAATTGCAAAAGAACTAGAAGAAATTGGAGCTTTGGCTAAGACAGAGATTCACCTTAATAAAGTAGGAACTTCAGAGAGAACCAAAGCAGTTATCGAACCAAGATTATCGGATCAATGGTTCTTGAAAATGGAAGAATTAGTAAAACCAGCAATTAAATCTGTTTTAGTTGATGGAGATATTAAATTACACCCAAAACGTTTTGAAAATACTTATGCACATTGGTTAAATAATATTCGTGATTGGAATATCTCTCGTCAGTTATGGTGGGGACAACAAATTCCAGCTTATTTTTACGGAGACGGTAAAGAAGATTTTGTTGTTGCTGAAAACATTGAAGATGCATTAAAATTAGCACAGGAAAAAACTTCAAATCCGAAACTTGAAACAAAAGATCTTAGACAAGATGTTGATGCTTTGGACACTTGGTTTTCTTCTTGGCTTTGGCCAATGTCGGTTTTTGGAGGAATTATGGATCCAGAAAGCGAGGACTTTAAATATTACTATCCAACAAACGACTTAGTAACAGGTCCGGACATTTTATTTTTCTGGGTTGCCAGAATGATTATTGCAGGTTACGAATATGCAGGTGAAAAACCATTTACAAATGTATATCTAACAGGATTAGTACGAGATAAACAACGTCGTAAGATGTCTAAGTCATTAGGTAATTCACCTGATCCTTTAGATTTAATAGATACATTTGGTGCAGATGGAGTACGTGTAGGATTGCTTTTAAGCGCTTCTGCAGGAAATGACATCATGTTTGATGAAGAGTTGTGTAATCAAGGAAAAGCGTTTTCAAATAAGATTTGGAATGCTCTTAAATTGATCAAAGGATGGGAAGTTTCAGAAACAATTCCACAACCAGAATCATCAAAAGTAGCAATCGAATGGTTTGAGGCAAAGTTTCAGCAAGCATTAGTTGATATTGAGGATAATTTTGAAAAATACAGAATTTCTGATTCATTAATGGCAATTTATAAATTGGTATGGGACGATTTCTGTTCTTTATTCCTTGAAATGATTAAACCAGCTTACCAACAGCCAATTGATAAAAAGACATTTGATAAAGCAATCGAAATTTTAGAAAATAACTTGAAATTGCTTCATCCGTTTATGCCTTTCCTAACAGAAGAAATATGGCATATACTTGCTGAAAGAACTCCTGAAGAAGCTTTAATTGTTTCGACTTGGCCAGAATTAAAACCATTTGATACAAAATTAATTACTGATTTTGAAAATTCGGTTGAAGTGATTTCTGGTATCAGAACGATTCGTAAAGAAAAGAATATTGCAATGAAAGATAGTATTGAATTAAAAGCGATTAACAGCGAGAAATTTTCTACTTATTTTGACTCTGTAATAACTAAACTAGGAAATATAGCTGCTTTCGAATACGTTTCGGATAAAGTAGACGGAGCTTTGTCATTTCGAGTAAAGTCTAATGAATATTTTATCCCAATAACTGGGGGGAATATTGATGTTGAAGCTGAAATTGCAAAATTAAATGCAGAGTTGGTTTACACGCAAGGTTTCTTGAAATCAGTTCAATCTAAATTAGCAAATGAAAAATTTGTTGCAGGAGCGCCAGAGAAAGTTTTGGCTAACGAAAAACAAAAAGAAGCTGATGCTTTAGCAAAAATTGCTACAATAGAGCAAAGTTTAGCTGGTTTGAAATAAGTAGCTAGATTTTTTTAAATATAAAAACCCGACAAATTTTTAAAATTTGTCGGGTTTTTTATTTTCAGATAGTAGCGTTTCTCGCATTTTACTTTTACTTACTTCTTCCGAGTTAAAAACAGAAACAAAGGATAAGAAGCCACTGTGATACCAACTATGATTGTAAAGCTTTCTGGGTCACTATATATGAATCCGATTAGTAATGCTAATGAAACAAGAATTGCTAATATGGTTGTCCAAGGATACCAAAATGAGCGATAAGGTCTTGGTAAGTCAGGTTCTGTGATTCGCAGTTTTATAAGCGAAAAATAAGCCAATCCCCAAACAATAATAGAGGTAAAGGCGGCAAAGGAAAATAATACTTCAAAGGAACCGATGAAAATTAAAAACAAGCTAAATAATGAAGAGACTAAAAGAGCAACGATTGGGGTTCCACCTTTGTTTACAGTTGTTCCTTTTTCAATAAAAAAGCCATCACGACTTAATCCGTATAGAATCCTTGGCGGAATCATCATAAAGGCGTTCAAGATACTAATTAAAGAAAAAATTGCGATTACAGTGACTATAATAGCACCATTCTTCCCGAAGATAATGTTTGCTACATCGGCAGCTGCCAGATTAGACTTAGCCAAAGTTTCGATTGGTAAAACATGAAAGAATGCAATATTTAATAAAACATAAATAGCAATTACAAGTAGTGCGCCACTATATAAAGAACGTGGGATGTTTTTACTTGGATTGTCATTTTCTTCTGCAAAAAAGCAAACACCATTCCAGCCATTATAGGTACCGATGATAAGCTGAAGTGATTTGAAAAATCCAAATAGAAGTCCAATCTCAAAAAAAGAACCCTCTTTTTGAATTGGAGGTAATTTTACTCCAGAGTACATAAAACAAGCGATTACCAAGGCTACAAAACAAATAACTTTAATAAAACTGGTAATCTGTTGGATAGCACTGCCGTTTTTTACACCACTTAAATGTAGCAATACAAATACAATTAATAATAATATGGCAATTTCTGTTGAATAGTTTCCTAGACCAGGAAATAGGATAATAAGGTATTCGCTAATAACGATACAGTAAAATGCGGGCGGAATTACATTGGTGATATAATCAAACCAACCCGATAAAAAGCCTGCATAATTACCAAAAGCTCTTTTGATATAATTATAAGATCCTCCAGCTTTAGGAAGCATAGTTGCTAGTTCAGCATATGAATTGGCACCTATTAAGATAAAAAGACCACCAAAAAGCCAAGAAGCAATAATAAGCCAATAATTATCTAACATCCCAGCGATAGTACCAGGTGTTCGTAAGATTCCAACTCCTATTGTTCCTCCAATTAATACCGCAATATTAAAGCTCAGTCCCAGACTTTTCTTTAATTGGTTCTTTTTGGAATCTGACATATTTAGATTTTATTTTTTTGAATTATTAAGTCCACAAAAGTAGTGTAAATTAGAGTGTCTTTTTTAAAACAAAAAACCTCGTTTAATAATAAACGAGGTTTTTTGTTTTAGGAAACGGAAATTGTATCTTAGAATTTATATCTTAAGCTTGTCATTACCTGACGAGGTGCAATAGGATTCACACTATAATTCTCGTGAACAGTATAATTTAATTCGTTTGTAATGTTTGATAATTTACATAAGATAGAGAATTTATTCCATTCATAACCAGCTGAAACATCAATTGTAGTATATCCTTCTAATGGGATTTCTCTGTCGTTAATTCCGTTTGGTTTAGTTGAGTCATATTGACTGTTCCATCCACCAGTTCTTTTACCAATATAGTTTCCGACAGCACCAAAAGTTATTCCTTTTAATACTCCAGTAGGTAATTTATAAAAGAAGCTTAAATTAGCTGTATTTGCAGGTGTTCTTGCTAAACGATCTCCTTCAATAAAACTTCCTGCTTTTCCAGATGTTTTAGTATAACGCATATCATTATAGCTATATCCTGCAATAATGTTTAATCCTTCAACTGGTTTTGCTGTAATGTCAATTTCTATACCTTTACTTTTTGTTTCTCCACTTAAAGCTTTAAAGGTGGCATCTGAATTTAGTGTTCCATCAGCTTTAAATTCAGCTGTTTGAACTAAATTGTTATTTGTAATCTGATATACAGTAACATTAGTACTTAATAGACCTTTAAGGAATTCTGTTTTAATTCCTACTTCGTATTGGTCAATAATTGATGCCTTTAAGGGTTGTGAATCAACAGTTATTCCTGTATTTGGTGTAAAAGAGCTAGAGTAGCTACCAAATAAAGAGATTTCTTTTGTAGGTTGGAATATTAATCCCACTTTTGGAGAAAAAGCATTATCTAATTTTTTATCACCTACAGCTGCTACAGCATTTTCAGGAGCTACGGTTTGAACTCCTCCTGCAAATTTTTCTTTATAAGTTGTAACCTCTGCTTCTTGCCAAGACCAACGAATACCAGCTAATACTTTTATTTTATCTGTAATAGAAATCAAGTCTTGAAAATAAACTCCAAAACGATTGGTATCTGTTTTTAAGATTTGAGTAGCTCTTGCATTAGGGATATCGTTTCTTTGTGTCGAAGGATCGAAGTCAAAAAGGTTGATTCTGTCATAAATGCTTGGATCAATTTTGCCATTTACCATAATAGCTTTTTCACTGAAAGCATAAGTATAAGCAGTTGCAAATGAATTTTCCCAATCAGCACCTGCAAATATTTGGTGTTTTACAGATCCAGTATTAAAATTTCCTTGTATGCTTAATTGGTCTCCAAGTATTTGTTCTAAGTTTTTACCTTGTGTTAATCCTCTATTCCAGTAACCAGGAGTTGGATATACTTTAATATCATCTAAATTAGATAACTGAGCTGTTGACTTTTGAGTTCTGTCATAAGTTTGAAAAGAAGCATTGAAATTAAGTTTCCAATTTTTATTGAAATCATGATTTAATAATGCTGATGCACTGGCAGATTTAGTATTACCATTTGACCAAAGAGATCCGTAAAATGAATTACGGGGTAAATCAAGAATTTGTTTACCTATAATTCCTGTTCCAAAATCTGGAGTCCAATCTGCTGTTAAATAATCTCCCTGAACTGTAATTTGCGTTTTAGAGTTTAGAACAAAAAGTAAGGAAGGATTTACATATAAACGCTCATTTTTCACAACATCTCTGAAGCTTTCTGAGTTTTCGTAAGATCCATTAATTCTAAAAGCGATAGATTTACTAAGAGGCCCGTAAAAATCAAATGAAGGTTTATAGAACGAATAGCTTCCCATTTGCATTGATATTTCACCACCACTTTTAAAAGAAGGAGTTTTGGTTACCAGATTTAATATTCCACCTGGAGCTACATTACCGAATAATAAAGCAGAACCACCTTTAAGAAATTCAACTTTTTCTAAACCAGATACATCAGGAATAGAACCAGTATTATAACGAAAACCATTTTTAAACATATTGTTAGTAGACATGTCGTAACCTCTCGAGAAGAAAGATTCTTGAGCACCACCACGTGCAGATCCTACATAAATACCATTTGCGTTTTTTATAACGTCACTCAATCGTATCGCTTGTTGCTGCTCGATTATTTCGCTGCCTATTATTTGTATGTTTTGAGGATTGTCCATTGGTTTTAAGCCAGAACGAACTGCTGTAACTGGTTTAGGCTCTCTATTAGTAGTAATAATAACTTCATTAAGTACTTCGCCTTTTTTGTTTTTTACTGTATCAGTAATTGCTGTTGCAGTATCGCGGTTATCAGTTGTGTTTGCTCTTCCTTGTGCAAAACCTGACAGACCGAATAATAAACCTAGTGTAGGCAATAATATATATTTCATGTTTGTTTATTTGGAATAAAAAAAAATAACGATGCAAAAGTAATATCTAAGTTTTTATTTTCAAAACTTATTTAGATTAATTACAATTAGTTTTTAACAAATTTTTATAATTTGTTTGATAGCCCAAAAAAAGAAGGAAACCTTCGTTAGTATTAACTTAAGTTTCCTTCTTTTTTATTTGTTATTAACAATGCTATTTATTTAACCTCTATAGAATAAGTAGCCATTTTCCAGATCTCATCATATTTTTTTCCATTATGCTCACCACCACTTTTCTCAGTGTGAGCAAACTCTACCATATATTGTCCAGACCAAATTGGTGTAAATTCAAATTGTCCTTTCTCATCAGTATATAATTCTTTTTCCCAGCCATTAGGTGCGATTACTTTAATTTTTTGTTTTTTGGCAGCAACTCCATCATACGAAGCAATACCAGTTATTTTTGTGTTTTTCTTTGCTACATTAGCATTTTCAGAAAACAATCGAATTGTATTTTTGTTTGCTTCAGCAGTATTACCTGCTGTTTTGTTACCAACAACTACTGTCGCGCTTGAATTATAGTCTAATTTCATTGTACCATATACATCCTTTACCGTGTGTTGCATTACTACAGTATATACGCCATCTTCATCAGGAGTAAAGAATGCTTGGTATTTTTTGTCTAAAGCAGTTGGGGTTAATTTAATTTCTTTTTTAGATGGACTTATCAAAGTCAATGAAAAATCTTTTAAATCAGAAAACCATTTAGCAGCAGGAGTAATATCGTTATCTGAAAATTCCCCAAAGTATATAGAAATTTCTTGTGGTTTTCCTTTTGTACCTGTTGCTTTGGTTTCTATCCATAGCGCATGAGCAAATAATTGAGGGCTTAGTAATACAGTTAATAAAACTACTAGAGTTTTTAGGGGTGTTAATTTCATAATGAAAGTATTTAAGTTTCTTTGATAAATAATTATAGTGATCTCATTAATCTTGAAATCGTTAACAAAATTATAATTTAATATTTGTTTTCACAATATTTATTTAGACTAATTATTAATAAAAATTTAAGAAATTCCTTTTTATACTTATAACAAAAAATATATTGTGGTTCAGCTTTAACTTCTATTTCGACTATTGGCTATCTTGGGTTTTTAATTGTACCACCAATGGTTGGTTTTATCTCCGAATTTCTAAGCATGAAATGGGATTTTTTAATCATGGCTTTTTTAGGCGGAATGATGATTTTAATGGTGAATAAAATTGGAGTAGAGGAGGAGGTTTTAAGGTGCAGAGTGACAAAGGTGCAGAGTGACAAAGGTGCAGAGTGACAAAGGTTCTAAGGGGTTAAGTTTTTAGCATTTTTTGTTTTTATGCTATCGCGAGCGTCTCGCTCGTGATTATTGTTTTATCTCAAATACACCTATCATTTCGTTTAAGAGCTTGGGTTCTTCTTTTGTAATTCTGTCTTCTTGTTCGGCTACAATAATGATATCCGTTATATAATCATATTCTATTCTACTTTTTATTTTTCCTCGTTTTAGAATTTTATTCAATTTATCTTCACGAACATAATCCAGATTCTGATTTTTTATTTCTTTCCAAAAATATTCAACAAATTCCCCTGAGCCTTCATTGAAAATTGTAAATACACTTTCAATTTTATATTTTAAAGAAGAAATTTTTTTATATTCAGGGCTTGGGTTTAGAGCACTATTTTTCCATTCAATATGGCATTTTTCTACATCAGATAGATTCTCTTCTGTCCACATGTATGGAGGAAATTTTTTAAATGCTTTAATTGCAATATCAATTGCTTTAGAGAGTTTTATAGCTTCAGTTTCATAATTTGCTTTTTGTTTCATAAAAGATTTATTTCTTAGCTATTTGGATTTATTTTTAGAATAATCATTTTTTATCGCTTTAACCAGTTCGATGATTCCGTATATAATTAAGTGTAGTGTTAGAAATGCTAAACCATAAAATAAGACCGATAAAGAACCTCCATATTTAAAATTATTTTCATCTGAAAAAATATAAAGCATGAAAAGGGTATAGGCTGAAAATACGATTAAGTTTAGTTTGAAGCTTTTCTTTTTGGTCAAGATGAAACCTAAACAAAAATAAAAAAATACAACAATGTAGCACAAATATAAAAACGAGAAGTCTGAATCAGTTGGAAACATTCAAAATGTATTTATTAATGTCGTATTTCAGTTTTTATAACTTTAAAAGAACTATTTCTTAACCATAACAAACTTCTCCGAAGATAATTTTCCTTGAAGTTTCCCTGAAATTTCTGCTGTCAAAGTATTATTAGCATCTTTTGTATAGCTGATTTTTTGAGGATAATCGTGTTTTGGATTTTCGAAAACCAATCCTTTTTCAGTAGAGGCAGTCAACTCAAAAGCAACTGGTTCATCGTTATTTTGCCCTTTTACAGTAGCGTTATAAGTTAAGATTTCTCCTTTTTGCTGTAGTTTGATTGTTTCAAAATGAATCGTGTCTTTTCCTTTAATGAAATAAGAACTTCCTTGAAAAGTACTATCATTTACTTTACTCCATGTTTCAGTTAAAGTGCCTTGTGGAGTAACATTCTCCCATTTTCCAATAAGCCAGTCAGCAGCTTTTATTTTGTCTTTCTCAGGAGACTCAGCTTTTTTGCAAGAAACAATAGCTAATAAAAGAATTATGAGGGTAATTTTTTGAAACATTAATTTGAATATTAGGTGGTTATTTTGAAATGCTAAATTATAAAAAAAAGAATAGTGAAATGAGAAAATGAGAAAATGAGAAAATGAGAAAATGAGAAAATGAGAAAATGAGAAAATGTGAAAATGTGAAAATGTGAAAATGTGAAAATGTGAAAATGTGAAAATGTGAAAATGTGAAATATAAATGGTAAACATCTAATCTCTTATTTTACATCTGCCTCTTTACATCTTGTCTCGGCCATTTTACACGCATAGATTTAACTTCTTCATATCTAGTGCGAACTACAAAGGATAGCATAAACGAGTTCTTTGGTAGGTTTTTGATCTTTTAGTTTCTCTCTAACGGTATCAAAATCTACTTTAAAGTCGCAGCCTAATTTATAATTGCCACAACCATAAGCCGTTTTTCCTTTCATAATCGTTCCTTTTTTGCATTTAGGACACGCTAAAGAGTCTGGTGTTGCTGTTGAAGTTGCTTTAGGCGTTGCTTTTTTAGGTTCTAGTTTGAGTTTGTAGTTTTCTTCAAAACGAATCAAACCTTCTACTGTACCAGCATCGGTTTTAAAGCCTTTTATGTTTACAGTTGATCCTTTCTGAACTAATCTTAAATATTGGTTTTCTGATATTTTTTTGTCTGCAAAAGTATAAGGCAATACAAAATCACAACCTGCTTTATAATTGCCACAACCATAAGCTGATTTTCCTTTTATAAGGGTTGCTTTTTGACATTTCGGACAGGTTTCTGCTAAAATTCCTGCGGCTTTCTTTTTCTCAACTTTGGCAACTTCTTTTTGCACGCTTCCTGCATGCGAAATATTAGCATGTCTGGTTTCGCTTCGTACTTCATATACCAAAGCTTCAACCATGCGTTTCATGTTAATAATAAAAGCACCAGCGGTATAAGCACCTTTCTCAATGTCTTTTAACTGCTTTTCCCAAGAACCAGTAAGTTCTGCCGACTTTATTAATTCATTCTGAATAGTCTCAATAAGCTGAATACCAGTTGGAGTAGGTAGAACCTGTTTCTTATTTCGAACAATATATTGACGCTTAAAAAGTGTTTCAATAATGTTGGCTCGTGTAGATGGACGTCCGATACCGTTTTCTTTCATCAGTTCGCGTAAATCCTCATCGTCTACCTGTTTACCTGCAGTCTCCATAGCACGCAGTAAAGTTGCCTCTGTAAACTGATTGGGCGGTTTGGTTTCTTTTTCTAAAAACGAAGGTTCGTGCGGGCCTTTTTCTCCCACAACAAAATTCGGCAATAGATCAGCTTCTTTTTCTTTAGCATTCGGATCTTCAAAAACAACACGGAATCCTTTTTTTAAGATTACTTTACCAGTAGTTTTAAAACTTACATCGGCCGCTTTTCCGATAACGGTAGTATTCGCAACTAAACAATCATCGTAAAACACAGCAATAAATCGCTTTGTAATAATATCATACACTTGTTGCTGATTGTATTGCAAATTAGATTGTATCCCTGTTGGAATAATCGCGTGGTGATCTGTTACTTTTTTATCATTAAAAACCTTTGGTGATTTTTTAATCTTTTTTTCTAAAAGTGGTTGGGTTAATGTTGCATAATTAGTTAAATTTTGCAAAATGCCAGGTACTTTAGGGTAAATGTCATTTGGTAAAAATGTGGTATCAACTCTAGGGTAGGTGACTACTTTTTGTTCGTATAATGTTTGAACAATTTTAAGGGTTTCATCTGCCGAAAATCCAAATTTTGTATTGCAATATACCTGTAAGCCTGTTAAATCAAACAGTTTAGGAGCATATTCATTACCATTCTTTTTATCGATAGAGACAATTTCAAAATCACTTTCTTTTACTTTATTGGCCAAAAGTTCTCCGTCTTCTTTCTTCAGGAAGCGCCCTTCTTCATAGCTAAAAAGTGTTTCTCTGTATAAGGTTTGTAACTCCCAGTAGGGTTGAGGTTTAAAATTTTCAATTTCTTTAAAACGGTCAACTACCATAGCTAATGTTGGGGTTTGTACCCTTCCAATAGATAATACTTGTTTGTAGCCACCGTGCTTAACAGTGTACAAGCGGGTAGCATTCATACCCAATAACCAGTCGCCGATGGCTCTGGAAAACCCTGCATAGTATAAATTATCGTAGTTAGCAGAAGGTTTTAGATTTTCAAAACCTTCTTTTATAGCTTCGGTAGTTAATGATGAAATCCATAAACGCTGTACTTCGCCTTTATAATTGGCTTCGTTCATAACCCAACGCTGAATAAGTTCTCCTTCTTGTCCAGCATCCCCGCAGTTTATAACCAGTTCGGCTTTGTCAAATAACGTCTTTATGATTTTAAATTGCTTCTGAATACCTGAATTCTGGACTACTTTGGTTTCAAATTTTTCAGGAAGCATCGGTAGGTTGTTCAAATCCCAACTTTTCCAATGCGGTTTGTAGTCGTTAGGTTCTTTTAAGGTACATAAATGGCCGAAGGTGTAGGTTACAGCATAGCCGTTGCCTTCATAATACCCATCGTGTTTGGTATTGGCTCCTAAAACGGATGCGATTTCTCGTGCTACACTTGGTTTCTCAGCAATACAGACCTTCATTTTTCTCCTTCTAATTTGAATCGCGAAATTAAGGATTTTTTATAAGAAAGGAGCAAAGGTTCTTAGGAACAAAGGCACAAAGATGTGAAGTTGCTGAGTTGCAGAGGTACAAAGTTGCAGAGTTGAAAAAGAGATAAAGGTTTTATGTTTCACGCAGATTTTAAGTGATTCAAGCAGATAGGCGCAGAGAATGTAATAAAATCCGTAGAGTCTGTTTCAATCTACGGAATCTGCGTTTAATCTATGGCAGAAAAAAATAAACTCAATCTTGTCTTTCGGAGTCGAAGATATGAGTTATAGTGAGCTAATGAACCAATCTTTACAAAGTTGCTTTTCAATTATTGTCGATTCTGTAAAATGGATTTCGGCTGCGTTTATCTTGAGTGAAGTTGAATGTACTTAGTCTGGGAATATTTTAAAATTGAATCTTCTGATGGAAACAAAAGCTCTAGCCCTGATGGAAACGACATCCTTTTTCTGGCTTCTTTAGCCAGGAAAAGATATAGTGGACAGCAGGTCCCGATAGCTATCGGGATAGCTCCTTGAAATTTTAAAAATAGGGGTTGTAAAAGAGTTTAATTTTTAACTAAGCCTTCTTTCTTCTATCTGTTAGATATTTTCGAACTGGAATATCATAAAAAACCATTGTTAGATAAGCTACACCAAGTAGTAAAATTGTACCTGTAGTTATGATAAAAACAAGTTGAGTTGTATCTGGTTTGTAGGTTGTATAATAGTTAGCAAATACAAACATCACTGCATAATGAGTCATATATAACGGATAAGATATTTTTCCAGAGAAGATACACAATTGTTTGAATTCTTGCTTTAAAGTGGCTCCAGCTCCAAAAACGACTAACAAAGGAAAATAGAATAATACGATTAGGGGTTCAGTCAGCCAGTTCCATTCAGAAAAAGGCACAAAGAAGGCTAGAAGTAGTAATACTGATAAACCTATGAAACCTAGGTTTGATTTAATGATCCAATTAGAACGGAAAATCAACATACCTGCTAAAAAGGAATACGAAATACGTGCACAGCCATCCCAAAAGTTTTCTCCGCTCCAGCCACCCATTAGGGAACCTCCTGCACGATGACTGACAAAACAGATTCCTACTGCGGCTAAAAGAGTTAATAAAAAGAGGTTGCGACGGCTCAATTTATGAAGGAAGAGTACATAAAGTATATTGGCAACATATTCCCAGAACAACGACCAAGCCGGTGCATTTAAACCAAATAAGTTAAAATAACGATCTGGCATTACCGGAAATGGAATCATAAATAGTGAACACAGGAATATCAAAATTAATTTTCCTGTTTCGTAGGTTTCTGAGTGATTGGAAAAAGGATCAAAAAGGAAAGCTAATAAACCCAAGACAGAACCAAAAATGACCAAAGGATGCAATCTGATTAGTCGTAATTTAAAAAAATCGGTGATTTTCATTTTATCAATTCGGTCATGATAGGCGTAGGCAATAACAAAACCTGAGAGACAAAAGAAAAAGTCGACTGCTAAAAATCCGTGAGCGATGAAGTTTTCGTTGGGAGGATAAACGATTTCCATAAAATGGAAAATTACTATTGCTAATGCTGCTATTCCTCGTAGTCCATCAAGGATTTCAAAATGTTGTTTTGGTTTTAAAACTTCGGTATTTGGTGTGGTCATGGTTAGTAGTGTGGTATTTTAATAATGTGGCTTATAAACTCAATAATAAGAATTTGTAATCGGTTTCTACAAAGATTGATTTTTTCTGTTTATAAAAAAAGCTACAGGAATTATTTTCTTGTAGCTTTTTTGTGTTGTGTATTTGTTTAAGAACAAAGACTATATTGTATTTTACACTTTAAAAACATCAAGTTTTTTGATCCAGAAAATTCCTGACTCTAAAAACGTAAGTTTTGTTTTAATTACTTGATCTGTTTTATCTTTCGGGTTTTTGGTTACAAATCTTGCCTTCGAATTATTAAAATCTAATGTGTATTTATCATTAAAATCTTCTTTTTTATTAGATGAAAAAGTAATTACATTGTCTTTTGAGCTCCATTTTCCTTTTCCGTATTTATTTACTTCTGGAGGATTTCCTCCTTGTATTTTAGAATAGGAGTGAAAAAGGAATGTCCCATCTTGATTTAAGGTCAATTTATATTCAATTTCATGTTTTCCTTCTTCTGTAAGTGTACGATTATAATCGCCAGCAAACGGAGTCGTTTGTGCGAATAAAGTTAGGTTGAAAATTAAAAGTAAGGTGGTAATTAGTAGTTTCATTGGTTTGGTTTTGTTGGTTTTGAATTTGGTTGTTTGTGTTATTACATTGTTTTGAGGCTAGCGCGAGCACAATGTCATTAAGTTAAGCTTTTTTTAGCCAATGATGATTAATTATTTTCTCGCAAAGTCGCAAAAGCGCAAAGATTTTAGGTCTAAACTTGGTGGCTTGGCGACTTTGCGAGAGATTTATTCCGAACAGTATTAAAGTTTTTTTTCTTAACTTAATGACATTGAGCGCGAGCATCCTGCTCGGGACTAATTTTTTATTTTTTATCCGTTAGATATAAATTTGCAATATCTTCTATAAAACGTTGAGGATGTCCTCCTTGTAAATTGGTCAAAATAACTACTGAAATATCATCTTTTGGATAAATATACAAAGCATTTCTAGCGCCGCCTAAAGCAGTAATTACTGGGTTTTTATCTCTAAAATTAGTATCAAAACCAATTGCCGTTCCGTAGGTAGAATCGGCTGGACCTGGTTTTTTCCCGTTGTTTAATAGAGTAGGAGTCCAAAGCGTTTTTAGCGTTTCGGCTTTAAGTAAAGTGTTGTTTTGTAAAGCAATAACCCATTTTGCTATTTCGGTTGCGGTAGAATATATACTTGCAGCTGGATATAAATTTGTAGGAATCACTTCGTAAACATTGGTTAAACTACCATTTCTAAAATAAGAATAAGGTCTGGCAGAGTGATTCACTATTTTATAATAATCTCCTAAACCAGCTTTGATGGTATTTTTCATACCTACTTTTTCAAATTGATTTTCTGCAATGAATTGCTCATACGATTTTCCGCTTATTTTTTCGATAATCATTCCAAGCAGAATGTAATTTGTTTGATTGTATCTTCGGTCTTCTCCGGGCTGAAAAACTACAGGTAATTCTGTTATCTTTTTGAATAAAGTTTTACTATCTTCAGACAACATATGTTCTGGTGATTCCCAAATATCAGGAACTCCAGATGTGTGAGTTGCTATTTGTTTTACCGTAATGTTTTTCCAAGAGTTTGGCAGACTGTCCAGATATTTAGAAATAGGATCTTCTAGTTTTAATTTACCTCTTTCTACCAATTGCATAATGGCAACACCTGTAAAAGCTTTCGCCATTGAATTAATGCTAAAAACTGTTTTATTGTCAACAAGAATAGAATCTTGAATACTCGCTAAACCATAATGATTTATTTTAACGATTTTATTGTTTTTGACTACTGCCAATTGTAAACCCATAATTTTATTTTTTTGCATTAAGTCTTTTATTGCAAGATCGACCTCATCTGATTGGGAATGAATGGAATTGCTAAGGGCAAAAAATAATAGTAAAAACAGTTTTTTTTCATGGTTTTGGTTGGTTTATTTGGTTAGTCTTTTATGGTTTTAAATGGGATTGTTTGCGAAAGGAAGAAGCTATTTTAGAAGTTGAATTATTTCGTTATTCTTTGTTTCTTCTGCGGCTTTTAAAGCTGTCATTCCGTTATGATCTTTGATATTTTTATCGGCACCTTTATTTAATAATAATTTTGTTAGCTCTATGTTTTGGTTTGCTGCTGCCCACATTAAACAAGTCATTTTAAAACCATCAGTTTTATTAATATCAGCACCATTTTCTATTAAGAATTTTGAGATTTCATACTCATTATTCATTACAGCTTGCATTAATACAGGGATATAAAAAGATTCGTTTATTTTTCGGATATAATTGGCTTGCGATTTGTCTTTTTCGACAATAGTTTTTACAACATCTAAATTATGCTCAAAAATGGCTTTAAAAAGTTTTTCTCCTGATTCCTGAGAATACATGCTTATTGAAAATCCTAATAAAAATAAAAGTAATAATTTCTTCATCGAAATGGTTTTTGTATGGTTTGTAAAGTGTTATTTAATGTTTGGTTTTTCGTTTTGTTTTTTTGTAGTATGGAAAAACCCAAAGATCATATCCATCGGGTGCGTATGTTGAACAATCTTCTATTTTGCAAATTTGAAAGGAACGAATCACATCTTCATACGGAGTTTTTTTATCAAATTTTAAATGAATGCCTTTATTAGGGTCTTCAGCGTTCATTATTTTTCTTATTTGTAATTGAAAAAGGTTTAAAATACTATCATCATATTTTTCATTTCCTATAAGTTTTAATGAAATAATAGATTTTGTTTTTACATATTCTTCTAAACTATAAGATAGTTCTTTTTCAACATCTTTATCGCGATAAGAAATGACAGTAGCTTTTTCTTCGAATGTATTGTTTCTTATCGCCCATAGCAAACACACAGAAATGAAAATAATAAGGACTACACTGTAAAGATAGAATGGTTTTATTTTCATTAGTATTTATCTCTTTTTAATAGCAATAAGTTTATAAATCTTTAATTAAATCACTTTGGATTGATAATGAGGATTTGTAATTCGTTCTCACAAAGATTGATTTTTTTCTCTTTATAAATGTTAAAAAGATACAAAAATATTTTCTTGTAGCTTTTTATTTCATCCAATAGTTCATTGTAGAGAGTATAGATATAAAAATCAGTTGAATACAACCGATTGAATACAATCACTTAAAAGTAATTTATTACATGTAATTTAGTTTCGATGAACAAAGAACTAGAAATCTAATAATTAGCCCAAATTCAATCATGGAAGTACAACATAAAGAATCAGCCACAGAACTTTTAGAATTAATGAATAGAGTAAACTATTTCTCAAAATTGAAACCAGATAATAATGATAATGATTCGTTTGGCGTAACGCTCAAAGTATCTTGTTATAACGAATTAAATCTAATGGTTTCAGATCTTCTTAAGGCAAGTATTATTCTGCTTAATGAAGACGCTAGAAATTTGTCAAATGTAGCAGCAGTAGCAGATATTAATGTAATGACGTTGCTTGAAATTGCCCTACAACTCTTGCCTGATGAAGAAATGCCGTTATTAGATGATTTGCATAGACTTCATTTGAAGTCTGAAGCTAGATTTGCTAAATAGAAAAAGGTACAGTTTGATACTATACCTTTTTGAGTTTTGTTTTTCGTTGTACGAAGTTCCCCCGTTTGATGTAATAATTTCAACACATCTTGCGAAGCGAATTGACGAAGTAATTACACCACCGGGTTGTTTTAATTTTTCCTATGTCAATAGCTTATTAAAAATGTGCGAAGTCAGGTGACTTCGTACTGCAAACCTCAATTTAATGAAATTATTTCGGTAGATGTGCAATCAATTCAACCTCTAATTTTGCGCTTTGCATGTATAATCGTTGTACTTGTACCCATGTAGCGGCAGGAAAGTCACCATTGTAGAATTTTTTTCTAGCAGAATTATATTTTTTCACTGCCTCAATATCTGTTGTATATAAATTTTCTTTTACAACATTTTCAAATGTGGCACCATAACTCGCTAGTGAAGCCTTTAAATCGTTATAAACAGTTGTGATTCCTTGTGGAGTTATTTCGGTTGTTACAGCACCCGAAATGTAAAGAACATTGCCAATTTTTAAAACTTGAGCATAACCAATAGCGGTGTCTTGTTTTGTTTCATTGTTCCAATGCCATTTTTCCTTTTTTATTTTGGCTTCTTGTGCGAAACTTTTATTGAAAATAAATAAAAAAGAAAGTAAAAGAAAGTACTTCATAATTGTTTGGTTTTTAATTGATTGTTAAATGTTTTATAGGTTATGTGTAAAGATATTGAAGTTTTAATCTGCTTGTTGTGAATGATTTGCAAATCAGTTGTTAATATTAATGAGGAAGGTTATAGGCAGCAGGCTCTTCGCAGAGCGAGGGAATAATGTAATGACTTTACTTGAAATTGTTTTACAACTTTTGCCAGATGAAGAAATGGTGTTATTTGATGATTTGCAGAGACTTCATTTGATGTCTGGTAGAATTTTATGTAAATGATTTTATAAACCTAAATAGTTTTGAGTAGTACTGAAATAAAAAAAGGTACTGTTCATTATGAGTCGTACCTTTTTTTGTTTTTAGTTTAAGTTTCGAGAAACCAATTCTTTTTGTAGTTCTTGCTCTAAGATTTTATTGTTTTTTGAATTTCGAATTATCAGAAAGGTTAGTAGCAAAGGGAAGAAAGTAAAAAAAGTAAAACCATTTTTTACTGCACTGAAAACTACAATTCCAATAGTAAAGCCAACAGCTGCAGCATCAATTATTTTGTTGTTTTTCATTCCTTTTATTTTCTGTAAAAGTTCTTGGTCACTTAATTCGGTCAAGTTTTCAGGTTTCATAGATCTAAATTATGGTTACAAATGGTTTGTTTAGTCTTGTTTGGTTCTAAAGTACTGGCTGATATTCTGTTAAACGAAAATATAAAAAAAATGTTAATCATACTATAGTCAGTACTTTGATCTTGTATTTTATGTTTGTTGTTTATTGGAGTGACTACGAAGTTGGGAGACTTCGCACAGCAGTCCCAACTTCTAAGAAAGAACGCTTTAGAGAGCGGGAATTATGGTAGGTAAGTTTTCTTAGTTTTGATAATAAAAATGCTTATCAATAATTAATCTTTATCCAAAATATTCCTAATAGAATCTATATCGGTTCGCTTATATTTTGATAACTCAAAAGCTTTATTTTTAAATTTTATTGTTTTTCTATATTGTTTCCAACCCCAGGATTCAACACTTATGCTGTCTACATAAAAATCATTATTCCTAAATGAAACATATGTTTTTGTATAAAAACCGTTATTTCCTGTAAGATCTTTAGATATAATAAAGCCACTTTTATTAATTTTTATTTCTTCATAATAAACAGGAGTATTACATTTTAAAGCGTTTTTGTAAATTTTAAAAATTTTACTCTTTTTATTTATGGTTTTGCTTATCAAAAGCACAGGAAAATCAGAATCTGAATTTTCAGAATAACAATCACCGATTTCATTTTCGTAAGATGGTTTTAAAACAGCAATCGTATCTATCGTTTTATTATTATCAAAATCAAAACTTAAAGGTTCGTCTTGGTAATAGTTAGAGAATATAATTCCATATCTATCTTTATATCCTTGAATTTGTTCTAAACAATTTTTCTTCTCTATAAAAAAACTTTTTGGAGCCTTAATAGTATCTTTCGGATTATCACTTATATTCTTATTTGTAATTTTGGAACAAGAAATAAAGAATAAAATTGTTATAAATATGTAAAAGGTGAATTTCATAGTTTCTATTTTAAACTAATTTTAGAATAAGAATCCAAGAAAGTGTCGGTTGAAATACTATCTCTAACTAATGTTTTTATTCTAAGAATTCTTTTACCCTGATAATAATAAAGTCTTTTATAGTAGATTTTTGTATCAAAATATTCGGCGTTTGCATTAATCTCTTGAAGCTGTTTTTCTTTATTTTTTATAATTTCAATTGAAATAATTTTAGAGTTATTAGGCAAATAATCTAGATTGTTAGATTGTGGTAAAATAAAATTACAATCACTATAAAAATATTTATTCTCGTTATTTGTATTCGTTTTACAGCTTTCTTTTGTAATATTTTCTATTTCTTTATCATTTTTCAAGAAATCTAAATTCTCTATAGGTATTACATTTATAGAAAATGTAGCTTTTTCAGAATATTTAATATCTGTAACTGAAGTGTAATAATTTACGTATCTTATATTTCCTCCAGTAATATGTTTTTTTTGTTCTGGACTGTATATAAAATCATTGACTAACAAATCATTATTATCTTTTAAAAATGTAATTGAATCATTTTCTTTGTTATTGCCATTAACTCTGGCATACTCTTTATTGTTTTCATGAAAATAATGACGGATATATACATCTTTATCGTTAGAATGAATAATCAAATAATCACTATTGACAACTTTGCAAGAAGAGACAATAATAAATAAAAAACAGAAAAAAAATGTTGCTATTTTCATAACTAAATGAAGTTGATTTAAAGTAGGTTCTTTTTCTGTTATGGAGAAACGAACCATTTTCTATATTCTATTTTATCTTGGCTTTCGATTTTTCCGGAAGTGGCATTTACAGTTTTTGATGAACTTAACCTACCTTCTTTATCATATTCAAAATATTTTTTGTAATATATTTTTTCTCCATTTGGTTCTTCAATAAGAATAGCATCTATTTCAATTAAAAGATTATCGGTAACATATAATTTTAGATTTTTTAAAATAGTACCATATACAAAAGGAGAAAACTTCGCGTTTAACATTCTTACATTCTCATTTAATTTGAATTCAAATATTTTTTTTTCACTTTTATTGTTACAATATTTTTTCCAATCTTCTATTTGATCTAAAACAGTATCGATATAAACGAAATCTCGATCAAGCAATTTATATTCATTTTTATAAGGGATTCTTGTGTGGAATTTTTCATAGTAATCATAATAATCTTCTGAAAAAATATAGTCATTTGATATCTTATTATTTGAATCATAAATAAAATTAGCTTGACTAATTAACTTATTCATTTTATATTTCTCTACCTTTAGTAATAAAGTATCTTTATATTTAAAAGAAATAGAATCATTTTTAGATAGAGCTATAGCTGTAAGCTTTTCTTTTTTGAAGTAATAATTATTCTTACTGTTGATTGTAATTATAACATTATTACTATCCTGTGCTTTACAACTCATGAATATAAATAAAAAGCCAATTAAAAATAATTTATTCATCTGCTTATTTTTTGATTTCTTGAACATACTTAACATCTTTCCAAAATATAGTTCTACCCCAAACTGCAGTAGATTCATATGTTATTTTTCCTTTATTAACTCCTGATGGCGAATATTTCATTTGTGGAGCTTGAAATGAATCCCCGATGGCTTCTTTCCAACTTTCATAATGTTCATCTAATATCTTCCAACCTCTCGTATTCATATGAATGACATATTTTTTATCATCATCACGAGTTCTATCATCATCTTCTGAATAAAGGGCTTGTTCCTTCCCATCCCAATAGCGGGCCCCATTACTATAATCTTTGCCTCCTGTGAAGGCATTAATGACTGCAGATATTGCAAGTTGCATTTTTGTACTATTCCTCTCTTCTAGAGTTTTCTTTCTAAAATCTTTTGCTGCAGTACTATTTTTACCAAATGCAGTTTCTTTATAATTATGATTGACACTTGCAATGGAATGCATTTCAAACTTTAAATTTTCATCATTCTTTTTAAGATAAGGAAAACTACTTTCTCCATAAACAGTCGATGCAAATATTATAAACCTTTCATGAGTAATATTTACATTATTCTCTTTCAATAATTTGGTATTGTTATAGGTTAAGCTTTCATTTCCGTTTTTATCTTTTTGAGTAGATTTTCCATCGCAAACGTAAACATCGTTTATACTTCCTTCAAAATCAGGTTCGTCTATCTTACCTTCAAAAGTACCATCTTTATTATAAAAATGTCCATTTATATATACAATACGATCTTCTTCTTCCTTTTTTGGAATGTAATAAACAGGTTCACTTGGCGGAATCCAAGATTTATTCCAGTATTTAACCAATTCTGCCCCATAATCCTGAATAGCAGGAGAGATGGTTAAAACAATATGCATATTTTCTGTTTCATCGGTATTAAATACTTCTGAATATTCTATCAAATAGGCATCATTAAACTTATACTTTCTTATCGGAATATCTTCATCGCCTTTGTTATAAAAATGTACTTCTCCTTTTTCCATTCTGTCCGTTTCTCTCTTTACATCTTTTGTCATATTATGCCAAAATATGTCGTCGTTTTCTTGCGCTACAAAACTTAAGGTAAGAAAGCCTCCCTCGACATCACTAGTTGGTGAGCCATTTGTTGCTGTATACCTGAGATAATTGGTGTTTATCCATAGTAATTCTCGCTCTTCTCCTAAAATAAATAATTTGGCTGTGGTCATAAATCTATTTCTTTTTATTATTTTATTGGCTATAAATATAAGTAAAAAGCTATATAATTTGTATTTAAATTATTTTTTTTGAAAGATAAAACTTAAATTATATGTTTTGATAACTGCTGAGTAGCAGAATTTTTTCCATAAAAAAACGCAGTAAAATCTAAGTTCTACTGCGTTTTAAGTAAATGAATAGTAAGAATAAGATGCTATTCGAAGTTTTTTTTCTTTGTAACTACAGCTATTTTATAATCAGTTAGTTATTTTGGTATTTCTCCTCGACCGAAACTAATTCAGCTAACTTAGCAGCAACATCTTTCATTGGTTCTTCCGCAGTATCGAGACCACTTCGTGAGCCGAGCAGAGGACTGATGTCGCGAAGAGCTTCGTAAGTAGTATTATGAACAATCGGAATTAATTGGTCACGTGCGAGCAATGCAGACAATTCTTTATCTGCAATGCCTTCTTTTGGGAGGCGGGAAAGTAATGCAGGTGTTACTAGTACCAATCCGATTCGAGAATTTGCCAATCCTTTGTCAATTGCTCGCATCAAAGGCACACCTAGACTTACATCTTTCTCGCTAAACCAAACGGAAACACCATTTAATACAAGCAAATCGTGAAGTTCTTTTGCAGCACCTTGACGATCATCCCAAGCATGACAGAGAAAGACATCTCGAAGATCAGGCCTTGCTTCTGCACGCTCTTCAACTGTCTTACGGATTGGAGTTAGCGCCTGTACTTCTGCGGCTGTATAAAAAACAGGCGAACTTGCTAGTGACCATCGTGGTTTTGAAGTTCTACTGCTTCTACTACCTCCACTTCCTCCAGATGAGTAGGTCGGAGAGGAGTATGACGGGTAAGAATATGAATTGTTACTACTACGATAATTTCGACTGCTACATGCTGGGCAGGCATCTGCTCCGCTTGCTGTCCTATGCCCATGAATTGGTGCTGTACATCTTGCCATATTTTCTAGTTTAAAGTTGTTAGATAAGATTTATTACAAACTTATTGGATGTTTCTATTTGCTTGTATACGTATTATATATATTGTTAACAGCGTTTGTTCGTCATTATTTTAAATTCAATTTTAAACTCAACCTCGTCAAACAGTGGTTATTTTTTCTTGTCCTTTTTTCAATCAAGTTAAAATATCTTTTTTTATGAGTTATGTTTTGTAATTACGTATAATAGCTGTTAATTGTAGTACTTTTATCTGTTTTTAGATAATGGTTTGTACTTTTGTAAGTTTTTAGATTTATTATAAGCATTCTCAATATATGTATTTGGGTCAATTAGAAATGTTTCTTCTTCAACCAATGCAATGTAAGAACCTGATAAATAATTATAAGTTTTGCAAGTATTACAAGCAAATTTATTTTCAGTATTAAGGTTAAATCGATTGTTTTTTATAATGTTATAAAGAATACTATTATCAATATATCTTGATGAGCATCCATCAGAATTAGTTTTATGTGTAATTAACCAATCATAACTTCCGTTTACTTTCATTACAACACCAACAATTCCATTTGTTCGAGAAGTTGTATCTTCTCTTTTATATTCTTTTAACGAATATTCTATTTCCCAGTCAACCCACTTACTATCTTTTAATTTTGGGGAGACAATAACAATAGTTACAGAAGTACCAAAAATCATATTTTTCAGGTTTTCTTTAATGTTTTTAGTAGATGTGTCGGTTAAGTCTGGAGAGCTTCTAGTTTCTCCTTTATAATATGTTGCATCCTCTCCTAATTTTTTAATTATTAGATCACGTAAGTCTTGAGCTTCACTGTATTTGTATGCTATAAAAGTTTCTCTTGCCATTTAACTTTGTTTTAAATAATTTAATAATTTTTGGAATGTTTCTAATTTTATATCTATAGTACTATCCGTATCAGCCAAAACTTCAAGGTGGGGCATTATTTTTTCAGGTTGTTTATAATATGCTTTTGGATTTGAAAGTATTGTATTGTAAATTTCTCTTGAAGCATATTCTGTTGATGCAATTGGTAAGCAAATTAAGCCTTTAGATAGAGAAAGCTCAAACTCTTTTATAACACCATCAGCAATTTTATTTCCATTTTTATTTCCAAAGACAAATATTGATATACCACACTTGGATATCATATTATCTCGATATTCATGCCACAAATCATCAAGTTTTCTTTTACCAGATTCAAATTGTGGGAAAGGTTTTATTGTGAGTTGAGTTTCTGAATATTTTTCTGGATTTGAATAAATTGTTTCAAGGGCTCCATTTATTATAGAGCTTCCAACTCCATATCCAAAACCATTTACAATTCTAAAATCATTTTTGATCAAAATTTCTGCTAATTTATGAATTAAGCCCAATGCTGTTTTTTGACTGTAAGGTTCATATACTTCCGCACTACCCGATATGAAAATAGATTGTTTATTATAACGAAATTCAATTTCTTTAAGAACTTCTGTTATATCATCATACTCTTTAACTAATAAACTTTTTATATTAAATCTTTTTAAGTCATTTATAAAAAGAGCTTGCTTGATTTTATTATAATTAAAAGTTTTTTCGTCAGGATTCTGTCCATCTCCGATTTTATGCTCTTTTATAAAACAGTAATGTTGCCTTTTTTCATTTCCGTGACGAAGATGTAAACGACTTAAAATATAATCTAAATTTGGATCAGTAAAGCTGAAACCAATAAAAAGAAAGGTTTTTGTGATTAATTCACCTCGAAGAGCGTTTATAAAAGTTTCATGAGTTTGAAAGTATTGCTCATAATCTTCTTTGGTTATTGTAGTTGAACCAGGTTCAGAAACATCTCCATGCATTTTGTAGACAACAACTTCACGTTTAGGTTTAGTATATAAAAGTTGTTGTTCTTTAAATTTTACATCAATATTTTTTTTTTCATTTTTTAAAGATTGCTCTATAAGTTTATCATAATTTGTTGTCCAAATGGAGCCTATAGGAAGTCTTGCAATGATCTTATGGTTCTCACTTTCCTTAACTTCTTGTGTGAATTCTTCAAGAATTTTTCTAATTATGCCATATTTATTTCCTCCATTTTCATTAACATGATACTGTGCGATAGATATTAAGTCATCTTCTAAATTAATATCTAATCCTAATTCTGTAGCTAGATCATTTAATAATTCCTTCCAATTAACAAAGCCAACAGGAACTGATAAACCAGCGCCAGCAAATATTGCTGCACTATTATTATTTAAGTCTTTAACATAATTGGTTATAAAAGCTTCAATTTCTTTGGAAAAGTTCATTTTGTATAGGTGTTAAATATTTGAAAATCAAATAATTGGTAGGTGTTTTTTGTTTTTGTAAAACAATTTGTTTCAATATTTGTAATAGCTCAGATTTAAAAAATTGTATTATTGCTTGTGATTTGTTTTTAATCAGATTATAAATCATTCACAATAATTGATTTTTATATAATCCTAACTTAAAAACAAACATCGTCTTTAATTTAAACTAACCACCCCGTATAAATACCTGTTTTTTTGTAGTTACGCTTTGATAGGTTATAATTGTAATCCTATGAATCTTTATGATTTATTACAGATTAACTTAAAATATAGAACTAAATGAATTTCATTCTTAAATATTTCCAAAACTAACACCTTAAAATACAATATGTTTACGGAAAACCACAAATAGGTGAAATTCTTAGTTCTGTCCCGATAGCTATCGGAAATCAGTGAACGAGCCGAGCGAACTGACGAGGTAAAAAGCTCCCCAAAAAGGCTATAATTCCAATAAAATTAAGAGTGGGAGTGTTCTTGAAAAACTTGAAAGTTGAATGATAGAATTTTAAACAAAAATTTTGTAATTTTGCACTCCATAAAAGGATACATAAAATGTTAGATAGACTTCAAATAGTAAAACAACGTTTCGACGAGATTTCGGATTTAATCATCCAACCGGATGTTATTGCGGATCAGAAACGTTATGTGCAATTGAATCAAGAGTACAAGAACTTAAAAGCATTGGCAGAAAAGCGTGACGAGTACGTGCTTTTGTTGGCAAATATAGACGAGGCTAATGAGATAATTGCAGATGGTAGCGATGCCGATATGGTCGAAATGGCCAAAATGCAATTAGACGAAGCTAAGCAAAGACTACCAGAACTAGAGGAAGAAATCAAGTTTATGTTGATTCCTAAAGATCCAGAAGACGCCAAAAATGTAATGGTAGAGATTCGTGCAGGTACGGGTGGAGATGAGGCAAGTATATTTGCAGGAGATCTTTTCCGTATGTACACAAAATACTGTGAGAATCGTGGATGGAGAACTTCGGTTGTAGATATGAACGAGGGAACTTCGGGAGGATTTAAAGAGGTAATTTTTGAAGTTACTGGTGAAGATGTTTACGGAACATTGAAGTTTGAAGCAGGAGTACACCGTGTACAACGTGTCCCTCAAACAGAAACACAAGGACGTGTACATACATCAGCAGCTACGGTTATGGTACTTCCAGAAGCTGAAGAGTTTGATGTACAAATCGACATGAACGATGTACGTGTTGATTTTTTCTGTTCGTCAGGACCAGGAGGACAATCGGTAAATACAACTAAATCGGCAGTGCGTTTAACGCATATTCCAACAGGTTTGGTGGCTCAATGTCAGGATCAAAAATCACAACATAAAAATAAAGACAAAGCGTTAAACGTTTTACGTTCTCGTTTATACGAACAAGAATTGGCTAAGAAAGAAGCAGAAGATGCTACTAAGCGTACATCGCAGGTAAGTTCTGGTGACCGTTCTGCTAAGATTCGTACGTATAACTATGCACAAGGACGTGTTACAGATCACCGTGTTGGACTTACTTTATATGATTTGGGTAACATCATGAATGGTGATATTCAGAAGATTGTAGATGAGTTGCAATTGGTTAACAATACTGAGAAATTAAAAGAAGCTAGCGAAGTTTTTTAATATAAGAAGCTGAAACGCTATGTTTTAAAATAATAAAAATGCCTGACTAAATTTAGTCAGGCATTTTTTTATGCCTTTAATTTTTGTAATTGATAATTTGTAGGGTGTTACAGGGAGTCTAGTGAAACAACCATTATTTAAAATATTTGTTGGGAGTTTCCTTCATGTATTTTTTAAAAAATTCTATAAAAGCACTGTCGCTGGAAAATTCTAAATCGCAGGCTGTTTCTCCAACATTTTGTCCTTCAGCAAGTAGTTCAATCGATTTATGAAGCCGCCATTGCTGTCTCCATTCCTGATATGACATTCCGGTTTCTCTAGTGAATATACGGGTAATTGTTTTTTCGCTTAATCCAATTTCAGAGGCTAATTGTTTAAGAAAAGGAGGTATTGCCTTCCCTAAATTCCAATCTTCGATATGGTGTTTTAATTTTGAGGTTTTGGGTAGTATTAAAGATAGATTTTTTTTTGTAGTCCCGTTTAATTCCTCAAAGAAAAGTGCTAAAGTATTTTTTTGTGAATCAATTGAAATATCCCAATCCCATAGCGAAATGCGCTCGATCAATTGTTTAAATAGTTCATTAATATTCATAATTGCTACTTGATTTGGCAGTTCTGGGAAATGACTAATATCAAAATATATAGAACGATACATGGCTACATTTCGAACAATTACTCTATGACTGCAATTAGCAGGAATCCATGCGGCCATTGTTGGTGGGAGAATATATTGATTGTCAATAGTATTAAATGTCATGCATCCGCTAGGAGCGTAGAGAAGCTGTGCTTTATTGTGCTCATGAAATCCAGAATCATGAGTTGTAAAATCGGAGGCAATACCAATCACAGGAGCATGTATTTCATCGGGATTAAAATAATTTTCTTTAGATATAAATGGCATCTGTCCTTATTTTTATGTTTTTAGTCTAAATATCATTAACAAGATAGGTAAAAGTTTACTGAATTTTGCAAAAAAATAATAATAAACTAGATCATGAATAAAAAAACAACTTTAATGCTGTTGACATTATTAATAATGTTTCCTCAGTTTGTAGAAACAATATATAGTCCTGCATTACCTCAAATAGCTTCAGGATTTATGGTTAATCATCAAGAAGCTTCTCGTACTATATCGCTTTATTTTATGGCTTTTGCCATTGGTGTTGTCTTTTGGGGGATTGCCTCTGATGTAATTGGTAGGCGTAAAGCGATGATTTATGGATTGGTCATTTATGGATTAGGAACTATTCTTGCTTTGTTGTGTACTGATTTTACTATTTTATTGATTGCAAGATCAATTGCTGCATTTGGAGCAGCTGTTGGGTCTGTGGTAACGCAAACAATACTAAGAGATCTTTATGATAAAAAAGAACTAACAAGAGTTTTTTCTATTATGGGGATTGCACTTTCAGTAAGTCCTGTTATTGGGCTCTTAGCTGGTGGAATTCTTGTAGATAATTATGGATATGCCGGCGTATTTTTGGCGCTGTTGTTTTTAGCTTTTCTGTTAATCCTATTGGCTTTAAGAATTTTGCCAGAGACAAAAAAAGAAACAGACATTAAGCCTAATTTTATAGGTGTTTTTAAGGAGTTACTTTGTGATAAATCAATTTGGTTATCAATGTTCTTGGTTGGTTTTTTTAATATTATGTTTTTTAGCTATTATTCGTTAGCTCCCTTTATTTTTGAGCAATTAGGACTGAGTTCTATTCAATTTGGATACAGCGGAATCGTATTAGCATTTAGTTCACTAATCGGTGCTTTGATTAACAAAAAAATGATTTATCGACAAGTTCAATCGTATGATATTATCTTGATCGCTACTTTTCTTACAGGAATAGGTGCTGTTAGTTTATTGTTGTTTAAAGATAGTTTGTGGTTCTTAGTGGGAGTGATGTTTGTTGTTATAGCTTTTGGGATGGCTATACCTAATATATTAAGTCTGGCATTACTAAAGTATAAAAATGTAGCAGGAACAGCAGGATCATTTTTTGGATTAATGTATTATACTCTGATAGGAATTGGTTTAGCCATTTCTGGATGGCTTCAAGATCTTGGATTAGTATTGTGTATAGGAGCTTTGTTCTCTATTTTACTGGCATTAGCATACAAAAGAGTTAATAAGTAAGGCAAGTTATATTTAGAATATTCTTTATATAAAACAAAAAAAGCAAAGTATGAGCATACTTTGCTTTTAGGGTAACATTACTAATTGCAGTGTTACTATATAGTGAGAGCATTTACTCAATTAACCGTTTATAAAGTAAAACGGATAAAGAAGTAATATACTATGAGAATACTTTTTTTTAAGACGCTAAGGTTCTGAGGTGCTAAGTCTGAAAGCTTTGCGCTCTTTGCGGTTAGTTTCAGATATAGCTTTGCACTCTTTGCGGTTAAATCCTTTATCATTACTCTTTACTACTACTTGCTGTTTTTCTCGAAATAAAATTAGTAACTGCCAGTTGAAACATCGAGCCAAAAAAGCTAGTTATTTTGTTCCGTGTGCTTCCAATTACAATCTTTTTAGATAAATATCCAGCACCAATACTAAAGATAGATTTCAGTAAATTACTTTTTATGTCGATGCCCTCATTAATTTCCTCCAGTGTATTTTTTATAATATTCAGAGGTTTAAGATCTTCCTTAAAATCATGAAATTTTTCTTTTAAATCAATCCATTCGGCTTCTTGCTGATTTTTTAATTGCAAAATCATTTGATTTAAATCATCGGTAGCGGTATTGGTTCTCATAAGAAATTGGTTTTAAGATTAATTTCAAGACATTTTAATTCCGTTTTTTCAATAAAAGCGAAATTATGATGTTTCCGATCGGACCTTTAATCCATTTGTCTTGTTTTTTGAATAATACAATAGCAAGAATTAAATAGGCTAATGCCAATATGAAAAAGCCATAATAATATTCGCCAAGGAGTTTGCCTATCAATAAACTAAGACCAATGTTGAAGAACAAACTAAAAAAAGCAACAACAATCGCTACAATAATTTGTGATGTTAATGACGAAAGCACATTGGCGGATATTGATACCGATTTAAGTTTCAATAATTCAAAACTTGTTTTGGTATAATTCTCGGCTTTATCAAAAAGAGTATCGGTTGTTGTTGCTTTAGTTTCCATATGGTGGTATTTGATTGTTAAAAAGAATCACATTTCTTCTTAATTAGTTACGTGTTCAATTCCGTCGCTTACTTCGGCTTTGGCATTATTGTATTTGGCTTTTCCCTGATTCATCAGATCTTTACCATTTGTAGAAATAGTGCTTGCGATATTTTCTAATTTACCTTTGATTTCGTCTTTATAATCTTTGCTTTTGTCAGCTATTTTTTGTCTGGTTTTTGATCCTTTATCTGGTGCAAACAATACTCCTAATAATGCTCCAGCTGCTGCTGCTCCAATAATTCCTAAAATGGTGTTACTCGTTTTCATAATATTTGTATTTAATGTTTAATAATATAATTTGTTTCTAAACTTCTTTGCCTTTAATTAGTCTTAAAAGCACTGCGATAACCGCAATAATCAATAAGATGTGGATAATACTTCCCAGGCTGTAAACAAAGAAACCTAAGGCCCACAGAATAACTAAAATAATGGCAATGGTGTATAATAAATTTGACATGACATTTGTATTTAAGGGTTAATAATGGGGAATGCTTAATTTATAATTTACGCTAAATAAGTTTTATGCGAATTGCCCCTTTGAGGTTAATTCAATTTATAGGAAACGTATAAGCTTAAATTACTATTTTTTGCATCAGGAAAAGTATAGTTAGTTCCTAAGAAACTGCGTTCTTTTCCTACGGTTGTTAATCCGTAATTGTAACGTAATCCTATGCTCAGGGGATCAAAATCGACTCCGACACCTGCAGATAATCCAGCGTCGAATCGGTTAAAATCATCAGCATTAATGTTTTCTTCAAAATCAAATGCTCCACCAGCACTAGATTCGTTGGTAACTTTGCCATCTACTAAATAAGAGGCGTAACCACCTACATGAATATTGAAGTTTTGTGTTAACTTGAATTTTACCAATAAAGGAACTTCAATGTAATTCAGTCTAAAACGACCTACTCCGCTTACGAAGTCACTATTGTATTCTAGTTCTGCACCCTTTGTTGTGTATAGTATTTCGGGTTGTATAAATATATTATCTGAGATCGGAAATGCTGCGTAAAATCCGGCATTAAAACCATATATAGCATTCTTGTCATCGACGTCACCAGAATATAGGTTAGACATATTTGCTCCACCTTTAATCCCGAATTCAGGTCCAACGGGAGTGCTTTGAGCATTTAAAATTCCAAAAGAAGTAGCGATAAATACGGTAAGTGCGTATAATAATTGGGCTTTGTTTTTCATAGTTTTTTAATTTTATGGCTTAGACATTAATTATTGGGGGTACTATTAAAAAAATCTTAATTCGTTTAATTCAATTGTTTTAAGGCTATAATATTCTGTTTAATTTATTGTTTGTTACTGTTTTGAATATGATTTCGCCAAGCATAAATAAGATGTTTCGCTTAGAATAATTTGCATAGGCTATGAGTTGAAAAATATCTTACGAATTGCATCTAACTTTTTATGATTGACAACTTTTTTAAGAACGTTTTGCTTGAAATAAAGCACTATAAGACCACATCAAGAAAAATAATTTTCTTGAAACATTTTTAATTTTAAAATGGGTGTTTTATGTGTTGAACAAACTTTGTAAATTACACACAAGGTGTAAAAATGTTATTCTTTTTTCAGTGCTCTCGATTCGTCTAGAAAGCGGTATTGTGTAGGCAAATATTTAATCGATAGTTTTATAATATCGGTATCATTTGTCTCTCTTGTAATAGATTTTAGCAGTTCAATCTGGTCACTAATAGATTCGATTATTAAATCGATATAAGCTTTGTCAAAATTGGCTTTAGTGGCGTCTATTAATGAGTATAAATCATTGTTAGACTGCTTTTCATCTGTGTTTATAATAATAACAAGCTTTTTACTGGCCAATCTTGTTATTTCATGAAGCATTTCATTTTGATTTGTTTCAATTTTACTACTTAACCTTTTAATTTTTTCATCTTGGCATTTTTGTTGAGCAATTTGACTTTTTGATATTATAGCCTTACTAATATTTGCTGTAGCGATTAAAAAATAAGCATCTATTTCTTCCGAATTATTTTTTGAAAAAATTTCATTATCTGGCGTTTTTTCAAAAGCTTCATTTTTTTTGCATGACAGCATAGTAGTCAAAATTGCAAAGACAAAAATTGCTTTAATAAGCAAATATTTAGTTGGTAACACAGTGTGGATTTTCACTTGCTAAAAGTTTATATTACAAAGATGCAACCGATATACAGTTTTTGCTTTACAGCATAAAAAAGAATCGTTATATAATTCCCATAAAATGAATTATATAACGATGAATAGTAAAATTATAAGAGATTATTCGGGTAGAAAAATAGTAAAAACCGAGCCTTTGTTCGGTGTACTGTCGGCTATAATGTGTCCTTTGTGGTTTTCGACAATTTTTTTGCA
Source organism: Flavobacterium sp. 140616W15 (assembly GCF_003668995.1). NCBI lineage: Bacteria > Pseudomonadati > Bacteroidota > Flavobacteriia > Flavobacteriales > Flavobacteriaceae > Flavobacterium > Flavobacterium sp. 140616W15. Next base: position 465,357 of record NZ_CP033068.1, read on the forward strand.
AATAGCTAATCCAATTCCAGTTCCAGGATATTCGTCTGTCTTGCTATGTAGGCGCTGGAACAATACAAAGATCGTTTCCTTAAATTGCGGGTCAAATCCCATTCCGTTATCGGTAAAAGTGATCTTGTAATATTTTTTTATAGACTGCTCTAGTAAATCAGGAAATTCTTTAGACGCTATTTTTTCACATGAGATACTGATTTCAGGAGAAACATTTGGCTTGCTGTATTTTATAGAATTATTTATCAGGTTAATGAATAGTTGCTCTATTTGATAAGGAATGACTTTTAGTTTTGGTAACTTATCAGATAATATAACAGCATTTTTTTCCTGAATTATTTCAGACAACTCTAGCTTTGCTTTTTCGAGTAAGTCATTCAAATTCATTTTTAAGAACTCTTTCTTGGTTGTATTTGTTCTAGAAAAGAGTAAGAGATCATCAATTAAAATGCGCATTCTTTTGGCAGAAGCTCCTATTTTTAGAATATAGCCTTTTCCGTTTTCAGATAAAGAATTCATATCGTCATCAGAAATTCTGGAGATAAATGTTTGTATTTTTCTAAGCGGTTCTTGCAAGTCATGACTCGCAACATGATTGAATGAAGCTAGTTCTTTATTGCTTTTTTCAAGTTCTTTATTACGTTCGTATATAGCAATATTCTGAAAATGCTCCTCAGTAATATCAAATGTTATTCCCAACATTATTTTGCTTCCTTGTTCATCTATCAAAAGTTTTCCGATAGACTTGAAGTATCTAATTTCATTGTTTTTTCGAATAACTTTATAATATATAAGCGGGAGTTGCTTATTCTCAATAATACCTTGCATTAAGGTTGAGAAAGCTTGTTTGTCTTCGGGATGCACGTACTTTAAAAACGTATCTTTTTCTGGTACAAATGAGTTAGGGGCATGGCCTAATAAACGATATTGATTATCGGAGTACACAATATTATCAGTCTCCATATCCCATTGCCAGGTACTAAAAGCACCAATTATCTCAGATTCGGCCATAAGCTTGCTGGAAATTAAAAGCTTTTTATTAAAAACTTTCAATCGGTCGATATCATTGCTAATTTGTCTGTAAGAGAGTAATATAAATGAAAGTGCTACCAGAAATAAGATGATAGAAAAAATGGGAGTTAATGAGATTTCACTCTGGTAAATTTTTTGCCTTTTCTGTAAAATATCTTTTTCAACATCGTTCATCTCATCTATTTGAAAACGAATATTTTCCATTACAATCCGTCCGCCAAACATACAGTTGTCTAGTTTTCTTTTATCATAGGTTTTTTCGTTGCTGTATTTTAAAGAACCTTCAAGATAGGTATAGCGCTGGATAATTAAATCGAAAAGATTTTTAAGATTTTGTTGTTGTTTAGGATTATCATCTACTAGCTTTTTTAGCTTAATAAAGGATCTGTTTACTTTATCACGAGAAAAAAGATAAGGCGCAAGGAAGCGGCTATTTTTGGTTATTATATAGCCTCTTTGACCTGTTTCTGCGTCTTTTACAAACGATAGTAATCGCTCTAATTGAATGTTTATTTCATAGGTATGCATCATTAACTTGCTGGAATTCTGCAAGTCACGATTGTGTTTGTAAGATACCGACGTAATAAATAATAAAATAAATATCGATATTGCAAAAATAATCCTCAACGCAAGCGGGGAATTAAAATTGGGTATCAATTTCATCCGGTTTTAATTATTTTAAGCGTAACAAAAAGGTATCACGGTTCAAGCCCGAAGTGTGATAATGCCAGTTTAGAGTTACAACTTCATTAATTATTTTTTTTAAAGCATCAAAAGTGCTTGGTTTTTTAATGTAAATATTTGCTCCTTGTATAAAAGTATCTTCTATATCCTCTTCTGATGAGGAGGTGGAGTAAATGGCAATAATTAAATGTTTTAAATGGTCCATTTTTTTATTTCCATCAAACATTCTTTACCTGTTTTTTTAGGCATATTTAAATCCAGAAATAAAATATCAGGTAATATGGTTTCTGGATGCATTAAATGCTCCATTAATTCCATGCCATCGTGTGCAAATTGAACTTTGGTCTGTATTTTTACTTCTTCAAAGGCATCTTTGAAAAAAAGGCGATCATCTTCATCATCATCCGCCAGTAAAATATGTAATGCGTTTTTTTGCATTTATTATATAGTTATTTTAAATTTTCGCGTCGTTTTTTTATAATTCGCTGAAATGCCGAAGGTGTAATTCCTGTTGTATTTTTAAACTGTGTACTTAAGTGCGCAACACTTGAGTAATTGAGTAAAAATGCAATTTCGGTTAAACTCATTTCATTTATAATAATGAGGTGTTTGGCTCGTTCGATTTTTTGTAAAATGATGAAATTCTCAATAGATGAATAGGTTACTTCCGAAAAAACATTCGATAAATATCCGTAACTATGATTTAATTTCTCGGCCAAATACACAGAACTTTTTAAATTGTTTCCGTTCTCATCCATAAAAACCATCTCAATAATGGCGTCTTTTATTTTTTGTACCAGAACACTCTTTTGATTCTCTACAATTTCCAGGCCAAAAGGTTCTAAATCATTCTTCATACAATCTAATTCTTCCGATGTTAGGTTCTTTTCTAATTCGATTTCTCCAAAACCTAAAGGGGTATAATTTATTTGTCGTTCATTCAATTTCTCTTTCAAAAATTGAGAACAAACAGTATTAATATCAAACTTAATAAATAACTTCATTGCTTAAAAAATATTGCTAAAGATAGATAAAAAAAGATAGATAAATAAAGTAATAAAATTAGGGTAGTGTAAGTATATGTCAGTGAACATTGATTTTTTATCATGGCAAAAAAATACCGCCTAAATTTTTAATTAGCGGTATTACAATTGAGTGAAAAAGCTCTTACAAATCCGAAGTGATTTTATGTATTTCTTCTTGTGTTTCAGTCGCAGTGTCATCCAGAGCGGAGACGAAAGACAGTCTCCGTTTTCAGAAGTTTTTAGTTTTCAATTTTAGCGTCATCCTGAGTGGAGTCGAAGAATGGTCTCAGTTTTTAGTCTCATTCAAAGCGGAGTCGAAGGATGATTTCTTAGCACCTTAATAACTCAGAACCTCAGTACCTTTGAAAGCTTTGAACCTTTCCTAAGACAAAATTTAACTTAGGTAACGGCGTATTATCCAAGACATTTTTTCGTGTTGTTCGAGTAATCCAGTTATAAAATCGGCAGAACCTATATCGTGATTTTCATTTTCAAATGCAGGAATGTACTTTCTAAGTTCAACGATAACTTGTTCGTGATTTTCTAGTAATTCAGTTAGCATTTCTTTTTGAGAAGGGTATCTATTAGGGAATTCTTTTAATGTCGAATTACCAATAAATTCAGTCATAGTTCCGATTGTTTTTTCTCCAAGCAGATTAATTCTTTCGGCAACTTCATCGATAATTGTTTCTAAAACGCTGTACTGGTCTTCAAATAATTTATGTAATTCCATAAAACTATTTCCAGATATGTTCCAGTGAAACTTTCTCGTTTTTACATACAAAATCATTTCATTTGATAGAATTGAAGTTAAAATGTCGGCACTTTTCTTTAAATCTTTTGAGGATATTCCTATATGGGGTTTCATGTAAAATATTTTTTTAGGGCATTTTCCAAAGTTAAAACGATACTCGTTTTTTATTTTACATTATTTGTAATAAAAGTTATATGAATTCAATGTTTGGGTAGTCTCTTAATGGATCTAATATTGTAGTTTTGCCGCCAATTTAATTTTAAACCTAATTTGAATGAAAAAACAACTACTTATTTTATTGCTTTTTATTACTTCTTTCGCATCCAAAGCCCAATCTTATATGGGTTATTTTCATGATAATTATGCAGGTGTACAAAGTGTGCTTTTTAATCCTGCTTCTATAGCCGATTCTCGTTTTAAAACAGATGTTAATTTGTTTTCTATTAGCGGTTCGGTACAAAATGATTTGTATGGAGTTCGCCTTTTTGATGTTTATAAAGATGGATATGATTTTAATAGTCAGTCAAAAATAACGGCATCTAATGCAAACAATGGTTTTGCGAATTTTGATATTATGGGACCTTCTTTTATGTTTAATATTGCGCCAAAGCATACCTTGGCAGTATTTACAAGAGCAAGATCTATAAGTAATGTCAGAAACGTTAACGGATATCTTGTAGATCAGGTTAAAGATGGTTTAGACCAATCAGGTAATTTTAATTTTAATGCAGGTGATGTAAATGGAGCTTCAAACACTTGGGCAGAATTAGGTGTTTCTTATGCTACTGTTTTGTATCAAAAAGACCAACACTTCTTAAAAGGAGGTTTAACAGCTAAGTATTTGCAAGGTGGTGTAAATGGATATGTTCATGCAAATGATGTTAGTGTTGCTTATGTTGAAAATGCTGCAAATCCTAAAGCAGGTGTTCTTGCTTCTACAGGAGAAATTACAATAGGAGCAAGTCAAGATTTTGAAGCTAATTCAAAATATGATTTCGATGCTAACTCAAAAGGATTTGGATTTGATCTAGGACTTGTTTACGAATGGAGACCAGATTATGATAAATATGATCTAAGCAAAGCAAAACCGACAGATAATAATTTTAGAGATTTAAATAAGTATAAATTACGATTTGGATTATCTGTTACAGACATTGGATCTATAAATTATAGAAACGCAAAACAAGATACGTACAATGTTACAGGAGTAGTTACGCAAGAGATGATTGATGATATAGGTAATATATATGATTTTTTAAATGATAATTACAATAAAACATCAAGCACAAAAGGAAGAAAAACAAATTTACCTACAGCGATTCATGCTGATATAGATTGGAATATGTATAACAAATTCTACCTTAATCTTAACGGAGACATTAATATGGTTAATGCGGATAAGGTTAATGCAGTTACTATTGCTAATAGAGTAAGTTTAACGCCTCGTTACGAAAGCAGATGGTTTAGTTTTTACGTGCCAATGACTTGGATGGAATACAGCGGAATGCAAGTAGGTTCAGGAATTCGAGTAGGAGCTTTCTTTGTTGGATCAGGTTCAGTGCTAACTAATTTGGTTTCAAAAGAATCAAAAGCAGCAGATTTTCACCTTGGAATGAAAATTCCAGTTTACCAAAAGAAATTTAAGGATACCGATGAGGATGGAGTTATAGATAAAGATGATGCTTGCAGAAAAGTAGCAGGACCAGTAGAAAATAATGGTTGTCCTTGGCCAGATACAGATAAAGATGGTGTTTTTGATAAAGATGATGCTTGTCCTAATGTTGCGGGTCCAATAGAAAACAAAGGATGCCCTTGGAAAGATAGCGATGGAGATACCTTATTGGATAATGTTGACGCTTGTCCAACAGTTGCAGGCCCAGTAGCGAATAAAGGATGCCCTTGGCCAGATACAGACGGAGATGGAGTTTTAGATAAAGATGATGCTTGTCCAACTGTTGCTGGATTAGCAGAGAATAAAGGTTGTCCAGTTCTAGATGCAGATAAAGATGGTATTCCAGATAATGAAGATGAATGCCCTTTACTTGCAGGACCGATAGAGAATAAAGGTTGTCCTAAAGTTTCTAAAACTACATTAGAACAATTGAAGGTAGAAGCTAAGTCAATCTTCTTTGAAACAGGTAAAGCGACATTAAGTGAAGCAAAAAAAGAAGAAACATCAAAAAGATTAGAAGCTATCAAAGAAATTTTGAAAAACTATCCAAATGCTAAGTTTGCAATTAACGGACATACTGATAATGTAGGGAATCCTAAATTTAACCAAAAATTATCAGAAGCTAGAGCAAAAGCAGTTATGGATTTCTTAATTGCTAAAGGAGTAAATCCTGCTAATTTAACTTCTCAAGGATTTGGAGCTTCAAAACCAGTTAAGTCAAATAAAACAGCAGCAGGAAGAGCTGAAAACAGAAGAACAGAAATTGTTTATCTAGGCAATTTGTAAACGAAGTGAATATAATAGTAAAAAGCCATTCTTAATTGAGTGGCTTTTTTTATTTTTGCATACTTTCTAAAAAGAATTATTTATTATGAATTAGAAGGCTAAAAAAACAAGCATGACAACACAACAACTACACGAACAAATTCTTTTAAAAAAATCATTTTTATGCATCGGTTTAGATGTTGATTTAACTAAAATTCCAGAACATCTTTTAGAAACAGAAGATCCTATTTTTGAATTTAATAAAGTTATAATCGACGCAACACACGATCTGGCTATTGCTTACAAACCCAATACTGCTTTTTATGAAGCCTACGGAATAAAGGGATGGTTGTCGTTGCAAAAAACAATCAACTATATAAATGAGAAGCATCCAGATATTTTTACAATTGCAGATGCTAAACGTGGTGATATCGGAAATACATCAAGTATGTATGCCAAAGCTTTTTTTGAAGATTTAAATTTTGATAGTGTTACAGTTGCACCATATATGGGAAAAGACTCAGTTGAGCCTTTCTTGGCATTCGAAAACAAGCACACCATAATGTTAGCGTTAACATCTAATGAAGGCGCATTCGATTTTCAGACCTTAATTACTAACGGAACAGAATTATACAAACAAGTTCTAGAAACTTCTAAAACATGGAAGAATAGCGAGAACTTAATGTATGTGGTAGGAGCTACCAAAGCCGAATATTTTACCGAAATCCGTAAGATTGTTCCAGATAGCTTTTTGCTAGTTCCGGGAGTAGGTGCACAAGGTGGAAGCCTATCAGAAGTATGTAAATACGGAATGAACGATAAAATAGGATTGCTTATTAATTCGTCTCGTGCCATTATCTACGCATCAAAAGGGACAGACTTTGCAGAGAAAGCAAGAGAAGAAGCTCTAAAAATGCAACAAGAAATGGAAGAGATTATGAGTAGTAAAAAAGTTTAAAGGTTCAGGTTTCAAGTTGTTATGCACCTAAAAAAATACTGCAAATATTGGCAACCTCGATACGCAAAGAGCATAAAGCTTAGCGAACTTTGCGGTTAAACCTGAAACCTGAAACTAAAAAAACTTGAAACTTGAAACCAGGTAAATCTGAAACCTTAATTTTTTTAACAAAAAATCTCCTTTTGAAACAATTAATCGATCAAATCGGTACTTCGCATTCTTTTGAAACTGCTCCAAAAAGAATTATCTCACTTGTTCCTTCGCAAACCGAATTGCTTTATGATTTAGGACTCGAAGATAGTATTGTTGGAATAACGAAGTTTTGTGTACATCCGTATCACTTAAAATCAACTAAGAAAATGGTTGGTGGAACAAAAAAAGTGCATTACGAGAAAATCCGATTACTGAATCCAGATATTATCATTTGTAATAAAGAAGAAAATACAAAGGAAATTGTAGATCAACTATCAGAGATATGTCCAGTTTGGGTAACTAATATTTTAACTATCGAAGATAATTTCCAGATGATTACCGATTTTGGGCAATTGTTTAATCGTAGAACCGAAGCACAAAAATGGAATGATAAATTGGCTTTTGGATTGCAAGATTTTAAAATCTACATAAAAGACAAGCCATTTAAAAAAGCCGCTTATTTTATCTGGAAGAACCCTTTTATGGTAGCAGGTTCGGATAATTATATAAACGAGTTGCTAAAACTGAATCATTTTACAAATATATATTCGGATAAAGGACGCTATCCCGAAATAGAACTTAAGAAAATGCGCTTAGAGGGCGATCCAGATGTCGTTTTGTTATCCTCAGAACCGTATCCGTTTAAAGAAGAAGACGCATTCGAGATTGGACGATTTACGCATCATGCCAAAACTGTTTTTGTAGATGGAGAGATGTTTTCGTGGTATGGAACCCGATTGCTAAAAGCATTCTCTTATTTTAAGCAAATGCACGAGCGCTTGCAATAATTTACTTTTAAAATTTATATTTAAATAAAGAATTCCTAACACTTCAATAGGAAGCGAGATTTTGTATGCTTTTAAAATAATGCATAAAAAAAGCCGGCATCTAACCAAGATGCCGACAATCATTTAACTAACCAAAACCAAAATAATAAATAACCAGTTTATTACATTGCAAAGATCAGACATAAGCCAACGTTATGCTGTTAAGGTTTTGTTATTACTTTGTTGTACATAAGTTAACTTTTTTTGATTACTTTTAGGTATGTATAAAATATAGTAATTTAATACTATTGAATAGCATATAGCTATCGGAATATAAAAACAATCAATTTTGTTTATAACTACAAGTACGTTACCTTTGAATATAATCATTAAAATTTGTTACTTATGGAATCGAAAGACAAACTTACCACGGCAACAGGAACGCCTGTACCAGACAATCAAAACATAATGACTGCAGGACCACGTGGTCCGGTATTATTGCAAGATTTTTGGTTTTTAGAGAAAATGGCACATTTTGACCGAGAGGTAATTCCTGAGAGAAGAATGCATGCTAAAGGATCTGCTGCATACGGAACATTTACCGTAACTCATGATATTACTCAATATACTAAAGCCGATATCTTTTCTGAAATAGGAAAAAAAACAGACATGTTTGTTCGTTTTTCAACTGTAGCAGGTGAAAGAGGTGCGGCAGATGCAGAAAGAGATATTCGTGGTTTTGCCATGAAGTTCTATACTAATCAAGGAAATTGGGATTTAGTAGGAAACAATACTCCTGTATTCTTTTTCCGTGATCCGATGAAATTTCCTGACTTAAATCACGCAGTAAAACGTGATCCACAAACAAATTTAAGAAGTGCCGATAACAATTGGGATTTCTGGACATTATTGCCTGAAGCATTGCATCAAGTAACAATTGTAATGAGTGATAGAGGTATTCCTAAATCATATCGTCAAATGCACGGATTCGGAAGCCATACCTTTAGTTTTATCAATGATAAAAATGAAAGACATTGGGTTAAATTTCACTTTGTAACACAACAAGGAATTGAAAACCTATCCGATGAAGAAGCGGCAAAACTAGTTGGAAACGACAGAGAAAGCCACCAAAGAGATTTGTTTGAAGCTATCGAAAGAAAAGATTTTCCAAAATGGAAATTATCTGTGCAAATCATGACCGAGGAGCAAGCTAAAACGTATAAATACCACCCATTCGACTTAACAAAAGTTTGGTTAAAAGGAGATTTTCCACTTATCCCAGTTGGAGAATTTGAATTAAACAGAAATCCAGATAACTATTTTGCCGAAGTAGAGCAAGCAGCCTTTAATCCTGCGAATATAGTTCCCGGAATCGGATATTCGCCAGATAAAATGTTACAAGCTCGTTTGTTTTCTTATGGTGATGCTCACCGTTATCGTTTAGGGGTAAATAATGCACAGATTCCTGTTAATGCAGCCAAATGTCCAGTGAATAGTTTCCACCGTGATGGCGCTATGCGTGTAGATGGAAATTACGGAAGTAAAAAACATTATGAGCCTAATAGTTTCGGTAAATGGCAGGAACAACCAGAATACAAAGAACCGCCATTGTCAATTCATGGAGATGCATACGCTCATAATTTTAGAGAAGATGATAATGATTATTTCTCTCAACCAGGAAAGTTATTCCGCTTAATGACCGACGATAAAAAACAGTTTTTGTTTAAAAACACAGCGGCACAAGTAGGAGGAGCACAAAAGTTTATACAAGTAAGACACATTCGTAACTGCTTTAAAGCCGATCCAGCTTATGGAGAAGGTGTAGCAAACGCATTAGGAATGACAATGGATGAAGTAAATAACTTTAGTGATCCAAGATTGTTGATAGAAGTGAGATAATTTTTTTTTAGAGTTGCAGAGGCTTAAAGGTTCAAAGCTACAAAGGTTCTGAGTTGCTGAGGTTCTAAGGTTCTGAGTTTTTTTAGACTTAAAGAAAGACACAAAACTTGCATAAAACAAAACCCGACAGTTTTTTAAAATCTGTCGGGTTTATTTTTTTGATGATTCAAAAAAAGGGAATAGTATGAAATCTGCCGAATCTGCTAAATCTGCGAGCTAAAAAATAGGTTCAGAGCGACAAAGCGACAAAGGCTCAAAGTTGCAAAGGCTCAAAGGTTCTGAGTTGCAAAGCGATAAAGGGCTAAGCTTCTAAGATCTTGAAACCTGAAACTTGAAACAATTTTAAATCTGCGAGCTAAAAAAATAGGTTCAAAGCGACAAAGGCTCAAAGTTGCAAAGGCTCAAAGGTTCTGAGTTGCAAAGCGATAAAGGGCTAAGCTTCTAAGATCTTGAAACTTGAAACTTGAAACAATTTTAAATCTGCGAGCTAAAAAAATAGGTTCAGAGCTACAAAGGTTAAAGCGACAAAGGTTCAAAGTTGCAAAGGCTCAAAGGTTCTGAGTTTTTTTAGACTTGAAGAAAGACACAAAACTTGCATAAAACAAAACCCGGCAGTTATTTAAAATCTGTCGGGTTTATTTTTTATGATGATTCAAAAAAAGGAAGCAATATGAAATCTGCTGAATCTGCTAAATCTGCGAGCTAAAAAAATAGGTTCTGAGTTGCAAAGCGACAAAGGTTCAGAGCTGCAAAGGCTCAAAGTTGCAAAGGCTCAAAGGTTCTGAGTTGCAAAGCGATAAAGGGCTAAGCTTCTAAGATCTTGAAACCTGAAACTTGAAACAATTTTAAATCTGCGTGCTAAAAAAATAGGTTCAAAGCGACAAAGGTTCTGAGTTGCAAAGCGATAAAGGGCTAAGCTTCTAAGATCTTGAAACCTGAAACTTGAAACTTTTTTAGATCTGCGAGCTAAAAAAATAGGTTCAGAGCTACAAAGGTTCTGAGTTGCTGAGATCCTAAGGTTCTAAGTTTTTTTTTAGACTTAAAGAAAAGGTTCAAAATTTGCATAAAATAAAACCCGACAGTTATTTAAAATCTGTCGGGTTTATTTTTTTGATGATTCAAAAAAAGGAAGCAGTATGAAATCTGCCGAATCTGCTAAATCTGCGAGCTAAAAAAATAGGTTCTGAGTTGCAAAGCGACAAAGGCGCTGAGGTTCTAAGATATTCAAACTTGAAACTTGAAACTTTTTTAAATCTGCGAGCTAAAATAACTTCAAAAATTAAAAACTCAGAACCTTAGAACCTTAGCGACTTAGGGATTTAAGAAAAAACGACCGTTTTATTGCTATAAACCATTGTTTTGCGCTCGGCATGTAGTTTTATAGCTCTAGCCAGTACGATACGTTCTAGGTCGCGTCCTTTCATGATAAAATCATCTACCGAATGGATGTGCGAAACACGAGCGATATCTTGTTCTATAATCGGGCCTTCATCTAGTTCTTCGGTTACATAATGGCTTGTTGCTCCAATAATTTTCACTCCTCTTTTAAAAGCCGAATGGTACGGTTTAGCTCCCGGAAATGCAGGTAAAAAAGAGTGATGGATATTTATGATTTTGTTTTTGTAAAGATCAATTAACCCAGGAGTGATAATTTGCATATAGCGTGCTAATACAATAAAGTTGATATCATATTTTTTTAGCAATGCGAGTTGTTGCTTTTCCCCCTCTTCTTTAGTGTCTTTGGTAAACGGAACAAAGTGAAACGGAATATCAAAACGTTCAGCAATCGCTCTTAAATCATTATGGTTACTAATGATTACAGGGATTTCAACACCTAATTCATCAGCACTATAGCGTCCAAGAATATCAAATAAACAATGGTCATATTTAGAAACAAACAATGCCATTTTAGGCTTTTGCTCCTGATTGTATAATTCCCATGACATCTCAAAGTTGGATGCAATAGAGTCCTTGAAATCTGTTTTTATATCCTCAATGGCAATGCTTCGATTGGTTAATTCGCATTCGAGTCGCATAAAAAACACATTTTGCTCCACATCAACATGCTGGTCAATGTAGGTAATGTTTCCTTCCACTTTCAGAATAAAATTAGTCACAGCAGCAATAATACCTTTTTGGTCTTTGCAGTGAATGAGAAAAGTTATTTTTTGCATTGTAGTTTTTTGGTTAGTCGGTTAGCTGTTTATTTGTTAGATTACTTTTTATCTTGCATCGCAAATACTTTTTTCAATAAAGGAGAAGTTCTTGCGTTAATATCAGTTCTAATTGTTTTTTCTTCTACAGCAATCATTTTAAAAACACCAGCAAGAGCTTGTTTAGTGGTGTAATCGGTCAAGTCAGTATTCACCTTTTTTACAAGCGGAAGACTATTGTATTTAGTAATAATATTTGACCAGATTTCATCTGCACCAACTTTACTAAAAGATTCTTTAATAACAGGATTAAATTTGCTGTATAATGAAGTAGTAGTACTAGATTCTAAATAGGTAGTTGCTGCGTTTTCGTTACCTAATAAAATAGATTTAGCATCATTAATCGACATGTTTTTTACAGCCGAAACAAATATCGGTGTCGCTTCTTTTACAGCATCTTCGGCAGCGCGATTCAATACCTTAATTCCTTCGTCTGCAAGAGATCCAAGACCGAATTTTCGTAAAGTAGCATCTACTTTTTGTAATTCCTCAGGCATTAGAATTTTTACAGCTTCATTTTTATAAAAACCATCAGTAGCCGTTAATTTTGTTACTTGTTTCGCTATTCCTTTGTCTAGAGCTTCTTTCAATCCCGAAGCAATATCAACACGGCCAAGGCCAGATAATTTTGAAGATAATTGAGGTAATTTGTTTAGCGTTTCTTGCACTTGTGCATAAGATGTAATAGAAAATGCAAGTGTTAAAAGTAAAATCTTTTTCATTAAATAGTAATTTTATAAGTTTCAAAAATACTACTTATTCAAAAACAAAGCCACAATTTTATTTTAGGAGCAGAAACATTTTGTTTTATTACTAACAATGTTCCCGCTGTACACTAAATCCGCACCCCAAAAAAGTGCGGGATATCGTTTCCATCGGGGCTAGGCTAGGAAAGATGGTTTTGTATCAGGAGAGTTAACTGTAATGTAAAAACAACTAGAGGCTAAAGGTAATATTGGTTATTTGTTGGCATTTGGATATGTTTTTCCTCTGTTCTTAATATGAGTGATTACTTCGCCTGTAGTGGCATTGATTTCAAATCTTTCTTCAGGAATACCATGAGGAATATTCTCGCATGGAATACGAATATCATATTGCATTAATTTAGGATTTCTGGATACAGACGATACACAATTGTTATTTTTAATCTGGTCCAACTTATCCATTAAATCAATATCATATTCCAATTTCATTTTTTGTACCAGATCTTGCCAACTAAACGCATATGGGCTATCGTAATTTATCTCTTTTATAAGTACGCCTTCTTCATTATATTCTTTTCGAAAACCTATAATGCAATCATAAAAACTGGTAACTTCTTTTGTCATATTTAATGTGTACTTATCGTACATATATCTTTTTATTATTGGAGTATTTAAATAAGTAATAGTTTCCTGATAGGAATCTTTGTTTGACACAAGATAAGTTTCTATGGTGTTTCCATTATTATTTATTTTGATATATCGGCAATAAATAGCACTGTCTTTTTTATGTTTATTAAATGCTTTTAAATCGAATTTTCTCATTTCTGGTATTTTTATAATTGCTATTTGTTATAGCGTGAGATGTTATTTTTTATGAATTGTCTATAAAACAATATCAGTTCTATAAGCTATTAGCCAAATTTTAAAAGCAAATGTGCCTTTGGTAATTAATGTTTATGGCTGTTATAGGTTATAAAAAACCGATACGTTATAGTAATCTTGTTTTTAGTTAGGGATACTAAAAACAAAATCAATAAGTGAGAATAGCACGATGAGAGGGAGAATGGTAATTAATGCAAAATCTATTCTTACGCTAACTGTTTTCTTATAAAGAATTACTTTTTTTTTGATAAACCTTTTAAATCATAAAATGCGCCATTATTATACTTTTAATGAAGACAGCTGTTAGGATATTTATAGGATTTATGTATTTCTTTAAAACTAGGTTGCTAAGCGTTACTATGAAAAATGTTATTTTTTGTGATATTATTATGACTTAAATTAGTAATTAACTTTAAATTTTATGCAAATATATACGAAAAAAGCTATAAATTGAAATTTAAGCTTTAAAAATACATTTTAAGATTATTTTAAATGAATATTTTTTTAATAAGGATTAAAACTAGATTCAAGAATCATTAAATTTTTTTGTAAATTGCTCTCCTAAAATTATCATATTCTCAAAATGGAACCACAAATACCTTATATTCCTAAAAATAAAGTAAGAATTGTTACCGCTGCATCACTTTTTGATGGACATGATGCGGCAATAAATATCATGCGCCGTATTATTCAATCCACAGGAGTTGAGGTAATTCATTTAGGTCATGACCGAAGTGTTGAAGAAGTTGTAAATACAGCCATTCAGGAAGATGCAAATTCTATTGCGCTAACTTCGTATCAAGGGGGTCACAATGAATACTTTAAATATATGTATGATTTGCTTCATGAAAAAGGAGCTGGACATATCAAAATTTTCGGTGGTGGAGGTGGAGTAATTTTGCCAAGCGAAATTGCAGAATTGCACGAATACGGAATAACAAGAATTTATTCTCCAGATGATGGGCGTTCTTTGGGATTACAAGGAATGATTAATGATTTGGTACAACGTTCTGATTATCCTATTGGAGATAAACTTACAAATGAAATAGATCATATCGAAGATAAAAATCCAACGGCAATTGCGCGTTTGATTTCTGCAGCAGAGAATTTTCCAGAAATTGCAAAGCCTGTTTTTGATAAAATACATAAAAATAATGCTACATCTAAAATTCCTGTACTGGGAATTACAGGAACAGGTGGAGCGGGAAAATCTTCATTAGTAGATGAGTTAGTTCGTCGTTTTTTAATTGATTTTCCAACAAAAACAATAGGGATTGTATCTGTAGATCCATCGAAGCGTAAAACAGGAGGAGCGCTTTTAGGAGACAGAATCCGAATGAACGCTATTAATAATTCTAGAGTTTATATGCGTTCGTTGGCGACCAGACAATCAAATCTTGCTTTGTCTAAATATGTTGCCGAAGCGATTCAGGTTCTTAAAGCGGCTAAATATGATATTATCATTTTAGAAACTTCGGGAATCGGACAGTCAGATACTGAGATTATGGATCATTCTGATGTTTCCTTATATGTAATGACACCAGAATTTGGAGCAGCAACGCAATTAGAGAAAATCGACATGCTTGATTTTGCCGATTTAGTAGCATTAAACAAATTCGACAAACGTGGAGCGCTAGATGCAATACGTGATGTGAAAAAACAATACCAGCGCAATCATAATCTTTGGGATAAAAATCCTGATGATATGCCTGTTTTTGGAACAATTGCTTCGCAGTTTAATGATCCGGGGATGAATACATTGTATAAGTCTATCATGGATAAAATTGTCGAAAAAACCGAATCAGATTTAAAATCGACTTTCGAAATTACTCGTGAAATGAGCGAGAAAATATTCGTAATTCCACCACACAGAACACGATATTTATCTGAAATTGCAGAGAACAACCGTAAATATGATCAAACTGCTTTGTCACAACAACAAGTAGCACAAAAATTATACGGTATTTTTAAAACCATCGAAAGTGTTACGGGTAAAATCCCAGTAATCACAAAGGCAGGAATCGACGACAATAGTGTCATCCTGAGCGGAGTCGAAGGACTTGACGAAAACAGAGTCTTTTTAAATCTTTTACTAAATCAATTCGATAAAGTAAAAATGGATTTAGATCCATACAATTGGGAGATGATCCTAACTTGGGATGAGAAAGTAAATAAATATAAAAATCCTGTTTACAGCTTTAAAGTTCGTGATAAGGAAATAAAAATAGCCACACATACCGAAAGTTTATCGCACCAGCAAATCCCAAAAATAGCTTTACCTAAATATGAAGCTTGGGGAGATATCTTACGTTGGTGTTTGCAGGAAAATGTTCCAGGAGAATTTCCGTTTGCATCAGGATTGTATCCTTTTAAACGTGAGGGAGAAGATCCATCACGTATGTTTGCTGGAGAAGGTGGACCAGAAAGAACCAACAAACGTTTTCATTATGTGAGCGCGGGATTACCTGCAAAACGTCTTTCAACAGCTTTTGATAGTGTAACATTATATGGTAATGATCCCGATGTACGACCAGATATTTATGGTAAAATTGGAAATGCCGGAGTTTCTATTTGTTGTCTGGATGATGCCAAAAAACTATATTCAGGTTTTGATTTAGTTCATGCTTTAACATCAGTGAGTATGACTATTAATGGACCAGCGCCAATGTTGCTTGGATTCTTTATGAATGCAGCAATCGATCAACAATGTGAATATTACATTAAAGCCAATGATTTAGAAAAAGAAGTAGAACAAAAAATCACCAAATTATACGCAGCAAAAGGAATCACAAGACCTAAATACCAAGGCGATTTGCCAGCGGGAAATAATGGATTAGGATTAATGCTTTTGGGAGTTACTGGTGATGAGGTTTTACCTTTGGATGTATATAATGATATAAAAGCCAAAACGCTTTCGCAAGTACGTGGAACGGTGCAAGCCGATATTCTTAAAGAAGATCAGGCACAGAATACTTGTATCTTCTCTACCGAATTTGCTTTACGATTAATGGGAGACGTTCAGGAGTATTTTATTACGCAAAACGTACGTAACTTTTATTCGGTTTCTATCTCAGGATATCATATTGCAGAGGCAGGAGCCAATCCAATCACGCAATTAGCATTTACGCTTTCTAACGGATTCACTTACGTAGAATACTATTTGAGCCGCGGAATGAGCATCAACGATTTCGGACCTAACTTATCCTTCTTTTTCTCGAATGGAGTAGATCCAGAATATGCTGTTATTGGTCGTGTAGCACGTAAAATTTGGGCAAAAGCCATGAAGATTAAATATGGTGCAAACGAAAGAGCACAAATGCTTAAATATCATATTCAGACTTCAGGGCGTTCTTTACACGCACAAGAGATTGATTTTAATGATATTCGTACCACATTGCAAGCATTATATGCAATTTATGACAACTGTAATTCATTGCATACCAATGCATATGATGAGGCAATTACAACACCTACCGAAGAATCAGTTCGTCGTGCAATGGCAATACAATTGATTATCAATAAAGAATTAGGTTTAGCCAAAAACGAAAACCCAATACAAGGATCTTTTATAATCGAAGAATTAACCGATTTAGTAGAAGCGGCTGTTTTACAAGAATTCGACCGTATTACGGAGCGTGGAGGAGTTCTTGGTGCAATGGAAACCATGTACCAACGTTCTAAAATCCAAGAGGAAAGTTTGTATTACGAAACCTTAAAACATAACGGAGATTTCCCAATTGTAGGTGTAAATACTTTCTTGAGTTCAAAAGGATCACCAACAGTTATCCCAGCTGAGGTTATTCGTGCTACCGAAGAAGAGAAACAATATCAGATAGATATGTTGAACAACTTACACGAATATCATAAAGAATCGGTAAAAGACCATTTAAATATCTTGCAGGAAGCAGCTATTAAAAACGAAAACCTATTCGCTCATTTAATGGAAGCTACAAAGGTTTGTTCGTTAGGTCAAATTACTTCGGCATTGTTTGAAGTAGGAGGACAGTATAGAAGGAATATGTAATTATTACGATTTTATAGTTTTAAGAAACCTCTCAGAAATGGGAGGTTTTTTTGTTAAAAAAAACAGAATTATAGAGATATGTAAAATGTTATCATAAATAACTGTAGATTTACAATGAAAGTTTTAAAAATAATAATAATATAATGAATTGTTAATAATGATTTATATTGCTATGTTTGACTATTACCAAATTTAAATTAGGTGATATAAATTAGTGGATAAGAGAAGGCGCTGAAAAATACGTTTTATGGTATAGATTTATAATCTAACTCAACATTAAACGCTGTTGAGGAGGTCAAATTTCAGATATGCAAGAGAATATTGAACAAATATCCCTCAGCGAATCTGTTATTCCCAGCGCTGTTAATAACAGATTGCTGAGGGATATAATGACCGTAATGTACTTATAGATGACTGGTTCTTTCATAGAATTAGATTTAATTTGTAAAGTTACAACAATAATTACCCGACTTGAAGGAGCGATGTCTAGGCACTGTTTAGACATCAATAACGCATGTATTTTTCACATAGTAAATATGTAAAAGCAATGCTTCGTAGTCCCTTCTCTTTTTTCACTTTTAATATGAAATATGGCTGTAAATATACCTTTAGAAAAAAACAAAGATTGGTTCAAATTAAAACGATATCCACATATTGGTTTTCCTTTGAAATCAAAGAATCGTGCTGTTTGGATCGAAGGTTATATAACAAATCCTGAAAAAATTATTACACATGATTTTCTTCCTTTTATTCACAAAAAAAGTAAAGTTAGAAAATTCAGAAAATCATATTGCAAAAAGACTGGGATTCTAAAATACAGTATTGTAAATGGAAATAAGAAAACTCGTTCAGCAAGTACCAAAGAACGCGAATTGTATTATGCTGGTCACCTCGATTCTTTGGTTTATAGTTATTATGCTGAATTACTAACCAAAGACTACGAAAAACTAATTTCTGACAAAGAACTATCTCAGGTCGTTACTGCGTATAGAAAGATACCTTTAAAGGAAAAATCAAAGAAAAACAAATGCAATATCGACTTTGCCGTAGATGTTTTTAAATCAATTGATGAGTACCCTGAAGATCATTTTATAGCCATAGCATTTGATATTAAAGGTTTCTTTGACAATTTGAATCATAAGAAGTTAAGGGCAAAGTGGAATGAAGTCATAGGGAATTTAGAAGGGCCAATGCCTAAAGATCATTTTAACGTTTTTAAAAACATTACACGATTTTCCTATATTGATTTGGTTGACATTTTCGAAGAATTCCAAAACAACATTTTTGTTAAAACAACGAAAAACGGTAAGGAAACGGTAACAAGAAAAAGAGTTTCAAAGGTCAAATATCTAAAGAAATCTGATGCTGTTGCATTTTGCACGAAAACAGAATTCATATCCAAAAGTAAAAAACTTGTAAAAAAAATCAGGCATATTAAAGATGATGTAGGTGTAGTTGTAACTAAGGATTTTGGAATTCCGCAAGGATCACCTATCAGTGCAATCCTAGCAAACATTTATATGCTAGATTTTGATTTTGAAATCAATGAGCATTTAAAAGGAATAAACGGTATATACCGAAGATATTCTGACGATATGGTTGTAGTGTGTCCTCTAGATAAAAAACAAGAGATCATAGATCTTTTTAATCAAAAAATTAGTGAAATCAATCTTACTATTCAAAATAAAAAGACACAGATTTTTCATTTTCATAGAGATAATAATTTATTAAAGTGTGGTCAAGAGTATGAAAACTTGATAAATTTTGACAAGAATTTTATATACTTAGGTTTAGAATATAACGGTGCTCAGGTAACAATTAAATCAGCAAGCTTATCTGGGTATTATAGAAAAATGAAACGAACTATAAGAAGAGCAAGACATTTTTCAAGTACTTCCACTAGTAAATACCCAGGTGAACTCTTTAAACGGAGATTATTAAATCGCTTTACTTACAAAGGTGCTACTAGAAGAAGAAAATATATATTTAATACTAAGAAAAAATATTTCGAAGTAACACAGCACTTTGATTGGGGAAACTTTTTATCATATGCTTACAAAGCGCACACCATAAAATTTTCTAATAAAATCAAGAATCAAACAAAAAGACATTGGAATAAATTGAACAAACTTCTACAATAATTTGGAAACAAGCAACAACATAGAGCAAAATGAATATGCCAAGAACAGCAAAGAAGAAGTGATTTTTATTCTTGATGCCGTAAGTGGTCGGAAGGGTTATTGGTGTCTTAGCTGTGACAAAGAAATGCAGGCTGTACACTTCAAAAATGAAATTTACAAATCTTATTTTCGGCATGATGCTAAGGATGTTAAAATAGAACGTAAATGCACTTTCAGAAATGAAGAGTATCGACATAAACTTGCTATAACTATACTTCAGGAAAGTAAAAGTGTTAAAGTGCCAAACCTAAATAAATATTCTGCAGATGGAAAAAAAGCTGTACTTCTGGAGGAGTCAGAATTTATAATAGCCAAATCTGTAAAAGTTGAACAAACGTTTTATGAAGATGACGAAGGAAATATTAAATGGGGTAAAAATCCTGACATAGAAGACAGAAATTTACTTTTTCGCCCTGATTTGGCTTTCTTCAATACTAAAGGTGAACCGATTTTATTAATTGAAATCGTAGTAACACACAAGCTATCTGATGAAAAAAAAGTAAAAATAAGAAGATTAGGAATTGACACCATACAAATTAAAATACCAAAGGATTCACATGATAATATTGTCAAAAGTTTAAAAACTTCTACTAACACTAAATGGGTATATAATGAACTCGAAGAACGCACTGACTTCTTACAAGTTTCCAAAGGAAATCGAGAAGAAATATTATCAATTGACGAATTCGAAAGAGAGTTTTTCCAAGAATCTCTCGCTTGTAGAAAATCACAAATTAGCAATCTTATACGGTCAATTGGAAGATCTTTGGAGGGGCAACAATACCGAAATAATGTTTTCCAACTTGAACAGGAACTATCAAGAATTAAGACAAATACAGACCGAAATAGAGAGCGACTGGAACAGTTACGAAAGGAGCATCGAGATAGAGTTACAGAAAGATTTAGAGATTCGTATGAACAGATTGAAAGTCAAGAAAGAGAATTTGCCGAGTATATTGAACGAGAGCAGGGAAAATTGGCAAATGAATATTACGGAGCAACAGAAGAAATTAAGCGCAAAGACGGAAATCTGGAAGCAAGATATCTTAAAAGAAGAGGAGAACTTACAAATCTGCAACGAGAGATTGAATATCGAACAACAGAAACTGAAATTAGTATCGATGGACGAGGAGGAATTGGTGAAAAAGCAATTAGAATACAAGAATCTTCAATACGAATACAGCGAGAAATCGAAAATGAGGAAGTTAGAACAGGAAAAATTAGAGAATCAAGAAAAAGCATACGAAGAAGAATTGAACTACTACCATTTGAATTTGAAAACCGTGAAAGAGAACTTGGAGGACAGTTTGCTCAAGAAGAAGCAAAACTTGAAAGTGCGCCAGAAAGATACAGAGACAGTATTATTCAAACAATTGATGGAACAACACCTTTCACAATTGAGTTGCCCGACAGAATTAAAAAACTACTTGAAGCAAGAAGAATTCTCGACGATTATGAAAGTAAACAATTCACTCTTAAACGATATAAATTCATGCTTGAAAGCGTTAGAAAGGGAATTTAACAAAAGAAATATAGATTCTGAGGATTATTTTTTAAAGTTTAAAAATGAATCTTTTTAAAATTAAAGGAAGCACTGATAGTAAAATTTATAAGTTTGTGGATGACTATGATGTCAATCTGACAAAAAAAAACTTTCAGAACGGAGTTGAAGATAAAAAGGAAACTCATTACGTTTTGATGAATATTGAGGATGAGAACGATATAATTATAGTTCCAATATCTAAGACTTTACTGCATGAATGATTTATATACTGTGTCAGTTATTTCTGGGAATAGGTACTTCTTTTGCACTTCTTTTGGGGTCTCTGCTTTTTCTGTTATATCTCTATTTAATGAATAAATCTGCTTTATTACTAGAAAGTTATGCCTCAGTTTGAGAAACGAAAGCGCTGAAACCTAATTAAAAACATATAAAACATTATGGAAATAATTAAAAAAGATTATATCATTTACGACTTCGAAATTGAAAATATTCAAGAAATGATGGACTGGATTAACGAAAAAGCAGTCAAAGGGTACAAAATTATTAATGTACATTATTATAATTTAGGCGATATTCAAAAAGTACGCTATATTCTTGAATTAGAAGATTTAGAAGCAACTAATAATTTTAGTAGAAATAGATAATTTCTCCTCGCTTGCACGAGCGGGACGCTCGCGCAAGCATATAAACACTTCATAACTCCTGTTTATTAGTTAACACTCTAAGAATCTTCACCAACCATCTCACTAACATCACTTAAAAACTCAAATTCATCCATAGGAAACATATGCAGTACAGTTTCCAAAATCAGACTGACATTAATAACTTCATTTTTGTTTTTCTCAGATAGTTTATGAGTTTCCTCATCGAGAGCCAGAATGCATAATTTTATCATATCGGTAATAACACAACCCAAATCATAATAATTTACGAACTTAATTTGAGCGACATAAGCTTTCGACTTGTCGTTAGCAGGTTTTAATGTATGAAAATGTAAGGCAGTTAATCTTTTGAGATTCTCTAAAGTTTTAGTTTCATTGGTTTCCATGATTGTATGTGTTTTAGTTAGAATTGTTAATCGTTTTATAATTTGACTTTTATAAATTTATTATAAGAAAAATTGTACTTTTGTTTAATTCGCTGCAAGAAAGAAATAGATTGTGCGGTATCAAATCATTTTTTGCTGTATTGTACGGCGCTAAATATGTTTTTTACATATTGCCATTTATTATACTTAATTATTATCTTTGAATTATGAGCACACTTACAAAACCAAATCATATAGGGCGAAAAATTAGCCGTATTCGTGAACTTCGTGATATGAAACAGGAAGCTTTGGCACAAGCTTTAGGAACTAACCAACAGGCTGTATCTGCTATCGAAAACAGTGAAACAATAGACGAAGAAAAACTAATCGAAGTAGCAAAAGCACTTGGCGTAACGGTTGATGCCATTAAGAATTTTACAGAAGAAGGTGTGATTAATTATTTTAATACTTTCAATGAAAGTCCTAACAACTATTTTGGACTTAATAACTGTACATTCAATCCGTTAGATAAATTAATGGAAACAGTAGAAGAAAATAAAAAACTTTACGAGCGTTTGCTTCAAGCTGAAAAGGATAAAATCGAATATTTAGAAAAATTACTAAAAGGGAAATAATATTCTCGATAAAGATTTAATTTTAAAAAAACAGCTCCATCTAGAGCTGTTTTTTTGTTGTTATTTTCTTGTTTTTTTATGAGAGAAATGATTTAAAGAATTACTTATTATTTTTAAGTTTGGGGAAAATTAGAAATTATGACACATCAACAAATCTTAGATAAACTGGCTGCAAAATCATTAGTTCAAAATATTGATGAGGATTTGGCAAGACTTACTGGTACTGTGATGAGGTACGCCAAGCATGATAAAGAAATAGCTGCCAATCTAACTAATTATATACTTCCTAAAATGGTACTGCGCTGGAATTGCATATTAGAAGCAGATAGTTCAGAAGTGACAATTAATTATAAACGTAAAGCCTATATCGCTTTAGCATTAACGCTTCATAAATATGGGCTAACAGATGAAATAATCAAAGAAAAGGCAATAGATGCGATTGATGACTTAAATAAAGAAGTTGTTTTAAGTGATGATTTTTTTAGAAAAACGGCAGAGATAAAAGCTTTCATAAATTCTAAAGCGACTGAATTAAAACGAATACCATCATCTCCAGATAATATTACTTTTTACAGACCGAAGGATGTAATTTCTATTCAATTAGGGAAACAATATTTCTGTGCCTATATACATAGCCACGAACGCCCAAATGAAAGTCCGATACTTGAATTTTATGATAAGATATTTGATAGTGTTCCTAAAATTGAAGCATTAGAAAAAATAAAAGCAAAAGGAAGAATGTATGACAGTGGTGTCACACGAGTTTCTAAATTTTCGGTTGCAGGAATTAAATTTTTACCAGACTTGGCAAATCAAATCAAATTAATCGCAGCTTGTGTTGAAACTCCACCTTCTAATACCCATTTAGATGAACCGGTGGGTTTGTATACCATAACAGATATTTTTGGAATTCAGGATGATATTGACAACTTGTTTAAGTAAGCTTTATTTTAATAGCAAAGAGCGAATAAGAAAAAAACAAACCCCAATTCTCTAGAGAGTTGGGGTTTGTTTGTAATAACTAAAATAGCAATTGTCTTGCTTTGCAAAAAGTTGCTAAATTAACGACGAAAAGCTGGGCTTTGATTAACCGTTTCGTCAGTTGTTTTGTTTGCTTTAGAAGATTTTACAACAATTTCGTGTTTTACTTTCTTAGCATTGTTCTGTAATTCAAGGTAGTACGTTCCTGCAGGGTATGCTTCTAAGCTTAATGTTTTTGAAATTTCTAATTCATTAGTAGCTATTCCTTTGTATATCAAATGATTCTCGTTGTCAAAAATTGAAAAACTTGATTTTTGTTCCCCGTTTAAGGTAAAACTAACTACTTTGCCATTTCCGGTTTTTATATTTAAAATATAATCTCCCTTTCCATCAATTGCATAAGTACTCATCGTTGTCAAAAAAATAACCAATACTAAGCTTAATCCTAAAATCTTCTTCATGTCTTTGTTTTTTGTTTTAATTTTCAAATCGCGGTGCGCAAAACTACAAATAGTTTGTTAACTGCAAAATATTTTTTATGTTAAATTCATGGCCTAAGTCGTTGATTTAAAAGTGTTTCTGTTCGACCTGTGATTATATACGGATTTATAGCGGCTTTGGATTTTATTTTATCACTTTTTTTAATCAACACTTTGCGATTTTGTAGTAATTGGCGTATAAAAAATGATTTTAAAGCAAAAAAAATTTGGATAAATGTCTTGTTTTTGAATATTTAGCACTCTTTTAAATAAAAAAACAACTCTTTTAAGAAATAAGTTCCAACCGAAAACTCTTCGGTAGCTGTGGCTAAAAAAATAAATCTACATCATTTTGTATGTAAGAAAAAATTATATTTACATTCTTGTTTTTCAATATTGTAACAAACAAGCATCAATTAGTTAGATTTAATCAAACAATCAAAATTATAACCTTCATGAATTTATTTAGAACACTTATCGTATTTACTCTTACGGGAATAGTTGTTTCAAGCTGTGGCAAAAAAGAGCCAGCAGTATTTCCGGATCCTTTAATAACCAATCGTGATACAACGATTAATCCAGCAGATGATTTTTTTAATTATGCCAATAATGGTTGGTTTAAGAAACATCCAATTCCGAGTACCGATAGCAGTAATGGTATTGGGAGGATTGTTATGGATACAATTAATGAACAAATAAAAACGATTTGCGAAAAATCGGCTGCAGATGAATCGGCTGCAAAAGGAAGTAACAAACAAAAAATAGGCGGTTTCTATGCTTCGGGTATGGATACGATTGCTATCGAAAAAGCAGGATTGTCTCCGCTTAATAGCGAAATGAAAAAAATTGCTGCTATAAAAGATGTTCCTTCTTTGGTAAATTCTATAGCGCATTTACAAACTATTGGAGCTAGTCCGGCCTTTTCATTTTATGTAAGTCAGGATGATAAAATAAGCACAAAATATGCGTTGTTTTTTGGACAGGGCGGATTAGGGATGGATGAAAGAGGCTTTTATCTTGATACTGATAAGCGAAATACATCTATTCGTAAGGAGTATTTAACGCATCTTAAAACGATGATGAAATTTACTGGCGAGGACGAAGCTACGGCTGCTAAAAGCGCTGCAACTATCATGAAACTGGAAACTGATCTGGCAAAATCTTCTCGTAAACTAGAAGAGCTTAGAGATCCTATAAAAAACTACAATAAACTTACAGTAGAACAATTTAGCAAAACGACTCCCAATATCGATTGGAAAACAGTTTTACCAGTTTTAGGAATTGCCAAAGCTGATTCGGTAATTGTGGGACAGCCAGAATTTTTTACAGCATTAAACGGATTGCTAAAAACACATCCTCTGGAGGAATGGAAAACATACCTTAAATGGAATTTGGTTAATTCTTATGCAAGCTATCTAAATGCCGATGTAGAAAAGCAAAATTTCAAATTCTTTTCGACTGTAATGAATGGAGTAAGTACTCAAAAACCACGTTGGAAAAGAGTTGTTGGACAAACAAACAGTTACTTAGGCGAATTAATAGGGCAGGTATATGTAGCTGAATACATGCCAAAAGGCGTGAAAGAAAAATTACTGGAAATAGGTAATAATATACGTGACGTATTTGCTTTACATATCAAGAAATTAGATTGGATGAGTGATACAACAAAAGAGAAAGCATTACAAAAATTGAATAAAATCGTTATGAAAGTGGGGTATCCAGATAAATGGAAGGATATGAGTAAACTTGCTGTCGATAAGAATTCTTATTGTGGAAATGTAATGAGAGCCAATTCTTGGCATTACAATGATATGGTAAACAAATATGGTAAAGCTGTAGATAGAAACGAATGGAGCATGCAACCACAAACGTATAATGCGTATTATAATCCGAGTAATAACGAAATTGTGATTCCGGCTTGTAATACGATCGTTCCGGGTTATGAAGGAAGAATGCCTGATGATGCTATATTATACGGAATTCTTGGAGGTTCTTTCTTTGGACATGAAATCACACATGGTTTTGATGATCAAGGAAGTCAATATGACGAAAAAGGAAACCTAAATAATTGGTGGACTGCTGAAGATTTGAAAAAATTTAAAGCAAAAACGAAGTTGATTGTAGATCAGTATAATAAGTTTACTGTATTAGGTAAGCACGTTAACGGTGAAGCAACACAAGGAGAAAATATTGCCGATTTAGGTGGTGTTGTAGTAGGTTACGAGGCATTTAAGAAAACAGCTCAGTATAAAAACAATGAGAAAATTAGCGGATTAACTCCAGATCAGCGTTACTTCCTTTCTTATGCTTATTCTTGGATGATCAATAGAAGAGATGAATCTAAGATTAATCAAATCATGACCGATGTACATGCTCCTGAGCAATTTAGAGTAAACGGACCATTAAGTAATATGCCTGAATTTTATAAAGCATTTAATGTGAAAAAAGGGGATAAAATGTATCAACCAGATAGTTTGCGTGTGGTGATTTGGTAACTTTTTTGAGGCTCAAAGGTTAAAAAAAAGGTACAAAGGTACAGAGGTTTTCTGTAGAGGCGCCCCGCAGTGCGTCTTTCTTAATGAAACGAAAAGTTAAAAAGAAGTTCTGAGGTTCAAAGGTTTTCTGTAGAGAAGCACTGCAGTGCGTCTTTGTTAAATAGGAGTGAACATAAAGTAACCGTAATTTTATATATAAACTTGCACGATAAATCTCCGCAAGAAACAGGCAGTAAAGTGTCACGTTTCTTGTGGAGATTTTTTTATAAAGGCAATAGTGTAGTTATTTTATGCTCAATCCAAAACTTTGTCCCTTTGTCCCTTTGCCCCTTTGAGCCTTTTCCCCTCAGTACCTTTTCTAAAACCTTTACCTCTTTTTTTATATCTTAGAGGCTTAGCAACTCAGAACCTTAAAAAAAATGAAAAACTTTAAAATTGTATTGATAGCTGCTTTTTTGTGCAGTTCTTTTTTGTCTTACGGAGCCAAAGTAGACACGCTACAAATACCAAGTGCAGCGATGGGAAAAACGTATAAAGCGGCAGTTGTTTTGCCCAATTCGTATGCCAAAAGCAAAGCATCATTTCCAGTATTGTATTTATTGCATGGCGCCTATGGGCATTTTGGAGATTGGCTAAAAAGTATACCAGATAAAAAACTAGTACAAAATTTATCCGATCAATACAATTTGATAATCGTAATGCCAGAAGGGGAAACGTTTAGTTTTTACTTGGATAGTCCAGTAAATAAAGAAAGCCAGTTTGAAACGTATATCACCAAAGAAGTAATTCAGAAAATAGACAAAACATATCGAACTATTACCGATAGAAAGGGAAGAGTAATCTCGGGACTTTCTATGGGAGGACATGGCGCATTGTCCTTATCGGCTAAGCATCCTGATTTATTTTGTGCAGCCGGAAGCATGAGTGGGGCTGTAGATATGGGCGTTATGTTAAATCGAGATTCAGCGGCTGAGGTTGTAAAGCTAATGCACCCCGTTTTTGGAGATAAAAGCAATGATGTTGAACTGTACAAACAAAACGCCGTTTTAGGAATGGTAGATAAAATAAAAGCCAATAAACTAGCTTTAATTATAGATTGCGGAGTAGATGATTTTCTGATAGAGCCTAATCGTGAATTACACCGAAGATTGTTGTATAATAAAGTAGCCCACGATTATACCGAAAGACCAGGAGCACATACATGGGAATATTGGGAAAATGCATTGCCTTATCATGTATTGTATTTTAGTAAAGTTCTGGCTAAAAATGGTGTTGTTGTAAATTAAATATAACCAATTAGCTATGAGAAAGAAATATGTTTCTTTTTGCGTTCTTTTTTATACATAATAACTGTGCTTTGATGAGTGAAATGTACTATTTATGAATTATATCTAATATAATTTTAAAAATAACGTTGTGTGATATTCGTGTTTTTGGCTGAAAACTAATAAGATATGAATATTTTTATAATATTTATCGAATAAATCGTCACTGATTATTTTTTTTGGTTTGATTTTTGGAATACCTTTATGTATAAAAACTTAAAAATAAAAAACATGAAAAAGATAATTACACTTTTTGCGATTATAGGGTTAGTCGCATTTTCTAGTTGCGAAGGACCAGAAGGACCAGAAGGACCTCCGGGATATGATGGACTTCCAGGACCTCCGGGATTTGTGAGTAAAGTCATGGAAATTAGAAATAAAGATTTTGCATATAATAATGTTGATGGTTTTTATATGTCAGGCGTATTCAATCCACTTATAGGAGATGCTAGTACTATATTAATTTACAGGTTAGTGGGGACAATAGATGCAAGTACTCCAATTTGGCAATTAATTCCAGTTAATATTTCTCTAACTAATAATCGTGAGGTTTATTATGATTATGATTTTAGTAAGGAAGATTTTAAAATCTATGTGCGTGCTAATTATGATTTAGAAACTACTGCAGGAGATTTTCTAGATAATCAAACATTTAGAATAGTAATTATTCCAGGAGCTTTTACAGGTAAATCAGTTAATAAACCTGATTTCTCAGATTACAATGAAGTTATCAAGAAATATAATATTGATGATAGTAAAGTTAAGGAATTGAATTAATTTTTTTACAATAGAAACAAAAAAGAAGCCGTCTCAAGATGTTGAGACGGCTTCCTTATATTTTATATATTGCTAGTTGGTTTTTATAAATGTTAATTGTGAATTTCCTCTCCCACCTCTTCTTCCATCTCCTCCAGTATTCTCAATGTTTATAAAATAGGTTCCAATGACTAAATTAGAAACATCTATACTTATTAGGTTTTCATTTATCACAGAAAAATTAGCACTTACATTTGTTCCCATTATATTTGCTATAGATATCTTTGTACTCGACAAAAGATAGTCAGTTGACTTGTTTTCCACGTATATGATTGAAGAAGCAGGATTTGGATATGCAATTAATGTTGGAGTGCCATACATTCTTCCAGCTTGTACATTTGTTTCGTTGCTATATGAATTTGATGTATAATTTTTATTGTTAATTCTGTAATTAATAGTTGCAATTCTTCTGTAATTATAGGTAGTTTCTACAATTAAGCCACCTCTTGTTCCTATAATAAATTGTAATGGTGTAGGAAGGTAATCTTTTGATGTTGCACCAGTAATATTTGACCATGTGCCATATTGATTTGGTCTCGTATTGGTTATTGCCTGGCTTTGCCATTGATAAGTTATATTTATATTTTGGACATTTTGTGTTTTTTCGATAGCAGCTGAAGAGCCAGTAATTAAGGATGGATTTTCAATTTGTTGTAAAGCAGAGTCCATAGCTAAAACCTGATCACAACAAATCACATTATTATTTTTTAGAGTTCTAGGAATGATCTTTAAAATATTACTAGCATTACTTAAATTTTTATAGAACGCAATTCGTCTAATAACTAGGTAATTATCTTCGAATTTTGGGATCTTTGTTAGAGCAGTATACTCTAGAAATACAGAATTTTCATTTTCGATAGTAATCCAATTTTTAACTAAAAAATCGTCATTTTGATCTGTTATTGCATACTGCCACTCATAACGATCTATAGTAGCAAAAGTATCTCCCCTTAATGGAACATGGTATGGGTTTTCAAGAATATTTAAATTTACTCTGGCAGATGCTCTATCACTATATATTTGTTTTGGGTTTGAATCTATAATTTCAACAAAGCCATTTGTATCGTTACCCCCTTCGATTAAAATTTTGTTGATTATTGGAGTAGGAATTATCTTTATATTAATTGGATTACTGTCATTAAATGGGAAATTTGATCCTATTCTTCTTTTGAAAGTTGCTGGTTCGGTTAAATAGTCTGTGATCAATACATTACTCCTGTCTTGAGAATAATTTATGCCTGTATAAGTTGAGTTAGGGAATTTACTATCAATAATTTTAAGCCATGAAGTTGAAGTTTTTAATTTATCTACTGTAGAAGCTACTAATGGAGCAGGTCTATCTCCATATCTAATAGTTTGATTACAGCATAATGTGTTTTTGAAATTTGGATCTGTGACCGGTGGTGTCACTGGTGGTATTACTGGTGGTATTACTGGTGGTGTTGTTCCACTTTTAATGACAGAAATATTAGAGCTTTTATAAGTTAATCCAGAGAAAGTTTTATATTCTGCATAAATATATCCTTGTGAAGTATTAAAGTCGCTGGCAGATAAAGCTACAACAAAACTACGAGAAGCAAATTTGCCTTCACCAAAAAATAATGCACCGCCATTCCCCCCAATAACAATGTTAGCATTTAGACCATTTAAAGAGTATATACTTATTGTTCCATTGTTTCCAGGTATAGATGGCATTTCAACTGTAACTCCTAATGAAACACTTGATGTAGGAGTTGATTCAAGGTTAATAGGTCCCGAGGTGTAACTTTTGCCATTTACAACTTGTGGTGTAAGGGTTACTTTTTGCCCAAATAAAATAGACGTATTAAATAAGAGCAATAAAATGTAATAAAAGTATTTCTTTTTCATAAGCTGAAATTTTTAAATTAATAACTAATGTAATGTTTTATTTATTAAATCGAGTTAAATATGTTATTTTTCTTATAATTTAACATTTAGGTGAGGAGAAATGAAAAAAAAGTGAATGTAGAAATGAGAGAATGAGAAAAGTAAGATGTTTTATCCGCGTTCCATTCAGATATAAGGAAAAGTTAGAGAGATTAAACTTTTATTCTTAATGAAGCTTAATGACTTAATGGTTTAGAAAAAAATGTTTTTGTTATAGTGAATCTGTTTTATCTGCGTTCCATTCAGATATAAGGAAAAGTTTGAGATATTAAACTTTTATTCTTAATGAAGCTTAATGACTTAATGGTTCAGAAAAAAATATTTTCGTTATAGTGAATCCGCTTTATCTACATTCCATTTCTCATTTTAGGGAAAGCTAGAGAGATTAAACTTTTATTCTTAATGAAGCTTCATAACTTAATGGTTCAGAAAAAAATGTTTTAGCTATAGTGAATCTGTTTTATCCGCGTTCCATTCAGATATAAGGAAAAGCTAGAGAGATTAAACTTTTATTCTTAATGAAGCTTCATAACTTAATGGTTCAGAAAAAAATGTTTTAGCTATAGTGAATCTGTTTTATCCGCGTTCCATTCAGATATAAGGAAAAGCTAGAGAGATTAAACTTTTACTCTTAATGAAGCTTAATGACTTAATGGTTTAGAAAAAAATGTTTTCGTTATAGTGAATCTGTTTTATCCGCGTTCCATTCAGATATAAGGAAAAGTTAGAGATATTAAACTTTTATTCTTAATGAAGCTTCATAACTTAATGGTTCAGAAAGACATGTTTTCGCTATAGTGAATCTGTTTTATCTACGTTCCATTTCTCATTTTAGGGAGAGCTAGAGAGAACTTAATGGTTTAGAAAATGTTTCCCATTACAATTATTCTTCTGTTTTAGAAATTCTCTCATTGTTTTTACTTAATCGCAATGAGGCTATGATTCCTATAATCAGCGAAAGGGCGATAAAAGCGAGAGAGCCCCATTCTGGTATTTCGATATAATCGTGGAGTAGCATTTTAAGGCCTACAAAACTTAAAATTGCAATTAGGCTATATTCTAAATGGCTGAATTTTGCGATCATATTGGCTAAGAAAAAATACATCGAACGCAATCCGAGAATAGCAAAGATGTTAGAGCTAAATACCAAAAAAGGATCTTTTGTTATGGCGAGAATGGCAGGAACGCTATCTAGAGCAAACAACACATCCATTACTTCGATTACAATTAAAGCAACAAACAATGGTGTTGCAGCTTTGCCTTTGGCAGTTTGAATGAAAAACTTTTCCTTATCGGTTTCAGAAGTGATAGGCATAATTTTACTTAAAGTCTTATAAGCAAAAGAGTCCTTTGGATGAAAATCTTCTTTATCACTAGAAAACAACATTTTCATAGCAGTAAAAAGTAAAAAACCTCCAAACAGGTAAGTTGTCCAGGTAAATTTATTAATAAGCATTACTCCAAAGAATATCATAAGACCTCTGAATACGATAGCTCCTAAAATCCCCCAGAATAAAACACGGTGTTGGTATTTTTGCGGAATCTTGAAAGAGGCAAAAATAATAGCAATCACAAAAATATTATCAATACTTAAAGAGAGTTCGATCAAATAGCCTGTGATAAATTTTATAGCGGCTGCAGTAGGTTTTAAGCCATCAGGGTTTTCGATATAATTGGTAGTGTATAGCCAATATATTACACCAGAGAATAAAAAGGAGATGCTTACCCAGATAAGAGTCCATTTACTGGCTTCTTTAGTACTTATAATATGAGGGGTTTTGTTAAATACACCAAGATCAAGAGCTAAGATCCCCATTATGGCAGCTAAAAATAGAATCCAGACAATCATAAACTATTTTTTAATGAATTACAAAGGTAGTTTTTGTTGAGAGATGTTAAATATGAAATGCAAAAAAAGTAAAGTATGATTTTCTTACCATTAAGAGATTAAGAGAAATTAAGTTTTAAATCTGCATGGGGAGGATTTAACCGCAAAGGGCGCAGTCCCGATAGCTATCGGGATACGCAAAGAATGCAAAGAAGTTCCATGATGTTTGTTGAGTTACTTAATGAGATCCTTCCTTCGTCAGGATGACAAGTTTGTGTTAGTTTGCTCGCAGATTAAGCAGATTGAGCAGATTTTAATTCTTTTAATCTGTGGTTTATTTAACCGCAAAGGGCGCAGTCCCGATAGCTATCGGGATACGCAAAGAACGCAAAAGAAACCCTCCGATCTTGTCATTTCGATGAAAGAGACTCGAGCGATAGCGAACAGGCGAAGCAAATCTTCGCGAGAAACTCCATAATCTTTGTGGAACTATCAGGTAAGACCCTTCCTTCGTCAGGATGACACGTTTGTGTTAGTTTGCTCGCAGATTTAGCGGATTGAGCAGATTTTAATTCTTTTTAATCCGTGGTTTATTTTACCGCAAAGGGAGCAGTCCCGATAGCTATCGGGATACGCAAAGAACGCAAAAGAAACTCTCCGATCTTGTCATTTCGATGAAAGAGACTCGAGCGATAGCGAGCAGGCGAAGCAAATCTTCGCGAGAAACTCCATAATCTTTGTGGAGCTATCAGGTAAGACCCTTCCTTCGTCAGGGTGACAAGCTTGTGTTAGTTTGCTCGCAGATTAAGCAGATTGAGCAGATTTTAATTCTTTTAATCTGTGGTTTATTTTATCACAAAGGGCGCAGTCCCGATAGCTATCGGGATACGCAAAGAACGCAAAAGAAACCCTCCGATCTTGTCATTTCGATGAAAGAGACTCGAGCGATAGCGAACAGGCGAAGCAAATCTTCGCGAGAAACTCCATAATCTTTGTGGAGCTATCAGGTAAGACCCTTCCTTCGTCAGGGTGACAAGCTTATGTTAGTTTGCTCGCAGATTTAGCGGATTGAGCTGATTTTAATTCTTTTAATCTATGGTTTATTTTACCGCAAAGGGCGCAGTCCCGATAGCTATCGGGATACGCAAAGAACGCAAAAGAAACCCTCCGATCTTGTCATTTCGATGAAAGAGACTCGAGCGATAGCGAACAGGCGAAGCAAATCTTCGCGAGAAACTCCATAATCTTTGTGGAGCTATCAGGTAAGACCCTTCCTTCGTCAGGGTGACAAGCTTGTGTTAGTTTGCTCGCAGATTTAGCGGATTGAGCAGATTTTAATTCTTTTTAATCCTTTAATCTGTGGCGTATTTTACCGAAAAGAGCGCTAAGGGTGACAAGTTTGTTTTAATCTGTGGAAAAAAAATACCATTAAGAAATCAAGTTTCATTAAGTATTGGACTTAAATTTTCTTAATCTCTTAATGGTAAAGTTTTATATATGATAGTAATACTTACTGGTATAATAAAAGTAATATTGAGTAAATACGCTATAAGGCTATGAAATTACAATGCTGATTTAACAGTTTTGATAATTCTGGCAGCAATTTTATATGGGTCACCGTTAGATGCAGGTCTTCTGTCTTCTAACCAGCCTTTCCAGCCTTTTTGTACTGTAATTAATGGAATTCTTATCGATGCACCTCTATCAGAAATTCCGAAAGAGAAATCATGAATAGAAGCCGTTTCATGTTTACCTGTTAAACGTAAATCGTTGTAAGCACCGTAAACAGCAATATGCTCAGCAGTTACAGGACGGAAAGCCTCACATATTTTTTCGTAAGTAGCTTGATCTCCACAAGTTCTTAAAACTTCATTAGAGAAATTAGCGTGCATACCAGAACCATTCCAATCTGTATCACCAAGAGGTTTAGGGTGGTATTCGATATAGTAACCATATTTTTCAGTCAATCGATCTAATAAGTATCTGGCAATCCAAATTTCGTCACCCGCTTTTTTAGCACCTTTAGCAAATAATTGGAATTCCCATTGTCCGCAAGCAACCTCTTGGTTGATACCTTCAAAGTTAAGACCAGCTGCGATACATAAATCTGCATGTTCTTCGACTAATTTTCTACCGTGAGTGTTTTTTCCACCTACAGAGCAGTAGTACATACCTTGTGGAGCAGGATAGCCTCCAACAGGGAAACCTAATGGCAATAAAGTTTTAGTGTCCATGATGAAATACTCTTGTTCAAAACCAAACCAAAAATCATCATTGTCATCATCAATAGTAGCTCTACCGTTAGAAGGGTGTGGCGTTCCGTCAGCATACATAACCTCAGACATAACTAAGTATCCATTGATACGAGTTGGATCTGGGTAAATTGCAACAGGAACTAATAAGCAGTCTGAAGATCCGCCTTGCGCTTGTTTAGTTGATGATCCATCAAAAGACCAATTACCTAGTTCTTCTAATGTTCCTTTGAAATTTTCGTGTTCTTCAACTTTAGTTTTGCTTCTAAGATTCTGAGTTGGCTCATATCCATCTAACCAAACATACTCTAACTTTATTTTAGCCATAATAATATAAATTAATTTTTTTGGATTTTTTTGTTGGGTCAAATATAAATTTATTTTTTTATTGCTAGAAAAATGGGGGTATTTTTTATTTATGGTATTGTTATTTTTCGCATAAGCTCATTTTTTGATTCCTAAATTTTTAAATAGTCAATTTTATGGGGGTATAAAAATAATATCGCAATTATGGGCTGTTTTTTTTAAAATGAACGTTATCTAGTGGTTATTAAATTGTTTCAATAATGCTGAAAACAGAGGGGATTTGTTAAATTACTTCGAAAAGGAGGGGGTGTACTTTGAAATAGTTGCATAAAAGGTATTAGTAGGGGTGTAAAAGAGGGGATTTATTATTATATTTGCACTTTATTGTAAAATGTAAATTAATAATAATTTAAAATTTGTCAGCATGTCAACATTACGTTTCCAAGCTTTAAAAGAAGCTTCAACAAGAAAGCCTGTTCAGTTTGAAGAAACCGACAGAAAATCAACCATTTTTGGTTCTAATGTATTTAACGATAAAGCAATGAAGCAATATTTGACTTCGGATGCATTTAAAGGAGTACAGGGAGCGGTTCAGCATGGAACTAAGATAGATAGAAAATTGGCGGATTATATCGCAATGGGTATGAAAGAGTGGGCTCTTGCAAAAGGGGTTACACATTATACACATTGGTTTCAGCCATTAACAGGTACGACAGCAGAAAAGCATGATGCTTTTTTTGAGACATCATATGATGGAACAGATTCATTTGAGAAATTTGGAGGAGCACAATTGGTACAACAAGAGCCAGATGCTTCAAGTTTCCCTAACGGAGGAATAAGAAATACATTTGAAGCAAGAGGATATACAGCTTGGGATCCAACATCGCCAGCATTTATTTTTGGAACTACATTATGTATTCCTACTGTTTTCATATCATATACAGGAGAAGCATTAGATAATAAGATACCTTTATTAAGAGCACTTTCTGCTATTGATGATGCTGCAACAGACGTTTGTAAATATTTTGATAAGAATGTAAAGAAAGTTACAGCGACTCTTGGGTGGGAGCAAGAATATTTTCTTATAGATAAATCTCTTGCAGAATCTCGTCCTGATCTTATGATGACAGGAAGAACATTGTTAGGACATACATCTGCTAAAGGACAACAATTAGACGATCATTATTTTGGATCAATTCCTACTCGTGCATTAGTTTATATGAGAGATTTGGAACAAGAATGTATGTTGTTAGGAATACCAGTTAAAACACGTCATAATGAGGTAGCGCCAAATCAGTTTGAGTTGGCACCAATTTTTGAAGAGACAAATTTAGCAGTAGATCATAACTGTTTATTAATGGATGTAATGCAAAAAGTGGCCGAGCGCCATCACTTTAAAGTATTA
Source organism: Flavobacterium sp. 140616W15 (assembly GCF_003668995.1). NCBI lineage: Bacteria > Pseudomonadati > Bacteroidota > Flavobacteriia > Flavobacteriales > Flavobacteriaceae > Flavobacterium > Flavobacterium sp. 140616W15. Next base: position 502,069 of record NZ_CP033068.1, read on the forward strand.
TTTCATGAAAAACCATTTAAAGGAGTTAATGGTTCTGGTAAGCACAACAACTGGTCACTGGCAACAGATACTGGAGTAAACTTGTTAAGTCCAAGTAAAACTCCGATGAGTAATTTACAGTTTTTAACATTCTTTATTAATACGATTAAAGCGGTTAATGATTACGAAGAATTATTAAGAGCAGCAATTGCTACAGCAAGTAATGATCACCGATTAGGAGCTAATGAAGCGCCACCAGCAATTATCTCTGTGTTTATTGGAGAGCAATTAACTAAGGTTTTGGCAGAATTAGAAGGTGTAACAACTGGAAAATTATCTCCAGAAGAAAAAACAGATTTAAAACTGAATGTAGTAGGTAAAATTCCAGATGTATTATTAGATAATACAGATAGAAACAGAACTTCGCCATTTGCCTTTACAGGAAATAAATTTGAGTTTAGAGCAGTGGGTTCAACAGCAAACTGTGCGAATTCAATGACTACTCTGAATGCTATTGTTGCAAAACAATTAAAAGACTTTAAAGTTGAGGTTGATGCTCTGATTGACCTAAAAGACATGAAGAAAGATGATGCTATCTTTAATGTTTTAAGAGAATATATTAAGGTTTCTAAAAAAATCCTTTTTGAAGGAGACGGATATAGCGAAGCTTGGGAAATTGAAGCTGCCAAAAGAGGTTTGAGTAATCATAAAACAACTCCTCAGGCATTAAAAGCAAGAGCATCTAAGCAAGCATTGGATTTATTCTCAGAATTGGGTATCATGAACCATGTAGAGGTAGAGGCACGTTACGAAATTGAATTGGAAGAGTACACTAAGAAAATTCAAATAGAAGGAAGAGTTTTAGGAGATATTTCAAAAAACCATGTTATTCCTACTGCCATTCGTTACCAAAATACATTAATAGAGAATGTAAAAGGATTAAAAGAAATTTTTGGAGATGATTTCCTTACTACAGCCAAAGAGCAAATTGTATTGATTAAACAAATTTCAGGACATATCGAAGGAATCAATTCTAAAGTAGAAGCGATGACTAACGAAAGAAAGAAAGCAAATCACCTTACAGATGCACAAGAAATGGCTGAGGCTTATTGCAATAATGTAAAACCTTATTTTGAGGATATACGTAATCATTGCGATAAATTAGAGCTACTTGTAGATAATGAAATTTGGACATTGACTAAATATAGAGAGCTATTATTTACTAAATAAGAGCTTAAAGCGTATTGTAAAAGGGTCCGGCATTTTGCTGGACCTTTTTTTGTATAATAAATTCCAAAATGCAGTTTAAATTCCATTTTTAAGAATGAAAATAGAATCTGAATATTGATTTAATGATTTAGTAATTTTTTTCTGATAGTACATTAAGATAAAATTAGCATTTCGTCGTTATTGTTTTGCACTTCATCGAAAAGACTGTTAACGTGTTGAAAAATAGATATTTGTATTTATTTCGTTAAAAGAAAGTTCTTTAAATTTGAATCGTAATTAAGAAATAAAACCACTTCGTTTAATTTTATTTAACTTATTTACAATCACATTTTTTGAAGTGATTCCCCTTTACAAAACCTACATAATAATTTGTATTAATAACCAATTAAATATATTTATTATGAAAAAAGTAGTTTTAAGCATCTCCGCGATGCTATTTGTAGGTGCTGCAGCAATTGCGCAAGCCAATTTAAGTGATGTAAATCAAGTAGGTTGGATTAATGGAGCTTTGGTAGCTCAGGTAGGTTCTTCAAATGACTCACAAGTAACTCAATTTGGTTTAGCAAATTTAGCTTTTGTTGGTCAAACAGGAGATTCAAATGAATCGGATGTTGCTCAAGTTGGTATTTTTAACATAGGAGCAGTAAGTCAAAATGGTGATAGCAATAGTGCAACTATAGGACAATTAGGTCTTGGTAATATTGCATTAATAGATCAAATGGGTGATAATAATAGTGCATTAACAGCACAAGCAGGAGCTTTTAACTATGCATCAACTACTCAATCTGGAGATAATAACAATGCAACAACATTACAATTTTTCGTAGGTAACTCATCAACTATTGATCAAGATGGAGATGGTAATAATGCATTTGTAGTGCAATCATACTGGTTTAACTCTTCAGATATTTATCAATTAGGAGATGGTAATACAGCAATTACATCACAACTTGGATATGATAACATGTCAAGTGTTTACCAAAACGGTGTTGCTAATTATGCATTAACATTACAATTTGGAAACGACCATATGAGTACTATTTCTCAAACAGGTATTGCAAACGGAGCTATAGTTTTCCAATCTAACTAAGCTTTTACTCGAAGAAGTGAAATTTTGAATTTTACTTGTAATTCAGTTTATACCAGTTTTATGGTTTAAGACATAAAACTGGTATAAATTTTTAAAGAGATTTATTTTAAAACGATATTATCATGAAACCAATAGTGTATTTAATAGTATTTCTATTTACAAGTATTGCTTTCTCGCAGGATATTAATCCAGTTCTAAACTCGTATGTTATAAAAGCGTTGGAAGGAAATAATGCTTATAGAAATCAAAATGCCAATCTATTTGTTCAAAATAATAATATTGTAAATATTATGCAAATAGGGAATTACAATACTTCGGATGTAAGTATCATTAGTAATAATGCCAATGTAGTTCTTAGTCAAATAGGAAATGAAAATTATATAAATATGTATAAGAAAGCACCAGAAATTAATCAATCGGTTGTTCAAACTGGAAATAATAATATGGTGAGCGATTTTTCTTTATACTCTAGTGGGGCTATAAATATGTCGATTATTCAAAACGGAAGCAACCTAAATGTTTTTAATAATGGATCAAATTCTATATCCGAAGGAATGAGAATTACTCAAACTGGAAATTCAGGTACTATTTATATTTTCAATCATTGAGGCTATGAAGCAGTATATCATAAATATTATTTTAATTATAATGCTGTTGGTAATGCAAAATACATATGCGCAAGTGGTTTATACCGAAGTGAAAGCAAAAATTGAAATTGAAAAAATAGAAAATTTGTTAGCTATTACTGGAACTGTCGAAAATTTAAAATCAGAGTTTAAAAACATCTCTTATAAATTATCAGTTTTAAAAGTAAATAAATCCAATTCTAATCAATCCAATAATGCGCAAGATGGTAGAGTTACATTAGAACCAATTCAGAAAGTAAATCTTTCAAAAACACAGGTAAATTTTACCCAAGATGATGAAATAATAATCTTGTTATTGATTTATGACGATAATAATGCAGTAATAGGAAAAGATAAAGTAGTTTTTGGTGGAAAAGACGAAGCAAGAATTGCCATTCCAAAACCTATTGACGGATTAGAAATGAATGGTATCGTTTCAAACGATACTAAGACTAAGTTGGGCAATGATTTTTACGATTATTTTTATTCAGAATATTCGAAATTAAAAATCAAATCACATAAGATCGTTACAGTTCGAGAAGAATTAACCTTCGGAAGAACAACTAGGATAATGATAGATGTTGATGGAGAAATAATTGATGAATTTATTTCAAGACCAGATGAAGAGTTTTTAAAATACATGGCCGAATCGTCATCGGCTAAACTTTTTAAGTATTTTAAAAGTATCGAACGACAAAATAAGTTTATCTCTCAGTATTAAGTTGTGCATTTAATTAGTTGACTTTCGAATAGATTAATTGAATGTTTTTTGACCGTTATTTTTAACCCTAAAAATACCAAAATGAAGACAATAACTTTACTATTTTGTTTACTAGGAATTTGTTTTACTTCAGTTGCGCAAGATTTAGCATACAAACCTATCAATCCAGCTTTTGGTGGAGATACTTTTAACTACAATTGGTTGCTAAGTTCGGCGCAAGCGCAAAATGACTACAAAGAAGATAAAACTACAGGATTCGAACAAAAATCAGATTTACAACGTTTCAAAGAAAATCTCAATAATCAGTTACTTAACAAGCTATCAAATTCTTTATTTGAAGATCAGTTTGGTACTGGAACAGGCACTGGTATCGGTACTGGAACAGGCACAGGAGGAGGAATTAAACCGGGATCTTATGTCTTTGGAACGCTCTCTGTAGATGTTTACCCGTCTAATTTAGGACTAGTTGTAGATATCTTGGATATAGAAACTGGTGAGCAAACTCAGGTAATAGTTCCTGGAAATTAATAAGCTCACCTTCTTATCGCTTAGTAATAAGTTATACATTTTTTATCACTAATTAAGTTAATAAAAAATCACTTATGAATCAAAAATCACTTTTTGGAGTTCTAGTAGTTCTTTTATTCTCAGGTTGTGGTGCCTATTTTAATCAACCAGTTGGAGTACAAAAAGCTATTTATGGAGAGAATACACCAGCCACCTCGGCATTAACCAATATTCCTAAACCTAAAGAACAAATTGTTGTTGGGGTGTATAAATTTAAGGATCAAACAGGACAGTACAAAGCTATCGAACAAGGAAGCACATTTAGTACAGCAGTTACACAAGGAGCTACTTCTATTTTAATAAAAGCACTTGAGGACTCAAAATGGTTTATTCCAATTGAACGTGAAAACTTGGGGAATTTACTTAATGAAAGAAACATCATTAGATCTACAAGGCAAGAGTATTCTACTAAACCTAATGAAAAAGAAGCCCCATTAACGCCTCTTTTATTTGCAGGAGTTTTGCTTGAAGGAGGTATTATATCCTACGACACAAATATAATTACAGGAGGTTTTGGTGCTCGATATTTTGGAGCAGGAGCTTCTGTAAGATATAGACAAGATAGAGTTACTGTTTATCTAAGACTAGTTTCAACATCAAATGGTAAAATCTTAAATACCGTTTATGTTTCCAAAACGATTTTATCGCAAAGTGTCGATGCCAATTTATTTCGATATGTAAACCTAAACAGACTTCTGGAAGTCGAAACAGGTTTTACCCGAAATGAGCCGATACAATTAGCCGTTACCGAAGCTATCGAAAAAGCAGTTGAGGGACTCATTGTAGATGGAATTAAAGATAAACTTTGGGAAGTAGATGCGCCACAAGTTCAGGTAGATAATTTTGTTGCTGGCTATGATAATGAAAAAAGCGAAGCCGATTTAGCACAACTTTATGGAAGGAATCTTACCGAGAGAAGAGGACGATTTGGGATCGAACTAGCAGGTGGTGCAACATATATGCAAGGTGATTATCCTAATCCAGTTGCAAAACCAATGGCAAGAGGTGCAGTAAAATTCTTCTTTACCCCGGCTTTTGATATTAGTGCGTCTACAAATGTTTTTAAACTAGGTAATAAAAACAAGTTAGATGTAGGATATGCAACACTAGATCTTAATCTAGAATTGTCAATACTGCCTCACGATGTATTTACGCCTTTTATTTTTGGAGGAGCAGGTGTAGGATTTAATTCTAAGTATAAAAATATGCATACAAAAGTTCAATTTGGTGGAGGGCTAGAGTATCTGGTAACGAGCAATTTTGGTGTAAAAGTGTACGGAGAATACAATGTAAATTTTACAGATATGATAGATTATGTTGATAGTGGTGTCAGGGACGATTTTTATTGGCGGTTTGGTTTAGGGGTGACCTATTATTTCCCAAAGAACTATCATAAAAAAAGAAAATGTAAGTTTTCTTAAGGATAATAAAAATATTTCATTCGAAAAATCAGATCGAATAAACTTGATAAAAGTCTAATAAATAAAATCTACAAATGAAAATAGGATTAAGAATTTTAGTGTGTTTTATTCTTTTGATTTCTTGTAGTGAAGAACAATTGAAGGATGGAGCAAGTGGAACTGTAAAAGGAAGAGTCGTCGAGTCGGGAACGTTTACGCCTGTAGAAAATGTACGCGTATCTTCAAGTCCTGCGACAAGTACAGTATTTACAGATAAAGACGGTTATTTTACTCTAGAGGGCGTGTTGGCTGGAGATTACTCCTTTCAGGCTCAAAAAGACGGCTATATTGCCAGATTTGAACCGGCAAAAGTTACTGCCGATGCTACAGTACAAGTTATATTTGAATTAGAAATTTCTACTGCAAATAATAAACCGCCAGAAATTCCGGTGCTAACAGCTCCAGCTGATAATGCAAAAGATCAGGCGCTGAGTTTAAATTTAACATGGACAGCTACCGATAAAGAATCAGATGTTTTAACCTATACTGTTACTATAAAAAATGGAACGACAGATGAGGTTAAAACATATACAGATCTCAAAACAACAACTTTGGCAATAAAAGATTTAAGCTATAGTACAAAATACTATTGGCAAGTAGCAGTTTCTGATGGGATTAATAAACCAACTAATAGTGTAACCAATTCATTTACAACTTTAGCATTTCCAAATCCGAGGTTTTTGTATGTAAAAAAAGTAAATAACAACAACGTTATATATACTGCAGACGAAGCAGGAAACCAGTTACAATTAACATCTTCAAATGTTAATAGTTTTAGACCAAGAAAAAACTTAAGTGTAAATAAAATTGCGTACCTTAGCTCTGATGGTTCTCAAAATCAGATATATACAATGAATCCAGATGGCTCAGGAGTATTTAAAGTTACAAATTATGTACCTGTTGCAGGATTTAATATGGAGTTTGTAAATTATTGCTGGAATACGAATGGAAGCCAGATAATTTATCCAAATTTTGATAAATTATATCGTATAGATTCAGATGGAGGAGGACTTGTACAATTATTTCAAACGCCTAACGGAAAGTTCATATCCGAATGCGATTGGAGTAAAGATGGTAGCCAAATAGCACTAAAAGTCAATGATAGATCAGGATATAATGTAGAAATTTATGTAATAGATATGTCGGGAACAGTTTTATATACCGTGCAAACAGGTTTAAGCGGAGCAGCAAGTGGATTGAATGTTTCTGTAGATAATCAGAGAGTTATTTTTACAAGAGATGTTTCCGGTTTTGAGAATTCAACGTATCGAAGATTAGATTCACGAATTTTTATGTACACCCGTTCAACCAATGCAGCAGTAGAGTTAACAACTCAAAAACAGAATGGTTTTAACGATTTAGATGTTAAATTTTCACCAAATGAAGCCGAAGTCATATTTGTAAATACCTCAAATGACGGAATATCAGCTCAAAACATACAAAAAGTAAGTGTCACTAATACAAGTGGTTCCACATCATCAAGAACCACCTTATTTCAAAACGCATCAATGCCCGAATGGAAATAATCGTGGTATGGATCTAGATTTCCAAACACTTTTTTTCTAAAAATCCGATGAGAGTCTCAAACTTATCGGATTTTTTTATGTTTCAGACAGCCATAAAACGCAACAATTAAAAAAACTGGTTATCTTTGCACGACATCAACAACACAAACTAATTTCATGAGTTCAGATTCTAGCAAAAGGTACGCACAAAGAGGAGTTTCGGCATCTAAAGAAGACGTACACAACGCCATAAAAAACATTGATAAAGGACTGTTTCCACAAGCATTTTGTAAAATTGTCCCAGACTATTTGACCCAAGACGAAGAATATTGTCTTATAATGCATGCCGATGGTGCAGGTACAAAATCATCTTTGGCCTATATGTATTGGAAAGAAACAGGCGATATATCTGTATGGAAAGGAATTGCACAGGATGCATTAATTATGAACATAGATGATTTACTATGTGTAGGAGCAACAGATAATATTTTGCTTTCATCAACAATCGGTAGAAATAAAAATCTAATTCCAGCCGAAGTAATTTCTGCAATCATTAATGGAACCGAAGAACTGATAAAAGAGTTAGATACTTTTGGAGTTACCATTCATTCAACAGGAGGAGAAACTGCCGATGTTGGAGATATCGTACGTACAATAATTGTAGATTCTACAGTAACAGCACGTATGAAACGTTCAAAAGTAGTAGACAATGCAAATATTAAAGCAGGTGATGTAATTGTAGGATTGGCTTCATTTGGTCAGTCAACATACGAGAAAAGCTATAATGGAGGAATGGGAAGTAACGGATTGACATCGGCACGTCATGATGTATTCGGTAAATACTTAGCAACCAAATATCCAGAAAGTTTTGATGCAGCAGTTCCCGAAGAATTAATTTATTCAGGACAAGTAAAATTGACCGATGCTGTCGAAAATAGCCCGATAGATGCAGGACAATTGGTACTTTCTCCAACGAGAACTTACGCACCAATTATCAAAAAAATATTAGATAAGTATACACCAGAAGAAATTCACGGAATGGTACATTGTAGTGGAGGAGCGCAGACAAAAATCCTTCATTTCGTACAGAATTTACACATCATAAAAGATAATTTATTTCCAGTTCCACCATTGTTTCAATTAATTCAGGAACAATCTAAAACAGATTGGAAAGAAATGTATCAAGTATTTAATTGTGGTCACCGAATGGAATTATACGTTCCTGAAGCGATTGCACAAGATATAATTGCGATTTCAAAATCATTCAATGTCGATGCACAAATCGTAGGAAGAGTAGAAGCAGCTGACGATAAAAAGCTGACAATTACTAGTGAATACGGTACATTCGAGTATTAATTTTTTTGAAGGTTCAAAGGCTCAAAGGTTCTGAGTTACAAAGGTTTTTATACTGGAGATTACAACAGAACCTTTTTATTAATAATTAGCTTTTTTAGGAGCTATCCCGATTGCTATCGGGACCCGCTATCCGCTATATCTTTTAGGGCGAACACCGCCCAAAAAGGATGTCGCTACTATCGGGGCTAAAAATCACGTTATCATGTACGAATTACTTTTTTGGAAATACTCAGAAGGAATTTATTTAAACCATCACGAAGTCTATGAAGCACTTATCGAAGAGCAAGACGTTGAAGGTTTAGAGCAACTTCCTGTTACTGTAATCCTAAACAGGATAGGTTCATTGTTCTCTAAATGGGAGAAAGTCGATGACAACAGTTGGAAAAACAAAGAAGGGAAAGGAGCTTTTCAGGTAATCACTACACCGCAAAGCATCAGGATAGATTGTTACGGAACTGAAGGGAAAGCAATGGATATTCTGGTCAATGCACTAGAAGAATTTAAATGTCCACTCTATGATCCGCAAGTTCCAGAACGATATGACGATATGAATGAGTAATCAAAATTTTAAATAAATTACAAAGCTTATTTTTAACAAAATGGATTTCAATTTCTCTTACAATGTAGTACTTGAAGACGACTTAGTTTTACTGCGTCCTTTGCAAACAACTGACGTCGAAAATTTATTAGAGATTTCTCTTAACGAACCAGAAACTTGGGAGTATTCGTTAATTCGTGCCAACGGAAAAGAAAATCTAGAGAATTATATAGCTATTGCATTAAAAGCAAGAGATAATAAAATTGAATTTCCTTTTATAGTTTTTGATAAGAAATCAGGAAAATACGCAGGAAGTACACGCTTTTACGACATACAGCTTTCGTTCAAAACCTTACAATTAGGATATACTTGGTACGGTTCAGCATTTAGAGGAACAGGATTAAATAAGCATTGCAAATACTTATTATTGCAATATGCCTTCGAAACCATGGGAATGGAACGAGTAGAATTCCGTGCAGACAATAATAACCAACGAAGTGTTGCAGCAATGAAAAGCATCGGCTGTAAAGTTGAAGGAGTTTTACGTAACCATATGCCAACCTTTGGCAGTGACGTACGTCGTGATACAATTATCTTGAGTATTGTACGTGAAGAATGGTTCGATGAGGTAAAAGAAAATCTAAGACAAAAGCTGTAAAATAAGTTGCTGGTGTGACTGTGGCAGAAAAATTAACCGCAAAGCACGCAAAGTTTTTTTTTCAATTGTGTCATTCTGAGCGGAGTCGAAGAATCATCGGGAGAAACCCCATAATTTGTGGCGAGAAAATTAACCGCAAAGCACGCAAAGTAAATTAAAAAAATTCGTTGCTAACCATCTTTTAATAATACATGCTGTTCTTTTCTAATTTTGGCAAGTAATTGATCGATATGCGTTTTTATTTTTTGAGGTAGTAAATTCCAGTTTTTGTCTTTTTTAAAACTTCTGCAATAGTCTAAGTCGCACTCTACAGCTCGTATAACATATTTTTTACCTTTGTAAACAGTTATGATTTTGATACGTCTGATATTATCATCATCTGTTTTGGTACCATAAACAATTACAGGGTCAACGTATCCATCGTTGTCTATATCTTGAGTACTGCAGTATTTTGTCCAAAACCAAATAGAAGTTTCTTCTACTTCTGCACTTTCAACTAAGTCGTTTATAGTCCATTTTATGATATAACCACCATGATCATTTAAGTAACAAACGGCTTCAATTTTGGTGTTTAATGTATCTTTAGATGAGACAACTTTTTGATTTTCATTTAAAGTTAGTTCATATACTCCACCTTTATCTTGATATTCATAAGCTCTAAAAACAGGAAATTTACCTCCATCTAAATCTCTTTCGGATATTTCATTTTCGCTCAGTATTTTGCTTTGCACGGTTTGTGAAAAACTATTTATAGAGTAAAAGAAAACCAATAATAAAATAAGTTTTTTCATAAGTTAAAATCCTTTTTTGACTACTCAAAGATATTCATTTTTAGTTTTATTTTTAAAAAAGTAAGTGATTACAGCATTACAAATACAGAATTAAATTTCATTGATAGAATTCGCAAAGTAATTTTTTAAAAACCAATATTTATTGTAATTTTCTAACCTGAAAGTTTATTAAATCGTTTTAGTAAAAATATTTCAAGACTATTAACTCACAACTATAAATCAAAAAAGACCTAATGAATATTGTAAATTACAAAAAACTTCTTCTCGGATTGTCAGTTTTAATGTTGGTTCCTTCCTATAAAGTAAATGCACAGGAAAAAACGTATAGACTTAAAGATTTAGTTCAATACGTAGATCCAATGATCGGGACTGCTAAGATGGGGCATACTTATCCAGGTGCTACAGTACCATTTGGGAGTGTGCAATTAAGCCCTGAAACCGATACGATCCCTTATGCAACTAATGGTAAGTATAATAAAGATGTTTATAAATATTGCGCAGGATATCAATACGAAGACAAAACGATAGTAGGATTTAGTCATACCCATTTTAGTGGAACAGGGCATTCTGATTTAGGCGATTTTTTAATTATGCCAACAACAGGGAAACTACAATTAAATCCAGGAACTGCAAGTCGTCCAGAAACAGGATATCGATCAGTATTCTCACATAAAACAGAAAAAGCTGAACCAGCATATTATAGCGTTCTTTTGGAAGACCATAACATCAAAGCTGAACTAACTGCAACTACAAGAGTTGGGATGCATCAATATACATTTCCAAAGTCAGATCAAGCACATATTATTTTAGATCTTACCGCAGGGATATATAACTATGATAAAAAGAATGTGTGGACTTTTGTTCGTGTTGAGAATGACACTTTAATTACAGGATATCGCCAAACAAATGGTTGGGCTAGAACTCGAACAGTATATTTTGCGATGTCTTTTAGCAAGCCTATTAAGGGATATGGACAGGCTACACCCGAAAAAAGTGTATATAAAGGCTTCTGGGGAAGATTTGATCAAACCAAAAACTTTCCAGAAATGGCAGGGGCAAACTTAAAATTATTTTTTGATTTTGATACAAATGAAAATGAAAAGATAAAAATAAAATTTGCTATTTCACCAGTCAGCACCCAAGGAGCATTGGCTAATATGAAAGCAGAAATTCCAGATTGGGATTTTGAAAGAGTTAAAAAAGAAAGTCAAGAAGTTTGGAACAAAGAACTGAATAAAATTCAGGTTCAAACAACCAAAAAGGAAGACATGGTTAATTTCTATACAGCAATGTATCATGCTTTCTTAGGTCCAACAGTATATATGGATACCGACGGGAAGTATAAAGGATTAGATGGTAATATTCATCAGGCAACTACATTCCAGAATTATACAAGTTTTTCATTGTGGGATACTTACAGAGCTCTGCATCCGTTATTTAATTTGGTCCAGCCAAAAAGGAATTCAGATATGATTAACTCCATGTTAGCGCATTATGACCAAAGTGTACATAAAATGTTGCCAATATGGTCACATTATGGAAATGAAAACTGGTGTATGATTGGGTATCATAGTGTTTCGGTAATTGCAGACGCTATAGTTAAAGGTAATACCAATTTTGATGTAGATAAAGCGCTTCTTGCCACTGTAAATACAGCAAAAGTCTCTTATTATGATGGATTAGAGTATTATATGAAAAAAGGATATGTTCCTGAAGATAAAAATGGATCATCGGTATCTAAAACTTTAGAATATGCTTATGACGATTGGGCAATTGCGCAAGCTGCCAAAAAAATAGGGAAAGAAGATGTTTACAACGAGTTCTCAAAAAGAGCTCAAAACTATAAAAATGTCTATGATACTAAAACGGGTTTCATGAGACCTAAACTTGATGATGGAACATTCAAGAAAGAGTTTGATCCTTTAGATACACACGGACAAGGATTCATAGAGGGGAATTCTTGGAATTACAGTTTGTATGTTCCACAAGATCCTACAGAGATGATAAAAATGATGAATGGAAAAGACGCTTTTACAAGAAGATTAGATTCTCTTTTCTCGATGCATTTACCAGATAAATATTTTGAAAATACAGAGGATATTACGAAAGAAGGAATAATTGGTAATTATGTGCATGGAAACGAGCCTTCACACCATGTGGTTTATTTGTACAATTGGACAAATTCGCCATGGAAAGCACAAGATAAAATCAGAATGATTCTTAAAAGAATGTATAAAAATGGCCCTGATGGATTAGGAGGAAACGATGATTTTGGACAAATGAGCGCTTGGTATATTTTTAGCAGTTTAGGATTTTATCCTGTTGCACCAGGATCAGAAGATTATAGTTTAGGAAGTCCGTTGGTTGCAAATGCTGTTTTTAATCTTGAAAACGGAAAGACATTTGAAGTTGCTACAGTAAACCAATCTGATAAAAATGTGTTTGTTAGTAAAGTACTCTTAAACGGAAAATTGCTTACAAGTCCAGTTATAAAACACAGTGATATTGTAAACGGAGGAAAGATTACATTTTATATGAGCAGTAAACCAAATAAGAAAATATATCTTGAAAAGGTACTAAGGAACTAAGTTGCTAAGATTCAAAGATTCAAAGATTCAAAGGCTCAAAGGCTCAAAGGTTCAAAGGTTCAAAGGTTCAAAGGTTTTGTAGATGGATTTAAAAAGTAATAATCATTTAAATTAATTCAATGTAGAGCGGGAGTTTTGCGTTGTAATCCTGCAAGGTCTTTTTTTGACCTTGTAGGTATTAAATTGATTAGATTAAGCTTTCGTTTTTTGACAACAGATTGACTTCATCTGTTCGGTATTATTCGAGTAGCAGTTTTTTTTGGGATAAAAAGCATTGAGTAAATACTTTATAAGCTCCAGCAGAGCGGTACCTACGTTTGTTTTCTAATTGCAGAATATGTCACCCCGATGGGACTCTTTAAAAAAAAAACAAACAATTAGAATTCCTAAGGAAATTTGAGCGTAGCACTTAATTTTTCTTAATCTCTTAATGGTTCATTTTTATCTTTAATTTAATTGTAATTAAAAATAGAAACATAATGCAGTTTGTAAAAAACTTTGCGAAATTTGCTTTTTAAATAAATTGAAAGAGACATATGAAAATAAATCCTAAAAACGGAATAGACAAGTTGTTGTTCGGTATGAAACAGAATGATGTTACGGCTATTTATGGCAAACCAGATAGAAACTATAAAGACGAAGATGATAATGTAATTTTTGCTTATAATAAGCACAAAATGAGATTGACATTCTATCAGGAAGAAGCTTTAAAGTTGGGTTATGTTGTGGCATCAAGTCCAGATTTAGAAATTTTTGGGTTTAAAATCATCGGAAGAAAAATTGCTGATGTGAAAAAAGATTTGGCAACTAAAGGAATTACAAAATTCACGCAAGAGGAGTTTGATACTTTTGAGAATTACTTTAACGAAGAAAACTGGATAATCTTTCAAACCGAATTTGAAGAAGTAGTAAAATTTGAAATTGGAGCAATCATTAATGATAAAGATGAGTTTGATTGGAAATTTCCAACTAAAAAATAAGAGAAGACAGCGTATAAAAAAACCGATAGTTACAACTATCGGTTTTTTTTATGATATATAATTTAAATAAAATTACTGTTTTGGAGTTGGTTGGTCTTTATAGATTTCCAATTCAAAAATAAGCGTTGCATTTGGAGGAATTACTCCGCCAGCGCCTCTTTCACCATAAGCAAGTTTTGATGGAAGGAAGAATATTGCTTTTTCGCCATAAGACATAAGATCTAATCCTTCGATAAATCCAGGAATCATGCCGTCTTTTTTTCCAGCCTGAAATGGGAAAGCTTTGTATCCTCCTTGTGCCGCACGATTTGCTTCATGTTTTCCGTAAGCTTTAGCTACTTCTTCAAAACTACTGTCAAAAAGAGTTCCGTCTTCAAAATAACCTGCATAATGAAAATAGAAAGTAGAACCTGCTGCTGGTTTTTCTCCAGTTCCTTTTTGAACTATTTTATAAGTTAAACCAGATGGAGTAGTAGTTGCAGTAGCTTTTGCAGTATCAAAATATGCTTTTTTAGCTGCAATTACAGTAGCGTATTTTTCTTTGTAAAGACGTTCTTTTTCAAGAGAAGCAGCTTCTGCTTGTTTGGCTTTTTCAGCATCAAGTATAGCTTGTTTTTTGGCTTCTTCGGCTTTGTTTTCGTAATAAGAAGCAAATACTTTAGGTGCATCAAATTTCTTTGCCATAGCTCCTTTACGAGTAATCTTTACAGTAAGCATTACATCATCCTGAAGAATAAGATTAACAACACTCATTCCTTCTACAACGTGACCAAATATAGTGTGTTTGTCATTTAACCAAGGTGTATCTTTATGAGTAATAAAGAACTGGCTTCCATTGGTAGTTGGGCCAGAATTTGCCATAGCAAGGATGCCACCTTTGTCAAATCTAAGGCTAGATACGAACTCATCTTTAAAGGCATATCCAGGACCACCAGAACCGTTTCCGTCTGGATCACCTCCCTGAATCATAAAGTCATTGATAACTCTGTGAAATTTTAATCCATCAAAAAATGGTTTTCCTTTTAATCTGTCAACAGTTACATACGGATTTGTTCCTTCTGCTAATGATATAAAATTAGCTACAGTAATAGGTGTTTTTATGTATTCAAGCTGTAATACGATATTTCCTTTTTTTGTTGTAATTGTAGCAAAAATCCCTTCGTTAACTGAAGGTTTTGTTTCAACTTTTGTAATTGCTGTTTTCTTGCTAGGTACAGGTTTCTTTGTCTGTGCTTGTAGGTTAAGTACACCCAAGCAAAATAAAAATAGAATTTTTAATTTCATCTGATTCTAATTTAAAATCGGTTAATTTTTAATATAAACTTATTGTTGTGGCATTTTGTCTAACAACTGTACTTCAAATATAATATTTGCATTTGGCGGAATTACTCCTCCGGCACCAGCTTGTCCATAAGCTAAATGTGATGGAATGAAAAGTACAGCTTTGTCTCCAATAGAAAGTTGTTCGATACCTTCGATAAAACCAGGAATCATACCTTCTTTGCTACCTGCTTGAAATGATATTGGGTTGTATTGTTTAGCTTCGGCTCTTGCAGGATCAAATTTTCCAAAAGCTTGCGCAACACTTTCGATAGAAGTATCAAATAATGTTCCGTCTTCAAGGAAGCCAGCGTAATTTATAAATACTTGTGCTCCAGCAGCAGGTTTTTTACCTTTCGCTTTTTCTGTAATTACAAATTCTAATCCAGAACTAGTTTTTGTTGCTTTTGCTTTTAAATCTGCATAGTAAGCTAATTTTTCATCGCGAACTACTTTGAATTTAGATTCAAATTCGCTTTTTTGTTTTGCTTCAGCAGAAAAATAATCATGAAATACTTTTATAGCGTCAAATTTCTTAGCAGCTGCACCATTTCTTATAATCGTTACTTTCTTGATATAATCATCTTGTTTAATCTGATTAACAACTTCCATTCCTTTGTCTACAACATGACCAAAAATAGTGTGTTTGCCTTCTAACCAAGGAGTTTCAACATGAGTAATAAAAAATTGACTGCTATTTGTAGCTGGTCCGTTGTTGGCCATTGCTAGAACTCCACCTTTATCAAATTTTAAGTCGTTAAATTCATCTTTAAATTTATATCCAGTGTCTCCAGAACCAGTTCCTAGTGGATCTCCAGTTTGAATCATAAAATCTTCAATAACTCTATGAAATTTTAATCCGTCAAAAAAAGGTTTCTTTTTTAATTCTGGATTGGTAACAAACTCATTCTTACCTTCTGCAAGCGTTACAAAGTTGGCTACAGTTATAGGTGCTTTTTGATAATTTAATTCAACAATGATATTTCCTTTGTTGGTTTCAATATCTGCATATAAACCATCAGGTAAATTGCTATGTTCATCTTTACAAGAATAAAGTGTAGTAATCGCAAGTAATAATAATATGAGGCTTTTTTTCATTTTTAAAATATTAATTGTTTTTTTATTAATTTAATGAGTCTTTCTTTATTGCAGGCGTTGTTGTAGGTTTAGGTGCTTCGGTTTTTGTAGATCTTGCTTCCATTTGTTTTCTGTAGGCAGTTTCTGGAACAAAATTGTGTAAAGTAACGGTGCAGATTAATGGCTGATTAATTCCAATTCGTTTTTCATCGCCATGATAGCCATAAGCCATATGAGATGGAAATAAGAAATTTACAGTTTCGTTTTTGTGCATTAATTTGATACCATCACGTAATCCCATCATTATTTCTTGTTTATCTACAAAATAAGTTTGAGGTCTTAGCTCCATTTCGCTATAAATGATGTTTCCTTTTAGGTCTTTTATTTCATAGTCAAAAAAAGCAACATCTCCCTTTTTTGGAGTTATTGTGTCTGTAGTATTTTGGTTTTCATAAGCGTACCAATATCCTTTTGCAGAAGCGATGTATTTTATTTTAGGGTTGCTTTTGATAACAGCCTTAATTTGTTGTTCTTCGGTAGCTACAAGTTTTTTATTTCGTTCAATAGATTTTTTCATGAATGTACCCGAAGAAATAGAAACTGGTCTTCTGGCATCTTCATGTTGTTTACAGCTCGAAACTAAAACGGCTAGAACAATAGCTGAAGCAAATATTTTGGTATAGTTCATGGTTGTTATATTTTTAGTTTGGTTACTAAGTCTTCAAATTTTTTCAGAGTTTCTTCCATTGAGTCAAGTGATTTTCCTCCTGCAGCATTGCTGTGGCCTCCACCATTAAAATGAGCTCTAGCAAATTCATTTACATCGAAACCACCTTGCGAACGGAAAGAAATTTTGATTATTTTCTCATCTTTATTTTCAATAAATATAGCTGTAAAAACAATGCCTTTCATGCTTAGTCCGTAATTTACGATTCCTTCAGTGTCGCCTTTTACATAATTAAACTCATCTAATTCGGCTTGAGTTAATGACATATATGAAGTTTTGTGCTCAGCTAAAATCTTCATATTTTGCAATGCTCTTCCAAGTAATTGTAAGCGACTGTATGAACTATTGTCAAAAAGTAAAATTGGAATTTGAGTGTTTTCAACACCTAAATCAATAAGTTCAGCAATAATACGGTGCGTGTTTCCCGTTGTTCCAGGAAAACGGAAAGAACCAGAATCAGTTAATATTCCTGTATAGATGCAAGTTGCAATAGTTTTATCTAAATCTTCTTTTTTGTCTAAAAATGAAATGAAATTATAAACCATCTCGCAAGTAGATCCAAACGAAGTATCAGAATACATATAAGCTGCATAATCATCCGGTTTTTGATGATGATCAATCATGATAAACGGAGCTTTTAGCTTTGCTAAAGTATGCTCCATTTCTCCAGTGCGGTGAAAAGCATTAAAATCTAGTGTGAATACAATCTCGGCTTCTTCTAGAATTTTAGTACAATTATCGATATCTTTTTCGAATATTTTTACAGTTTCAGAACCTGGTAACCATGCAAGGAAATCAGGAAAATCATTTGGAGCAATTACAACAGGCTCATGGTTATTTTTTAATAAAAAGTGGTATAAAGCTAAGGTTGAACCCATAGCATCCCCATCGGGACCTCGGTGTGGAATTATGGCAATCTTTTTTGGAGTTGCTAATAACAACTTTATGGCTTGAATGTCTTGTATTTTCATGTGTGCGAATTTACATTTTTTTACTGTAAACCTGAAAACATTTTAGACATTAACATGCTTTTATAAGATTATAAGAAATCACTTTTTCTCTTTTTAAATTTTTGCGTAACTATGGTTTGATTTTTTTATAATTTATATGCTAAGTAAGATAAAGTAAACTAATTAGTATAAAATGATTTTATTAATTCTTATTCTTAATTTGTTTTTTAATTATGTCTCCTATTTCTTTTATTTGAGCATCTAGTTTGGCCATTTCGTTATCATATTTATTTGTGTTTCCATTTATTTTATTGTAACCTAACTCGTACATCTTAACTCTTAATTCACAATATGTTATTATGTTTTTATTCTGTATATGTATTCTTTCTGGTAAGTATAATTTATCTAATTTTTTTACTAAAACGATATTTTCATTCCAATAATAAATCCCCCTATCTTTAATCATGTATAGAAGTTCATCTTTATCATTTTTGTTGTAAATACCATATGCTTCCAAGGCCATTTTCTCCATATTAGTAAATTCTTGCATTCCAGTTTCATACTCAATTATTTCATAAATATAAGTTTTTGACTTTTTGAGATAAATAAATGAAACTATAATAATTACTGTTGCAATTGAAGAAATACATATTAAACCAATCTGTTTTTTTTTATTTGTTATAGTAAGTATAATTCCAAATAAGATTCCGGCACAAAAACCTCCAACATGTGCAGCATCATCAACTATTTTGCTAGAACCAAAAAAATTAGAAATAAGTAAGAGACCAATTATTAACAGTACATGGGGTTTTATTTTGTTGTTTAATACACCTGACAAAACTGTAACTAACAATATTCCATACATGCCAAAAACAGCTCCAGATGCACCAGCAGATACCATATCTACATTCCAGTATAAACTAGCTAAGCTGGCTATTATACCACTAAAAAGATAAGTAACAATAGTACCCCATTTTTTTAAGTAAGATTCTAAAAGTAAACCAGCATATGCCAATGCAACACAGTTTGATAATAAATGAAAAATTCCAAGATGTATAAAACAAGAAGTAAGTAATCGCCACCAATCATTTTCGGTTGTTAATGGGCCAAAATTTGCACCCCAATCGATTATGTCATGAGTTTCTGGTAAAAACATGTTGGTTCCAGAAAAACACATGATTAGAAAAATAAGAATATTTAAATTAATCAGAATGGGAGTAATGAAATAATTTTTTACAGGAATAAATATAGAAAGGATAGAATAAAAATGAGTAATACTAGCGTGATGTACTTCTTCTTGAGAGATATTTGTTTGCTCTATTTTAATGTACTCTTCGGGTGAAATTTCTTCTAAATCTTGATTTGATTTTTCTATTATAATTTCATAAAATAAATCTAGAAAAGCCTCTACGTTACGTTTGTTTTTGCCACGGTCATAAGGTTGATTTCCATTGCTGGAGCTATTTATGTATATAGCATCATCTTTAAAACCTACAAAAATATTTTCATCCCAGGTGTTTTTAGTATTTGTGGTTCTTGCTATTAATTGATTTTCGCTTACTTCGACTAAAATCCAATTTAGTTTTTTAGAGATTTTAATTGCAATAGCGATAAATTGTGAACGGGATAAATTAGTAATAAGAGGTGTATATTGGTGATATGATGCGGGTAGTCCAAAAGCCATTTTATTAGAATTTATCAGTTACGGTTAAAGGAACAATACTACAAAAAATCTCTTAAAGAGAATTGATTGTTGTGATTATAAAAAATTAGTATTTTTTCTTTTTAATTTCTGATACAATTTATACTTAGGACCTTTTACAATTTGTGACTTGTAAATACCTACAGAACCTGATGATAAGTAGGCTATTACACAAACAATAACAATGTAAATTCCACTTTCAATCCCAAATAATTCTATTCCCATTATGGTACATGCAATAGGAGTATGAGTTGCTCCAGAGAATACAGCAACAAAACCCATTCCGGCTAGAAGTGCAATTGGCATAGGAACTACAAGCGATAAAGCACTGCCAAAAGTAGCACCTACAAAAAATAATGGAGTGACTTCGCCTCCTTTAAAACCAGCGCCTAAAGTAAATCCAGTAAAGAGAATTTTGAGCAAGAAATCATACCAGGCATTTGTATTTGTAAATGAATCAACAATTGTCGGAACTCCTAAACCTGAAAATTTTGAAAAACCGAAACCAGCAATAGCAATTGCCAGAATGATTCCGCCAACAAAAGGACGAAGAGGAGGGTATTTTATAGTTTTAGAGAATAATGAACCCCAAAAATGCGTGCTACGAGAGAATAATAAAGCAGCAAATCCAAACAATGCTCCACAAATTAAAGTATAAAATAAGTTAGTCGCAGTAATTTCTGGAACAAGCGGAATACTATAATGAGTGTGTTTTACTTGCCAAATCTCGACAGTAAAATAGGCTGCATAAGCCACTATGAAAGATAATAAAATGCTTTTTAGGTTAATTTTACTGAAATAGACGACCTCAAGAGCGAAAACAGCTCCAGCTAATGGCGTTCCAAAAACAGAAGCAAAACCGGCACTGATTCCTAAAATAATCAATGTTTTTCTTTCAGAATCATCGAGTTTAAAGATTCGGGTAAATTGGTCAGCGATTGCGCCTCCCATCTGTACAGCAGTTCCTTCGCGACCAGCTGAACCACCAAATAAATGCGTGATTATAGTTCCAAAAAAGACTAAAGGAGCCATTTTTAACGGAATAATCTGCTTGGGATTTTCGTATTCTTCAAGTAGCAGATTGTTACCTTTTACAACATCTTTTCCTAAGTAATAATAACTAAAACCTACAAGTAATCCGCCAATAGGTAAGAGCCAAATAATCCAGTCATGATGGATTCTGTATTGGGTAACAAACTCTAGAGTAATTAAAAAAAATGCCGAAGCTGAGCCCGATAAAATACCTATCAAAACACAAATGAAAATCCATTTGAGAGCGAGAAGTATTTTTGTTTTTAAATTCATTAAAAAGGGGTAACAATATTTGTTTGAGTACAAATATAATAAATCAGTTTAGAACACGAATTTCACAAACAAATTAGTGAAATTCGTGTTTGAATGCTATAATTAGATTCTGATTTTTAATCTACAATTACCGCAGTAAATTCTATTTCTACCAAGTATTCTGGAGAAACTAGTTTACTAATTTCGTAAAAACCAGTTGTAGGTTTGATATCTTTAAAAAAGGTTGAATGTGCTCCAGCTACAGATTCAAAAGTCGAAATGTCGGTAGTAAAAATACGTGTTCTAATTACATCTTTCATTCCAATTCCTAAGTCTTCTAATACTTTTTCTACTCTTTCCAGAATATTCAACGTTTGTGCATAAGCATCATCGGCTTTAACTTTTTCGCCATCAACAATAGCGACTGTTCCCGAAACTTCTACGATATTACCAATGCGAACTGCACGACAATATCCCATTTTGTCTTCCCAAGGAGATCCTGTCAGGATGTTTTCTCTTTTCATTCTAAGGTTGTTTTGTGTGTTTTTGAATTGCTTTTAGTGGCTTTTTAAGAGTAATTCATAGTTAGATTAATGTACTGCAATTTATGAAAAATGTACAAGAAAGGCTTTAAAATAGTTTTAATAATTCCTTATAAATAATCAGTTTTTGTGATAAAACTTCAAGATTTGGGCGTGTCCCTACGGGTCGGGCTTCCCGATAGCTATCGGGACACGACAAGTCCTCGCACTTCCTTCGTCAGGCTGTGGGCTTTCTGTTGCCATCCCTCACGCGAGATTAATGCTATTAAGTTGAGGAAACTGCTGTGATGTTCCTGATTAAATCTCGCACAAAGAGGCAAAATCGCAAAGAAAATGTATCTAAACTTGGCGACTTTGCGTCTTTGCGAGAAAAATTTTAGTTCAAAAAGCTTAGTTTAATGACATTGTTCAAGAGATTGCGTACAAAATGAGTATTGATTGCAGATCAATTAATGATTGCTTTTAAATATAAACAAGAAAGTAACTTATAGCATATTACAAATTATATCCATTTGTCGCTGCTAGTAAAATCATTAGGAAAGTAAGTAAGATATTGCACCATTCTAGGAGTTGTTCCTTGGTTTGCCGATGCGCAATGAGGCAATGTGTTTTGCCATATTATAAAGTCTCCGGCATTTGCAACTATAGGTACAGGTTGCGTTATTTTGAGTATTTCTTCTCTAGGATTTATAGTAGGATCAAGATTTTTTAACCAAGAATCTATTTTATTATGAAATCCAGGAACACAATGAAAAGCACCATCTTGAGCACCACAATCAGTAAGATAGAGCAGTCCTTGAAACCCAAAACTAATAGGTAAACTTAAACTAACATCCCAATGGAGAGCACCTCCCAAAAAAGTAAATTCATGAGTTTCTGGGGGATTAAAACTTACTTTATCTATCGTTTTGTATATCTCAGTAGTTTTGTATAGCTGTTCATACGCTTTTTTTATGCGAGGAGAAAACCTGTTTCTGTTTAATGTTTCGTGGTCTGAAAAATTAAGCATTAGCCCTTTTTGTTCCTGATGGCTTTCATACCAAGATTCTTTTTTATTAGGATCCATCTTTAAGAAATCCCAAATAGCACGTTGTGTGTCCTCACAATGCTCTTTAGGGATAGCGTCTTTTATAATAACATATCCATTTATATTCCAAAATTCGAGATCATCATCAGATAGTACATTTTCTGTAAGGTCTTCGGTTTCTAGAGGAGTATTCTTTTTGTTTTTATTTACCCAAATTTTAAAAGCTTCAAAATCGGGCTTTTCAAAATATAAATATTGTAACGTATCTTCCATACTAATCCCTAATCGGTATAGCATTTCAATTTCTTTGTCCCAAGTTAAATTTTCATCAGTAGTAACCACCTTATTTGGGTTTAAGATGCGGTTCCATAGACTTTCAAGAATGTTCCAAGGCATAGTTTTATGTGTAGTTGTGATTCGATAATTAAGGGTGATAAATATGGATTGCCTTTTTATTGTGTCATTTCAAGAGGTATTTGATCAAAATAAACTTGTAATGTAAAATCACCTATTACAATACCATTTGCAAGTAATAAGTGACCATTAGGTGTATTGTCCCATTTTGCATTTGTCGAAATATTATACCCTTTACCATTGTGATTTATTATTGAAATACTTTCAATTAATACAGGGTTTCCGTTTTTGTCAACGATTTCTTGTCCTGGAATTAGAGTACTTGCTTTTGTGTATTTTCCAGTTGAAAGTAAGAAAGGAAGGTTTGCATCGCAAATTAAATAAGGTATGTCATTACTAGGTACAAAAACATATACCATTTTTTCAGAATGACTTAGGTGTTTGTTGTCAATGCTAAAAGAGACTTTAGCAATTTTTGATGATAATTTAATTTTACCTTTATTTAATTTTACAGAAATTGCGGATACTGTATCTCCTTTTGTAAAATGGTACATGGGTTTTAGTCCAGTAGGAATTGCGATGAGAGAGTTGTTTTCTAAAGCACTACTATTTAGATTAATGTCAATCAATGGAATAGAATTGGTTTTCATGCTTTGTGTTTTTAGAAAATTTAACTGTGTTTTTTTAAAAGAAAATCTCTCAAAAATAACTTATTCGGAAATAGTATTATTAGGTATAAATACCTGTTTTTTATTGTTTGGTCTTTAATATTATCTAAACCTTAATAATTGTTTACAATCAAATTATTCAACTTGATATTGTTCAAAAAGGCGAAGCTTGTTTTGTGTAGCAGTGAGGTTTTTTTGAAGCGTTTCGATTTTATTTAGTAAATGGGCAATGGCATCAATTCCTTCTAAATTAATTTTTAGATCATAATGCATTCGTATCATTTTTTCAATAGAAGGTAATTGTTCTGGTTGTAAATATTGTTCTTCTTTGAGAATGATAATTTCTATCAGTCCATAATCATTCAGCTTAGATATAAAGTTATCTTCAATTTCATGATATAGACAAAATTGTTTTATTTGGATTAAGTTTTTGTTATTCATGATTTCTTATTTTTGATAATTCTTTAAATAATTCTTTTTCTTTTTCAGATAATTTTGTTGGGATTTTTATGGTGTAAGTGATATATAGGTCCCCAAATTGATTTTCTTTTTTATATACAGGAAACCCTTTTCCTTTTAATTTAACTTTAGTTCCGGGTTGTGTTTCTGGTGGGACTTTTATTTTTACTTTTCCATCAAGAGTATTTACTAAAACTTCTCCGCCTAATATTGCGGTATATAAATCAAGATCAACATCGGCATATAGATTGTTTCCTTCTCGTTTAAAATCTGAATTGTTTTCAATTACAAACGTGATATATAAATCTCCATTAGGACCCCCGTTAGCGCCAGGGCCTCCATGTCCAGGGATTTTTATAATCTGTCCGTTTTCTACACCAGCAGGAATTGTAATTCGGATATTTTTGCCATTAACGACCAGACTTTGCTTGTGTGTTTTGTAGGCCGATGTGAGGTTTAATTGCAATTCGGTATTAAAATCAGCACCTCTATATTTAACTTGACTTCTACTGCTTCTTCTGGATCCATACATAGAATTGAAGAAATCAGAAAAATCACTTTCTGAAAAATCATCTCCAGAAAAATTAGAATAATTGCTGTTATTTTGTTGTTGTTTAGAATATTGTTGCTGGTTAGGGTCATATCCTGCTTTTTCAAACTCGTCAGCATGTTTCCAGTCTTTACCGAATTTATCGTATTTTTTTCGATTTTCGGGATTGCTTAAAACTTCATTTGCTTCGTTTATTTCTTTGAATTTTGTTTCAGCTTCTTTATCATTTGGATTTAAGTCTGGATGATATTTACGAGCTAATTTTCGATAAGCCTTTTTAATTTCGGCTTCTGTAGCAGATTTTGTAATTCCTAATGTTTTATAATAGTCGATATAATCCATTCTTTTGAGTTTTTAATAAAGGTAAATTAAAACATTGAAGTTATGAATAAGTTATTAATTATCAAAATAGTATATTCTGTATCTTGAATATTTGAAAGTCCCTTTATAGGATGCTGTCAATATAAAAGTAGTAGGTTGTGTTTTTTTGGCAGGTTTTTTGCATCCAAAAATTAGCCTAATATATTGTTATAAATCTCTTAAAGTTGTAGAGCACAATTTAATTATGCTATTTTTGCTATATATCCCTATGATTTTGAAAAAATCTAAAAATTGATTCCATAATATTATACCTGAATGAAACAGCTTTTATTTTTTATATTATTAATTACAACCCTTTCGGCATCTGCTCAAGTAGAATTTGCACCTAAGTTTAAACCAATTCCTCCAGCAAATTTTGGTATTAAGCCTAAGAAAACTCCACCACCTGGAACAATTATTCCACCAATGGAAATGCCTGGTATAAAGGCACCAAATGTTTTTAATAGTACAAGTATCGCGCCTGTGCAATCACAATTAAATTCTTCGTATCAAATAGGAAAAACAACAAATAGTTTCTCAATGACACCTTCTAATGAATTTGCAAATCCAGGAGACAGATATGTGCCTGGGATGGAAAAAGATTTGGATAAAACATTAAAAGATCAAGGCCTTAAAGAAGGTAGAGGGGCTTTGCTTAAGCAAAATATTTCGTTTGGAGATTTTAAAACTAAAGCAAATTATTTTATTATAAGACTTAGAGATTTTGGAGCTATTGATGGTGATTTGGTAAAAGTATCTTCTAATGACAAGATAATACAGTCTCAAGTTTTTTTGGATAGTAATTATAAGGATATTAGAATAGTTTTGGATAAAGGATTTAATAAAATGGAATTTGAAGCATTAAATATTGGTAGTTTGGGAGGTAATACTGCTGAGATACAAATATTAGATGATAATAAAAATGTAGTTATTCATGATTATTGGAACAATCTTGCTGCTGGTTTTAAGGCATCAATAGTTGTTATTAAAGAAGAATAAGTTATTTTTTTAAAAATTATAAATAATGAAAGATTCAAAAGGGATTAAGTTTCTAGACTTTTAATTTCCTTTTGAATCTTTTTAGGTTTTGCATATTGATGTTTCTATACATTGAAATAATTACTTTTAACGAGTAATTATTAATTTTTTTTAGGCTTTGTATCTCTGATTTTCTGAGCTTTTAGTAAAAAAAGTGAATGGTGATAAAAAAAATATATTTTTTTCATTGCTCTGATTTTTCAATTCGGAATATAAAAAGTATTTTTGCGCATGCAACACAACGTACTTATTTTAGATTTCGGATCGCAATATACTCAGCTTATTGCGCGTAGAGTTCGCGAATTAAATATATTCTGCGAAATCTTCCCTTATAATCATTTTCCGAGTGATTTATCAAGTTATAAAGCAGTAATTCTAGGAGGAAGCCCATTCTCTGTTCGTGCAGAAGATGCTCCACATCCAGATTTATCTCAAATTCGTGGTAAACTTCCAATGTTGGCAGTTTGTTACGGAGCACAATATCTAGCTCATTTTAGCGGAGGAGAAGTAGCTGCTTCAAACACTAGAGAATATGGTAGAGCCAATTTATCTTATATTAAGGAAAACGAAGTTTTCTTTGAAGGTGTTTCAGAAAACAGTCAAGTTTGGATGAGTCATAGTGATAGTATCAAAGCTTTGCCTACAAATGGAGTAAAATTAGCAAGTACGCATGATGTAGAATTTGCTGCTTACAAAATTGAAGGCGAAACTACTTATGCTATTCAATATCACCCAGAAGTTTTTCATTCAACTGATGGATCAAAGATGCTTGAGAACTTTTTAGTAAAAATTGCTGAAGTTCCTCAAAACTTTACACCAAATGCTTTTGTTGAAGAAATGGTGGCAGAGTTGAAGGAAAAACTAGGTAATGACAAAGTAGTTCTAGGATTGTCAGGAGGAGTAGATTCGACTGTAGCTGCTGTATTATTAAATCAAGCAATTGGTGAAAACTTATACTGTATATTTGTAAATAACGGTTTACTTCGTAAAAACGAATTCCAAAATGTATTGGATCAATACAAAGGAATGGGTTTAAACGTAAAAGGAGTAGATGCTGGAGATCGTTTTCTTAGCGAATTAGCAGGAATCAGTGATCCAGAAACCAAACGTAAAACGATTGGTCGTGTATTTATCGAAGTTTTTGATGATGAATCACACCTTATTGAAGATGTAAAATGGTTGGCACAAGGAACAATTTATCCAGATGTTATTGAATCAGTATCTGTAAAAGGACCTTCTGCAACGATTAAATCTCACCATAATGTAGGTGGATTGCCAGATTACATGAAATTAAAAATTGTTGAGCCTCTTCGCATGCTTTTTAAAGATGAAGTACGTAGAGTAGGAGCCTCTTTAGGAATAGATCCAGAGTTATTAGGAAGACACCCTTTCCCAGGACCTGGATTATCAATTAGAATTCTTGGAGATATTACTCCTGAGAAAGTTCAAATTTTGCAAGATGTTGATGCCGTATTTATTGACGGATTAAAATCTTGGGGATTGTACGATAAAGTTTGGCAAGCAGGCGCAATTTTGCTTCCTGTAAATAGTGTTGGTGTAATGGGTGATGAGCGTACTTACGAAAAAGTAGTAGCGCTTAGAGCTGTAGAATCTACTGATGGTATGACTGCCGACTGGGTACATTTGCCATACGATTTCTTAATGAAAGTTTCTAACGACATTATAAATAAAGTAAAAGGTGTGAATCGTGTAGTTTACGATATCAGCTCAAAACCACCTGCAACAATTGAGTGGGAATAATCTTTGATTATCTCTCTGAAATATATTAAGACAATGCCCATATGAAAATATGGGCATTGTTATTTAGACTATTGTGAAACAAAGGTATTGTAACTTTGTACAGCATTATTATAATCACTTGAAGCGCTGTCGAACCAGTTTTCAATATTAGCTGTATCTAATTTCTTTTCTTGCAGTCTGTCTGTTACTGTATTTAAAGATTCTGTAGCAGATGAACATTTTCGATAAAACGTTTCATATACACTTTTATAGTATGCATCTTTTAGTTTAGAGGTGTCTTTTTTACTTATGTCTTTGTTTGTTTCAATAGACGTTTTTAGTGTGCTTAGAGCTGATTTTATTGTGTTAACGTCAGGAGTTTTTGTTTGAAACATGTCAAAAACAGCATTTAAATCAATTAAATCTTTTTTCATAGGAATTACGAAGCTTGCGATGGGGCTGTTTTTTAGTAAAGCAAGTTCAGCTTTGTTTCCAGCATCAGATGCTAGATGCCCAGCAGTTCTCCATGATATTTCAGATTTTTTTATATTAGATAAAAGGCTATCGTTGATTTGATTGTATTTAATTAGTTTTTTATCTTCCTTAAAATCTTTATTTGATACATAGTTGCTTAATGCAGTGCACCATTTGCTCACAGACTTAATATTATTTTCTCCCTCGGATACGTTTTTTTTAATGGCCATTTTTTCATCAAATACTGGAGCAGCATTAAGTGTTGCTGTGTAGGCAGTTTGTATACTGGATTGGACAGTTAGATCACATCTAACAGCATGCGGTGTCAAATTTGGATTTTTAACCAACCGTTCTACATTAGATTGGACATTTGACGCAATATTTTTATAGTTTTCTAATGTTTTAGAATAGGAGTTACTAAGATCAATAACAGAATTCGATAGTTGTATAATCTTTGAAGCGTCAGGCTGTGGTTTTGTTACTTTTTTCTTCTGCGCACATAGACCAATAGAAAAAATTAAAAAAGGCGTAACAAGGTGTAATTTAAGTTTCATTGTAGCTTTATTGTTAAATTTAACAAACAAAAATACGGAAAAAACTTATGTATTGATTATTTGAATTGTAATTCCATGGGATAATAAGAAAACAATTGAATTGGAACAGTATTATTTTTCAAATTAAGGCATTACATTTGTAATGCCTTAATTTTTTCAAACCTACTATTTATGAGAGAACTTTTGACGATTTCTCTTGTCTTTATTTTGTCGTTTAACAAAATAACAGCACAAGAATCAATCATTGAACACAAAATTCAAAAAGGAGAAACTGCTTATTTCATAGCCCAGAAATATAAAGTTTCCTTAGATGAGATTTACAAATTAAATCCCGAATCACAAAACGGATTAAGGGATAACCAGATTGTCCGGATTCCTGTGCATACTCCAATTATGGAGACAGAAATCAAACAACTTACACACACAGTTGCTGCCAAAGAAACATTGTTTGGATTGTCAAAACAATACAATGTGAGTGTCGAAGCCATTCAAAATGAAAACACTTCAATCCTTGCTGATGGATTAAAAATTGGTCAGGAACTTATTATTCCACAAGAAAACAACAGTAAAGTAAAAAATGCCTCTATAAATACAGTTACTTCTTCTAAAGCAATGCATCAGGTTTTAGCAAAAGAATCTTTATTTAGTATTGCCAGACAATATAATGTTTCGGTTCAGGATTTGGAAACTTTAAATAAGGATATCTTATTAAATGGTTTGCAGATAGGACAAACAATTGTAATTCCGAATAAAAGAAAAACAATCGATGGCAGAGTTCGTATTATAAATGGAGAGACTATTTTTCATGTTGTAGCTCCAAAAGAGACAAAATATTCGATTGCTAAAAAATATGGAATTACAATAGATCAGCTTGAGTCTCAAAATCCTGAGATTGTAAACGGATTAGTTGAAGGTAATAAGTTAGCTATTAATATTAAAGAAATTACGCCTACCAACGATAATGAGGAGTTGATGCTTGCATTGGCAGAGAAACAAGTTGTAGTCGAAAAAACCAAAGCTAAGACAATCGAATTAGAAGATTTAAAAGATCGATTGGTGATTCAAAAAGAGATGAACCAAAAAGTAATTAAAATCAACGATCTTAATGTTGATCTTAAGGGCATGGATGGTTTAAAAGGTAATTCGATTGAGAAACTGCGACTTGTTTTAGAAGCTAATAAAAATGTTCAGGAAGTCTTAATGTCAAAATTAGATTCACTGGTTGTAATTATGACTGATGATTTAACTGAATTAAAAAAGATGGATATCTTGAATATGAAAGAGTCCAAACGGTTAGAGAAGAAATCGTATGAAAGCATTTCAAAGACTAACGAATTATCATCTCAGCTAAAAAAAGAATTAGCAGAGAACAGAAAGTCTTATGCTGGCTTGATGAATAAAGTAGAACGAATCGCTGTTGAAGAAAATCAAGAGTACAAAAGAAAGGTTCGTGAGAATATTAAAAATAAAACTGGGGAGACGTTATTGCAAAGTCTTTCTTTAGAAAAAATCCAGTATTATAAAATTGATCAAGAGAAAAATGATGCTCAGAATCAAAAATTGATTGCTAAAATTGATTCATTAGATACTCAGAAAAAAATAGAAGTAAAACGACGAATAAGTAAAGCTTCGTTTTACGGATCTGAAGCCCGCGAATTTGATGATAGATTGGCTTTGGTAAAATTAAAAAGATACCAAGATAAAGTATTACATAATCAAATAAATACTGAAACTCCGATTACGACGTTATCATTAGATGAAATAAAGCAGAAGATAAAAGAAGATCCACTTTATAATAATGAAGAGGTAAAGATTGAAGTTTTTGATAACCTAAAAGCAGTTCCTAACGGATATTATTTGGTTTTAGGTATATTTACAGACGCTACGCAAAGAGATCAGTTTATTATGAAGCTGATAGACACAGGTGATTTTAATGCCAGTTTCTTCTATAATGTAAACAGCCAATCGTATTATGTTTATTCTGATGCTTTTGAAAACATAGAAGAAGCTTTATATAAGTACAAACAAAAAGAAAATACGCCACTTTATAAAAATTGGAGTATTGCTAAATTAGAATTATACATTAGCAAATAATTAACAGGTATGATGAATCTTGTTTTATACAGAAATGCTACCTTGTTTTAAATTTTTTACCATATTATGAAATACATTTCAATACTAATTACAACCGTTTTTTTGATATCTTATTCTGTTTTTTCACAGGATAAAATTAGTAAACACACTGTTGCCAAGGGGGAAACAATTAACCAAATTGCGCAAAAATATAAGGTGACTCCTTATGATATTTATAAACTGAACCCTGATGCACAAAGAGGATTAAAGCTGGATAGTGTTTTGTTGATCCCGAATAACTCAGGAAAAGCTACAAGTTCAGAAAAAGTCACAGCAACAACAGTTACTCCTAAAAAAACAAATGGAACAATTACGCATGAAGTAGTGGCTAAGGAAACACTTTTTGGGATTGAAAAAAAATATAACATTTCAGATGAAGCTTTAAAAAAAGCCAATCCATTTCTTGAAAAAGATGGTTTACAAATAGGACAGACGCTTGTTATTCCTTCAGGGAATAGTACCGCAAAAGATTCAAAAACAATACCTGCCACAAAGTTAGTTCCTGCTAAAAAAGAGCAATATGTTTATCATGATGTTTTGGCAAAGGAAACTAAATATTCGATTGCAAAACAATACGGAATTACAGTAGAAGAATTAGAAAAACGCAATCCAGAAGTTGTTCCTAACCTGCCAGTAGGATATCGTTTAACTATAAAAGGAACTGCTCCAAAAACTGTTGCGACTACAGCTCCTATTGTTAAAAATGAAGTGAAGTCTCCAGTAATTGAAACTGTTAAGAAAGTATCGTATGCAGATTATCAGGTAAGACCAAAGGAAACATTATATAGTTTGTCTAAAACATTTGGTTTATCGCAAGACGAATTAATAAAATTGAATCCTACACTATCCGGAGGAGTTCAAGAAGGGATGATTTTGAAAGTTCCTGCTGGAATTATGCCACCACCAGAAATAAAATCAGAAACTAGACCAGAAATTAAAGAAGAGGTTAAAGAGATTGTTACTTTATCTAAAAAGAGAGGATCTAATGATCGTAAGAAAATAGCGTTATTGTTGCCATTTAATTTATCTAAAATTCAAAATGATACAACAAGCACTGCTAGTCGTTTGAAGAAAGACAAGTTTTTAAGTATGACTTTAGATTTTTATTCTGGGGCATTAATGGCAATAGACTCGGCTAAAGTTCTTGGATTACCAATAGATGTTTCTATTTTTGATTCGCAAGAAACTAAAGGAGGTTCAAATGTAGCTTCAATTATTCAAAATAATAGATTACAAGAAACCGATGCAGTAATCGGGCCATTCTACCAAAGCAATGCAGAGTCAACTGCTAAGTTATTACTAGAAAGCGATGTTCCGGTAATTTCTCCTTTGTCTAAAGATAAAGGGAATGCTTTTGATAATCTGTATCAGACTATTCCTTCGAACGATATTACTAGGAATGCTATGTTTGATTATATGCGTTCTAAAGGAGGAAATATAATTGCAGTTGTTGATAAGAAAAAAGAATCAGTAAGACAATATATTCAACAAAACCAAAAAGGAGTAATTTTTGCACCAGTCACAGAAGCAGGTGATTTTAATCCTGCAGGTTTAAAAATTCAGTTTGTACCTAACAGAATGAATTATGTCGTAATGGAAACAGCTAATACGGCTATGATTAATGCTACAATTAAAGTTTTATTGAGTTCTATGTCGGCATATCAAGTACAGTTGGTAATTCTAGAACCAAATAATACATTAGACACAGACGAGGTTAGCTTTGAAAGTTTGACTAAGTTGAAATTAATGTATCCATCAATAACACGTGAAAATGAATCTTCAGGTGCACTTATTTTTGAAAAAGAGTATAGAATCAAAAATAAGATCAATCCAAATACGTATGCTACCAGAGGTTTTGATGTTACTTTTGATACTATGATGCGTTTGTCTCAGGGGAAAACCTATGAGGAAACTGCAAACGAAATCGCAACGGAACAAATAGATAATAAATTTGAATTTTATAAAAAAGAAGATGGAGGCTATGCCAATAAAGGCGTTTACATCTTGTATTACGATAGTGATTTAACAATAAAAGAAGCGAACTAATGACATCAAAAGTAACCTACTTAGGAGATTTAAGAACTAAATCAATACATGTACAATCAGGAAGTGAAATCATTTCTGATGCACCTTTAGATAATAATGGAAAAGGAGAAGCTTTTTCTCCAACAGATACTGTAGCAAATGCTTTGGCAAGTTGTATGATGACTATTATGGGAATTAAAGCCCGTGATATGAATGTTGATATTGCTAACTCTACTGCTGATGTTACTAAGATAATGAGTGCTGAACCTAGAAGAATTGGAGCAATAGAGATTGTTTTTGAAATGAAAGGAACAGACGATGAAAAAAGTAAAACGATCTTGGAGAGAGCTGGTATGACTTGCCCAGTTTTCTTGAGTTTACATCCTGAAATCGAAAAGCGAATTACTTTTAACTGGAAGTAGTTTTGTAATAAATCCATATTTAAAAAGCCATCAAAGAATATTTTTTGATGGCTTTTTAATTTTTAATTCGGTATACCTTTTTCGGGTTTCAGGTCTTCTAAGATAGGAGTATCTATTGTTTTTACTTCTTTTTGAATAGTTTCATTTTTTTGTTCAAAAATGGTAATATTGTTTTTACCTTTTTTAAGCCAACATCCTGGTACGTATAGTGTTTGTTGAGGACCAACACTCCAGTAACGACCAATATTAATTCCGTTTATAAATACAATTCCTTTACCCCAATCGCGCATATCTAAAAATGTGTCTCCAGTTTTACTAAGTTTAAAAGTACCTTGGTATAAAGTTGGACGGTTTGTTTTTGCTGAATTTTGGTATGCTATCAAATCTGGTTCAGAAGTCATAGGTAATTTATACATTTCCCAATCGCCAGTAATTGTTTCTCCATTAATAATAACAGGACTTATAATTCCTTTATTATTGGCATTAATTTGTGCTCCGTAATTGATACGTCCCATGTTTTCAACAACAATATCTAGAGTAGCATTAAAGGGAACTTCGATTTCGCAATTGTACTTTTTATAATAACGATTTAACTCAGCTACTTTTTTTCCGTTTACATATACTATTGCATAGTCACGTAATCCATTTAATTCTAATTTTCCGCTAATGGGCTGAGTGAATTTTTTGCTGTACCAAACATAACCGTTACCTTGATTTAACTGTTCGAATGTTAGTGGATTGTCTTCTATTACAGGAGTGATTTTTGATTTTAAATCAGCTAAATCGACTGCTTTAGTAAGCTTAATATTCGGAATAGTTATTACAGGTATTTTGGCAGGAATGTCTGGAGTTTCGGCTGTTTTTAATAATTCTCTAAGTGCATTATATTTTGGAGTTGCCCAACCAGCTTCACTAATCGGAGCATCATAATCGTAGGACGTCATATCGGGCTGAATATCGTGTTCTTTGTCGTAATTAGCACCAGAAGTAAAGCCAAAGTTTGTTCCTCCGTGAATCATATAATAATTAAACGAAACTTGGTTGTCTAAATATTTTTTTGTCTGACGTACGGTTTGTTCTGGTTTTTGAGTTGGGAATGGTTCTGCCCAATGATCTAACCATCCAGGGTAAAATTCTGCCACCATATAAGGGCCTTGATTATTATTGAATTGATTGACTACCGTTTTTAGTTTAGTAATATCACTTTCTCCGTTTGCTGTTGGTAAAGCTCCTGGTAAGGCGCCACCTTCAAATAACCAACTTCCATCAGAAGTAAAGAAAGGAACTTCGAAACCAATGTCTTTTAATTGTTGGAATACAGCCGCGCTATATTTTTTATGTTCTTCTAAGGGTATGTCTTTTCGCTGTGCAACATAAGAACCGAATTCATTCTCTCCTTGTACCATGATAATAGGACCTCCTTTAGTAATTTGTAAATCTTTAACCTGATTATACAATTCGGTAAAATAGGCTTTGGTTGCAGTTAGATATTCTTTGTTGTTGCCACGAATTACCATATTAGGTACATTTTGTAAAAACCACGGATAGCCTCCAAATTCCCATTCGGCACATACATAAGGACCTGGACGTAAGATTACGAATAAGCCTTCTTCTTGTGCTATTTTAATATATTCAGCTACGTTTTTATTACCTGTTTTAAAATCCCAAACTCCAGGAGTTATTTCGTGATAGTTCCAAAATACATACGTTGCTACTGCATTTAATCCCATTGATTTCATCATTTTTAGGCGATGACGCCAGTATTGTTGTGGAATTCGAGAATAGTGCATTTCGCCCGAATGGATTTGTGTAGGTTTACCATTCAATAGAAAATTACCATCGCTTATAGCAAAAGTTTGTTTTGGTTGAGCATATAGAGGTATTGT
This sequence comes from Flavobacterium sp. 140616W15, assembly GCF_003668995.1. Classification (NCBI taxonomy): domain Bacteria; kingdom Pseudomonadati; phylum Bacteroidota; class Flavobacteriia; order Flavobacteriales; family Flavobacteriaceae; genus Flavobacterium; species Flavobacterium sp. 140616W15. The sequence continues at coordinate 537,450 of NZ_CP033068.1, forward strand.
TATTAATAAAGAAAATAAGAGGGCTAAATAATAGATTTTTTTCATTTTGGTTTGCTTAAAAGTGGTACGCATAACAAACAAGAGGGCACTTTATATGGGTGCCCTCTTGTTATAATTTAACTAACTTCAAAAATATTTATTTAGAAAATTCTAAACCTTTTAATTTGTTCCAACCACCACGTGTGAAATCAGGAATTTCTACTGGAGATGAATTATTGTCAAGAGAAATTTCTGTTAATGGAGCTAAACAAGACCATTCAGCTAAATCGTACACATCCATATCAAGAGGTAATCCGTTTTGTAAGCAGTAAATCAAACGGTAATCCATGATGAAATCCATTCCACCGTGTCCACCAACTTGTTTTGCTTTTTCTTCTATTCCTGCAACAATTGGGTGTTTGTATTTTTCCATTAATGCTTTTTTCACTTCTTCTGGCATGAATCTGTGTGCATTTAAGTTTTCATGATCAGGTTTAATATCTGAGCTAATTGATTTTGCATCTAATGCATAACCTTCTACAGGATATTTATTAGCAAATCCTTTAGTTCCACTAAGTTGGTACATACGACTGTATGGGCGTGGAGATGTTACATCATGTTGAATTTGGATTGTTTTACCATTTTCTGTACGAATCATAGTCATAGTATGATCACCGTTTCTAAAGTCTTTAACATCAACTCCAGATTTTTCTTTAATGTAAGCAGGGTTTCCTACTGCTTTTGTATCCATAGATACTAAGTAGTTCATTTTGTCACCACGGTGAATGTTTAATGCCTGACAAGCTGGTCCCATACCATGTGTTGCGTAAATGTCACCACGGTGTTTTTTGTTGTAATCCATACGCCAGTTATTCCAGTATTCTCCCCAAAATGGTTGAAGACCGTGAATATAAGAACCTTCAGCATGAAGAATTTCTCCAAATAAACCTTGTTGAGCCATGTTTAATGTAGTAAGTTCGAAGAAATCATACACACAGTTTTCTAACATCATACAGTGTTTACGAGTTTTTTCTGAAGTATCGATAAGATCCCAGATTTCTTTCATATTCATTGCACCAGGAACTTCTATAGCTACGTGTTTACCATCTTTCATGGCTTGAGTACCAATGTTAGCGTGATTTTTCCAATCAGTAGCAATGTATACTAAGTCTACATTTGGTAATGCTGTAACTTTTTTCCATGCATTAGCATCTCCATAAAATTCTTGTGCTTTAGGAAGTCCTCTTTTAGTTAGAATCTCATTTGCTTTAGCTGTGTTTTCTTGGGTCATGTCACATAATGCAACTATTTCAACTCCAGGAATATGTGTCATACGTTCTACTGCTCCTGGACCACGCATTCCGAGTCCGATAAAAGCAACACGAACATTTGGAATTGGTGCTGTAGCTAAACGTAAAACATCTTTTTGTCCTTTGGCACGAGGAGGAGTAGGTGTCTTAATCATTTGAGCTGAAGAAGTAGCATATCCTAAAAAGAAGCAGGATATTAGAATAAATTTAAAGATACTAGTTTTCATGTTGAATTAATTTAATTTAATAGTGTGGGACATTCTGCTTTAAGACTGTCTTATCGTTGTTGTCTTTATTTTAATTTTATGGCAAAGTACTAAAATTTATACTTGGCATATTATGATTTAATGGTTTTGTGAACTTAGTTTTTGCTTTGGTGTATTGATTAAAGAAACCTCCATCTTTTAAAAGAAAAAACCTTTTTCTATACCACCGGAATAGTCCATTCTATATCCTTTTCTGCCCGTATTATCTACAGTGAAAGTGGCAGTGTCTATTTCTTTCCAAATTCCTTTGTCATCGCAATACCATTGATTGTTAAACAAAACTTTGCGGGATTTATTTCCTTGTTGTGGTACAAAATTTTCTAAGAAGGAATGAAATCTTTTTAAATAGGTGTTAGTTTGCGGACGATTAAAACTAGCAATTAAGATCCATTTTTTTTGTTCAGGTGCATAAAAGTAAGCGGTGTATGTAGTTGAGTTGTCGTTTTGAGGAACTCCATTAAGTAAGAACTTATAAGTGGTTCCTGCTTTCCAGTTGTATTTTAAATAGCTTTGTCCGCCAGATCCTTCATTTCCAAACTCACCAGTTTTTACATTTTCTCCCTTTTTAAGCATTTTAATTTTATGCGAATCTGGAATACTTTTAGGATCATCAGTAACAAAAGGACTCCAAACAGAGAATAATACACGGCGTTCTGTTTCAGAATTTACCTGAATCCCAAAATAACCTTCGCCAAAACCGTTTGCCATATAATAAGATCCTATTTTATCTTCGTTTACAGGAACAGTAATTTCGTTGTAATACCATTGAACATTCACTTTTTCTGGTATTTCGTAATTTAAATGTACAGAAGGACCTCTTCGACCCCAATGAAAAAAATTATCATCATTATTTGGAACATAGGCAACCTTTCCTTGAAGTGCCGCCCCATCAATGATTAATTTAGAAATAGAAGGAAAACTATTTTGTGTTTTAGAGATTCCTTTTATTTTTAAAGCCACATATCCTGTGTCAACAATTTTCCATTCTCCTATTAGAATAGGTTTTTTGTTAGATTGGTCAAATTCGATTTTTTTGAATTCTTTGTTAATGCCAAATTCTAATGTAGATTTTCCTTGAATAGTTACATTTTCATCTGTAGAAATTCGGATTAACCCTGGAGTTGAAACTCTAAAATAAACCGTAAAATATTCTTTAGGGTTAGTCCAGTTTTCTATTCCATTATCAGTTATAGTATTGTTATTCTCATGATTATTAGAACTGAAAGCATTGCCACCAAGAGGCAAATGAATTTCGTTTTTTGAATCTTGTGCTAATACATTTGTACTTAAAAATACCAATGTAAGGAAAGAGAAAATAATTTTAAAATATTTCATTTAGCCTGATTTTAGCTATTATTTGTTTTTTGCATTTAACTTCTCTAGAATCCCCCTTATCAGCAAGGGGGAATTCTAAAGAGAGCCTTATTTACTAACTAACCATTCAATTCAAAATTAGTTTTTTTCAAAATCTTGTTTATGGATTTTGAGTTAAAGTCCCAGGATAAGCATTTATTTCCGATTGAGGAATATATTGTACTACTCTTAGGCTTGTTGCTGGATAATCTATCATTGGAGAATGAGGTCCAGGATAGTGACGAGTCATTGTTTGTCCATTTCTGTACACATCAGAACCACGGTGTGCTTCAAAAGCAAGTTCTAATTGACGCTCTTCATCAATAAGTTGTGCTGCATTTGTACTTGTTAATGAAGTGTATCCTCCACCTATGATTGATCTTTCTCTAATTACATTTAAATTAGTAACAGCATTTTGATAATCTCCTTTTTTAGCATAAGCTTCTGCCATATTCAAATACATTTCGGCTAATCTTGAAATAGTAGGTGAATGCAGGTGAGAGCTGTTATCTTGTAAAGAACATTTTGTAATGTAGTACATTGGATATACACGATTTAATAACATCATATAATCTTTTTCACCTACATATGTTTTACCTCCATAAACAATTGAATAGCTGTTCTCGGCAGCATTAACCGCTGTAAGGTTGTAATTTACATCTGCTATAGTAATATAATAGCTACCATTTGGATTCGTTTTAAGCGGTTGTTGAACATAGTTATATCCAGTTTGTACATTATCTTTATCAAAAGCATCTGTTATAAAGCGGAAAGCGGCTGTTTTATTATTGGAAGCATCCAATGCATATTGAGGATCAATAAAAGCCCATCTTGCATCTTTCTTTAGACCAGATTTACGTAATAAGTCTAGGTATTTTGCACTTGCATACATTTCTCCCCAACCTTGTCCTTGTATATTAGCATACATACCACCAATACCATTATAATGATCATCTCCAGAGTATTCTGAAGCGACACGTTTAACAGCAAAAATAGTTTCAGTTTGCCCGCTTGCATCAGGTGCAAAAGTGTTGTATTTCATAAAATCGTTTCTACTAAGTAAATTGTAACGACCACTAGAAATTACTTTGTTTGCATATTCAATAGACAAATCAGCATATTGTTGATTTGGTGTTTCATATGTACCACTCATGTATAAATACACTCTAGAAAGCATTGCTTGTGCCGCTTGTTTAGTAGCATAACTTGCTGTTCTGTTTTCATTCATTAAAGCTTCTCCTTTTTTAAGGTCACTTATTGCTTGCTCATAAGTTGCTTTTACAGTAGTCCTGTCTGGTAGATTAATGTTGGCTAAATCATCAGGTAATCCATTTACAATTGGCACGCCTAAATTAGTTTCTGGTGATTGTGCATAAGGTCTACCGAATGTTTTACCTAAATAGAAATAAAGCATTCCTCTTAAGTAATACGCTTCTCCTAATTGTTGATCCATTTTAGGGCTTTCGCCTTCAGAAATCATTTTCATAAGGTCACTTGATTGTGAAATAACTTTGTAGCTATTATTCCAAAAAGTGGTTAATCTATCATTTATAGGAGTATGTTGATAAGAAATAAAAGGGAAGAATCCATCAGTAGAGGTTCCTCTAATCATGATATTATCTGCAGAATACTCACCAATACGGTGCATCTGATCCGACCAATTCTTAAGTTGTGCGTAACATCCGTTAAGAAGTACTTCTACAGCAGCTTCTTTATCGTTCATGATTTTATCTTTTGTGTAAGAGCCATATGGTTCTCGCTCTAACTCACATGAAGATAGAAAACTGAGGGTAATAAATAATATGAATATTTTTTTCATGATTTTGAGTTTTTAAAGAGTAAGATTAAAACCTAATACAAATCGGCGTGATTGAGGATATACAGAAGTTGAAACTCCAGTTATCGATCTTGTACCATTTCTTAGTTCATGTGGCGGTATCTCTGGATCAACACCTGAGAAATCGGTTAATGTAAACAGGTTTTCACCAGATACAAATATTCTAAGATTTGATATATTCAAGCGCTCAATAGATAGATTATATCCAAATGATACACTTCTTAATTTCAGGTATGATCCATCTTCTAAGAAACGTGTTGATGCTTTATTAGAGTTGCTTGAATTATTGTAAACAGCTTGTGGATGAGTAGCAATATCGCCTTTCTTTTCCCAACGGCTCCATCCACTCTGAAGATTCATTTGGTTACGATCTGTATAAGCTCCGTCTGAATCAAACTCGGCACGAGCATAGTTATAAATTTTACCACCTACAGAGTACGTGAATGTAGCTCCAAAATCAAAGTTTTTATAATTTAAAGTAGTCGAAAAACCTCCAAAATAAGATGGAGTGTAAGCTCCTGCGGCAATAGGATTTTTTGATGCTTCACCGTAGCTTGACGTTTTAACGCGTTCTCCAGTAGTAGCATCGGTTTTATACCATTCTGGTTTTCCGTTGTCAGAATTTACGCCTGCCCACTCAGGAAGATACCAAGTATCTACATCCATTCCTGGTTTTAATAATTTAGATGCTGAACCAGAAATGTTCGTTCCGTCACCAACAATAATTTGTTGTTTTGTTCCGTAAAGGCTTGTTACTTTATTTTTGTTTATTCCAATATTAGCATCTACATTCCATTTCCAATTTTCATTTTTAATGATATCAACATTTATAGATGCCTCAAAACCTTTATTATTTACAGCACCAACATTTCTCCAAATGCTAGTTACTCCAATTACTCCAGGTAGTGGTACTTCGTATAATAAACCAGAGGTATCTTTGTCATAATAATCTAATGTTATGTTCACTCTGTTTAAAAAACTTACATCTAAACCAAAGCCTGTCGTAAAAGTTTTTTCCCAGCTCAAATCAGGGTTTCCTATTTGTGAGATAATAGCACCTGGGTTTTCATTATATCCTGTAGATACAGAGTACAATGGCAAGTGAGGATATAAGTTTGTTGGTCTATTTCCTACTGAACCATAACTAGCTCTAAGTTTTAAGTTGTTGATGTAATGAGCTTTAAAGAATTTCTCTTTATGAATATTCCAACCACCACTGATAGAAAAGAAATTTCCATATCTAGCATTTTCTCCAAAATTAGAAGCCCCATCACGACGGATAGAAAATTGTGCCATATACCTATCATCATAAGTATAATTGATGTTGGTTAACAAAGATTGTACAGCCCATTCTGATCTTCCACCACGAACTTTTTCAGGAACTGTAGCAGCGTCTGGAACAATGAATCCAGGAGGTATTCCAGTTGCAATTCCTTCAGTATTTTTGCCTTTATATTCATTCCATTCGTATCCAGCAACTGCATTTATAGCATGAGCACCAAATGATTTGTTGAATTTGAATAATTGATTGCTATATAGTCTATTATTGCTACTAGTTTTGTCAGTAATTCTTCCTTTTACAGATAACCCTTCTGAAGATCTTGGATCAGCGTAGGCCATTGAATTAAAGTTTGAAAAAATATAGTTATTTGTAGAAGTAAATGTTAACCAGCTATTCAGTTTAACATCAAAGTCTAGGTTAGTTCTAACACTATATCTTTCAGATTCGGCATAATTCCATTGTAAATCGTACAAATAGTTAGAACCTGTTGTATTTACCCAAGTTGGGTTAGGTTGATTACCTACCAAAGTTCCGTCAGGTAAATATGGACTATCCCAAGGCATATTGCCATACATAGCGCCTACAGAATGCTGTCTGTCTTCAGTTTCAGAGCGAGTAATATTTGCTTGAGGACGTATAGTAATCCAATCATTTAGTTTATAACTAAATTTAAGAAGTAAGTTGTAACGAGTGTAATCATATCCTTTTACAGCACCAGTTTCGTCATATACTCCAAGAGATACATAGCTTTTAAACACATCACTACCACCATTAACCGAAAGGTTAAAATCTCTTGCAATACCTGTTTTTGTTGCATTTTTCCACCAGTCGTAATTTTTATTTCTTAATTCTGGAGTCCACCACCAAGCATTACTGAATTCTTGTTTGTTTGGAAATGAATCATATAGATCATATAATTCTGAACCGTTCATGATGTCAAAATTTCCTGAATTAACAGTTGTAGCAGCAGTCTTAATAGAAGCATTAATGGTTGCTTTACCGCTTTTACCACTTTTTGTAGTAACAATAATTACACCGTTTGCTCCCTGAGAACCATATACAGCTGTAGATGCAGCATCTTTAAGAACTGTTAACGTTTCGATATCAGCAGGATTCACATTTCCTGAACCGCTACCTACAATAACACCATCAACTACCCATAGTGGGTCAGTACTTCCGTTAACTGTAGTTTTTCCACGAATAACTATTTTTCCAACATCACCAGGTTGTCCGTTACCAGAACTTACATATACCCCAGTTGCTTTACCAGATAGTAAGTTCTCAACAGTTGGAGTAGTAGCGTCAATTAGTTTTTTATTATTAATGGTTTGTAAAGCACCAGTAAGACTTTCTTTTTAATTTTGCTGTAACCTACAATAACGACCTCGTCCATTACTTCTCCTGCTTCCTTAAGAGTAACAACAATTGGGCCTTTTCCTATTGTTACTTCTTGTTCTTGCATTCCCATATAAGAAATAACCAATACTGTTTGGTTAGCTGCAACCTCAATGGCAAATTCACCATTGTAATCTGTTTGTACCCCAATGGTAGTTCCTTTAATTAGGACGTTTACTCCCGGGAGAGGTAGTCCCGAAGCATCAGTAACTTTTCCTTTTACAATTTTTTGTACAAGTGCTAAATCAATTGTGTTTGAACTATTTGATTTTGATGGAGCAGCTGTTGAAATTTGAAAAGTCAAAGCGAACAATGAAAGAATTGTTAATTTGATTTCCTTCCTAGATGGTCTGTTAAACCATAAGTCTCTAGGCTTTTTTTTAATTAATAATTTCATACTCTTAAAAATGTGTTTGGTTAATAATTTGTTTTGTGTTGTGTTAACTGGTATTCATTTTTATTATAATCGATTTAAGGTATTATCGCCTTAAATGAAAATCGTTATTCTATATACTTCTTGACTATTAATTATTTTAGGAAATCATCTTTTCTGAGCTTAAAATCACACACTTTTTCTTATTTATTTAGAGGTTATTTTTTAACATAAATTGTGTTTTATTTTTTAAGATATGACGAAACTATATATTTAATTTTTATTAAACAAGGAAAACAGCAAAAAATGTGCTCGAACACACAATATTTGTGTTCTCGAGCACATTTTTTTTATTGAAAATGTTTTTTTAGTAATAAAATTCTAGTTTATTACTAAAAAATAGGCGCCTAGTTATTTGAGTAAAAACAAGAATTTTGCAGATAATTATTATTAGATGAGGGAATAAGGAAAAAGATTGCTGAAAAAATTATCAAATTTTTATAAAATGATTTAATTGAATGTCGGATAATTTATAATAGAACTGTTAATAAAATAATAATATAGTATCAATATCGATCTTAGGAGCTATATGTTTGAAGTGTTTTTTTCGATTTAATCAATGAATTAAATAAACCTTTAAATACTTGTGTTTATTTAAAGGTTTTATTACTTGAATCTAGAGAAGTTTTTCTTTCTAATCTCAATTAGAAATGAAAAGAGAAAGGAGAATGTTTTTAATTGAAATAGCCGAATATGGAAGAAATTATAATGCGTTATTTTGAAAAAAAAATTATCTTTTGTTATTAAGTGTAATTGAACCAATTTCTTTACCTGAATCATTTAGCATTTGTAGATTTAAAACTTCGGGGTTGGCATCAATTCGTATTAGAGTTCTTGTTCCTGTTTCTGGCCCACCACCAATTACAAAATGATAAGAGTGCTCTTTGCTTGGCTCAAAGATTCCGTATTCATGGGTATGTCCTGCAATAAATAAATCGATTTTGTATTTTTCAAATAAAGTGCCAAACAATCTGCGGCATTCGGTTGTTCCATGTTCTTCATCAGAGTGATAATGTGGGATATGCATCATTACTACACGGAATGGAGCGTTTTTAAAAGCTTTAGATTTCATTTGTTTCTCTAACCAAATAGCTTGCTCCTCGCGATAAGAATCGTAATTAACAGTTCCGCCATATACGGGGTGAGAATCTTTTTTATCTTCACCAGTATCTAAAACAATTGTAAAAACAGGTCCCATTTTAAAACTATAATATTCTTTCTTATCATAATTGTAATAATAGTCTAATAGATTTCTAGAATATTTGCCTCTAGTTTCGTGGTTTCCTCTTACGAACATAAAAGGCTTTTCAGTCGAAAATAAACTACACGGATTGAGTAAGTGGTTGATAATTTGATTTTCATCTGTTTGATAGTCAAACATGTCTCCGTTAAGAAAAACAAAGTCGTAAGGCTTATTCTGATTAAGTTCTATTAGTTCTTTAAAAGATTCTGGACGATCGTGAATGTCATTTAAAACCAACCAACTGACTTCTTTTTCTTTAGGGTTGAGGGTTTTAAAAGGATAGGTTTCACTACTTATAGTGTCTCCAAATGTAATTTTATAAGGTCGGAAATCTACAATTTGTTTCGAGAAAACTTTGTAGAAATAGTTAGTATTTGGTTTAAGGTTCGTTAATGTTACCGTATTAATTCTAGAATTGGTATTCATCATACCGTGTGTGCATTGTTCGGCTTTTGTTCCTAGTTTTTCGGTTTCACCATATTCTATCCAATTTAAGCAAAGCTGGTTAGTGAGCCACATTATGGTAATGCCATCATTGGTGGGAGCTTGCAGATAAGGTTTTGTTAAAAAATCGTGTTTAGAGTCTGGTACTTCAATATTTGAGGTTGATGCTAAAGCAGATAAAGGTAGGCCTGTTGCTATAACTGATCCTGAAATACCAGCAATAGTCTTCGTTAAGAAGGAACGACGGGAGTTTTTTTCTTCTTTCATAAAAGATAAAAATTTGGTTATTTGTAGTTTGTAAATGGTTTTATTTGGTGTTAATGGTAACGAAACTATCAATTATATTGTATTAAACAAAGAATATTTTGTAAAATGTGTTCGTGCACATTATTTTTTGTATTATTGTAATGATTGTGCTAAAACGATAATTTAAGAATGATATGAACGAGGAAATTAAGAATTATGAGGTAAATTTAATACCCAAAAATCAATTGACTGTATCAGGAAAGGGCGATTCTGATTTATGGAATAAAGCAATTGTTCTGGATGATTTTTGCTCGCCTTGGGATTCAAAAACAGTTTCCCGAATTGAGTTTAAAGCCTTATGGGATGAGGAGCAATTGTTTTTTTGTTTTACTGTATATGATTCCGAAATTCATATAGAAGGGAAAGACGATAGTATTGACAGTATCAATAATTCCGATAGGGTAGAGTTGTTTTTTAGAGCAGACCGTTCACTTAATCCGTATTATTGTATGGAAATAGATGCTAAAGCTAGGGTAATGGATTTTATAGCCTATCCTGATAAGAATTTTAATTTTGATTGGTCCTGGCCAAAAGATGATTTAGTAGTTAAATCATCTGTAGATAAAGATTGTTTTGTGGTAGAAGGTGCAATACGTATTGCATCCTTAAAGAAGTTTGATTTAATAAAGAATAACCAAATCGAGACGGGTATTTTTAGAGCCAAGTATTCTAAAACAGATGGACATGATTATGAACCAACTTGGATAACTTGGGTGAATCCTGTTACTGAAACACCTAATTTTCATATTTCATCTTCGTTTGGAATCTTAATCTTGAAGGAATAAATTATTCCAGATAAAAGTCAGCATTTTCAGAGTTGATGATGTCGATTGGTAAAAGTGTAACTGCTGGTGTTTCTTTGTGGAAAAGAAAGTGTTCTATGAGGTAAGTTATACCAAGGTAAGCTTGTCTTTTCTGATTTTGATGAATCAAAAAATCAATTACACCCAAGTTTAGATTATTCACATTTTCATCGATTAAATCGTAACCAATTATTCTGATTTTTTTATCCTTAATTTCGCTAATTGGTTTTGCTATTTGATAGGCTTTAGATGTAGTAATGAAAACACCAGATAAGTCGGGGTTTTCAATAATAAAGTTTTTTAGGCCTAACTCGACATTTGGGCTTTTTAATTTTAGTGTCGTAATCTTGTAGCCTGGAGTTTCTTTCTCGCTAAAGTAATTTTTGAAACCTCTTTCTTTTTCCTGCATGTGAATTGCATTCTTATACGTTTCGTCAATATGTATAATTGCAATATGGCCTTTGTCTAGTATGGTATTTAATAATTTAGCAGCTACGCGGCCACTTCTAAATAAATCTTGTCCGACAAAATTCTTAATTAATGTAGATTCTACTTGATTATTGAATGTGTTAACTACAATGTTTAAAGAATCGTATTTTTTTATAGCTTCTAATGTTTCTTTATGGAATAATGGAGCTAGCAAAACTGCGTCTGGTGCTTTTTCTATAATGACCTCAGTGATACTTGTGAATGATTTTGTCTTTTCTGGATTAAAATAAAACGTTTCTACAAGTATATTATATGCTTTAAACTCTTGTATTGCATCATTTATTCCTTTAATGCAAGGAGACCAATACGGGTCGATTTCAGGATCGGGTAAAGCTATGCAAATGCGATAGATCTTATTATTCTTGAGATTTCGGGCAATAAGATTAGGCTCGTAATTAATTACATTTAAAACTTCATTTACTTTTTCTAGCGCCAAAGGGGAAACTTTTCCTCTTTTGTGCAAAACTCTATCTACAGTACCTTTTGAAACTCCTGCTAATTTAGCAATATCTTTAATTGTATACTTTTTATCCATAAGAAGGCAAATATATAAAAACTTTGTGTTTGTTTTTTTCTGATTTATTTACAAAAAGAAAAGGTTTTTGTATTCGTAATGAAGTTTTTGAATTAACGACATAAGAAGTTAATGTATGAAATTAGTTCAATATAAAACAAAAATATAAAATTAGATATTCTTATTTTAAATATCGTAAATATCTTAATAATTTCCAGGAACAAGTTAAGCAATTTTTATCTGTATATAAATACGTGTGCTCGATAACATAATTTAAGTGTGTTCGAGCACATTTTTTATTTTTTCTTAGGTTAATTAAAATTTAATATCTAGTTTCGTAAAGTTAAAAATAAAATAAAAGCCTGTTTCGTAAACTAATTACAGTGTAATTAAAGAATTACATTGTCTTAATATATTTTAAAAGTGAAGAAAATTATATCATTAGCACCAGGGCGAACTTGCCTTTTTGGAGATCATCAAGATTATTTAGGATTACCAGTTATAGCATGTGCAATAAATAGAAATATAGAATTAACAGCAGTGCAAAATGAGACTTCAGTTTTTAAATTAAACATGGTCGATATTGATCAAGTCAGAATTATCGATATCAATGCGACTTTTGAAGAATTGGAGCCACGTGATTATTTTGCTTCTTCATTACGAGTTTTAAGAAGACATGGTTGTGTTCCTACTGTTGGGTACGATATTACGATAACAGGAGATATTCCTATTAACTCAGGAACCTCAAGTTCATCGGCATTATTAATTGCTTGGATTAATTTTCTTATAACTTCATATGGTGTTGATTGTGATGTTACACCAGAATTTATTGCACAAATGGGATATGCTTCTGAAGTATTGGAGCATGGAGAGCCAGGCGGAATGATGGATCATTTTAGTATTGGAGTAGGAAATATTGTTCATATTAATACAAGTGTTCCATTTTCATATAATATAATTGGGACAGAATTAAAAGGTTTAATTACAGGAGTTTCTGGAGTTCCAAAAGAAACAATAGGATTAATTGGAGAATTAAAAGGCAATGCTTTATTAGCAATTGATATTGTAAAACGGAATTTTAGAAGCTTTGATTTGCATAAAACTGAAATTGTAGATATACATAAATATAGTAATTATCTGCCAGATAGATTAATTCCGTTTTTTGAAGCTGCTATAAAAAATCACTATTACACAAGAGAAGCTCTAAAAGAATTCGAAAAACCAACGCTTGACTTGGTGAGAATTGGTGAATTAATGAATCTACACCATGTAGTCTTAAGGGATTTATTAAAAATAACAGTGCCAAAAATTGACGACATGATTAATGCAGCATTACAGGCAGGAGCCTATGGAGCAAAGATTGTTGGGTCAGGAGGAGGAGGAAGTATTGTTGTAATTGCAGATCCAAAAAAAGAAGCTGAAGTTGTAGCAGCAATATTGGCAGCAGGAGCAAAAGAAGCATATACTGTAAGTGTAGATCCAGGAGCAAGAATAATATAATAATATTAAAATTTTAAAGAATAAAACATGCATGACAATTTAATTATTTTAGCAGGCGGTGCATCTTCTCGAATGAAAAAGGAAGTTGTATTGAATAATTTAACGGAAGAAGAAATAGCTCAAGCAAACGAGCGAAGTAAAGGACTTATTGGAGTTGGTCCAAACGGAAGACCTTTGCTAGATTATCTTTTGCTAAATGCAAAAAAAGCAGGATATAAAAATATCATCATCATAATAGGAGAGCAAGGAGAATTGTTTAAAGAGTTTTATGGTAATAAAGATAAGGATAATGATTTCCATGGTTTGAATATTTCATTTGCAGTTCAGTATATTCCAAACGATAGAGTAAAACCATTTGGTACAGCCGATGCTTTATTTCAAGCGATAGAACAATTTCCAGAAATGAACTCAAAAAGTTACTCCGTTTGTAATAGTGATAATTTATATTCTACTGCAGCTTTGTTAGCTTTAAGAGAAACAAATAGTTTAAACGCTTTTATAGGTTATGATCGTGATGCTTTAGAGTTTCCATCTGAGAGAATTTCGCGTTTTGCAATTGCTAAACTTGATGCGAACAACCAATTATTGGATATACTAGAAAAGCCAACGGCAGATGATTTAGAAAACTATAAAGATTCTGAAGGAAAATTAAGAGTAAGTATGAATGCTTTTAAATTTGATGGAGCAATGTTGTATCCATATCTAAAAAACTGTCCAGTTCACCCAGAGAGAGACGAAAAAGAATTGCCAACTGTACTTTTAAACGCAATAAAAGATAATCCCAACACTACTTTAGGGATCCCTTTCTCAGAGCATGTTCCAGATTTAACTGCCAAAGAAGATATTGCTGAAGTAAAAGAATATCTTAAAAAACATTACCCACAGTTAAATTGGGAAGCATAAAAAATTAACAAAAATTTCATATCTAATTTAGGAATAAGAAGAACTTATTGAGCTACTTTTGTCGTATCATTGCAAAAAAAACGCAACTATTTGTTGCGGTTTTGCAAAAAACATGAAAGTGTTGATGCTATTTTAGATTGAAAAAACTACTAAATCTATTAACCATCAACCAGAAAAAAATTATGTCAAAGACTGAAAGTGCAATACGTATAGATCAAAGGAGTACAATTATTCCTATGGTTATTTTAACCGCATTATTTTTTATTCTAGGATTCGTTACTTGGCTTAACGGACCTTTAATTCCTTTTTTTGAGTTAGCTTGTGAGCTAACTGCTTCTCAAGCTTATTTTGTAACATTTGCTTTTTATATTGCCTATTTTGTTATGGCAATTCCATCATCTTGGGTTATAGAAAAAGTAGGGTATAAAAATGGAGTTTCGCTTGGTTTAATTGTAATCGCTATAGGTGCTTTTATGTTTTATCCAGCAGCGGCAACAAGAACTTATGTTTTCTTTTTGATAGCATTATTCACAATGGGAACAGGTTTGGCAATCTTGCAAACCGCTGCAAATCCTTATGTAGTTGTTATCGGTCCAAGAGAAAGTGCGGCTGCTCGAATTAGTGTATTAGGAATTGCAAATAAATTAGCAGGATTTATAGCGCCATTAGCTCTAACGGCTTTGGTATTGTCAAATATGCAAGACTACACAGCAGAGAAAATTGCGCTTTTAGATGAAGTTTCTAAAACAGAAGCCTTAAATTTGCTGACATTACAATTGCAAACGCCCTATCTTTATATGGGATTAGTTATTTTGGTTTTGGCACTTTTAGTTAAGTTGTCTCCACTACCAGAAATTGATTTGGATGAAGAAGGAGATGTAATGAATTTGAGTATTTTTAAACAAATAAAAAATGCTTTTAAACACCCACAATTAGTTCTAGGAGTTATTACTTTGATGTTATATTTAGCTGCCGAAGTTTTGGCAGGAGATTCAATCGGAGGATTCGGAAAAGAACTAGGAGTGTATGGTAAAGATGGTAATTTCTATTTAAAATTAACCTCATTTACAATGTCTGCAATGGTAGTAGGGTATATTCTAGGAATTACATTAATACCAAAATATCTTTCGCAAGTTACTGCTTTAAAAGCGTCTGGAATTTTAGGATTAATTTTAGTAATTTTAATAGTTGTTATATCGCCAGAAATAACCGTTCAGTTTTCGGGAATTCCTGATATTCCAGTAGTTATAATTTTAGTAGCATTAATGGGACTTGCAAATGCACTTTGTTGGCCAGCAATATGGCCAATGGCATTACAAGATCTAAAAGGATATACCAAAATAGGAAGTGCAATTTTAATCATGGGTATTATAGGAGGAGCAATCTTTCCTCTTATATATGGAGCTTGGGCTGAAAGTATTAATACTGCTAATCTAGCAAATGGAGTGGCTAAAACGGCTAAAAGCGGAAACCAGATAGCGTATTTAATGTTAGTACCTTGCTATTTGATGATTATATTTTTTGCATACAAAGGGCATAAATACAGAAGTTGGTCTCGCAATTAAGACAGATAAATAATTTAAGTAAATATAAAAAGAAGCGAATAATGTTAAAAAGTTCCATAGATAAGGCGACAGGTTTCGAAAAAAGATTCGAAAACATTGACACGGTGGTTTTTGAAAATTCAACCGAGGCATCTAAAGCAGTTGCAAAGCAAATAGCAACACTTATCAAGTCAAAACAAGAGAATAATGAATCATGTGTTTTAGGATTAGCTACAGGGTCTTCACCAAAAGGTTTATACGCTGAGTTAGTACGTTTACACAAAGAAGAAGGATTGAGCTTTAAAAATGTAATCACTTTTAACTTGGACGAATACTATCCAATGGAGCCAGATTCTGTAAATAGTTACGTGCGATTCATGAAAGAATTGTTAATGGATCAAGTAGATATTTTACCTGAAAATTATCATATTCCAGACGGACAATTATCAAAAGAAGAAATAGCGGATTATTGTGCAGATTACGAAGCAAAAATAGAAGCTTTAGGAGGTATCGATTTGCAAGTTCTTGGAATTGGAGCCAATGGACACATCGGATTCAACGAATCGGGTTCATTACAAAACTCAAAAACAAGATTAGTAGCATTAGATCATATAACAAGAGTTGCGGCAAGTAAAGACTTTTTTGGATTAAACAATACACCAAGAACAGCTATTACACTTGGAGTAAAAAAGATAATGGAAGCCAAGCAAGTTATTCTTCTGGCTTGGGGAGAAGGAAAAGCAGAGGTTGTAAAAAAATCTGTAGAAGGAGAAGTTACCAATAGAATTCCTGCATCATTTTTGCAAGAACACAGCAATGTTGTTTTTGTTTTAGATAAAGAAGCATCATCAAAACTAACGAGAATCAACAGACCTTGGTTAGTAGAGAAAATTGTTTGGACAGATAAATTAACCCGTAAAGCCGTTTTAGGATTAGCCTTAGATTTAAAGAAACCAATTCTAATGCTAACCGATGCCGATTATATCGAAAACGGAATGAGCGATTTATTAGCCGATTCAGGACCTGCTTATGATATCAATATAAAGATATTTAATAAGTTGCAAAACACCATTACTGGATGGCCAGGAGGTAAGCCAAATGCAGATGATACCAAACGACCTGAAAGAGCTGAGCCAGCAAGAAAAAGAGTATTGATATTTAGTCCGCATCCAGATGATGATATTATTAGTATGGGAGGAACATTCATGCGTTTGCAAGAACAAGGACATGAAGTACACGTTGCTTATCAAACTTCAGGAAATATTGCTGTAGCAGATGATGAAGCATTGCGATTTGCAAGATTCGTTACCGATTACAACGAGAAATTTGGAATCAAAAGTGTTGAAGCAGAGAATATCTACCAAAAAGCAGTAACATTCTTAACAAATAAAAAGAATAGTGAGATTGATATTCCAGAAGTTCGTTATATAAAAGGATTAATCAGAAAAGGAGAAGCACGCTCAACAAGTCACTTTGTTGGTTTGCCAGACGAACAGATTCATTTTATGGAACTTCCATTTTATGAAACAGGAACAATCGAGAAAAAACCAATTGGAGAAGAAGATATTCAACTTACAATGGATTTAATCGAAAAAATCAAACCACATCAAATATATGCTGCAGGAGATTTAGCTGATCCACACGGAACACACAAAGTATGTCTGGATGCAATTTTTGAAGCAGTAAAACGATTAAAACCAAAATCATTTATGGATGATTGCTGGTTATGGTTATATCGTGGGGCTTGGCAAGAATGGGGAATTGATGAAGTAGAAATGGCAGTGCCAATGAGTCCAGATCAGGTACTAGCAAAAAGACACGGAATCTTTAAGCACCAATCACAAAAAGATGGCGTTGTATTTCAAGGATCAGATGCACGTGAGTTCTGGCAAAGAGCCGAAGACAGAAATGCTGAAACTGCTGAATTATACAACCAATTAGGTTTATCGCGTTACGCAGCTATGGAAGCTTTCGTGAGATGGCACTATTAGATTTCAGTTTTTAGTCTCAGTAAGCAGTCAGTCTGTAAGCTGTAACTGATACTGTATGCTATTTTGAAATCTGTGGCAAAAAAATAAAAAAGTTATTGAAATAATAATAGCTTTGCATTCAATGGAAGCAAGAAGAGAGAATAAGTTCATATTCTTTTTTCTTGCTTCTTTTTTCTTAAAAAAAATGGAACAAGACAAAAAACTTCTCATAAAATTAGCTCACACTAAAATGCCTTTCGGGAAATACGAAGGACGTTTTCTTATTGATTTACCTGAATATTATGTTGTTTGGTATCATAATAAAGGATTTCCTAATGGTGAATTAGGGCAGCAATTAGCACTTGTGTATGAATTAAAACTTAACGGTTTAGAAGAGTTGATTAGAAATATCAAAAAGCAATATCCCAAGCCTTTAAAATAATAAATTAACAAAAAAGACATGGAGAATAATTTTCAGCAGTCAAATGTGGACCAAAGTATGAGTATTGCAGCGTTAGTAATAGGAATAGTGTCTATTATAGTTGCTTTTATACCTTGCATTGATATACTAGCCATAATTGGTGGGGTTTTAGCAATATTTTTTTCAGCAATAGGAATGTCTCAGGCAAAAAGTAACAATACTTCAACTACATTATCAAAAGTAAGCTTTATTGTAGGGATCATAGCATTATTACTTGCGGTTGTTTTTTCTTTATTTTATAGTTTTATTCTCGGATTATTAATGGAGTGAGATTAGTAAAAATTGCGATTTTGATATTTCATTTTAAGGTTTTATAATTTAACATGTCTAAGTGGTCTAAAAGTCTAAATAGGTTTAGTAATCATTTATTTGTTAATAACTTTGCTTTATTCTTAGTTTTTAGCATAAGTGTTTTTCTATTTTTGTAATAATTAAGATATAAAATATATGGAAAATAATTTAGGTTCGTCGAATGCAGGTCAAGGAATGGGTATTGCTGCTTTGGTATTAGGAATAGTAGCGGCTATAGCTGCATTTATTCCTTGTTTCGGTTTAATTGCAATACTTTTTGGAGTACTAGCTATCATTTTTGGAGCAATAGGCTTATCGCAAGCAAAAAAAGAAAATGCTCCTACTACAATGCCAAAAGCAGGTTTGATATTAGGAATAGTTGCAACAGCTTTTGTTATTATATGGATGTTAGTTGTTGTAGGAACAATTGGATCGGCTGTTGTGTCTCATAAAGATGAGATCGGTAAAGCTTTAGATTCTATAAATGCTGAAACGGAAAAACTACAAGATTCTCTAGAAAATAGTGTAGAGGTAACAATAGACACAGTTAAAGTAGAAGTAGAGAAATAATATATATTCTTTGGAAATAAAAACTTCTTATGGAATAGATTCTTATAAAAAGATAAACTTAATTTTTATTATATTAATTATGTTTATCTTTTTTTATTCCTATTTGTCAACCTTTTTGAATTTTGGAATACGCTCTACTTGCGAAGGTATGCCAATAAGCTATTGTAAAAGCCGTGGCTTAACAAGGGCCTTTTCTCAAATTCTGAATTTTAACTTCAAGCAGGCAATTGCTTACAATGCCTACAGCTTAAAAATTTTTTTATTTTTTCTAATTCAATTATTGGCTCGTTTGGTCATTAATAAAACAATTAATTTTTCTAATTTTAAGTTAGTATTGACTTTTGATATCATTTGCAGTTCTATATTTTTTGTTTTTTCATTTTATAACTTAGTTGTAATATAAAAATTAAGACTGAATAAATAGATTGATTAAAATGGGGTCTATTTGAAAAGAAAAATTATGAATTACGGAAACAACTAAACGTTCTGTTTGAAAAAATGAAAATTATCTAATTATCTAATTGACAATTTGTCCAATTTAATTTGTACTTTTGCCACGTTTTTTACACAACTACAATACAAACAACAACAGAATGAATCAAACGAAATATATTTTTGTTACAGGTGGTGTGACTTCTTCATTAGGAAAAGGGATTATCGCAGCATCTTTAGCAAAATTGTTACAAGCAAGAGGTTATCGCACAACTATTCAAAAATTTGACCCGTATATAAACGTAGATCCGGGTACATTAAATCCGTATGAGCACGGAGAATGTTATGTGACTGATGATGGCGCTGAAACCGATTTGGATTTAGGGCATTACGAGCGTTTTCTTAACGTTCCTACATCGCAGGCTAATAACGTAACTACTGGTAGAGTATATCTTTCGGTTATTGAAAAAGAGAGAAGAGGAGAGTTTCTTGGAAAAACGGTACAAGTAGTACCTCATATTACCAACGAGATTAAAGATAGAATGCAATTGCTAGGTAAATCTGGTGATTATGATATTGTTATTACAGAAATTGGTGGAACAGTAGGAGATATAGAGTCATTGCCTTATATTGAGTCAGTTCGTCAGTTGGTATGGGAATTAGGAGAAAATAACGGAATTGTTATTCACTTAACGTTAGTACCTTATTTAGCTGCTGCGGGAGAGTTGAAAACAAAACCAACACAACACTCTGTGAAAACTTTAATGGAAAGCGGTATCAAAGCTGATATTTTAGTTTGCAGAACAGAACATGAACTTTCAGATGAATTACGTAACAAACTTGCTTTGTTTTGTAATGTTAAGAGAGAAGCTGTAATACAGTCAATCGATGCATCTACAATATATGAAGTGCCTAATTTAATGCTTGAAGAAGGATTAGATGTAGTTGCTTTAAAGAAATTGGATTTACCTAAAAAAGCAGCTCCGGATTTAAAAAACTGGAATACGTTCTTAAAAAGATTAAAAAATCCAAAGCATACAATTAATATTGGTTTGATCGGTAAGTATGTAGAAATGCAAGATTGCTACAAATCAATTTTAGAAGCATTTATTCATGCAGGAGCTTCAAACGAAACCAAAGTAAATGTAGTCTCTATACACTCTGAGCATATTAATGCAGACAATATAGAAGAAAAATTAAAAGGTTTAGACGGAATTCTTGTTGCTCCAGGTTTTGGAGAAAGAGGAATAGAAGGAAAAATTGAAGCAGTACGTTATGCACGTGAAAATAAAGTTCCGTTTTTCGGAATTTGTCTTGGAATGCAAATGTCAGTAATCGAATATTCTCGTAATATTTTAGGATATACAGATGCAAATTCAACAGAAATGAATGAGAATACCGCTCATCCAGTTGTGAATTTGATGGAAGAGCAAAAAACAGTAACTGATAAAGGAGGAACAATGCGTCTTGGAGCATGGAAATGTGATATTACACCAGATTCATTGGCATATAAAATTTACGGCAAAACAACTATATCTGAGCGTCACCGTCACCGTTATGAATATAACAGTCAGTACGTAGATGAGTTACAAAAAGCAGGATTAATTGCTTCAGGAGTAAATCCAGATACAGGATTGGTAGAGATTGTAGAGTTAAAAGATCACCCATTTTTTATCGGAGTACAATATCATCCAGAATACAAAAGTACAGTTGCCAATCCGCACCCTATTTTTGTGAATTTTGTAGCTGCTGCAGTAACAGCTCACAAAAAATAATACGTATTTGTATAAGTTTCTAAAAACAGAAGAAACGCAAACATAAAATTTAGAATAAAAATTACAATGGAAGAAAAAAAATTTGATCTCAATTCGGTTATTGGTTTTATATTGATTTTTGGTATTTTGATTTGGATAATGTATCAAAACAAGCCTTCTGAAGCTACTATCGCAGCAGAAAAAGCCAAGAAAGAATTAGTTGCAAAACAAGAAGCTCAAGCTAAAGATGCTGCTGCTAAAACTGCGGCTTTACCAATTGCAACAGCCCCTGGAGATACATTGCAATTAGCAAAATTGCAAAAAACATTAGGTGGATTTGCTTATTCGGCTACGCTTCCTTCTGCTAAAGATGCTTATACAACAATCGAAAATGATGTAGTAAAATTAAAAATTGCCAATAAAGGTGGTTTTATAGTTGAAGCTATTTTGAAAAAATACGAAAAATTCCAAAAAGGATCAGGACAATTAGTAGAGTTGATTAAAGACAACAATGCTAACTTAAATATCCAATTAGCGACTAATGATAATCGTACTTTAAACACAAAAGATTTATTTTTTGAACCTACATTGACTAAAAATGGTGAGGATCAAGTATTATCAATGCGTTTAAAAGCTGGTCCAAATGAATTCTTGGAATACAAGTACGTATTGAAACCAAATGATTATATGGTTGGTTTTGATCTTCGTTCACAAGGATTAAACAAAGTTTTAAATACATCTAAACCATTAGATTTACAATGGAATTTAAAAACCTATCGTAATGAGAAAAGCATTTCTATTGAAAAGCGTTATGCAGAAATTTATTATGAGCATAAAGACGGAAAAGTTGATTATGCTGGTTTAGGAAAAAAAGAAGAGGTTACACCTGAAAGTTTAAGTTTTGTTGCTTACAAACAACACTTTTTCTCAACTATTTTATTGACAAAAAAACCTTTTGAAAAATCTAAATTAGAATCATTTGATTTAATTAATGACGAAAAAATAGATACAGTTTTTACTAAACAGTTCAAATCTAACATACCGTTAGTATTTTCAAATGGGGAGATTGATTATAATATGAGTTGGTACTTTGGGCCTTCAGATTATAAAACTTTAAAATCATATGATGCAAATTTAGAGCGAATCATTCCATTAGGTTGGGGGATATTTGGTTGGATTAATAAATTTATCTTCATTCCTTTATTTGGATTCTTGAGTTCAACAATGGGATTATCTTTAGGAATTGCTATTATCGTGTTTACGATTATTATTAAAATAGCGATGTCGCCAATTACATATAAATCATTCTTGTCGCAGGCAAAAATGAAAGTATTGAGACCAGAAATTACAGAATTGGGTGAAAAATACAAGAAAGACCCAATGAAAAAACAGCAAGAAACAATGAAGCTGTATAATAAAGCAGGAGTAAACCCAATGGCGGGATGTATTCCAGCCTTGATACAACTTCCGTTTATGTATGCTTCGTTCCAGTTCTTTCCATCTGCGTTTGAATTAAGACAAAAAGGTTTCCTTTGGGCAGACGATTTATCTTCATTTGATGCTGTTGTAAATCTACCATTTAATATTCCTTTATACGGAAATCATATTAGTTTGTTTCCAATATTGGCAGCAATTGCGATTTTCTTTTACATGAAAATGACATCTGGTGACCAACAAATGGCTGCTCCTCAACAAGAAGGGATGCCAGATATGGCTAAGATGATGAAAATCATGATCTATGTTTCGCCACTTATGATGTTGATATTCTTCAACTCGTATGGAGCAGGTTTAAGTTTGTATAACTTTATCTCTAACTTAATTACAATCGGAATTATGTATGTAATTAAAAACTATATTGTAGATAGCGATAAAATTCATGCTCAAATACAAGAAAATAAATTAAAAGAGCCTAAAAAACAAGGTAAGTTTCAAAGACGTTTACAAGAAGTTATGGAGCAACAAGAAGCGGCTAAAGCAGCTAAAGGCAAAAAATAATAGAAGTATTGAAAATAAAAAAATCTCGATTTATCGGGATTTTTTTATACCCGTATAATTTATTAATGAATTGTTTCGTTAAGATTAAAAACAGAATATAAGATGATTGGTAAAAGAATATTACTCGGTTTATTATTGTTGAATGCTTTTTTTATAAATGCACAAACATTAAATAAGCTAGATGAAAACGGAAAAAAAGATGGGCTTTGGAAAGGAACTTATGAAGAGTCTAAAAGGCCTCGTTATGAAGGGATTTTTAATCATGGTAAGGAAACGGGTGTTTTTAAATTTTACGATGATACAAAAGTGGCTAGTGTAATTGCAACTAGAGATTTTAGTGCAAATGATGGCAGTGCTTATACTATTTTTTATGATCAAGCGAAGAATAAAGTAAGTGAAGGCAAAGTCATTAATAAACTTTTTGATGGGGAATGGAAATATTACCACCAAGCTTCACCTACTGTAATGACAATTGAGAATTATAGTAAAGGAAAGCTAAATGGTTTACGATCTGTTTTTTATCCAAATGGAAAAATTGCTGAAGAAATGAATTACTCAAAAGATGTTAAGGAAGGTGCTTATAAAAGATATGCTGAAAACGGAACCATTTTAGAGCAATTGAACTATAAAAATAACGAACTCGATGGAGATGCTGTTTTTAATAACTCGAATGGTGTTGTTGCTTCGAAAGGAATATTCAGAAAAGGAAAAAAAATGGGCAATTGGCAGTTTTTTGAAAACGGAAAACTACTAAAAGAAGTCAATATGAGTGACCCAAAAAATACAAATGAAACCGCTACTAAGGTTGAAAAGAAGAAAAAATAAAATAACATTAAATATTCAGGTGAACTTCAATTAATAGCTGTTCAATGGATTTGTGTTGTTGTTATTTTGGAGGAATAAATACCATCAAAAACTATAATAACTTTTATCTACCCTTCGATTGGATAAACTAATGGAAACAATAGTTATTATCTGCAATTAAGGATTAACTTTGCAAAATAATTTTTTTTAGATTTCGAATATATGAAACGTGTTGTAGTAGGACTTTCTGGAGGTGTTGATTCAAGTGTTGCCGCTTATTTGCTGCAACAACAAGGATACGAGGTTATTGGTCTTTTTATGAAGAATTGGCATGATGATTCAGTTACAATTTCTAACGAATGCCCTTGGTTAGAAGATAGTAATGATGCTTTATTGGTAGCCGAGAAGCTTGGAATTCCTTTTCAAACCGTTGATTTAAGCGAAGAATACAAAGAAAAAATCGTTGATTATATGTTCAACGAATATGAAAAAGGACGCACACCAAACCCAGATGTGTTATGTAATCGTGAGATTAAATTTGATGTTTTCATGAAAATTGCATTAAGTCTTGGAGCTGATTATGTAGCAACAGGACATTATTGTCAAAAAGCAGAAATTGAGGTAAATGGTGAAAAAGTATATCAACTTATTGCTGGAGCCGATACTAATAAAGATCAATCTTATTTTTTATGTCAATTGTCACAAGAGCAATTGGCAAAATCATTATTTCCTATTGGAGCATTAACAAAACCAGAAGTACGCGAGATAGCTACCGAAATGGATTTGGTTACTGCCGAAAAGAAAGATTCACAAGGTTTATGTTTTATTGGAAAAGTTCGTTTGCCAGAATTTTTGCAACAGCAATTACAACCTAAAGATGGTTTAATTGTACAAATTGATAAAAACGACCCGATATATAATTCAGAGAAAGCAACAGGTTTGTCTCTTGAAAAAGAATTAGAATTTGAATCTCAAAAGCTACCTTATACTCCAAATATGGGTAAAGTAGTTGGGAAACATCAAGGAGCACATTATTTTACAATTGGTCAACGAAAAGGACTTAATGTGGGAGGAACAACAGATCCGTTGTTTATTATTGCAACCAACGTAGAAACAAATACAATTTATACTGGTTTAACGAGTCAACATCCTGGTTTGTTTAAAAAAGCATTATTTATAGAAAATTCAGAAGTACACTGGATTCGAACAGATATGGCTTTAAAAAACGGAGAACAAATGGAAGTAATGGCAAGAATTCGTTACCGTCAACCATTACAAAAAGCGACCTTACACCAATTTGAAGGTGGTATGTATATTCATTTCGATGAGCCACAATCAGCTATAACCGAAGGACAATTTGCTGCTTGGTATTTAGATAATGAATTAGTTGGTTCGGGAGTAATTTCTTAGATTAGTACTTTTTTACAGAGGGTCTTCCCTTTTTTTAAAGAAGTAACAAATGAAAAGATATTTCATATTTCTTTTTTTAATTATATCATCTGCGACTTTCTCGCAAGAAGAAGCATGGGTTTATTTTAACGGTAAACCCAATTCTCAAGTTTATTACGATACCCCTTTATTGATGCTTACGCAAAGAGCTTTGGATAGAAGAAGCAATCAAAAGATAGCTTTGGATCTAAAAGATATCCCTATTGAAACTACTTATATCAATCAGATAAAAGCAAGTTCAGGAATAACTGTTATGGCACAATCTAAATGGTTAAATGCTCTCCATATAAGAGGAACAAAAGCAAATATCAATACGCTAAAGTTATTCTCATTTGTGTCTAAAGTTGACTTTGCAAATAAATCATTAAACGAAACTGCCAAAAAAGGAACCTCGGATAAAGTAAAATCAACAGATAAAAATCTTAAAACTGCTGTAAATTACTCTTATGGTACATCGGTAAACCAGATCCAAATGCTTAATGGGCAAATTTTGCATGAACAAAACTATACAGGCTCAGGTAAAATAATAGCTGTTCTTGACGCTGGTTTTCCCGGAGTTAATACAGCAAGTACTTTTGACCGTTTACGAGTTAATAATAAAATCTTAGGGGGATATAACTATGTTTTAAGAAATTCTAACTTCAATACAGGAGTTTCTCATGGTACAGAAGTTCTCTCTACAATGGGAGGATTCAAAGAAAATGCTTTAGTTGGTACTGCTCCTGATGCTTCCTATTATTTGTTTATTACAGAGGATGATGCTTCAGAGAATCCAGTTGAAGAATCACTTTGGGTTGAAGCAGCAGAAGAAGCGGATAGATTAGGAGCTGATATTATCACGACTTCTCTGGGATATTTTGAATACGACAATCCAAATTATAGTCATTCGTATAGTGATATGAACGGTACAACAAACTTTATATCACGAGGAGCGGAAATTGCTTTTAGTAAAGGAATGATTGTAGTTGCGTCTGCAGGTAATGAGGGAGATGCTTTAGAGAAACACATTGGTGCTCCAGCCGATGCAATATCAGTAATTACTGTAGGATCAGTAACGGCAACCAAAGCGTTATCATCTTTTAGTTCTATTGGCCCTAGTTATGATCAAAGAATCAAACCAGATGTTATGGCGCAAGGAACAGCAGTTGTAGTATCGGATGTTTCTGGAAATATTGTTAAAATAAACGGAACTTCATTCTCATGTCCAATAATGGCTGGAGCAATTGCTTGTTTATGGCAGGCTTTTCCAAATAAAACAAATAAAGAAATCAGACAATTGGTTTTACAATCATCAGATAGGTATTTATCTCCGAGTACTCAATATGGTTATGGAATACCTAATTTTAGCTTAGCTTTAGATACAGCTTTAAATGTAGAGCCAATA
Source organism: Flavobacterium sp. 140616W15 (assembly GCF_003668995.1). NCBI lineage: Bacteria > Pseudomonadati > Bacteroidota > Flavobacteriia > Flavobacteriales > Flavobacteriaceae > Flavobacterium > Flavobacterium sp. 140616W15. The sequence goes on from NZ_CP033068.1 coordinate 564,181, forward strand.
GAAAAAACAGATTTTTTAGTATATCCTAATCCAACCAATTCTGATATTTCATTTACTTTGCCAAAAGATATTAATGAAGCCTTTCTAACAGTGTATTCTTTACTTGGTCAAAAGGTAGTTGAAAGACAAATTACCAATCAAAGCTCGATAGTTTCGTTGCAATCGTTACATTCTGGGATTTATTTTTATACTTTAGAGGCGAATAACCTGTATAAAACAGGAAAAATCATAAAACAATAATTGGCATTATTACATGAATAAAATAACAACTCTATTTAATATAAAGTATCCAATAATTCAGGCAGGAATGATTTGGAATAGTGGCTATAAGCTGGCAAGTGCAGTAAGTAACGCAGGTGGCTTAGGGATAATAGGAGCAGGCTCGATGTACCCAGAAGTATTACGGGAACATATTCAGAAATGTAAAAAAGCAACTTCAAAGCCCTTTGGAGTAAATGTACCCATGTTGTATCCTAACATTGACGAAATCATAAATATAATTATTGATGAAGGAGTGAAAATTGTATTTACATCGGCAGGAAACCCAAAAACATGGACATCTTTTTTAAAAGAAAAAGGGATTACGGTTGTGCATGTGGTAAGTAGTACTATTTTTGCCTTAAAAGCTCAAGAAGCAGGCGTAGATGCTATTGTAGCCGAAGGTTTTGAAGCAGGAGGGCATAATGGTCGTGACGAAACAACAACTTTTACATTGATTCCGATGGTTCGTGAAAAAATTACTATTCCGCTTATAGCTGCGGGAGGAATCGCAACAGGAAAAGGAATGCTTGCGGCAATGATTCTAGGCGCAGATGGAGTTCAGGTAGGTAGTCGTTTTGCAGCTTCAACAGAATCTTCAGCACATGAAAACTTCAAGCAAACAATTGTTGATGTTAAAGAGGGAGGTACTCAACTGACATTGAAGGAACTGGCTCCAGTACGATTAATTAAGAATAAATTTTATCAAGATGTTCAGGCATTGTATGAAAAGTGCCCAACAAAAGAAGAACTTGTAGCGCTTTTAGGAAGAGCAAGAGCAAAACGTGGCATGTTTGAAGGAGATTTAGAAGAAGGAGAATTAGAAATCGGACAAATAGCAGGACTTATTCATGATATTAAACCCGCTGCAGACATTATTGAGGAGATGATTTCAGATTTCGAAGAAGCACGTAAACAAACATTAAATTTAGATTTTTAAATAAATGAATCGAATAAAAATATATATAGTATTATTTTTTTTAGCACTTTGTATGCAACAATCCTATGCTCAGAGTTATAAGTTTAGAACTTCAGGTTATAGTGTTTTAGAGAAAAACGAAAGAGGAAAATGGGGCAAGTGGTCAGATCTAGAATTGGTTAATGTTTTAGTAGTTTTGGATACAGATAAAAATCGAATTGTAGTTAATTCACAAGAGACGCAAGTGTATCAAATTTTAGATTACATAGCCAGAGAAGAAAACGATACAGATATTGTATATTCTTTTGTTTGTAAAGATTTAAAAGGAAATGATACTAAATTATCAATCATCACTAGAAAGAAACAAGATAATAGAAAACAGCTGTATATAAATTTCAACGATCGAATTATTGTGTATAATATTTTTACTATCTAAATAGAAACGAACAAACCCGACAGATTTTTAAAACTTGTCGGGTTTGTTCGTTATTGCGGTTTATGAAATTTTAGTTCTTTGTGATTCAGTATCTCAGAAGCTAAAGAAAAATGCTATTCAATGTCCTTAATAAATTCATCATATTCTAGATAGAACATTTCGAGAGCATTCATTTTTTCGAAGTAAAAGTCGAATATTTCATCCCAATAGTTACGATTACTAAAACCAACACCTAGTTTCTCAATCCAAATACGGCTAATAGTTTTGCCACTTTCTAAAGTATATTCTTTTTCAAAAACAAGATCTTTGATGAATTCTTCTTCTAGAATATTTTTTAATGCTTCTAGTTTTTCATAGTAAGCATTTCGTTTGTCATCATTGCGATGCTCGATGTCTATTAAAACCTGTGCTTTTTTGTTATCGACATAAAATTTAAAAGAGAAATCTTTAATTTTGGTATCATAGAGCACCCATTTTCGGGGATACTTTTCGGCAAAAGCGACCCAAAATTCTCTCTTCATTTTCTGTGATTCTTCTTTACTGTACATTTTTAATAATTTGTATAGTCGTAACTATTTTTAATATTTAAGTTCAAAATTATTTACGTACAACGTACTATTTACACCTCCTTCATATAGAATTCCATCGGCACTAGAAGCAAAAACAACGCTAATGTGTGTAGGTTTATCATTAGGACTTCCGTAAAGTCCATTGCTAGGTTTCTGATAATCAGGAAAAGTAGAGTTTAACGTTCCGTAGGTCAAATCTACATTAATATTTTGAAGATTCATACCCATTGTTGTTTCGGTTCTATACCAACCAGTAGCAATACGTTTAATGGCATTGGGATTGTCTCTGTTTTCAAGAATTACATAAATATCAGCTTGATCGGTTTTATTTAAGACCTTGCCTTTTCCATCTTGATAAGGAATTCCAGCAGTGTATTTAATTTCGACAGCAAAGCTTTTGGGTCTGGCAGTAAACGGAATTCCGAATTGTGCTGAAGTAGATGGGTTTGCTATATTCAAAACAAATTTACCTGTAAATAATGTGCCAGATCCCATACGTTGGCTAACGAGTCCTGCCAAACTGCCTAAATCTTTGGTGATAATTTGTGCAATATAATCGGTTCCATTATTTAGATAGGGGTATGTGGTGACATTAGCACTGTTTGTGGTTGTAGTTCCATCATTGGCAGTTGCCCAAATTGAATTGTCGTCAGATCCTGGTTGTTGGTATTTCTTTCCTGATGGAGTATACCAGGTATCGAAATTGCTGTTATCTAATTGTGGATAAGCTCCTTCTTGGGTAACTGTAACGGTATAAGTGGCTTTATTTCCATTTTCGGCAGTAACAATATAAGTTTGAGGAGTTGTAAAGTCCCTAGTAGTTTCTTTATTTGGAGAAAGTGTTGCAAAAGTTGATAAGGCAATAGAGTCGATAGCTAGTTTAGTTATATCAGCTTCTGAATTTATAGTAACGGAGATTGTCTTTGTTTTTGTGTCAATGTTAGAAAACCCAGATTGATTCTGTAAAGTAAAGTAACGAATGTCATTTTTGTCAGATTTACCAAAATACGTGTCATTTACGCATGAAGCGAGGCTTAATAACAGAATAAAAAGTATTGTATTATAGAGTATTGTATTTTTCATCTTTACTTTCGTTTAAGTGGAAAATAATAGTAAAAACCAACATTTAAGCGTAGCAGATTTATGCTAAAATCAGCATCGGTTCCATGTGATTTTTCAGTGATTTCATCATTTGTTTTGGTTTGTGACCAAGAGGTGCTTATTCCTGCAACTTGTGCTCCGACTTCTACAGAAAACCCTTTTACAATATTTACCATGATGCCTGGGTTAATTTGTAATTCGACAACCTCATTTTTAGTATAGATTCTTTTAAGCAGGTTGTCTGTGGTTCTTTCTTCGATTATATTTTTGAAGTTAGCTCCTAAAAGGACTAAATTATATAGATAAAAACGCCCTTTGTTATCAATAGGAATAAAGTTTTTCATTCCTCCATATATTCCATAAGAATCTTTTGCATATTGTACAGCTGTTCGAACATTTTGCTGGTCGGTTTCAATTTGATTGCGGCGATCGTTTTCGTAACTTATTGAACCTCCTAAAGCAAGATTGTCTTTAATGAAGTACCCTCCATCTACACTCGTTTTAAATAAATTTCGAGAGCGATTGCTTATGTTTACAAAAAAGCCTTCTTTTACATCAGTATCTTTGGTTGAGAAATTAAAAGATATTCCAGTATAAATGTTTCCCTTAGATGTGAGCTTGTTTTTTGAGCTTATGCTATCCTTATTGATTTTATTTTGAGCACTAAAAGGTTGGATAAACAATAGTAGAACAAATAAAAAAGAATAGGTGATGATGATTTTCTTAATCATAAATTAGTTTTATAATACTTAAATATTCTGATTTAAAAATATATAGCAGTTATAAAAGTACGATTTTTATTGTGTTTTAATTTGTAAACAAAGATTTTAGAGGTAGGTGTTAATGTTAAAATTTGTGAGATGTTGAATTCTGAACTATATTTATATATTATTTAGAAACTCCTATATGAATTTTCAAAACGTATTGCATTATGTTCCTAGTCTTATTGCTGCAGAACTTCCTGCAGAAGTAGCACATTATAAAATGGCTCCATTGGAACGAATGGAAGTTATGAAAAATATAGATAGCAAAGTTAGTAATCCAAGAGTTGCCGCAGTAATGATGTTGCTGTATCCAAAAAATGAAATTGCACATTTAGTTTTAATTGTACGTAATGCCTACAATGGGGTGCATTCTTCACAAATTGCATTTCCAGGAGGGAAATACGAGAAAGATGATGGTAATTATGCTTATACAGCTTTGCGTGAAACACATGAAGAAATAGGTGTTTTACCTGGTAAAATTGAGGTTATAAAGGCATTTACGCCCACTTATATTCCACCAAGTAATTTTATTGTACATCCTTTTTGGGAATTTGTAAAGAAGAAATTCATTTTCGGCCAGATCCAAGAGAGGTAGCCGATATTATAGAGTTGCCACTTTCAGTTTTTTTGGATGATGAAATTGTTATTGAAACTATTTTATCAACTTCGTATGCAACAAATATTACAGTACCTGCTTTTAAAATAGAAAATCAAATTGTATGGGGAGCAACTGCGATGATATTGAGTGAGTTAAAAGAAGTTTTGAAAGAGAATATTGTAGATTAATTGAACGCTAAAGTAGGGGGTGTTATTTGCTTTAAAAGAATTTTTATACCTATATAATTCATATTCCATTAACTCTTTTTTACTTTTATTTTATATATAAAAGGTTCTTTTGTTTGATATATAGGTAGTTGCGATTTCCTGTGCTGGAGTGACTGTTAGTGAGAAATACAAGAATAAATTTCGTAAGTTTGTCTTTCTAATTTTCAAAATAACACATAAATTTATGGGATTGTTTAAAAGAAATCCTTTTGGCCATATACTATTTATAAAAAAATGGTTAATTCGAATTTTTGGTGCAATTACACACAGACGTTATCGAGGTTTTAACGAATTGCAAATCGAGGGTTCAGAAATTATAAGAAGTTTACCAGATACTAATGTCCTTTTCATATCCAATCATCAGACTTACTTTGCTGATGTTGTAGCTATGTTCCACGTTTTTAACGCAAGTTTGAGCGGGAGAGCGGATAATATTAAAAATGTAGGTTACTTATGGCAACCCAAGATGAATATCTATTATGTTGCCGCTAAAGAAACCATGAGAGCTGGTTTGTTGCCAAGAATTTTATCCTATGTTGGAGCAATAAGTGTAGAACGTACTTGGAGAGCTAAAGGTGTTGATGTTACCGAAAAAAGAGATGTAAATCCTAATGATACCGAAAATATAAAAATTGCTCTTAATGATGGATGGGTGATTACGTTTCCACAAGGAACTACGAAGTCATTCAAACCAGTTCGCAAAGGAACTGCGCATATTATTAAAGAGCATAGACCGGTTGTTGTTCCAATTGTAATTGATGGCTTCCGTCGTTCTTTTGATAAAAAAGGATTGCGAATGAAAAAGAAAGGAATTTTACAATCGTTTATAATTAAAGAACCACTTGCTATTGATTATGATAATGATACAATTGATGAAATTGTAGAAAAAGTAGAATATGCCATTGAGCAACATCCTTCATTTTTAAAAGTTATTCCAGCAGAAGAACTAAAATTAGAAGAAGAATTGAATAAAATGCGTAGATGGGGGTATTAGTTTTCTGTATAAATATAATTTTCTAAAAAGGGAGCTGTAAAATATATTTTACAGCTCCCCTTTTTTATTTTAAATGTATTTCTTAACCTTTGAGCCTTTGTGGCTCTGTTCTAAAATGTTGTGATTATAAATCAATCTTTTTAAGTTCTTTATAATTGTCATACAATCTTCGGAGTAGCGTGCCGTATACAAGTCTGTAGAAACACCATACTAAACCTAATGATATAAGGGTAACTAGAAGTAAAATACATATTACCATTAGCATTACTGTGCCGTTGGTTGCAATTTTCTCTTTAAGGTAGTTCATCTCGGGACTTGAGAAAGCAATAAAGAAGCTTATAATTGAACTAAAAACTACCATTGCCAAATTATACCAAACATAGTATTGAACCGTTTTACGAGTTTTTAAGATGCTACTCATTAATAATTTAGTAGATTTTGTAGTCGATATAGTAGTGTAGTTTTTATAGAAAAAATACACGAAAATTAGTACTACAATATAATTAAAGTTTGTTATCACTTCAAGATATAGTATGTATTCAGGATGATTGATTTGTTTTAAGAAATCATCAATGCTAAATACGAAATTTGATGCAGTCCAAAATAATATTTCTAGAAGACTTATAACCAAGATCCATTTTACAATCGATGAAGATTTTTTGTGAATCATATTATAAATTTCTACCTCAGATACTTGCTGAAAAGTATCTGCAGTTTTATTCCAATCTTTTTTAGTAAATCCAGCTCTTTCATATTTATTTTAAGGATTTAATATTTTTTTAAGTTTCCCTTTAATTCTGTTCATTTTCACTCGTGCGTTAACTTCACTAATTCCCAAAGTTTCAGCAATCTCTTGATAATCTTTATCTTCTAGATACATAAAAATCAATGCTTTTTCGATATCGTTTAGTTGGTAAACGGCTTTGTACATTAACTTAATCTGTTCCTCTTCTTCATAGTTGTAATCAACTTCTTTTATAAAATGTTGGTGATTTTCAAACTCTACAGTTGCTATCGAACGCTTTGTTTTTCGATATAACGTAATAGCGGTGTTTAGCGCGACTCGATAAGTCCAAGTAGAAAATTTGCTATCACCTCTAAATTTTGGATATGCTTTCCATAACTGAATCGTAATTTCTTGAAACAAATCCTTGTGAGCATCTTGGTTAGCAGTATATAATCTACAAATTTTGTGGATTATATTCTGGTTTGCCTGCAATTGCACAACAAATGAATGTTCTAAATTATCGTTCATATTGTATTAGTAGTATTAATGCCGATTTTGTTACAGTTTTTATTGCTTAAAGAAAAAAATTATAGTTCTTTCTCTTTGTAGTAATTAATCATTAAATCAACAAATTTACTATAGCTATCCATGCCATCTTTTTGCTGATTCATTTTCAGGAAATTGTCATAAAAAATATGAAAACCAGTTTCGATAAAAGTTTCATATTGCTTCCAGAAATCTTGGCTCTCTTTATAATTATTTAGAATTCCAGGGTGAACGGTTTTTACTATTTGGTTAAATAATTTTTCATCTTTTGCCCTTAAAATTCCTAAACAATAACGTAAAGCCATGCTATAGCCAGAATATTGTATGTATAAATTGTCGTTTTTTACAGAAGCCAAGAATCCTATAAAATTGCATTCACTCTCGCTAGCATAACCCATTTGGTGTGCCATTTCATGGTTCGCAGTCATCGGAAAGCTGTACATCGGACCAAGATTGTTTACTTGGGCTTCATTGGTAAATGGATTTAAATAACCGCCAAATCCCATATAGGTAAGAGGCAGACTGAAAAGCGATTTTTTTACACTTAAATGCGAATAGGTAAAATAAGGGTGCTCGGTTGCGAGATTATTATACCCATTTACATTCATTTTAAAAATCTGCTCTTGCGAATATGGAGATGTAACTTTGAGGTTGTTGTTTTTAGTTATTTGAGATTGAATTGAATTCGTTTTTGTGATTAGTTTTTTTGTAAAATCTAATAAATCGGCATCGGAATATTCTCTTTGTATTCCCATTTTTTCAAATAAAGGCACTCGGTAATAATTAAAAGCCCAAAGAAAATGGAATAGAAAATAGAATACCGAAAGATAACTTAAGATAGCCAAGATGTTATCCTTCCATAATAATTTCCATGATTTTCGTTTTAACCAAAGCCATCTTAAAAATAATACGATCAAGACAAAATAGATACAATCACCTATAGAAAAAGGAATCCATCCGAGTATGATTCTTGAAAAAGAAGCGATTTTTAAATATAATGCAGTACTGTAGTGTTTTTCGATGAATTCAGGAAAAAATGGAATAATCTTTAAAATAATGATTTGCAATAGTAAGAATAAGGGAAGAATGTATTTTCGTTTCACGGTTTTGCTTTTGGGTTAAAAATAATAATTAAAATAGTAGTTGACTTTCTTTTTTGTAAATTTGTTAATTAATAAAAGGAAAAATGACACAAATCACTTTAAATATTCCAGATGATGAATTGTCTTTCTTTATGCAGTTAATAGAGAAATTTAATTATGAAACTGTAATTAATGAATTTTCTGTAACTGAAGAAATGAAAAGTTTGTTAGATGAAAGAAGATCAACTTCAAAAGCTGATGATTTTCTTCCTTGGAATGAAGCAAAAAAACAATTACGTTTTAAATCTGGAAAATGATTTTTGAAGTTGTAATTGAACCAAGAGCAATTCTTGATATACAAGATGCGATTGATTATTATGAATCTAAGCAAAGTGGATTAGGAGAATATTTTTATCAAGTAATTGATGATCATATAGAAATATTGACTAGAAATCCTTTCTTTCAAATTAGATATAAAGATTATCACGGTGTCCCTACGAAAAAATTCCCTTTCATTATTTTTTATTTCATCGATGAAAAGTTGAAAACAATTTATATTCTATCTGTTTTTAATACATCGTTAAAACCTTCAAAATACCCAAAGTGATATTTTAATTCATAATATTTCTGGTGAAAATTTTAAAATAGTTTCCCCGCGAAAAAGAATTTAAACTTTGTAACTTTGAGATCTGAAAATGTTAAACTTCAAACAAAACATAATGAGTCAAGAAATAAGAAATTTAGAACCAAAAGAACTTTGGAATAAGTTTGCCGATTTGAATGCAGTACCACGTCCATCTAAAAAAGAAGAGCGTGTTATTGAGTTCATGAAAAACTTCGGTACTAGTTTAGGATTAGAAACTTTTGAGGATGAAATTCGTAATGTAATTATCCGTAAACCAGCTACTCCAGGAATGGAAAATCGTAAAGCTATTGTTTTACAAGGGCATTTGGATATGGTACATCAAAAAAATGCCGATACGGTTTTTGATTTTGATACCCAGGGAATAGATATGTATGTTGATGGGGATTGGGTTCGTGCTCGCGGAACTACACTTGGTGCAGACAATGGACTTGGAGTTGCAACAATAATGGCAATTTTAGAAAGTAAAGACATTCCACATCCTGCAATAGAAGCGTTGTTTACAATCGACGAAGAAACAGGAATGACAGGAGCGTTAAATCTAAAAGGAGGAATTCTTCAAGGTCAGATTTTATTGAATTTAGATACTGAAGAAGATGATGAAATTGATATTGGTTGTGCAGGAGGAATTGATGTAACTGCTACAAGAACATATAATGAAGAAGATGTTCCAGAAGGTTCAGTTGGACATATTATTACTGTAAAAGGACTTAAAGGAGGTCACTCGGGGATGGATATTCATAAAGGGTTGGGTAATGCCAATAAAATTATGAACCGTTTGTTGTTTGATGCTTTTGAAAATTTCGGATTGCAAGTAGTTGAGATTAACGGAGGAAGTTTGCGTAATGCAATTCCGAGAGAAAGTGTAGCGAAAGTAATCATATCAGAGATGTTTGATGAAGCTTACATTTTTGACATGCAAGAAATTATCAATGATATTAAAACGGAGTTTAAAACGACTGAACCAAATCTTACGATAGAAATCGTTAAATGCGATTTGCCTGAAAAAGTAATGGATTTAGGAGTTCAAGAAGGTATCATTCGTGCAATTTATGCTGCTCATAATGGAGTTTACAGAATGAGTGCTGATATGGCAGACTTAGTTGAAACTTCGAACAATATTGCTCGTGTTATAGTAAAAGATGGTGAAATTAAGATTGGATGTCTAACGCGTTCTTCTGTTGAAACATCTAAATTTGATTTGGCTAACTCATTGCGTTCAGCATTTGAACTAGTAGGTTGTGAGGTAGAACTTTCAGGAAGTTATCCAGGTTGGACACCAAATGTAAACTCTGAAATATTAGATGTTCTAGTTGGTATCTACGAAAAACAAAATAACGAAAAGCCAAAAGTTGTGGCTTGTCATGCAGGTTTAGAATGTGGTATTTTAGGGACTAATTATCCAGATATGGATATGATTTCTTTTGGACCAACAATTCATGGAGCACATTCACCGGACGAAAGAGCAAGTATTTCATCTGCTCAAAAATATTGGAAATTTGTTTTAGAGATTCTTTCTAATATTCCAGTAAAGTAATAAAGTTGACAGTCGCAGTTTTCGGTAAGCAGTTTTAACTGAGTACTGAAAACTGTGACTGAATACTAAAAATTAGTCTCTTTTAGGACTGTTTTTCTTTTCTCTCTTTTCCTCTTTCTTTTCTTTTGCAGTTTTAAGAGGTTCTTTTTTTTGTGTTTTCTTAGCGTCTTGACTCTTTGCCATGATATTCTAGTTTAGTTAATTTCTTATTATATAAAAGTAAATATAGTAACTATTTTTAGAAGATTACTCTTAATCAGCTATTAAAGCATATCAATTCAAGTTTATTATTTAGAGGGCTGTCTGTATACTTCAATGGAGTCTTTTGCCAGTCGAATTTTGAGCCACGATTTTAATTTATGATTCATTTCTTTGTCTAATTCTTTCTTGCTTTGATATAAAACAATAGGTATTATTTTGGTGTTTTGCGCATTTTTATAAGAGTAATTTCCAATAACTAATGATGATATGTAAGGGAAAAGCACTTTAGATTCGTCAGTAATTTGTTCATTGTTGAATTGATATTCAGCTAGTTGTTCGCGTAAGCTGTTAATTAAAATGTCTTTTTTATCGACTAGGTCTTTGCTAGAGTTCATCTTGTTGAGGATGTCCCGACTTATATTAAAAGTATCTTGTTGAATTAATAGTTGGGTATTTGGTAGATTATAGTCAATTAGTTTTTTATTTAAATTGCTAATTTCTTCGTTGTTAAATTTTTTAGATAAAAATGCAAGTTCTATCTTTTTAGGATTACTATTGTATTCTATCTTTTTGTATATTATTGGATAATCATGATCTGTGAACTCTTTTTTAATGAAAATTTCAGTCTTTAAACGATAGCTTTTTTCAACAAAAAGCTGATACGCAAAATAGATACTTGGTAAAATCATTAGCATGATAAGTATAGTGATACCGTATTTTACTTGTTTTTCATGTTTTGTATCTAATTGTTGAGTAACAGGGTATTTCAGGAATTTTACGATTATAAAAGTTGCAATACAAATAAACACACAGTTTATAGCGTATAGATACATGGCTCCTAAAAAATAACCGATGTTTCCTAAAGCTAAGCTATATCCAGCAGTGCATAATGGAGGCATTAAAGCTGTTGCTATTGCAACACCAGGAATTGGATTTCCTTTTTCGACCCTTGTTACTGCAATAACGCCAACTAAACCGCCAAAAAAGGCGATTAATATATCATATATATTTGGAGAAGTTCTGGCTAAAAGCTCTGATTGTGCTTCTTTAAAAGGGCTTGCGTAGAAATATAAAGTAGAGATTGCTAAACTTACAAATGTAGCAATTAGAAGGTTTTTTATAGACTTCTTTACTAATTCAAAGTCATACATACCTAGTCCGAAACCTGCTCCGACAATTGGTCCCATGAGAGGTGAAATTAACATAGCGCCAATTATTACTGCTGTTGAGTTAACATTTAAACCAACGGATGCAATTAGTATTGCGCAGGCTAATATCCATAAGTTAGAACCTCTAAAAGATATGGAACTAGTGATGTTCTCAATTACTTTTCTTTTGTTTTCTTCTCCTTTATGAAGATCTATAAAGTTTAGGACTTTGTTTATTTCTTTTTTCATTTACAAAGGAGTTTTCAGAACGTTAAATTACAAATTTTATATCAGAATGTTTCTATGGATGTGCGTTGTTGTGCCAAAAAAAATCCTCAGCTACTTTTAGTAGTGAGGATCGTTTTTTTATATTTTTAAAGGACTAGTTACGTTTAAGGATTTTATATTGTTCATAACAACCGCTTATTGCATCCATTATTTGTAAATCGTTTGCGCCTTGTATGAATGAATCAGAATAGTTGCAACGTTTTAAAATCTCAGGAATTTCATCTTTGCTTACTCCAAGTAATACGGCTACGGTTTCTCTGTCAAATTTTGATTCTAATAGATTACGAACAGTATCGTCTTTTTTCATTTCCTTAAGCTTCTTTAATTCTTTAGGGTTTTTTCCGAAAAAATTATAAAGTACATCGGCTGGATTAAAGATAGATCCCAGTACTTTACCAAAAGCATTAGGGGAGTACTCTCCTGCTTCATATCCCTGAGTTAATCCTGATATGCTATAACGGTAGTTTTCTTTTGAAGGAATAAGTTTTGAGTCAACTTCTAGATATCCAGTTAAATTAAAAGGTCTTATTACAACTTCTTCAAGTGCAATTGCTTTTTCTGTAAGCTGAATTTTAGTGACTTTGTTTTTTATCCAGTCATTAGTAACACGTATTCTTAAGGATTGAAATCCTAAAATAGAGAAGTGTAAGGTATCGTTTGGCTGAACATCAATTTCAAAATATCCTTTTGCATCAGATGTAGCACCTCTTACTTTGTTAAGATTGATGATGTTTACGCTAGATAAAGGGAGTTTTGTGTTGTCGTTAACAATGTAACCAGATACGCGTTGAGGATGCTCTTTGTCTTGAGAAAACGCTGCTGTGGATAGTACTAAAAATAAGAAGACTACAAAATATTTCATAAACTGATTTAAAACTCTAAAAGTAGTAATCAGGATTGAATATTTTGTAGTCTTCTGGTATAATTATCAGAAAATTAACAAAGAGAATTAATCTCTTCTTGGTCTTCTTGGTCTTGATGAATCGCCAAAGCTTTCAGAACGTCTAGGAGCTCTGTCTGAACCACCTTCATTTCTTGGAGCAGAGCTTCTGAAACCACCTTCTCTTGGAGCGGAGTTTCTGTCGCTTCTAAAGCCACCTTCTCTTGGAGCAGAGTTTCTGTCGCTTCTAAATCCTCCTCCAGAACCTTCTCTTCTTGGACCAGAACTTCTTCCGCCACCGAAACCACCACCAGAATTTCTTCCGTTATGGTCACGTCTTCCACCACCGTCATTTTTAGAAATTTCAACATTAATTCTACGTCCTTCTAATTGAACGTTGTTTAATACTTCCATTACTTTATCAGTGTGCTCAGGGTCAGTGTTAAAGAAAGAGAAACCTTCTTTTACATCTACTTTGAAAACGTCATCACGACCTAAGTCTAATGTTTCTTTCAAGTAATCTTTTAATGACATCCAATCAAAATTGTCTCTTGATCCGATGTTAACAAAGTATCTAGTTGCTCCACCATTGTTGTTAGGTCTTGCAGCACCATCTCTGTCATCACGTCTGTCAGAACCAGATGATTGATTAGAGATATCTCTGTTCTTTTTGTAATAAGCAATAAAACGGTTAAATTCAACAGAAACCATTTTCTTGATTAATTCTTCTTTTGTAAGTCCTTCTAAAACATTGTTAATAGCAGGAAGATAGTTGTCAATTTCGTGATCAACTTCAGTATCTTTAATCTTATTAGCTAAGTGTAATAATTGAATTTCGCAAATTTCGATTCCAGAAGGAATTGTTTTTTCTTCAAATTTTTGTTTGATGATTCTTTCAATTGAAGAAATTTTACGTAATTCACTTTTAGTAACAATTACGATAGAAGTTCCTAATTTTCCAGCTCTACCAGTACGTCCAGAACGGTGATTGTATGTTTCAATCTCGTCAGGTAATTGGTAGTTTACAACGTGAGTTACGTTATCAACATCAATTCCACGTGCAGCAACGTCAGTAGCAACAAGCATCTGAATTTGTCTTCCACGGAAAGATTTCATTACGCCATCACGTTGTGCTTGAGATAAATCTCCGTGCAACGCGGCTGCGCTATATCCATCTTCAATTAATTTTTCGGCAACGGCCTGAGTATCTCTCTTAGTACGACAGAAAACTACAGAGAAAATGTCTGGATTAGCATCAGCTAAACGTTTTAAAGCCTCGTAACGGTCACGTGCATTTACTAAGTAAAATTCGTGAGATACAGTTGAAGAACCTGAGTTTTTAGCTCCAACAGTAATTTCTAATGGGTCATGCATGAATTGTTTTGCAATTCTAGCAACTTCTTGTGGCATAGTTGCAGAGAACAACCATGTGCTTTTTTCGTCTGGAGATGTAGATAAGATATTTACGATATCTTCGTAGAATCCCATGTTCAACATTTCGTCAGCCTCATCAAGAACGCAATAGTTGATTTGAGAAATGTTTACCAATCCTCTGTTAATCATATCTTGCATTCTACCTGGAGTAGCCACAATAATTTGTGCTCCTCTTTTTATGTCTCTAGCTTGTTCTGTAATACTTGCACCACCGTAAACAGCTACTACGTTAATACCTTTTTCGTATTTAGAGTAGTTTTTAATTTCGTTAGTAATTTGCAAACAAAGCTCGCGGGTTGGAGATAAAATTAATGCTTGTGTATTTCTATTGTTGGCATCAATTTTCTGAATTAGCGGAAAACCAAAAGCTGCCGTTTTCCCTGTCCCTGTCTGAGCCAACGCAACCATATCTGTGTCTTTTTCCAATAATAGGGGAATCGCTTTCTCCTGTACTTCGGTCGGATTTTCAAATCCTAGATCTAAAATCGCCTTCAGTAACGATTCACTCAATCCTAATTGTTCAAATTTATTCATATGTATTTTTAAAATAGGGTGCAAAATTACTGTTAATTATTCAGATAAACTAATGCTATTTTAAGAATTGTGTATTTATTATGATTTGATTATCAAATAGTTATATTTATGCTTTGCAATTATGTAGTCATTTTTTTAGAAATTGAAGCAAAAAAACGTCTTGAAATTTAAAATTTGTACTATAAAATGTTGCATTTTAAACAATTATTAAATTATGTTCAGAAATTCGATAAGTTGTTGCGTTGCTTTTGCACGATGGCTAATTTTATTTTTGATGGTTAAAGGTAATTCTGCAAACGTTTCCTCATATCCTTCAGGCTGAAAAATTGGATCATAACCAAAGCCTTGATTTCCTTTTTTATTATGAGTAATTGTTCCGTTGGCAATCCCTGTAAATAAATGTTGCTTTCCGTTAAGATTCAATGCAATTACAGTTTTAAAATGAGCATTACGATTAGTAGCATCATTTAATCCTTCTAAAACTTTATTCATATTATCATCAGAGTCACGTTGCTCTCCAGCATATCTAGCTGAATAAACTCCGGGTTCATCATTTAAAGCATATATTTCAAGTCCGGTATCATCAGCAAAACAATCGTAGCCATATTTTTCAGTTACATAATCGGCTTTAAGGATGGCATTTCCCTCAATAGTATCTGCAGTTTCTGGTATGTCTTCATGGCAGCCGATATCTTCAAGGCTTAGTATTTTTATGCTGCCATTGAGTATGCTCTGTATTTCGAGAATTTTATTTTTATTATTAGAAGCGAAAACTAGATTCATTATATAATAGGTGTATAATTAAAAAATATGTTTACACAAAGTTACAATGTTTTAAGTGAATTTTGACTTTGCAGTTTTTATGGAGTTATTGAATCTTAGTTAAAGTTCAAAACCAAGATAGTAAGGAATTTTAGTTTCACGCAAAATAATCCCAAACTTGTCATTTCGAGGAACGAGAAATCTCCGCAAGAAACTAACTCACAGTATTTTCCTTAAATTATCGAGCTACTCGTGAAGATTTCTCGTTCCTCGAAATGACAAAAATGCACACACCAACTTTAAACTTGAGCTTTAATCGAAGTTCCTTATACCCTTGGTTCAAAACTTTGGCAAAGGTGCTCAAAGGTATTACCAACACAATATTTAACCCACCGATTGTAAGTATTGTGTATGAAATGGAATTAGATTATGTTTGAATGAATAATTCATTAACTCAACTAAAAAGAAATGATTAAGAAAATAACTCAAATTTTATTTACTCTTGCTATTGTATTGTTATTAGTAAGTTGTAAAAATACTAAGCAAAAACTTCAAGAGTATGTTGCTACTTATAATAGTACTGCAGCAACTTTTAAAGGTGAGCACGTAACACTTACTACTGCTAGAGGTTATATAAACGATAACAAAGTTGAACTGCGTTTTGAAACTAATCTACCAGAAAATGATTCTAATAAAGCGGCAGCTAGTATATCGTTTCCTAAATTATTGAAAGATATGATAAACAAAAATCAAATTCCTAAAGAGTTAATTAAAGAAGGAGTACAGTTTGACGTTTATTTCCTAGCTAATGATAATACAGTTCTTAACAAAGAGGTGTTGAATAATGAAATTTTAGATATTTTATTGAAAGAATAATTTATTTAGACTTCTGGATTTAATTAAAAAGCCTCTTTGTAATTTGCAAAGAGGCTTTTTAGTATTTATCGTTTAGTAACGCTTGTCAAGTTATCTGGGAAATAGAGTTCAGATAGATTAGTAAATTCATCACCACGCATAAAAATATTGATATCAACATCAGCAAAACGGGTTTTACCTGATGCTGCTAATAATTCATT
This sequence comes from Flavobacterium sp. 140616W15, assembly GCF_003668995.1. Taxonomy (NCBI): domain Bacteria; kingdom Pseudomonadati; phylum Bacteroidota; class Flavobacteriia; order Flavobacteriales; family Flavobacteriaceae; genus Flavobacterium; species Flavobacterium sp. 140616W15. Next base: position 580,905 of record NZ_CP033068.1, read on the forward strand.
TGCTGAGTGCAAAGTGTTTTTATGAAAATGGTATACACGATCTGATTTATCTGTAACAACCAAACCTTTCATTAGCATTTTGTTTTGAGTTGCAACTCCTGTTGGGCATTCGTTATTATGGCAACGTAGCGCCTGAATGCAACCTAATGAGAACATAAAACCTCTAGCGCTATTACACATATCGGCACCAAGAGCTACGGCATGTAGTATAGAGTATCCAGAAATGATTTTACCACTACCAATTACTCTCATTTTATCTCTAATATTTAATGCAATCAATGTTTTATTCACAAAAATTAAAGCAGGCTCAAACGGCATACCAACTCCATCTGCAAATTCTAACGGAGCAGCACCAGTACCACCTTCGGCACCATCTATAGTAATGAAATCTGGAAAACAATCTTCAGCGATCATTTCATTACAAATTTCTTCAAATTCTTTAGTGTTCCCAATACAAAGTTTAAAGCCAATTGGTTTTCCTTCTGATAATTCACGCAAACGAGCTACAAAATGAACTAATCCTTTTGCATCAGAAAATGCACTATGGCTAGGAGGTGATAAGATTGTAGTATGAGGTTCAACGCCTCTTATTTTAGCTATTTGCTCTGTATTTTTCGACGCAGGAAGTACTCCTCCATGTCCAGGTTTTGCTCCTTGTGATAGTTTAATTTCTATCATTTTTACATTTGGGAGTAATGCTTTTTCTTTGAATTTTTCTCCATCAAAATTTCCATTTGCGTCACGACAGCCAAAATATCCCGTACCAATTTGCCAAGTAACATCACCGCCACCAGCAAGATGAAATTCTGTAAGACCTCCTTCACCAGTGTTTTGGTAGAACTTTCCTTTTTGAGCACCTATATTCAAAGCACGAACAGCATTTTCACTAAGAGAACCAAAACTCATTGCTGAAATATTTAGTAGCGAAGCTGAGTATGGTTGTTTACAATCTTTTCCGCCAACAAGGACACGAGGTAATTCTTCGTTTACTTTTGCTGGAAAAATAGAATGTTTGATTCCTTCATAGCTATCGTGATTAAGGTTTAATTGCGTTCCAAAAGGAGAGCTAGAATCTATGTTTTTGGCTCTTTGGTATACTAATGAGCGTTGATTTCTTGAGAATGGTTTACCATCAGTTGATCTTTCAATAAAATATTGTTGAATTTCAGGAGCAATCATTTCAAAAAGATATCTAAAATAACCAAGAACTGGAAAATTTCGAAGGATTGCATGTTTCTCCTGGTTAATATTATAAACTCCAACGATTAATAATATTGGAATAATAATAAGGAGTAAGAAACCACGTCCTGATTCAGAATAATAATAAATTGCGGCAACGACTAGAAACAATAAGATTCCGTAAATAAAGAATTTTTTTCTCATGTTTTTTAATGTTTAATTTGAAATGTGTAAAGTATGTAATTGTAAAATGGTTAGCTATATCTCAAGCGAACGTAATTGTGTTTGATTCCTTTTTTATCAGAATCTCTCTCATCGATTTCGAGAATATCAGTTAAAGACTTTAGCATTGGAGTTAATTTTGAAAAGCCATAATTTCTTGGGTCAAATTCAGGTTTCTTTTTTACTAAAAGATTACCGATGTCTCCCAAGAAAGCCCATCCGTCATCGTCACCAATTGCTTCGATCGTGTCTTCGATAAGTTCGATGGTTTGTAAGTCGATTTTGTTTAATGGTTTTTCAGTTTGTTTTTCGCTTTGTTTTCCAGTTGGCTTTTCAACAGGTTTTTTAGAGTCAGAAGCAGTAGGTTTTGGATCTTTCTTTTTAATAGCACCATCCAATACTTCAATATATATAAAACGATCACAAGCTACAATAAAGGCACTAGGTGTTTTCTTTTCACCGATTCCAATTACTTTCATACCAGATTCTCGCAATCGAATAGCTAGTCTTGTAAAATCACTATCGCTAGAAACAATACAAAAACCATCTAATTTACCAGAATATAATAAATCCATGGCATCGATAATTAAAGCTGAATCTGAAGAATTTTTACCTACAGTATAACTATATTGTTGAATAGGAGTAATGGCATGTTCTAGTAAAACACTTTTCCAACCGTTTGCATTGGGTTTTGTCCAGTCGGCATAAATACGTTTGGTTGTTGGAGTACCAAATTTAGTAATTTCCTCCATCATACCTTTTACATTACTATACGGTACATTATCGGCATCGATAAGTACAGCAAGTTTCAATTCTCTGTTGCTGTTTAAAGACATTTTATAGGTTTTACAAAATTATAATCTACCAAAGGTAAAATTAAAATTCGTTTTTATGGGGACTTGCTTTATAATATGTGTTTTAGGATAATTAAATTATTCTGGTTATAAATAAGCTTTTTTTTATTTAAAAATCTATTAAAGATAAATTTGTCTTTTAATATGTTTTTAAATATATTTGTATAAAATATAACGAATCAATCTATGTTTTCAAAAGCATGCGAATATGCGATCCGCGCCTCAATATTTATTGCAACTAAATCTTCTCAAGGAATTAGAGTTGGGATAAAAGATGTGGCAAAAGAAATTGATTCTCCAGAGCCATTTACGGCTAAAATAATGCAGATTTTAACCAAAAATGGCATTATTGATTCTGCGAAAGGAGTAGGTGGAGGGTTTGAAGTTTCAAATGTTGCGATTAAGTCTATTAAACTAATCCAGATTGTCGATGCAGTTGATGGGGATAGTATATATATGGGGTGTGGTATTGGATTAAAAGAATGTTCAGAATCACATCCTTGCCCAGTTCATAATGAGTTTAAGGTAATACGTGGGTTATTATTAGATATGCTCACAAATACCACTTTAGAAGAGCTTGCTTTGGGGGTTAAATCAGGAGAATTTTTCTTAAAACGATAAATAAAAACAATCAATATTAAAATAATTTAAATACTTAAAAATGAATAAAAAAGTCAAAATTTCGATTTTAATGCTAATGGGATGTTTAGCAATTACTTCTTGTGGTAAAAAAGAAGCAACTCCAACTACAGAATCAACTGAGATGAATGAAACAACAACTGACTCAGAAGCACAAACTGATGCAGTAAGTAATGTTTTGGTTATTGAAGGAAATGATCAAATGCAATTTAATACTAAAGAACTTAGAGCAGTAGCTGGAAAACCTATTACGCTAACATTAAAACACGTAGGTAAAATTCCTAAAGAAGCTATGGGGCATAACATAGTTATTTTACAAGAAGGTACAGATGAAGCCGCTTTTGCAGCTAAAGCAATTGAAGCTAAAGATACTGACTATATTCCGACTTCTGAAAAAGCTTCAATCGTTGCACATACTAAATTAATTGGTGGTGGAGAAGAAGATACTATTGAATTTACTGTAGATAAAAAAGGAACATATAATTTTTTATGCACTTTCCCAGGGCACGTTGCTATGATGAAAGGGGTTCTAATTGTTGAATAATTAAAGAGCTCTAATCCTAATTTATAGGGTTAGAGTTTTTTATTAAACTAATAAAAGACAATTTTATCTTTTATGTAAAAAAAAATAAATATAATATATGAAAAGAGAAAAAAAATTATGGGTTGCATTTTCTTTAGTAATGAGTATATCCTTTGCGGTTTTAGGATATTATGGTTACGAAATTTATCAGCAAGCGCCACCAATTCCTAAACAAATAGTTTCAGATAGCGGAAAACTTATTTTTTCGGAAGATGAAATTAAAGATGGACAAAATGTTTGGCAAAGTATAGGAGGTCAGGAAGTTGGATCAATATGGGGACATGGTGCATACGTAGCTCCTGATTGGACAGCCGATTGGTTGCATCGAGAAGCAATGTTTATTCTAGATAAATATGCGAAAGAAGATTTCGGTAAGGAATTTAAAGACTTGGATAAAGAGAAACAAGCAGCGTTAAAGATACGCCTGCAAAAAGATGTGAGAACAAATCGTTATGATGAAAAGTCACAAACGCTTACGATATCCGAAAATAGGGTTGAAGCTATTAAATATTTAAGTAAATATTATGAAGGGCTTTTTACCAATGATTCTAAATTTGATAAGTTAAGAGAAGAATATGCCATTCCTAAAAACGCTGTAAAAGAAGAAGCTAGAATGCATAAAATGAATGCCTTTTTCTTTTGGGCTACTTGGGCAACAGTAACAGAGCGTCCTAATTCTGATATTTCTTATACACACAATTGGCCAGCGGATGAATTGGTTGGTAATGTTGCTACAAAAGAACTACTTGCTTGGTCAGGTGTTAGTATTATTTTATTGATTTTCAGTATTGGAATTCTAGTATTTTATCATGCTAAATCGGGTGAAGAAGAAGAATTTCCTCTGCCAACAAAAGATCCAATAATTAATCAAGGGATGACTCCATCGATGTATTTGATTAAAAAATATTTCTGGGTAGTGAGTTTACTAATGATTATTCAAATGGCTTTAGGGATAGTTACAGCTCACTATGGTGTTGAAGGAAATGCATTATACGGCATTCCGATAGATCAAATTTTACCTTATGCAGTTACAAGAACCTGGCATACGCAATTGGCTATTTTTTGGATAGCAACAGCTTGGTTAGCAACAGGATTATATATTGCTCCGGCAGTTTCGGGTAAAGATCCAAAATTTCAATGTTTTGGAGTGAATTTCTTGTTTATTGCTCTGCTAATTATTGTTTTAGGTTCAATGGTCGGACAATGGTTTGGAGTAATGCAAAAACTAAACTTGGTACAAAACTTTTGGTTTGGACATCAAGGTTATGAATATGTAGATCTAGGACGTTTCTGGCAGATATTCCTTTTAGTTGGATTGTTCTTATGGCTGGCATTAATGATACGACCATTGATCCCCGTTTTAAAGAAAAAAACAGAAGAAAAAAATCTAATCATTCTATTCTTAATCTCTTGTACTGCTATTGCCATGTTTTATGGGGCAGGATTAATGTGGGGAAGACAAACAAACCTTGCAATTGCTGAATATTGGAGATGGTGGGTTGTTCACCTATGGGTGGAAGGATTCTTTGAGGTATTTGCAACGGTTGTTATTGCATTTTTGTTTGTTCGATTGGGATTGTTAAAAACGAAAACCGCTACTTTAAATGTTTTGTTTGCAACTATTATCTTCATGGCTGGTGGTATTTTGGGAACGTTTCATCATTTGTATTTCTCAGGAACTCCCACAGCTATTATGGCATTAGGAGCATCATTTAGTGCACTAGAAGTAGTACCGCTTACATTAATTGGTTTTGAAGCATATCAAAATTATAAACTATCAAAATCTACGCAGTGGATTATAGATTATAAGTGGCCTATTTATTTTATGATAGCAGTAGCATTCTGGAATTTCCTTGGTGCTGGAGTTTTCGGATTTATAATTAATCCACCAATTGCGCTTTATTACGTACAAGGTTTAAATACAACACCTCTTCACGCACATACAGCATTATTTGGGGTTTACGGAATGTTAGGAATTGGGTTAATGCTTTTTGTTTTAAGAAGTTTATACAGAAATATTAGCTGGAATGAGAAACTGCTTAAGATTACTTTTTGGTCATTAAATATAGGCCTGTTTTTAATGGCAGTATTAAGTTTGTTACCAATAGGTATTTGGCAAGCAATCGAAAGCATAGATCACGGAATGTGGTACGCACGTTCATCAGAGTTAATGCAACAACCTACAATGATTACCTTAAAATGGATGCGAGCTATAGGTGATTCTATCTTTGGAATAGGAATTATAACTACAGCTTGGTTTGTCTTTGATTTGACATTAAAAAATAGAAAAAAATAATAAATTAAGAATTATGGAAAGTTTACAAAATAAAACAATTGGAGCGTTTGTAGCTGAGGATTATAGAACAGCAGCAGTATTTACAAAATATAAAATCGATTTTTGCTGTAAAGGAAATAGAACTATTAATGAGGTATGCGAAAAACAGGAAATTGATTCTAAAGAGCTGCTTAAAAAAATTCAAGACGCATTGTTGGCTGAGGATAGCAATAAAATAGATTTTAACTCTTGGCCATTGGATTTATTGGCAGAGTATATAGAAAAAACACACCACCGTTATGTAGAGGATAAATCAATTGTCATTATGCAATTTTTAAATAAACTATGTAGTGTTCACGGTGCGAATCATCCTGAGTTGTTTCAAATAAATGAGCTATTTACCGAATGCGCAGGCGAATTAGCACAACACATGAAAAAAGAAGAACTTATGTTATTTCCCTTTATAAAAAAAATGATAAAAGCTAAAGAAACAAATGGGGATTTGATGCAACCTCCTTTTGGAACGGTATCGAATCCAATTGCAATGATGATGCATGAACATGATACTGAAGGGGAACGCTTTCGCGAAATTGCCAGCTTGACAAATGATTATACTGCACCAAGTGACGGATGCACCACTTATAAAGTAACATTTGCAATGCTAAAAGAATTTGAAGAGAATTTACATACTCACATTCATTTAGAGAATAATATTTTGTTTCCTAAAGCAATGGTCCTAGAGAAAGAATTCTCTTAATAGTAAATGTATATTAATTAGAAAATGCACCGGTAAATTAATTAACATCGGTGCATTTTTATTACTATAAAATGTTAATAATAGTAATGATTTAAACTACTTTTAATTTAAATAAAAATGAAATTGTTATCTGGAATGGGTTCGTATAAAAGTTGGATTATATGTTGCTTCTTTAATTTTTGATAGCCTCACTTATGGGGTTGTTAATGCGATATCTCTATCTGTTTCCATTAAACGTAAATTATAGCTTTTTACTGCATGCACATTCTCATGTAGCCATGTTAGGCTGGGCATATTTGATGATTTATGTCCTGATTGTTCGTTTTTATCTTCCAAAAGAAAAAAGGGAAAAACCAATTTATAACCAATTATTTTGGATTACTGAATTTGCAGTTATTGGTATGATGATTTCTTTTCCTATCCAGGGATATGCTTTGTTCTCGATTGTGTTTTCTACCATGCATATTTTATTGAGTTATGTTTTCTGTTGGCAGGTTTGGAAAGATAGTTTTGAGGATAAAACAAGTGACCATAAACTTTTACTCACAGCAGTTCTGTTTATGGTTTTTTCAACTTTTGGAGTTTGGTGCTTAGGACCTGCAGTAAGTATGTTAGGAAAGCAAAGTGCATTTTATCAAATTGCCATTCAGTTTTTTCTGCATTTTCAGTTTAACGGCTGGTTTTTATTTGCGGTTCTGGCTTTGTTCTTAAAGCAATTTGAAGATAAAATAGATAAAAAAGCATTTAAAATATTCTTCATTTTACTCATTGTAGCAACATTCTTAACTGTTGCATTTCCTGTGAGTTGGTATCTCGAAAACAATTTATTAAGTTGGATTAATACTGTTGGAGTTGTTCTGCAATTGGCTGCTTTTGTTTATTTCTATAAAATGCTAAAACCTCAAATAGTTTGGTTCAAAGTAAATTTAGACTCAACGACTAAAATGGTATATGGTTTAGCTTTATGTTCGTTATTCTTGAAAATCTGCATACAATTATTAGTTCTTATTCCTAATTTAGGGGAAGTATCACACCAAATCCGGAGCTTTATAATTGGTTTCATCCATTTAACAACTTTAGGTGTAATAACAGGTTTTTTGTTTGGAGTATTAATTCAGAATAAGTTGCTTTCGTATCAATCTTATTTGCTTCGCACAGGAATAAAATGTTTTATTTTGGGATATATAGCGACAGAAGTGTTACTATTTCTTCAAGGAGGATTTCTTTATTTTGGCAAAGGAGCACTTTTGGGGTATTATGGGTGGGTTTTTGGAACGAGCATTCTTATTGTTGTTGGATTAAGTTTGATTACAGTTTCAATTATTAAGACTAAAAATACTTACTTTCAATAATGCTTGTATTTTTTATCACAGATTAAAAGGGCTCTAAAATTTTGCTTATATAGGAGTGCGGATAAAACTGATTTACAGTTTTGTGAAATTAAAGGTTAATTTATCTGCAAAAAAAACATATTGTAATTATAATCTTGTCACCCTGACGAAGGAAGGGTTTCATCAAGTAGCTCGACAAATATTATGGAGTTTCTCATAGAGATTTGCTTCGCCTGTTCGCTATCGCTCGAGTCTCGTTCCTCGAAATGACAAGATTGGAGAGTTTTTTCGCTGACTTCGCGGTTAATTCCTAGTATATTATAAAACAAAAAACAAGAGTCGATTAATTAAAATCTTCTCTTGTTTTTTACGAATTGAATTAACCTATTTAATTTTTTCGGCTTCCAGATTTATTCTGTCAATTGTTTTGTCATTGTTTACGCCTAAACCTTCTTGTTGGTAAACTAACTCTCCATCAGGATTAAAAACACTTATAATGTTAGAGTGTGAAAAATCTATAGGAGATATTTTTTTGTAATTAACAGCAAGAATAGCGGCAAATTCGCGGGTGTTTTCCTCCGTAGAGCGTAAGAAAATCCATGGGTCATTGTTCATTTTATTGGCGATAGCAAATGCTTTTAGTTTTTCGGGAGTATCATTTTCAGGGTCGATACTTACTAAGATGAGTTTTACATTTTTCTTAGTTTTTGTATTTAATCTAGATTCTATGTTTCTCATATCTGCAACAAGTCTAGGACAAGCCGCTTTGCAGGTCGTGTATATCATTACCATGACCAAAACATTTCCTCTCAAACTTTTTAATTCAATATCTTTTCCATCTTGATTTGTCCATTGAGAAGGTAAATTGTAAATGGATAAATCGCTAATTGGTTTGTCTTTTGAGGTGAATGCGCTGGTTTCCTTCTTAGAATCTTTACAGCTTTGTAATGTAAAGAGAAGGACAAAGATTGCGATTACTGTTTTTTTCATTTTTAAATGATTTAGAATTATAGTTTTGTTGTGCTAGCGCATCTAAAACCTAGGTTTCTTGTTGAATATTGTGCCTTAAGGCTTCCTCTAAAAGCATAACGCATAAAAGCTGCATAATCCATTAAGTCACTTGCATTTACTGAGGCTCCACCACAAAAAAGATTTTTGTCATTACTTTTATCTTTTCTAGATTCTCCAGACAAAAAAATGCTATTAAAGTCAGAGGTCCATTCCCATACTAACCCATGCATATCATAAACTCCCCAATAATTTTTGAATGTCTTTCCAATCGGATTTTCATATGTTTTTGTCTTCTCGTACCAAGACAATATGTATTTATTAAATTCAGCTTTGGTTCTGGCGTCAATCTTTTTCTCATCTGCCATAGCAACATATTCCCATTCATCCATAGTAGGTAATCGTTTGCCTTGGCATTCACAATATTTTTTGGCAGCAAACCAAGAAACGTTTGTTACGGGAGCTTTAGGATTCGAATTCCCAAAGTCAAAATCACTTTTCCAATACGATAGATAGCTTTTGTCTGCAAAAATTCCTTTTATTTTAGATTTACTATAGTTTGGATTCTTTTTGATAAAAGTCAAGAATTCACTATTCGTAACAGGATAAACATCTATGTAAAATGATTTTACTGCGACAGGTGTTTTTTCTGTAGCTCCATAAAGAGGGACAAAAGAGCCCTCTTTTATTGGAACCATTTTCAATTCTTGTGCGCCTAACATTCCCCAGTAAGCCAAGAAAAGAATAATAAATGTGTTTTTTTGCATAATATTGGCCGTTGTTATCTTAGAGATTTTACCATTTCGGGAGTAACATCTGTTTTGTTATTTCCCCAGCTGTTGTATATATAAGTCATAACATTTGCTATTTCATCATCAGTTAAGTTTTGACTTGGCATAACATTGTTATATTTTTTACCATTTACTGTTATTTCTCCACTTAAACCGTGCAAGATTGTTTTAATTGCTCGTTTTGAATCAGAATTTAGATAATCTGATTTTGCTAGAGGAGGGAAAGTGCTTGGGATTCCTTGTCCTTCAGATTGGTGACAAGCAAAACATGTTGTTCCAAAAATTTGTTTACCAATTTTTATTTTCTCAGCTACTGTTCTTTTTGGTGTTACTGTTTTAGTTGCTCCGTTATCTGGCATTTTTTGAATAGTTCCTCCTTCTGGCAAATAAATACCTTCTTGAATTGTTCCAGAATAAATGTTTTTATGTTCAGCACCTTCAACTTTTAATATTCCTAATGCTCCTTTATTGAATGCTCTAAAAATAGAGTGGTCAACCAAGATAAAGTCTCCTGGTGTTTCGACTTTAAAATCAATTATAGCAGCTCCTCCAGCTGGAATTAGCGTCGTTTGAACATTTTCATTAATCAGACTTCCGCCTTCTACATGCACTTTATCAAATATTTCACCGATGACATGGAAAGAAGATACTAGATTAGGACCACCGTTACCAACAAATAAACGAACCGTTTCACCAACTTTTGCAGTAAGTTCGCCACCATTAGTTAATGAACCAACTTTTCCGTTAAATACAACATAATCAGGAGTTTCTTTTACAGCTTTATTCATGTCAAAAGGCTGAAGTCCTTTGGCTCCATATTCACCTTGTGTGTAAAAATCTCCTTGCATAACGTAGTATTCTTTATCTACAGGAGGTAGTCCACCTTCAGGCTCCACAAGAATTAAACCGTACATTCCATTTGCAATGTGCATTCCAACAGGCGCAGTAGCACAATGATAAACGTATAGTCCAGGATTAATTACTTTGAAGTTAAAAGTCTTTTCGTGGCCAGGAGCTACTAATGATGAGGTTGCTCCACCACCTGGGCCTGTAACTGCATGTAAGTCGATGTTGTGTGGTAACTTATTATCTGGATGATTTTTTAGGTGAAATTCGACTTCGTCACCTACACGAGTTCTGATAAAACTCCCTGGAACAGAGCCACCAAATGTCCAATAAGTGTATTTTACACCATCAGTCATAGTACCTTCTTGCTCTTTAATTTCCATATTTATTTTTACTTTCATAGCAGCTCTATTACCAACTGGTTTAGGTACCATCGGTGGTGCTGTAAGTTCAGCTTCCATTTCTCCACTGGTTGTAATGTCAGTGTAATTAGTTGAGCTTTTATCTTTTTTGCATGATGCTAAAAGCATCATAGCAAAAATTGCACAAAAAAATACTTTTAATTTTAATGGCATTTTGTAATTTCTTTTCATAACAAATTTGGTTTTATTTTAGTTTAAAATCTTTATACAAAGATAAAAGACAGTTTTGTCTTTTATTATGATAAAAATCATGAAATACAGATTATTTATTTAAGAAATTTGTAATGTTTTAATTTTAATAGTTGTGCTTTTAAAAATGTTGTTTTAGGAGAGCTTCTTTTTTTAATATTGATATTCAGAATATTTTTCAATAAAAATAAATGGAAACTCTATTTTAGAATAATAATCATTATTTTTGCACGCTGTTTAAATTAAAATTATTACTTCAAAATATATTTATGGTAAAAGATTTATTCGAAAGAATTCAGAACAATAAGGGACCATTAGGAAAATGGGCTTCTCAAGCAGAAGGATATTACGTTTTTCCAAAGTTAGAAGGTGAGTTAGGTCCTAGAATGAAATTTCACGGAAAAGATATCCTAAACTGGAGTTTGAATGACTATTTAGGTTTAGCAAATCATCCAGAAGTACGTCAGGCAGATACAGATGCAGCAATTCAGTTTGGTGCGGCATACCCAATGGGAGCTCGTATGATGTCAGGACACACTAAATATCACGAACAATTAGAAAATGAATTGGCAGATTTCGTAATGAAAGAATCAGCTTATTTATTAAATTTTGGTTACCAAGGTATGGTGTCTATCATTGATGCTTTAGTGACTAAAAATGATATCATTGTATATGATGTAGATTCTCATGCTTGTATCATTGACGGTGTTCGTTTGCATATGGGTAAACGTTTCACATACAAACACAATGATTTAGAAAGTATGGAGAAAAACCTGCAACGTGCTACAAAAATGGCACAAGAAACAGGTGGAGGTATTTTGTTTATTACCGAAGGTGTGTTTGGAATGCGTGGTCAACAAGGAAAATTGAAAGAAATTGTTGCTATGAAGCAAAAATACAATTTCAGATTATTGGTAGATGATGCACACGGTTTTGGTACACTTGGTAAAACAGGAGCTGGAGCAGGTGAGGAGCAAGGTGTTCAAGATGATATTGATGTTTACTTCTCTACTTTTGCAAAATCTATGGCAAATATTGGAGCTTTTGTAGCTGCAGACAAATCTGTTATTGATTATTTAAAATACAATTTGCGTTCTCAAATGTTTGCAAAAGCATTGCCAATGATCCAAACACTTGGTTCGTTAAAACGTTTAGAGTTGTTGCGTAATTCATCTGAAATTAAAGATAAACTATGGGTTAATGTAAATGCATTACAAAGTGGTTTAAGAGAAAAAGGGTTTAATATTGGAGATACAAATACTTGTATTACACCAGTTTACTTAGAAGGAAGTATTCCAGAAGCAATGGTAATGGTGAATGATTTAAGAGAAAATTATGGTATTTTCCTTTCTATCGTAGTATATCCAGTAATTCCAAAAGGAATTATTTTGTTGAGAATGATACCAACAGCTTCACACACTTTGGCTGATATCGATGAAACACTTACAGCTTTTGAAGCTATTCGTGAGAAATTAATCAACGGAACTTATAAAGAAATAGCTAGTAGAACTACAGTTGATGTAGATGCATAGTTAAAAACAATATTCATTTTGTAGATACATGTGAATTATATAAAGAAATCCATTCGTTATGCGAATGGATTTTTTTTGTTTAATTTTTTAATGTAGTATATTTAACATTCAAACTTTTAAACAGAATGATTATGAAAAAAATAATAGCAATAATAAGCATTTTTACACTAGTATTAGTTTCTTGTAAAAAGAATGAATCAGAAGAAATTGTTCCTAATACAGTTGAATCAGGAGAGGTTAAAGAATCTGTTGGTAAACAATGTTTCGAATTAGTGGTTAACAATGATACAATTGCAATGACCTTAAATACAAATTCTCATAATGAAGTGAATGGAGAATTAGTATATAAAATTTATGAAAAAGATAAAAATGAAGGAACCATAATCGGAAACATAAAGGGAGATACACTTATTGCTGATTATACTTTCAAATCTGAAGGAGTTTCTTCTGTAAGAGAAGTTGCCTTCCTAAAAAAAGCAGGAACTTTTATCGAAGGATATGGAGATCTTATAGAAACAAATGGTAAAATGACCTTTAAAGATAAAAAGCTTTTAAAATTTGATTCAAAAATGACCTTATCAAAAGTAGATTGTAAATAGTCCTGAAACACTGATAAAAAAAATCCATTCGCATAACGAATGGATTTTTTTTTATAAATCTTTACGAAAAGTAGCTCTTCGCTTGTGTATTACAGGATCAAAATGTTTCCATAAATTGTGTATGGCTACATTGTCTGTTAATTCGGGAGTTCTGTAGCAATTAATGATGCCCTTTTCTTTAAAAGTATGGTAATACTCATTGAATATAATTGCAGTTACGGCTTTGTTTTGATATTCAGGGTGAACGCCAATTAGATAGAAAATCATATCCTTACTATGTTTTTTAGCTTTAAGTAAATGAAGGAATCCAAACGGGAATAATTTTCCTTTTGTTTTCTGTAAAGCTTCTGAAAAGGAAGGCATTACAATACTGAAAGCAATAATGTTATGGTCTTTGTCTTCTACAAATTTTATAAATTCAGGATTGATAAAACTGATGTATTTTTTCTTGAAGTATTCTTTTTGTATATCTGATATTGCTACAAAAGAAGATAAAGAAGCGTAAGATTCATTGAACAAATCAAACATTTTATCTACATGTGGCATGACCTCTTTGGTAGTTTTAAAATTAAGAGGTTTTAATTGGTATCTTCTCTTAACCAATTCATTTGCTTTTTCGAAAAATTCAGGTTTTACATTAGCAAAGGGGAATTTACTCTCATCATATTGTTTTTCTACTACATAGCCCAATTGTTGAAAATGAGTTGCGTAATAAGGATGATTGTACCAAGTAATCATAGTTCCCATTTCATCAAACCCTTCAGTTAAAACACCAACTTTATCGAGATTAGAGAATCCCATTGGACCTTCAACATATTCAAGTTTGTTTTTTCTGCCTAATTCATATACTTTTTCAAGTAAAGCCTTGGTTACTTCGATATCATCAACAACATCAAACCAGCCAAAACGGACTTTCTTTTTTGTTGGCCATTTACTTCATCCCAGTTGATTATGGCAGCAAGGCGACCTACGATTTTATTGTTTCTTAAAGCTACATAAAAAGTAGCCTCAGCATTTTCGAAAGCAGGATTTTTGGTTTTATCAAAAGTTTCTAATTCATCAGCAATAATTGGTGGAATCCAATATTTATTGTCTTTATATAATGAAAAAGGAAATTTTATAAACTCAGTTAACTCTTTCTTTGTCTTAGCTTCTTGTATTGTAATCATTAAGATTGTATTATATATTTTTAAAAATCTCTTTTTTGAGAGATTGTCTAATTTGTAATTGTAGTTATTATTCAAAAGTAGATTTACGTTTTTGCTCTATTTTAATTGAGTCTTCATCCTCTTTTCTCTTTTTATTTTTCTTGCCTTTTTTGTTCTTTTTGCTTTTTTCGTCTTTAAATCTCATTTGAACCTCTTTATACTTGGCATCATAACGCCAAGAAAATCCAACGCCACCATAAAAAATAGAAGGAGTGTCTTTAAAGTTCGTACTCACAGATGCGTCGATTTGCATGTTTTTATTTAGTAAGTAGGCAGCGCCACCTCTTATGATGCAATCACTGTAAAAATCACTTTTGTAGCCTTGATTTTCTACAAAGCCAGACCATTTGTCATTAAAACCTCTTGTAAGTGTTACTACATATCCATAACTAGGATAGTCAGTAGTGATGTAATCGGCGATAATATTGGTTACAAATACCCATTTTCCGTCACCCAAGTGATTTTGAGTAATCAACATGATTTTTGGAGAAATGCTAGACTCTTGTGTAAAAGAATATGGATTTCCAGCAAAAGTAAAATTGGCTCCTGCAAAAATGGAAACTGCTGGAATTAATTGACGCCAGTTGAATCTTTGATTGCCTTTCCAGCTGTAAATATTTATCTTTTTCTCATAGTTTTTAAAAGGATCGTAGATTAGGTATTTTGCTCCTAATACAGTCTGTTTGAAATCATTTTTTTTGTAATTGACAAATGGAGTAGAATAATCTTCCATTTGGTACTGTATATCGGCAATAAGTTCTAATTGTTCACGAAAAAGCCCCCAACGAAGGGTTAAATCAGTTCCGAAACCATTTGCTTTATAATTTAATAAATCGTGCTTTTCGTTAATTCCGTAAACACCAACTTCGGCTTGAATGACTGATTTACCAACAGAAAAAGCCGACATAGTTTCGCCAGGTCGGTTAGAATTGATAACATCGGTATGTTGACCGAAAAAAAGATAGGGGGTTAAAAGAATGCTGGAAATAATTAAGTTTCTGATTTTAAACATATTATTTTTTTTAGTTAAAAAGTAATAACGCATTTCAAATGTACTATATTTTATTATTTATTTAAGATTGATATTTTAATTTTGAAGAATTGATTTGCTACTTTTGAAAAAAAATATATGATTATGCAAACAGCATCTTTTTCAGGTCTTATAAAAGCGATTTTTTACATGATTGCTTTTTATTACATTTTTAGATTCTTGGCAAAATTATTTTTACCTCTTTTAATGAAAAAAGTGGTAGATAAAGCAGGAGAGAATTTTCAAAGACAACAGCAACAATATACACAGCAACAACAAAATAATTCATGGCAAAAAACCAGAACAAATGATGAGGTGTTATATGATACTGCTAATGCAAAGAACCCGCGTGAAACCAAAAAAGTTGGTGATTACGTTGATTACGAAGAAATAGATTAAATTTGTAATCGAACAATAGATTTTCATCCATAACCAAACCTACCAAAATTGAAAGTAATAAACAAGCTTTATCCGCATGCCCTTGTTATATTGGGATTTGTACTCGTTTCTTTAATTTATTTTTATCCTGTATTACAAGGAAAACAGATTTTTCAATCGGATATTGCACAATATACCGGAATGGCCAAGGAACAAAATGATTTCAGAGCAATGGAACATTCTGAACCTTATTGGACAAACTCGGCTTTTGGTGGAATGCCAACGTATCAATTAGGAGCTAATTATCCGCATGATTATGTAGGACAATTAGATGACGCTTTACGATTTTTACCCCGTCCAGCAGATTATCTTTTCCTATATTTCTTAGGATTTTATGGTTTGTTGTTGGTTTTAAAAATCGACCCGCTTAAAGCTTTTATAGGAGCATTGGCTTTTGGTTTCTCTACTTATTTAATTATTATATTAGGAGTTGGTCACAACGCCAAGGCGCATGCTATTGCATATATGCCATTGGTCATTGCAGGATTTATACTCGTATTTCAGAAAAAATATATTCTCGGTGGATTACTCACCATGTTTGCGGTTGCTTTAGAAATAAATGCAAACCACTTTCAAATGACATATTACTTATTGATTTTCTTATTAATACTTTCAGGATATTTTGGCTTTAATTTTATTAAAGAAAAAGAGTATAAGTCGCTTTTAGTTTCATTTGGAGTTTTGGCAGTAGCAGGGATTTTTGCTTTAGGAGCAAACGCTACTAATTTAATGGCAACAAGTGAATATGCAAAATTTAGTATCCGTGATAAAAGCGAACTGACATTTAATCCAGACGGATCTAAAAATCTTACAACTGCTTCAATGACTACAGACTATATTACTGAATATAGTTATGGGATTGCCGAAAGCTTTAACTTGATTGCACCAAGGCTTTTTGGAGGTTCTAGTCATGAACCTGTGGGTACTGATAGTAGAATGTACGAATTTATGCTTGAGCAAGGCGTTCCAGAAGGACAAGCCCAAGATTTTGTTTCGGCAATGCCAACTTATTGGGGAGATCAACCTATTGTGTCTGCGCCAGCTTATATTGGTGCTGTTGTTTTTTTCTTGGCGATTTTAGCTTTGTTTATCGATGATAGAAAGATAAAATACGTCTTCTTCTCAGGAGCAATGGTTGCTTTGGTACTTTCTTGGGGTAAAAACCTTCCAATAGTAACCGATTTCTTTATCCATTATATTCCATTATATGATAAATTTAGAGCCGTTTCTTCGATACAAGTTATCCTAGAACTTTGTTTTCCAGTTCTTGCAATTATGGGATTACAATCTTTCTTTAAGTTGAAAGAAATAGATCCTAAGTTACAGCAAAAAGGATTGGTTCAAACAGGGGTGTTTAGTATTGGAGTGATATTAATTTTGGTTTTATGTAAAGGAATATTTAATTTCTCAGGTGCAAGCGATAGTTATTTTTTAGAGAGCTACGGACCTGATTTTGTTGATGCCCTTAAAGAAGATAGAAGAAGTTTATACTCAGCAGATTTACTACGTTCAGGATTCTTTATTGCAGTTACTTTTGGAATTTTATGGCTGTTTATCAAAAATAAATTTGCTCAAAACACGGCACTTATTATAGTTGGGATCTTGATGATTTTTGATTTATTCTTTGTTGATAAAAGATATGTTTCGGCTAAAGATTTTGTTAGCCCCGTGCAAATAGCAGCTCCTTTTCAGGAAACACCAACAAATACTCAAATATTAAAAGATACTTCTGTTTACCGTGTATTTGATGTTCAAGGGCAATTACAAGGTAGAACTTCTTATTTCCATAAAGCTATAGGAGGATATAGTGCTGTAAGGCCAAGAAGAATGCAGCAGTTGTTTGATTATCAGATTTCTAAAAACAACTTAGAAGTTCTTAATATGCTTAATGTTAAATATGTTATTCAAGTTAATAAAGAAGGACAAGAATTTCCAACGATAAATCCAGATGCTAATGGTAATGCTTGGTTTGTTAGAGATGTAAAATTAGTGAATACAGCCGATGCTGAAATGAAAATCTTAGATCATTTGGATACTAAAAATGTAGCAGTCTTTAATATTCATGACCATGGAGCTAAATTTAAAAGCGCTCGTTTAAAGAAAAAATGGGATCCAAACGGAACTATTAAATTAGAAGTTTACAAGCCAAATTATCTCAAATACACATCAGATAATTTGAATGATGGTTTAGCGGTATTCTCTGAAATATATTATGAAAAAGGATGGAATGCTTATATCGATGGTAAACTTACAGATCATTTTCCAGTAGATTATGTTTTAAGAGCTCTTGAAGTTCCTGGAGGTAAACATACAATTGAATTTAAATTTGAACCAGAAGTTGTTAAAACGGGTAGTATGATTGCACTTTTTAGTTCAATAGGTATGTTGGTTCTTTTAATCGGAGGTATTTATTTTGAAAGAAAAAAATCGATTAGCGTGAAGTAATCCGATTTTAGTCTTAGCTTGTAATCTTTAAACATTAAACCAATTTTTTCTTGGAACAAAAGAAACTTTTAATAATTACCTATTATTTTCCACCAGCAGGAGGACCAGGTGTGCAACGCTGGTTGAAATTTGTAAAATATTTACCCGAATTTGGTGTTCAGCCAATTGTATATGTACCAGAAAATCCAACTTATCCAATCGTTGATGAAGGATTAGTAAAAGAAGTTTCAGATCAGGTAATTGTTATTAAGAACAAAATTATTGAGCCATATCAATTGGCTTCGTTTTTTTCTAAAAATAAAACTAAGAAAATAGCTTCAGGAATTTTTCCAAATAAAAAAAAGCAATCTCTTCTTGATAAAGCATTTCTTTGGGTTAGAGGTAATTTGTTTATTCCAGATGCGCGTGTTTTATGGGTAAAACCATCCGTTTCATTCTTAGAAAAATATATTGTCGAGAATAGTATCGATACAATTGTAACTTCTGGTCCGCCACATAGTTTGCATCTTATTGGTTTGGAGCTAAAACAAAAGTTAGACATAAAATGGTTTGCTGATTTTCGTGATCCATGGACTACGATTGGGTATCATAAATCATTACGTTTGTCTAGTTATGCTGCTAAAAAGCATAAAAAATTAGAACATAAGGTTTTAAATGCAGCAGATACTATTCTTGTAACTAGTAAAACAACTAAAACTGAGTTTCAGGAAATAACAACAAAACCAATTGAGGTTATTACAAATGGCTACGATGTTGAAAATGTCGAGAAACAAACTTTAGATACCAAGTTTACATTGGCTCATATAGGTTCGTTCTTATCAGAAAGAAACCCGCTCTTTTTATGGGAATGCTTGGTCGAATTGTTACAAGAGATTCCAGAGTTCAAGCAACATTTAGAAATAAAACTAATAGGAGCAGTTAGTCAAGAAGTATTAGAAACAATTTCTAAATACAAGTTAGATAATTATCTGAATAATTTAGGTTATGTTTCACATATGGAAGCAGTAGCACACCAGAAAAAATCTCAGGTCTTATTGTTAATCGAAATCAATTCAGAAGATACAAAGAGTATTATTCCAGGAAAATTGTTTGAATACATGGTTTCTAATAGACCAATAATTGCTATTGGACCAAAGGGTTCAGATTTCTCAGATATTATTACCCAGACCAATACAGGAGTGTTTTTTGACTATTCTGAAAAAATGAAATTAAAAAGTGTAATTTTGGATTTTATAATCAATTTTTAGAAGGCAAACTACAAGCAAACGGAGTAGGATTGCAACAATATTCTAGAAAAAACCTAACAAAGCAGTTAGCACAATTGATTAAATAGAATACTTTTTAAAGTTTAAAAAATACAAATACCTTCAATGGGCATAGTCTTAAATCAGTCTTTCAAAAATACTATCATTACATATATTGGTTTTGGTATTGGTGCTATAAATACGCTTTATCTGTATCCAATTTATTTAGGCGAAACTTATTACGGATTAACAAATTATATTCTTTCTGCTGCAAATGTGATTATGCCTTTGTTTGCAATTGGAATGCAAAATACGTTGGTCAAATTTTATTCCCAATATAAAACGGAAGAAGAAAGAGAGCAGTTTTTATCATTTACAGCTTTATTTCCTATATTAATGTGTATCCCGTTAGGGGTAATTGGATTTTTCTTTTTTGATGATATTACAGCCTTTGTATCAAAGAAAAACCCAGTTGTAAAAGAGTTTATTTTACTGATTCCTTTTGTTGGAATTTGTATGGCTTATTTCGAGATATTTTATGCTTGGGCAAGGGTGCATATGCATTCTGTTTTTGGTAATTTTATCAAAGAAGTTGGTTTAAGACTGTTTTCCTCTGTTGTATTAGTAGGATTGTATTTTCACTGGATAACCTTAATTCAATTTGTATATATAACTGCAGCAATTTATTTTTTAGCTTTCATCGTGACGATGTTTTATGCTTTTAGTATCAAGAAACCAAACTTTCAGATCACAATACCAAAGAATGTAAAGAGTGTAATGGAATATACGTTTTACATAATTCTTTCAGGAAGTGTAGCTAATTTGCTTTTGGATGGAGATAAGTTGATGCTTAATCAGTATATGAAAATTGAGAATATTGCCTATTATTCTGTAGCAACCTATATAGCCTTGGTAATCTCAGTTCCGAGCCGTGCAATGCATCAAATTGTGTATCCTATTACGGCTAAATTAATGCATGAAAATAAACACGACGAATTAAATGATTTGTACAAAAAGACATCTATTAATTTACAGATTGTTGGTGGATTTGTGATGTTGTGTATTTTCGTCAATATTAATCAGTTGTATGAAATAGTTCCTGAAGAATATAGAGGAGGAGTCCCTGTTGTTTTTATGATTGGATTATCTAAATATTTTGATCTTATTTTGGGGAATAATAATGCTATTATTTTTAATACAAAATATTATCGAACGGTTTTATTTTTAGGATTAGGTTTGGTTGTTTTGACCTTTGTTTTAAATATAATTTTTATACCGATTTATGGTATTAAAGGGTCTGCATTTGCAACGTTGTTGTCTATCACAGCATACAGTTTGGCAAAATTACTTTTTGTAGTTAAGAAACTTCATTTGTATCCTTTTACAAAGCAAAATATGTATTCATTACTGCTTACATCAGTGTTGTTTTTATTATTTTACTTTTGGGAATTCCCGGTTTATCCGTTAATTGGGATTGCTTTAAAATCAGTTATTGTGACGGTTTTTTATGTGTATTTAAACTATAAGTTTGAAATATCTAAAGAGATAAACCAAGTAATAAATAACTTCATGATGAAGCTTGGAATTAAAATTTAGTAAGAAATGATATAGGAAACAAAAAGTGATTTATTTTGTTTTATATTTGTTAAACCACCTCTGGTTTTATTATATACAGATATGAAAAAGAGAATAATTTTTTTGTTGTTTATTCCTTTGTTTTTGGTTTTTCAAGGTAGTTTTGCTCAAAAAGTAAAAGATAAACTTGAAGCCCAACGTGCTAAAAGCAATCAAGCTGATTCTGTTTCTGTCATTAATTTAAAAGGCTATCCTGTTACTCCTTTTAAAGATACCCTTTTTTATGTTTATAATAAAGTAGGCTCGTTTTCTGCCGAAAGTAGAGCACAGGCTATTTCTGATAGAATTATAAAACTCTATGAAGATACTTTTTTTGTAGCCGATTCTCTTAAAATTATTCATTCAGATGTAAGCTTAGATATTATTTATGCAAAAGATTTTGTGTTGATGGCAATTTTAGATGCCGATGCAAAATCAGAAAATATGCCTGCTAATAGTATTGCAGAGCGTAATCTTGTAGCAATAAAAAAGGCTATTATTTTTGAGAATGAGAATAATTCGTTGCTACCAAGACGATTGGGATTTACCGCTTTATTAATATTAATTCTTGGTCTTGTATTAGTTTTTGTAGGGAGACTTTTTAATAAAGCAAGAGTATATTTGTCCAGAAATAAAGAAAAATATTTTACCGGATTTAAGTACAATGGGATTAATATATTCAGCCCACAAAAGCAACTTTTTCTAGCAATGCGATTAATTGGGGCAATAAAGGTTTTTGTGTTAATACTAATCGTGTATTTGTCGCTGCCAATCCTTTTTAGCATTTTCCCAGGTACCGAAAAATATACAACCACCTTACTACATTGGATTCTTACCCCTGCAAGGTTGGCAGTTTTTGGTTTTGTAGCATTTTTGCCTAATTTATTTACGATAGTCGTAATCGTGTTTATTTTTAAATATATTTTAAAAGTAATCAAGTTTTTTGTAGATGAGATTAATAAAGGTAATATTAAAATAAATGGTTTTTATAGTGATTGGGCAAAACCTACATTTAATATTATACGTTTCTTGATGTATGCTTTTATGCTAGTTGTTATTTTTCCGTATTTACCTGGCTCAGATTCACCGGTTTTTAAGGGAGTTTCTGTTTTTGTGGGGATTTTATTTTCATTAGGATCATCAAATGCAATTGCCAATATGGTTGCTGGGTTAGTTATTACTTATATGCGACCATTTAAAATTGGGGATTTTATAAAAATAGGTGATGTGAGTGGGGAAGTAATAGAGAAAACGGCTTTAGTGACGCGTATGAGAACGCCAAAATTTGAAGACATTACTATACCAAACGCAACCGTTTTGTCGAGTACATCGATTAATTATTCGGCAAATACAAAAGAAGATGCTAAAGGATTGATCGTTCATTCTGCCGTTACTATTGGGTATGATGTGCCATGGCCAGCTGTACACAAAGCCTTAATTAATGCAGCATTAAAAGCAGATTTTATTGAAAGTGTTCCGGCTCCATTTGTTTTACAAACAGGTTTAGATGATTTTTATGTGTGTTATGAAATAAATGCGTATACCAAAGAGCCTCAGAAACAGCCTGCAATTTATTCTTCGTTGCATCAAAATATTCAAGATAGTTTTAACGAAGCAGGTATCGAAATAATGTCACCACATTACAAGGCGCTTCGTGACGGAAACAAAACAACTATACCTGAAGAATATTTAGGTAATAATTACGAAACTCCCACGTTTAATATTAAAAACAAGTTGTAATTTATTGTTTAGGAGTAGTTTATTGAAAAAAGACAATTGATTAATATGTAATAAATCTTTTGATATGATGCTTTATATTAGCGAATTAATTTTATTTAGTGTTTTATGATGAAAGACTAATCGCAAAATCACTAAAAGTGGGTATTGTTTAATTTGTTATTCTGAACTAATTTTGCTTTCTGAATTATTCCGAAATAAATTATTAAAGTAAATAGCTAAAAATAATTTTAATTTATGATTATGAAAAGCCCACAATTTACTCAAGAAGAAAGTTTAAAAATATTCTCAAATATAATTTCAAATAAGATTCATAACGGTTTTATTTTAGAAGAGAGAAATGATGAAATGCTCTTTGCTGTTTTGTCAAAAGGAGAAAGAGTGGTTGATCATAGTTTTAATTTCCTTATTTGTTGTCTAACATTTGGATTATGGTCTGTTGCTTGGTTGTATTTAACCATAGAATCATCTAAAAACAAAAAAATATTGGTTGCCATCGATGAAGATGGGATTCCTTTTGAAGATAAATGTTATCACGAATAAGTTACTATTACAATTTTTCTTTTAAGTAGATACCTGTTATAGATTTTTTTATCTTTACTATATCTTCAGGTATTCCTTCTGCTAATAATTCCCCACCATTTTCTCCACCTTCTGGGCCTAAATCAATTATCCAATCGGCACATTTTATAAGGTCAAGATTGTGTTCTATTACAATTATAGAATGCCCTTTATCTATCAATGCGTCAAATGAAGCTAATAATTTCTTGATATCGTGAAAGTGAAGCCCAGTTGTAGGTTCATCAAAAACAAATAGTGCTTTGTCTTTTGTAGCGCCTTTAACTAAGAATGAAGCTAGTTTAATACGTTGAGCTTCACCACCAGAAAGGGTAGAAGAGGATTGTCCTAATTGTACATATCCTAAACCAACATCTTGTAATGGCTGTAATTTTTGAGTAATTTTAGTTTGATTGTTTACAGAAAAGAAACTAATTGCATCATCAATAGTCATGGTTAGGACATCATTGATGTTTTTATGATCAAAAGTAATTTCTAAAACTTCTTTTTTGAAACGTTTACCCCCACAAGTTTCACATGGTAATTGCACATCGGCCATAAAAACCATTTCAACGTTAATAGAGCCTTCTCCTTTGCAGGTTTCGCATCTTCCACCATCTACATTAAATGAAAAATGTTTGGCTTGATAACCTCTTATTTTTGATAGTTTCTCTTTAGCATATAGTTCTCTGATATCATCATAAGCTTTTATGTAAGTTACGGGATTAGAACGAGAACTTCTTCCGATAGGATTTTGATCTACATATTCAATATGTTTTATTTGCGAAAAAGATCCTTTTATTTCGGTAAACTGACCTGCTTTTTCAGCTGGGTTGTCTAACTTTTTCTGAATAGCAGGAAATAGAATCTTTTTAACAAGCGTGCTTTTTCCACTACCAGAAACGCCAGTAATTACAGTTAAAACATCTAGTGGAAATGTAACGTCAATGTTCTTAAGGTTATTTTCCCGCGCACCAATAACTTGTATGTGGTTCTTAGATTTTCGTCGGTGTTTAGGAACCGCTATTTCTAAATCACCATTAAGGTATTTAGCAGTTAATGAAGACGATTTTAATATTTCGTCATATGTTCCCTGAGCAACTAATTCTCCTCCAAATGTTCCTGCTTCAGGTCCAATATCTATAATCATATCGGCGGCTTTCATGATGTCTTCATCATGCTCTACAACAATTACGGTATTGCCTAAATCACGAAGAGATAGTAATACTTTGATCAATCGTTCAGAGTCTTTTGGGTGCAAACCAATACTTGGTTCATCAAGGATGTACATAGAACCCACTAAGCTACTTCCGAGAGAAGTTGCTAAATTGATACGTTGTGATTCTCCTCCAGAAAGAGTCGAAGAATTTCGATTTAAGGTAAGGTAAGAAAGTCCAACTTCGGTCAAAAAGGATAATCTATTATTGATTTCGACTAGCAATCGTTTTGCGATTTGTTTCTCGTAAACATTCAGTTCTATTTTGTTGAAGAAAGTAACTAAATGTTGAATTGGTAAATCGACCAAATCAGAAACAGTTTTGTCGTTTATTTTTACATAAGAAGCTTCTATTCTTAGACGCTTTCCTTTACAAACGTGGCATTTTGTTTTTCCACGGTAACGTGAAAGCATTACTCTATTCTGTATTTTGTAATTTTTCTCTTCCAGCTCTTTGAAGAAATCATTTAGACCTTCAAAGTATTGATTTCCTTTCCAGATTAATTCTTTGTGTTCTTCGCTTAATTGGAAGTAAGGTTTGTGTATAGGGAAATCGAATTTATGGGAGTTATTGACCAATTGATCGCGAAACCAGCTCATGCTTTCACCACGCCAAGGATAAATAGCATTCTCATATACAGATAAAGAAGTGTTTGGAATTACTAAATCGGCATCGATACCAATAATATTTCCATATCCTTCGCAAGCAGGACAAGCTCCATATGGATTATTAAAACTGAATAAATGCGGATTAGGTTCTAAAAATGTGATTCCATCTAATTCAAAATTATTAGAGTAACTGAATCTTTTATTTGTTTTTAGTTCTTGTAAAAAACAAATTCCTTTTCCTTCAAAAAAAGCAGTTTGAACAGCATCTGAAAGACGATTGTAGAATTCTTCTTCTTCTTTTACAACGATTCTGTCTATAATTAATAAAATTTCCTGTTTCTTTTTTGTATTAAGTGAAGTTGCAAATTCATCTAAACGAACCATTTCGTTATCAATTAAAATACGTGCAAATCCTTGTTGTAGTAAAACATTAAGTTTGTCTTCTAGTTTTCTTCCTTTTTCAAGATGAATAGGAGCAAGAAGTAACCACTTACTGTCTAGCTCGAAGCTTTTTACATCAGTAACGACATCGGTAACGGTATTTTTTTTGACTTCTTGACCAGAAATAGGAGAATATGTACGGCCAATTCTTGCAAAAAGTAATTTTACATAATCGTAAATCTCTGTAGAAGTTCCTACTGTTGAACGGGCATTGGTGGTGTTTACTTTTTGCTCAATAGCAATTGCCGGAGCAATTCCTTTTATGTATTCGACTTTTGGTTTGTCTAAACGACCTAAAAATTGACGCGCATATGATGATAAGCTCTCTACATAGCGACGTTGCCCTTCGGCATACAAAGTATCAAATGCTAAACTTGATTTCCCTGAACCCGAAAGTCCAGTAATAACAACAAGTTTATTTCTTGGGATGGCAACATCTACATTTTTTAAGTTATGTACTTGAGCACCTTTAATGATGATGTTTTTCTTTGGGTCGAGTGTAGAAAGGTCAATTTGCATACAAAAAATCAATTTCCACAAAAGTAAGCATTTTTGATTTGAGTTATGTTAAGGATAAGAGTTCAATTTATGTAAAAAACAACATGATAATTATTCCTTTATAATTAAAGATCTGCTAGGGAAATTATTTTGGAGTATAGTGATGATTAAAGAATACAAAAAAAAGTATGTTAAAATGTAATTGGTTTATTTTGTGTGATTTAGATTTCTTTTTTAACTGTTAAGAACAAAGAGGTAATTTATTGTTTTTTACCCTTTTTCTAGAAATCATTGACTTTATTTTAATGTTTTTCTGAATTTGGTAATAATTATTCTTAATTTAATTTGCTTTATAAAAAAAATATTTGTTAAATTTGAACAATTAATTAACACTTTAAAAACCAGTAGCCTATACAGTAAAATTACTTTTTTAGATAATTACCCAAATTTCAAATTAAAACTAAAAGGTAGTATTATGGCTAATCTGCAAACTCCTGACGCTCTATTGGTGAAGAACTATGTTGAAGGTAACGAAAGTGCTTTGTCAACATTGATAAAAAGACATGAATCAAAGATTTATGGATTTATATATTCAAAAATAGCCGATAAAGATATATCAAATGATATTTTTCAGGATACATTTATAAAAGTAATCAAGACTTTAAAAAGTAATTCTTATAATGAAGAAGGTAAATTCTTGCCTTGGGTAATGCGTATATCGCACAATTTAATAGTAGATCATTATCGAAAAACTAAGAAAATGCCAATGTATAGAGAAACCGAAGAGTTTTCGATATTCTCTATTATGTCAGATGATACACTAACAATTGAAAGTAAAATGATTGTAGATCAGGTTGAAGTCGATTTAAAAAAGCTAATAGAAGAACTTCCTGGTGATCAAAAAGAAGTACTGGTTATGCGTATGTATCAGGATATGAGTTTTAAAGAAATATCTGAAGTTACAGGGGTTAGCATCAATACGGCCTTAGGTAGGATGAGATATGCATTAATGAATATTAGAAAAATTATAGAAAAACATCAAATTATTTTAACTAATTAATATACTAAATCGAGTAATTGGCCGTTGTTATATAAATAAACAATTATTAGCATGGCAAAAATTTACTCAAAAAAAGTAGCAGTTACTACAAACTTAAAACCCAACAAAGAAGTCGTTTCTTTTATATTAAGTTACTCACAAGCATTAACAGTAGTAAAAATTGACGAGAAGAGTTTTGAGATTATAGCTAATTAAACAGCCCACAACAGTTGTAGGATGTTTTGAAAGTAAATGAATTAATCAAATTGGTCGTTTGATTAAAAATCACTAAGTGCAATATGCAATTAGTGATTTTTTTGTTTTTTAGAAGCTTGACTTTCATAATAATCATCTATTACTGATTTCCTTCCAATGGTTTTTGTAATGATGTCTTTGTCAAGATCCCAGCCTCGGGCAGGCGAATATTCTCGGCCATACCAAATAATTTCAAGATGTAAATCGTTCCAGACTTCTTCAGGAAAAAGTCGCTTGGCATCTTTTTCGGTTTGAGCAACATTTTTTCCGTTAGATAAATTCCATCGGTACATTAATCTATGAATATGAGTATCTACAGGAAATGCAGGAACACCAAAAGCTTGAGACATAACAACACTAGCTGTTTTATGACCAACAGCAGGTAGCTCTTCTAGATATTCGTAACTCTGAGGTACTTCGCCACCATGTTTATCAATAAGGATTTGCGATAAACCATGAATACCTTTCGATTTCATAGGTGATAAACCACAAGGGCGGATAATATCACGAATTTCTTCAACAGACATTTTTACCATATCATAGGGATTATCAGCCTTTGCAAATAATAAAGGCGTAATTTGGTTCACACGAACATCAGTACATTGAGCTGATAGCAATACAGCAATTAATAAAGTATATGGGTCTTTATGGTCGAGAGGCACAGGGATAGTTGGGTATAATTCTTTTAACGTATTTATAACAAAAGTTACCCGTTCTTGTTTATTCATTTCCGTAAATTTAATCCCGTAAAAATAGTACAATTTTGGAATTATAAATTGTTAATTATCAATTGTTAATTTTGAGAATCTAAGTAAGTCTAAAAAAATAAAAAAATGACAACATTACAAATAGGAGATAAAGCACCAAATTTTTCAGGAACAGATCAAGACGGCAATACACATAAATTAGCTGATTACGCAGGGAAAAAATTAGTAGTTTTCTTTTATCCAAAAGCAAATACACCAGGATGTACAGCCGAGGCTTGTGATTTAAGAGATAACTACGAGCGTTTTCAAGCCAATAATTATGCATTATTGGGAGTAAGTGCCGATGCGCAAAAAGCACAAGCTAAATTCAAAGAAAAATATGACTTTCCATTTCCGTTATTAGCCGATGAAGACAAATCGGTAATAGAAGCATTTGGAGTTTGGGGTCCAAAAAAATTTATGGGAAGAGAATATGACGGAATTCATAGAACGACGTTTGTAATCAATGAGGAAGGAATTATAGAAGATATTATTTCAAAAGTGAAAACCAAGGAACACGCAGATCAAATCTTAAAATAGAGGTTATAGTTTTGGTTTTTAGAAGATCTTTGTCAAAGTTCAAAAACTTTGACAAAGATTAACACTCGTTTTTAGTTGTTAAGGCTTAGAGTTTATTCTCCATCTTATCATCCTGAGCGGAGCCCAAGGGCAGTATTGCAATTGTTTAGTATATAAAATGTATTTTACATATCAATCTCACGATATCCTTCAAGAACAAAAAAAGCACCAGTTATAAAACTGATGCTTTCGTATTTGAAAATATTTGAATTTTTGTCTCTCAGTAACTTAGCTACTTAAAAAAGACTAATTTGATTCTTTTAAAATTCTATTAGGCTCGTATCCAAATAAGTGATGCTCTTTAATAATCTCAGCAATACCTTTTGGAAGCATAGGTTCCCATCCTGGTTTTCCTTGACTAATCATTTTTAGTACTTCTCTAGAGAATACTTCCAGAGTATGTGGATCAAAATCAGCGACATCAATTACTTTTCCATTAAATTTAAAGAACTTGTACAATTCTTTCATTCTAGGATGAACTTTTAAGTTGGTCGAGTTCATAATTGTACCATCTTCGTCAATCATTGGATACAGGAATACTTTCATGTCACGGTAGAATAGTTTTCCGAAAGCTTCAAGTATTCCACCACTTAAATGGCGGTAGTATTTCTCATCAAAGATGTCGACTAAATTGTTAACTCCCATTGCCAATCCCATTCGGGCTTTGGTGTAATTAGCAAAATATTCAACAACTTTATAGTATTCTTGGAAGTTTGAGATCATTACCGTTTGCCCTAATGAACAAAGCAATTCGGCTCTATCCATAAAATCGCGTTCGTCGATTTCTCCATCAGAACGAAGGTTAGATAGAGTGATTTCGAAAATTACCAGTGTATTATCTTTTTCGACTTTGTTTTCTTCGAGAAACATTTTTAATGATTTCTCATACATATCCATATTAACCTTAGTTACAGGGCGAAAACTCCCGCGTAAGGCTAGGATATTCTTTTTGTATAAAATGGCGGCAGGAAGAATGTTTTTTCCTTCAGGATTGAACATAACGGCATCGGTCATTCCGTTTTTAACCAATTGTAAACTAATCAATCGATTATCTACATCGGCAAATCGAGGGCCAGAAAAGTTAATGGTGTCAATTTCAAGTTGATCTTTGTCAAGGTGATCGTATAAATAACGAAGCAATCTTTTAGGATCATTATATTTATAAAATGCTCCATAAATTAAGTTTACTCCAAGAATTCCTAATGTTTCTTGTTGTAATCGAGCATCAGTTTCTTTAAAACGAATGTGAAGAATAATTTCGTTATATGCTTCATCAGGCTCAATCTGGTATCGAATTCCAACCCAGCCGTGGCCTTTAAATTGTTTTGCAAAATCGATTGTTGCAACAGTATTGGCATAACTAAAGAAAAGTTTTGTAGGGTGCTTTTCTCTACTTAAACGCTCTTCAATTATTTGCCCTTCAAGAGTTAACATTTTTTTTAACCGCTCTTCAGTTACATAGCGTCCATCACTTTCAATTCCGTAAATGGCATCACTAAAATCTTTGTCATAAGCAGACATCGCCTTTGCAATTGTTCCAGACGAACCACCAGATCTAAAAAAATGCCTTACAGTTTCTTGCCCCGCACCAATCTCTGCAAAGGTTCCGTAGATATTTTCATTTAGATTTATGCGTAGTGCTTTGTCTTTTATGGATGGTATCTGAGCGATGACTTTGTCACCCTTAAGTTTTATTTCTATACCCATTTTATTTTAAATATGGCTGATTTGTTACAAAGTTAGTAAATTAGGCTTCTAATGAAAGATAATTAATCCTATTTTTGTAAAAAAATAAAGTACAATTGAAGGTATATTTTTTAGGCACAGGTACATCTCAAGGCATTCCGATAATAGGGGTTGATCATCCTGTATGCAAAAGCACTGATGCTAAGGATAAAAGACTTCGGGTGTCTATTTGGATTAGTTGGGATAACCATTCATATGTTATCGATTGTGGTCCCGATTTTAGACAACAGATGCTCGCTTGCAACTGTCAGAAATTAGATGCAATTTTATTTACGCATGAGCATGCCGATCACACTGCAGGTTTGGATGATATACGTCCGTTTAATTTTAGACAAGGCGAAATGCCAATTTATGCACACCAACGTGTTATAGATAATTTAAAAAGACGTTTTGATTACGTATTCGAAACTGTAAATAAATATCCAGGAGCACCATCAGTTAAAACAATTGAAGTAATTAATGATGAACCGTTTGCTGTGGGAAATAAAATAGCAATCCCAGTAAATGTTATGCATGGTGATCTGCAGGTTTTTGGTTATCGAATAGACGATTTTGCTTATTTAACAGATGTAAAAACCATAGAAGATGCTGAAATTGATAAATTAAAAAATCTAAAAGTATTAGTGATAAATGCATTACGTGTAGAGCCACATGATACCCATTTTAATTTGCAGGAAGCACTAGATTTTATAACTTTGGTTCAGCCAGAAGTGGCTTATTTAACACATATTAGTCATGTATTAGGATTTCATGAAGAAGTACAAAAAATGCTTCCTAAAAATGTTTATCTGGCATATGATAATTTAGAAATCACAATTTAATTATATTTTAAAAATGAAAAAATCCTTATTGCTTTACCTATTTATCATTGCTATACTTATGAATATTTTTACCTATATGTTTTATAGTAAAGAAGTAAAGTTTGAGCAGGAACGTTATGTTAAAACGACCAAAAAACTTAGAGATAGTTTAGATTTAGTAGAGAATAAACTAAATGAAGCCAACTATTTCTCATTAGAGAACAATCAAAACGCACAAAATTACTTTGACTCGGCAGATGCTTCAAAAACAATAAAATACGAGCAATTAATTCCGATGGTTACTGAAAAATTAATGGATCTTAATGCTAACCCAAAAGGGAATCCATATACAGGACATGACCAAATAGGAACGAATAAATTTATTATTAATAAAGTTAAGGTATTAAACCACAGATGGATTATTGCCGATTTTAGTGATGGAGAAACATGGGGAGAAGTTTTATTGAAGTACTTTATTAATAATGATGGGAGCGTAACTTTTGAAGTAAATCAGTCATTATTATACCAAAAATAAGATTCACTAACTGTTTAATAATTGTAACAACTAAATAAATAGAACCTATGAAAAAAGTATTTTTATTTTCGATTATTATTGGGCTATCATTTTCTTGTGCTAAAAAAGTTTCACAAGATGAAACTACTAAAGGGACTACTGAAGAAACAAAACCAGAGCATATTGTTGGAGGAGACTCAGATGCCCATGGATGCAAGGCTTCTGCAGGTTATACTTGGTCTGAGATTAACAAAGAATGTGTGAGACTTTTTGAGGTTGGAACAAAGTTAGAACATGCCAAAGATGGAAAAACGTATTCAACAGTTGCTTATGTTATTTTTGAAAAAGACGGAAACAAAGCCGAACTTTTTCTGGATACACAAAAAGAAACAATTATGTTAGAACGAAAAGCCGAAGGAGAGCCTTGGATAAATGGAGATCTGGAATTAATTCCTTGGAAAGGTTATGTACTAAAACAAGCTGGAAAGATTATTTATACTGGCGAGTAAATAGAAACTATACAATAAAGGCGAGAAGTAATTCTCGCCTTTATTATTTATATAAATATGTTGTTTTTTCTGCCACTCCCGATAGCTATCGCGATAAAAAAGATTATAAAACCTTTGCGAGCTTTGCGTGATTCTTAGCGATTAATTAAATATTCTGTTTTATAAAATCTGTAGTAACGACTTGAGCAAATTCTTCGTTTAAGCTAGCAAGTGCAGTTTCATGAATAGTGTCAGCGCTAAATTCTTGACCATTTAGCCCTTTTTTGTTAAAAGTGGCTGTAGCATCAGAAATTAAAAAGGTATTGTAACCAAAATTCCCAGCCATTCTTGTAGTTGTCGATACGCAATGATCGGTTGTTAAACCTACAATAACAAGTGTATCAATTTTAGCCTCATCAAGTTGCTCTTTTAAATCGGTACCAATAAAGGCGCTGTTTACATTTTTTTGGATAACAGTTTCTCCAGGATTTGGTTTGACAATATCTTTAAATGCATTACCATGATTTGTTTCGTGAAGTAATGAATTAGGATTAGAAGAACAATGTTGGATATGAAATATTGGTAATTTATTACTTCTCCATATTTCAAGAAGTTCGCCAGCATTTTGTTCAGCATTTAAATTATTGCGTTCTCCACCCCAATATTCTATATTGTCAAAACCTTTCTGAATATCAATTAGGATTAATGCAGGATTGTCAAGTTTAGATAGTTTCATTTTTATATTTTTAAATGGTATTGTAATGCGCTATTTCTCTTTTTCAAGCTCAGCTAGTTTTTGTTTCGTTTCAGTATTTTCCTTGTTGATTAGTAACGTTTTTTTGTAATTGCTTATTGCATTGGTTTTATCGCCTGTTTCTTTGTAATAATCTCCCATAGAGTCATATACATTAGCGCTTTGTGGATAGTTTTTTACATTTAGTTTAAAAAAATACTCGGCTTGAGCTAAGCTTTTTCTACCAAGTGCCATATATCCTAGCATATTGATGTAAGATTCGGGAGGTAGTATTTTGTATCCCATTTTTTCGGATACATTTTGGTAATGTTTTTCAACCTTTGTAGGTAAACTCATTCCATTATCAAATAAATCGCTATATGTTAAGTCTAATTTATAGAAGTCAAAGATAAATCGAAGCGCATCGTATTCGGCAATAAATGGAACAGAACCATGACTGTCTTTATCATAATATTTGTATTCAAAGTTTAATTGGTTTTGTTTGTTCTTTTTTAGTGTATTAGCCAAATCGAATATAGCACGGATGTGTCTCGTACTTTGAGTAGTATCTTTTTTTACTCTAAGAGTGTCCATTCCAGCTTCCATTGTATTGGCAATACCTAAAAATAAACTGGTGTTTTTGAATTTTTTCTCAACAAATATTTTTTTGCTTTGTTCTAAAAATTTCTGTTTGTCCCACCACATACTAGGATCGATAGAAACATAAGAATTAAATAAATTGGTATGATTTGCAAGTGTATTTATCGCTGTTAAACCACCAAAAGAATGCCCAATCAACATTTTGTATGGCGCCGTAGGGTAATTTTTTTCAACGTATGGCATTAATTCTTTTTGGATAAACGCAATAAAGTTTTCATTTCCGCCAGTAGTTTTACTAGCTTCATTAGTCATCATTGGTAAATCAGATTCGATATGAGTAGGAGTTAAATCACGAGCTCTGTCGGTATTGAGTATTCCTACTACAATCATTTTTGGGCAAATTGTATTACCGTTCATTGTACTTAATTGCTCAGTCATACCAACAACTGAAGTAAAATGAGCATCACCATCTAATAAATAAAGTACAGGGTAATGTTCTGTCTTTTCTGTGCCTTTGGTATAACCACCAGGCACATATATCCAGATTTTTCGGTCTTCATTTAATATCTTAGAATGTACAGTTTCAATCGTGCCAATAGTAATCTTGTTATCGGATTGTGCTTTTGCTAAAAATGTAAATCCAATAAAAAGTAGGGAGAATAATAGTTGTTTCATAGTTAGTTAGATCAGTTTACTGGTTAGTCTTATTCTTTGTTATTTGTTACAAGATGTACAGTTTAAAGATAAGGTGATTTATTATAAAAATGAAAAATGTCAAAAGTGAATAGTTTACCTCCAACCGCGTTCTAGAATTGTCTCATTTGCTATTTTATCAACTTCTTCAATGATTTCACCTTTAGTAGGATTCATCGCAATTCGTATAATTTCATCACGAATAAATTTATCATTTGTTATTTTTCCAAAAATTGATATTGTCCAATATTTCCAAACGTCGTCATTAGTTTCAAAAATGTCTAAAATTTCTTTAGATATATCTCCATTGATACTCCCTAAATATTCCGAAACTGGTTTTGCAACTGGCCAATTACAATCTTGAAGCCACTCAAGTAATTCGGGAATAATGGATTTTAATTCAGAATAAGAGTAGTTTTTTAAGTTTTCGGCTCTTTCTATATCATGTTTATCTTTTGGTATTAAATCTGTTGTATTCATCTCCATTTTTATTATTTTATTCATTAAGACATTGCTATCGTTGTTGATTAAGATATTGTTTAACAAAAAAAGGATTTAAATAAAATATTTAAACCCTTTGTATTTGTTTGATTTTAAGTTTGTTATTTAAACTTAAAGATGTGATAATTTAATAATGTTGATAGAAATCGAAGTTGTGAAATTGAAAACTTTTTAAGTAATATAAATCACTTATTATAGAAAGAACATAAGGTACAACTTCATTAATAGATTCAGAATTCCTAAAATGAATAATACTTTCCAGTATTTTTTAGAAGTTTGAAAGTTTGGATCTTTAGTGTTTTTTATAAAAAGACCAGCAGCGATTAATATTGCTGGTAGGATAAAATCCTTTAAATCGTTTATTCCCATTATTATGTTTTTATACTGAAAACTGTGACTGAATATTGTAAATGTAAACTATTGCGCCAACCAATTTTTAAAATCAAAGAAGTTCTGAGGAGCAACTCCATGGCCAACAGGATATTCTTTATAGGTAACAGGAATATTTAGCTTTTCTAAAATAGCAGGTGTTTTTCTAGCCCAATCAATAGGTATTACCTGATCTACAGTTCCATGAGAAGCAAATATTTTTAAGTTTTTGAAGTCGTTTTTCTCATAACCATCTTTAATGATTTCGTCATTAAAATAGCCACTCATTGCAACTACTCTCTGAATTTTTTCAGGATAAGAAAGTGCTGTTGCATAACTTAAAATTGATCCTTGGCTAAAACCAATTAACGTTATATTGTTAGGGTCAATTGGATAATTTGCAGTTAATTCGTCAATGAAATTTGCAATTAAATCACGTGATGTTTTAGCTTGTTCATTATCAGAAAATTTGTTTTGATCTGCATCAAAATTAATTGCGTACCAAGCATAACTATTGTATTGTAAGTCATAAGGTGCTCTTGCAGAAATAACGTAGTAATTATCAGGAAGTTCGGTTGCAAAAGAGAATAAGTCCTCTTCGTTGCTACCGTATCCGTGAAGTAATAGTAATAATGGGTTCTTGTCTAAGATAACTTTTGGTTCTCTTATT